>PNJV01000005.1 GCA_013822085.1 Isosphaera sp. | reverse complement strand
ATGGACGGCCCCGCCCCGCCAACCCCCGCTGAGCCGCGCGCCGACCACGATCCGGGCGCCGCACGCCAGCCCCGCCCCACAGCCACGCCCGAGCCGTGCGCCGCCCACGAGCTGCGCCCCTGGGTGCTCGGCCGTGCGCTGGCCTGGGCCTGCCGCTGCTACCGAAGCAAGATCGTCAACATCAACGTCAACATCCTCGTCGCCAGCTCCGCCGCCGTGCTCCTGTCGACCATCCCCGTCCACTACTCCCGCTACCTCGGCGTCCCGGACGAGTCCAAGCTCCTGATCATCGCCATCGCCCTGGTCGCCGACATCGTCCTGGACGTGTCCATCTACTACGCGCTCCACTGGCTGGCCAACCACTGGCCGCGCACGTGGAAGACCGCCGGCCGGCTGGTCGTCAAGGCCGCCCAGGTCAGCAGCTACGAGCCCCCGCCCACCCCGTTCCTCCGCGAGGCCACCCGCGTGCAGGTCCAGCGCCTCGCCCTGAGCCCGATCCTCTACGGCACCTACCTAGGCGCTACGTACGCCTTCCTCCACGGCGGCATGGACCGCACCCACGCCTCGCTGGCCTCCTGGGCCCTGTGCGTGCCCCTGACGCGCGTGCTCCACACGCTCTGGATGCTGCGCGACATGCGCCGCGACGCGCGCCGGTGGGACCAGCAGATCCTGGCCGAGGAGGACCGCATCCGCAGGACCCTCCCCACGATGGGCGCCCCGTGAGAGCCGCGCCAGCCACGCCCGATCCCGCCCGCGCCGCACGCCGGGAGCCGCGCTGATATGTGCGGTCTGGCCGCTGTCCTGCGCCTGTGGCGCCCCAGCTCGCCGACCCCGCCCGCTTCCTGGCTGCGCCCTCCGTCGGCTCACTGAGCGACGCCCGCGCCGCCGACCTGGCCCTGTCGCTGACGCCGGGCCAGCTCATGCCCCGCGGCCGACGCAAGAGGATCCTGCGCGCCGACCCCGCCCGGCGCTTCCCCCCAGACGTGACGCGCAGGCCCAAGTCCGGCTTCGCCTTCCCCATCGGCGAGCTCCTCAGGACCGACCCGCGCGCAGCCGCTGCCTGCCGCGGCCTGCTCCTGGCCCCCGACGCCTTGGCGGGCCTGCCCACCGACCGCGCCGCTGTGGCCCGCGTGTGGACGAGCACACCTGGCCGGGCCGACCGCGCGCCGGCCACTCCCAGCGGCTCTTTGCCCTCTGCTCGATGGCGCTGTGGACGCGGTGGCTGACCGAGCTGCCCACCGCGCCGCCGGCGTAGCCCCGTGCGCCCCCGGCCGCGCACCGGCTGCGCGATCGCGCCCTCTTTGCCGCCGCCGCCAACCCGCGCACGAGCTCACCCCGCCGCCCCATCGATATACTCAGCGCCACGCCATGAGTCTGTGCAGCATCGCCGGCCCGCTGTCCGATGGAGTCCCCGTGTCACACCCACTCGATCGGCGCAGCGTCCTGCTCGGCGGCGGATTCGCACTGGCGGGCATGGCCCTTTCAGCCTGCCAGTCAGCGGCCCCGCTGGCGGGGCGATCGCTGCCCGGCCCGCTCTGGGGCACCCCCACCCCCACGCCCGGCCAGTCAAGCGATGGACCCAAGCTGCCCCCGGTGGCCGGGTCGACCGTCTCGGTGCCCGCTGGGACCCCCAAGCCGACGGCCACGCTGGCGGTCCTGCCGCGCACCGCGTGGACGCGCTCCCGCGTGGCACGCCCCGAGAACACCAAGCCCCTGGCGCGCGTCTCGCGCATCACCGTCCACCACGACGGCGTCAACGCCTTCACCAGCGCCGACCAGGCCGCCGCCGCGGCGCGCATCGAGACCATCCGCCAGAGCCACCTCCAGCGCAAGGCCCGGGACGGCTCGCGGTGGGCCGACATCGGCTACCACTTCGTGATCGACCCCGCCGGCCGCGTCTGGGAGGCCCGCTCGACCACCCTCCAGGGCGCGCACGTCCAGGACCACAACGAGGAGAACCTCGGCGTCCTGTGCCTGGGCCACTTCGACCAGCAGCGGCCCTCCGACCGCGCCCTGTGGGCCCTGGAGCAGTTCCTGGCCCTCCAGATGACGCGCCACCGCGTCCCCCTCTCGCGCGTGCACACCCACCGCGAGCTCAACAGCACCATCTGCCCGGGCCGGAACCTCCAGCGCTCGATGGACGTCGCCCGCCGCAGCGGTGGGGGGCTCCTGCTGGCCCTGGACTCCATGGGCGGCATGGCCCTGGCCTTCGCCTGAGCGTTGTCGCGGCTCGCCTGAGCGGTGCTGCCGCCAGATGAAAACTCCCCGAGCCGCACGGCCCGGGGAGCTTGTCGAGACGACCTGCGCTGCCACCGCCGCCTCACCGCGTCGCCGCCGCGGCGTGACCGCGTCATCACTGGGCCGGCGCGGGCTTCGCTTTGAGCTCGCTCAGCTTCACGGTGGCGCTGGTGAGAACCTGGCCCTTGTCGCCGCGGCCTTCGAGCAGGATCTCCGGGTCCGCCTTCTCCCAATCGATGCGGATCACGCCGAAGTTCGGCTGACGCAGCACCGGGCCCACGCGGTGCTGGTTCGGGTCGCTCACCTCGCCCGAGCCCCAGTTGAAGCCCGACGACGTGAAGTCCCAGATCGGGTACGGCACGCCCTGGCGCTCCACGGAGATCTCCATCAGGTGGCGATCGCCCGAGATCGCTACCAGCCCGTTTGCGCCGGTCTTGGCGATCAGGTCGTAGAGCCGCTGCCGCTCGTGGGGCATGTTGCCCCAGGTCTCGTACCCGTGCTCGTCGGCGACGACCTGGATGCTCGACCCGAGGATCCGCACGTCGGCCGGCTCGCTGAGCACCCGCTCGAGCCACTCCCACTGCTTCTGGCCGAGCATGCTCTTGCTCGTGTCGGTCGTGGCCACGTACGGGCCGCGGCCGCGCGGCCGCTCGCCGGGAACCCGGTCCAGCGTGTCGCGGTTGAAGCGCGTGTCGAGCATGATCACCTGCACGCGCTTGCCCTCGGGGCCGGTCACGTACGACGCGTAGATCCCGTCACGCTCCCACCGCGGCGAGCCCTCGGGCTCGCCGAAGAAGCCCAGGATCTGCTGCTGCGCGTGCCCCTTGTGCTGCCACTCCTTGCCCGCGTCGTTGAGGCCGTAGTCGTGATCGTCCCACGTTACCAGGATCGGGCACGAGTCGCGCAGCTTCTGGTACCCCTCGAACGCCGCCAGCTCGGCGTACTTGGGCGCAAAGTCCGCCGCCCCGGGGTTCCGGTTGGGGATGTCCACGTACACGTTGTCGCCGATGAACAGGAACAGCTCCGGCTTTGCCGAGTTGATCATCTCCCAGATCTCTTGCGGCCGGTCCGACCGCGCGCACGAGCCGAACACGATCGTCGTCAGCGCCTTGCTGTGATCGATCTTGCCCGAGTTGGTCGGCCACGGGTCGCTCACCGGGGCGCTGACCTCGGCGACCTCCATCACCGCCGTGCCGTCGGCATCAAGCCTCGGCAGTTCCCTGCAGCCGGGGCCGCCCAGCGCCACCGAGCAGACGCCCGCCGACGCGAGCAGCGCAGCGACCGCCCCAGAACGTCCAACCATCGACCGAGCCATCCAACGCGCAGCGTGTGTGATCATGCACAACTGAAGGGCCCACGGGCTGCGCGCGTCAAATATTCCGCGGATTGTTGCGTGTCAATTTCGTGTCAAGCGGCACGGGCCAGCTGCGCCATCGGTCCGCGACTGATTCGTCAAGGCGCACCGCTCTGTGCATCTCGCGGCGGTGTGCGCATAAAAAACCCCCGGACCATCCTTTCGGACTCCCAGGGGCACGATCTCGCCCTCTCCCTCAGGGCGGTCAACACTCAAGTGTACACGCTGGTCACGACAACGAAAGAATCATCGCGCTTCGGGAGCGCTTTTTCCGCGGCTCGGGGCGAACTTTGACGCGATCATGACACTCGGCGTGGTTATTCGGTCGCTTCGCCGACCAGCCAGTGCTTGAACGTGATGATCTTGCCCCCAGCGCCGACGATGTCTTTGACCTTCTTCGAAGGGTCCTTGACGTAGGGCTGCTCTAGCAGCGCGATGTCCTCGAAGAACTTGCGGATGGCCCCCTCGACCATCTTCTCGGCGATCTCCTTGGGCTTGCCGGACTCGATGGCCTGCTCAAGCCGGAACGCGCGCTCCTTGTCGACGACTGACTGCGGGATGTCGGCGGGGCTGATGCCCTTGGGCGCCGGCACCATAGCGACGATGTGCATCCCGATGTCGCGCAGGGTCTCGGCGTTCACGCCCTCGGCCTGGATGAGCACGCCCTTCTTGCCGTCGTGGTGGACGTAGGCGCCAAAGACGCTGGCGGCGTTGCCCAGCAGCTTCTCGCCGCGGGCAAAGGAGCAGTTCTCCCCGGTGGTGATGCGGACCTGGTCGAGCGTGGCGCTGATCGCGCCCTGGCCGGCGACCCGGCCCGCGGGGGACTCAGCGGCCAGCTCGGCTGCGCGCTGGGCGGCGGCGATGAACTGCTCGTTCTTGGCCGTGAAGTCCGTCTCGGCGCGCAGCTCGACGATCGCCGCGTGCGGGTGCGCCCCGCCGGCGTCGGGGCCGGTGTGGATGGCCACAGCGATGCGGCCCTCGCCCGCGGCCCGGTCGGTCCGCGCGTCCATCTTGCCCTTGAGCTTCTTGCGCAGCAGCTCCTCCGCCTTGCCCAGGTCGCCCCTGGCCTCGACGATGGCCTTCTTGCACTCCATCATCGACAGCCCGGTCCGGTTGCGGAGGGTCATCACCACGCTTGCGGGGATCTCGCTCACGGTTGCTCCTCGATCGGTAGTGTGTGGACAGCGGCGAGGCGCTCGAGCCGGCGCTCAGGCCTTGGGCTTGTCGCCGGCGGTGGCGGTGGGGGTGGGTGCGGCGGCAATTGTGGCGGCGGCGGTGGGGGTGGTGGGGGAGGTGCCAGTAGGGGTGCCGGCGGCGGCCATCTCCTCGGGCATCGGCGGGGCCTGGTCGGCGCGGTACTGCACGCGTGCCGAGCGGCGCGGCCGCCC
This sequence comes from Isosphaera sp., assembly GCA_013822085.1. Lineage (GTDB taxonomy): Bacteria > Planctomycetota > Phycisphaerae > Phycisphaerales > UBA1924 > WM-009. The sequence continues at coordinate 72,929 of PNJV01000005.1, read as the reverse complement.
GTCGGCGCCGCCGGGAGCCTCGCCCACGCCGCCCTGGCTGCGCTGCTGCTTGCCCTCGCTCACGGCCAGGCACAGCTCGCGGATGACCACGTCGATCGACCGCATCGAGTCGTCGTTGCCGGGGATGGCGATGTCGGCAAGCTCCGGGTTCCCGTCCGTGTCGATCAGGCACACCGTCGGGATGCCCAGCTTCTTGGCCTCGCGCAGCGCGTTGACCTCGCGGCTGGTGTCCACCACCACCACCGCCCCGGGCAGCTTCTCCATCGCCCGGATGCCCTCGAGGTTCCGCTTGATCTTGCGGTGCTCGCGCCGCAGCTGCGATTCCATCTTCTTGGAATAGCTGGCGTAGCCCCCGGTGTTCTCGATGCCGTCGAGCTCCTCGAGCCGCTTGAGGCGCGCCCGGATCGTGCGGAAGTTGGTCAGCGTCCCGCCCAGCCAGCGCTCGATCACGTAGTGCATCTTCACGTCGCCGACGCGCTGGGTGATCACGTCGCGGGCCTGCCGCTTGGTCCCGACGAAGCACACGTCCTTGCCCTCAGCGACCACGCGCGCGATGAACCGCTTGGCCAGCAGCAGCCCCTTGACGGTCTCCTTGATGTCGATGATGTGGATCCCGTTGCGCTTGCCCCAGATGTAGGGCGCCATCTTCGGGTTCCAGTTCGCACCCCGCTGACCGAAATGGATCCCCGCCTCGATCAGGTCCGCCACAAGCTGGTTGGCCATCGGTCGTCCTTCGTGCAGCGACACCGGCGACGGGGGCCCGCTCGGCACGCCGGGGCGCACGCCCCAGCCGCCGAACCCGCCGCGCTTGGGCGCTTCGGGAAACTCTCGAACGTCCTCGCCCGCGCGCCGGGAACGCCCCAGCGGCGCAGCCGCTCGCCCGGGCCGGGCGAGCAAGCCGCAATACTAGCCGGCCCTTGGGCCCCGATCGAGCCCCCGCGTCCTCCCTGGGACGGTTCGCCCAGCGGCCATTGACGGTGCCTCGCCGCCGGCCACCCCCGCGCAGCGCCCCGTCGCCGATCTATCCTCGCCCATGGCCACCGCAGCCCCATTCGTCCCGTACGCCCCCTTCACCCCGGACATCCCGCCGGAGGCCGCCGCCAAGCGATTCTACGACACCGTCCGGCTGCGTCGCACCGTGCGCATGTTCTCCGACCGCCCCGTCTCGCGCCAGACCATCGAGTGGTGCGTCAGCGCCGCCGGCACAGCCCCCTCGGGCGCCAACAAGCAGCCGTGGCGCTTCGTGTGCATCCAGGACGCCGACCTCAAGCGTCAGATCCGCCACGCCGCCGAGGCCGAGGAGCGCGAGTTCTACGCCCGCCGGGCCTCGCAGGAGTGGCTCACGGACCTCCAGCCCTTCGCCACCGACCCGCACAAGCCCTTCCTGGAGACCGTGCCGTGGCTCGTGGCTGTCTTCAAGCTCATGCGCGACGACGACGGCGGCCAGGTGTACTACGTCAACGAGTCGGTCGGCATCGCCGTGGGGCTCTTCTTGGCCGCCTGCCAGCAGGCCGGCCTGGCAACCCTGACTCACACGCCCAGCCCCATGGGGTTCCTCGCCCAGGTCCTCCACAGGCCCGAGCACGAGCGGCCCTTCCTCTTGATCCCCGTGGGCTACCCCGCCGATCACTGCCAGGTCCCCGACATCCACCGCAAGCCGCTGGATCAGATCATGGTCGTCGACCGCCCCCCGACCCCCTCAGCCGCGCCGGCCGGACCCGCCGACGCGCACGCTTGACCGCTCGCCCACCCCGCCAGCGCATACTTCTCGCCCAGCCGGGCCCGCTTTCCCGATACATTGCCGCATGCTCCGCCCCGGGCACATGGTGGCTCTGAGCGCGCTGGCCCTGCTCACGCTCGGCGTGGTGATGGTCAACTCCGCGCTCATGAGCGTCGGCACCCCGGGCATCACCCCGGCCAGCGTGCTGGCCTCTGCGCCCACGGTGCACATGTTCATGGCCATGGCCGCCATGGGCCTGGCCGCCTGGCTCTCGCCGCGGCTGCTCCTGCGACCGCTCCTGGCCCTGGAGTGGCGCCAGCGGGGCCTGCCGCTCCCCGCGGCCGCGCACCGGGGCCACGCCCGCAACGGCTGGGGCCTCTTGAGCCTGTGGGTGGCCCTGGGTGCCGTCCTGGGGGCGCTGGCCGTGGTCTACATCCCGGGCCTGGGGCGCGAGGTCAACGGGTCGGCGCGCTGGATCAAGCTCCCGCTCCCCGGCCCGCTGGGCGTCACCGCCCAGCCCAGCGAGGTGGCCAAATGGGCCATGGTCCCGATCGTCGCCGCCTACGCCGCTGCGATGGGCCCGGCGATCCGCAGGCCACTCTCGGGGCTCCTGCCCATCCTCGCCGCGGTCGGCCTGGTCTGCGGCGTGATCGTCCTGGAGGACCTGGGCACCGCCGTCCTGATCGCCGGCGTGGCGGGCTTTGTGCTCCTGGCCGCGGGCGCCCGCTGGTGGCACTTTGCCATCGCCTCGGTCCCCGGCCTGCTCGGCGTCGTGGCCGCGGTGATCCAGAACCCCTACCGCCTGGGCAGGATCACCACCTGGCTCGACCCATACCAGGACCCAGACGGCGACGGCTACCACATCATCCAATCGCTGGTGGCCGTCTCCCACGGCGGGCTCTCGGGCCGCGGCCTGGGGCACGGCCTCCAGAAGTTCGCCTACCTGCCCGAGGACGACACCGACTTCCTCTTTGCCATCATCGCCGAGGAGCTGGGCCTGGCCGGCGCGCTGGTCGTCGGCTCGCTCTACCTGGCCATGCTCGCAGCCGGCTGCCTGATCGTCCGCTCGCAGCCCTCGCGCGCCCTGGGGCTGCTGGGCCTGGGCGTCATGGCCACCGTCGCCTTCCAGGCGCTGATCAACATGGGCGTCGTGACCGGGCTCCTGCCCACCAAGGGCATCGCGCTGCCGCTCCTGTCCTCCGGCGGCACCGGCTGGATCCTCACCGCGGCCATGCTCGGCGTCCTGATCGCGACCGCTGGCGCACCCGCCCGCGCCGGCGTGCCCAGGCCGCGCGGCCCAGCCCCATTCACGCCCACGCCCACGCCGGCCGCCCCGCCGCCGACCTCCGAGAACCCCTCGCCCAACGCCGGGGCCATCGCTCGAGCCAACGCCGGCCCGGCACCGCACGCGGTGGCTTTGCCACCCCAGCCCCTGCCCGAGCCCAAGCTGGCACCCACCGCGGCCGATCTCTCCGCACGGGGCACACTCTGGTCATTGGCCCCGGAGCCGCGCGCATGATCTCCCCAGTCTCCGACCCCGCGCACGCCCATCCGCATCGCCCATCGACGCTCCCGACGCCGGGCGCCCGCGGGTCGATGCCCACAGCCCCGCGACGGACCACGTTCGTCTTTGCCGGCGGCGGGACCGGCGGGCACATCTACCCCGCCCTGGCCATCTGGGAGGCCCTCTCGGCACGCCTGGGCCGAGCAGCCGGCGCGCTCTTTGTCTGCGCCGACCGCCCCGTCGATCGCGCCGTGCTCGGGCCCGCCGCCGTCCGCTTCGAGCCCTCCCCAGCCCGGCCGCTCCGGCGTAGCCCGCTGGGGCTGTGGCGCTTTGCGCGCGGCTTCCAGGCCGCCACCTCCCAGGCGCGCCGGCTCCTGGACGCCATGGCCAAGAACTCCGACCAGCGCGTCGAGGTCGTCAGCCTGGGCGGCTTCGTCGCCGGGCCCTTTGCCAGGGTCGCGCTCCGCCGCGGCGTGCCCCTGACGCTGATCAACCTCGACGCCTTCCCCGGCCGCGCCACCGTCATGATCGCCCAGCACGCCGCGAGCCTGGCCAAACGCGACGCATCCCCACCCACCAACCCCGCCAGCACGCCCGCCAGCACGCCCGCCAGCACGCCCGCCAGCACGCCACGCTGCACGCCGCTGTCGGTCTACGACATCGGCGCCGCCGGCGGCCTCCGCTGGAACCTCATCCCGCCGATCGTCCGCGCCTCGGCCCTGCCCCCGGGCGATCTGGCCCACTGCCGCCAGGCCCTGGGCCTGGACCCAGGCCGCCACGTGCTCATGGTCACCGGCGGGAGCCTCGGCGCCGCGTCCATCAACCGCCTGATGATCGACCTCCTCCGCGGCGCACGCGGCGGACGCTCCGTCCTGCCCACGAGCTGGCAGGTCCTCCATCAGTGCGGCTCGGACCCCGCCGAGCCCAACGCCCTCACCGCCGAGGCGCTGCGCACCGCCTACGCCCACGCCGGCATCACCGCGGTGGTCGAGCCCTTCACAGCCCGCATGGGCGCCTGGTGGGGGGCCGCCTCGCTGGCCATCGGCCGAGCCGGCGCGGGCACCGTCGCCGAGGCCTGGGCCTCAGCGACCCCGGCCGTCTTCCTTCCTTACCCGTTCCACAAGGACCACCACCAGGCCCGCAACGCCGAGCGCCTCGCCGCCGCCGGCAGCGCCGTGGTCCTGACCGACCACGCCTTGCCAGAGCCCAACCGCGCCTCGATCCTGCCGGTCCTGGACCGTCTCATCAACGACCCGGCCCAGATCCAGCGCATGCGCGACGCCGGCCACTCCCTGGGCCCGGCCGACGGCGCCCAGAGGGTCGCCGACCTGCTCCTGGCCCCCCAGCGCGCGTAAAATACGCCGCAGCGACCCCGAACCCGTCAGGCCATTGGTCGGCGCGCAGCCGTCGGTGCACCCCGTCGGGCACCGCCGGCCCCGCCGCGTTCTTCCCGGACACCATGCCCGATCCCCGGTCAGGCCATCCCCTTGCAGCACGCGCCCCAGCATGCGCCGTGCTCCTGTGCCCGCGCTCCGCCCCCGACCCTGCGCTGCTGGCCGCCCTGACGCGTCGCAGCGTCCACCTCTCGGTCGCTGCGCACACCGTCGACGCCATGGCCGCCCTGTGCGCCGATGCCGCCGAGTCACCCGACCGCGCCCGCCTCCTGATCCTGTGCGCTGCTGGGCCGCCCGCCGGCGCGCCCGGGCGCGTGGCCGTGCCGTCAGCCCGGGCTCTCCACGCCGCAGCGTTGCTCTGCCGCGCCGCCCGCGCGTACGTCCCGCGCGTCTCGCTCTGGACGTTCTGGCCCGCAGCCGCGCTCCCGCCCTTGCCCCCCCTCGCCCCCGCCCCTCCCGTCCCTGCTGACCACTCCGCCCCTGCTGCGCACGCCCCGCGCGCGCCCTCGCTGCTGCACGCCGACGCCCAGGGCCACGCCCCGCTCTTCTCGGGCGCCAAACCTGGCCTTCAGCCGCTACCGGACCACGCCTGGAGCGCCTGGCTGGTCGCTGGCACCCCAGCCCCGCTGGCGCGCGTGCCAAGCGCCCGCACCCCAACCCACCACACTCAAACCCACCACACTCAAACCCCCCGGGCCCCCGGGGCCATGAACGGCTCCCAGGCCGCCCCCGGCCCAGCCCCGCTGCCCTTCCAGCTGCGCAACGTCCGGGAAGATCAGCCCTCGGGCCCCAGGCTCGTCTACCCGATGGCTCACAACGCAACCGCCCCGCAACCGGTTGCCGGCCCCTTGCGCATCGAGGTTCACGAGCCGGTCTCGCTGACCAGCGACGAGCTGGCCATGCTCCTGGGCGACCACGCCGCCGGCGATCACACCCCCGGCGACCACACCGCCCACGCGCACTCCGCCGACGGCCAGACCCCGCTCGACCACACCGACCCGCACGCCACAAACACTCCGCCGCACACCGCCCCAAAGACCCCCCCGCACGCACCCCCGCACACCCCCCCGCACGCCCCATGGATGCCCCGCTGACCGACCATCACCACAGCCAAGGCCCCGCCCCAAGCGAGCCGGCCCTGCGCGTGCCGGTGCTGGTGGTGGGCCGCTGCGCCATGGCCCGCCAGCTGCGCAAGGAGCCCGCGGTGGCCCTCTACCGCGTCGAGTCCGCCGCCGACGCGCTGGGCGAGCTGGCCCACATCCCGCCCGCCTCGGCGCAGTCCCCGACGCCCATCGTCGTCATCGCCCCCGGCGCCGTCCCCGAGCTGGCCACCAGCGGCCCCGACCACGCCGACCCGGACCATGACCCCGACGCCGAGCGCCGGCTCGTCGACGCGATGCGTCGGCTGCGCCCGGACGTGCGCGTCCTTCGGCTGGTCGATCACCCGCGCGGCTCCGACGACGGCCGGCGGTTCGGCTACGACGGCGCCGTGCTCCCCGGCGCGGGGCTGGACCAGCTCGAGGCTGCGTCCTGGCCGGACGAGGCTCACTCGGCCGTGCCGGCCCCCGCGCCCGAGCTGCCTCTCCCTGCGCCGCGGGCCCCCGCGACGCACCCGGCCCCCGCGCCACACCACGCCCAAGCTCCCCAACCGGTCCCCCCAGCGGCGCAGGCCCACCCAGCCCCGCCACCGCAGAGCCCCCTCGGAGCCCACGCCATCACCGACGACCGCTCCCTGGTCGACGCCGTCCTGGCCGGCTCGGAGGACCTGCCGGCCCACGCCGTGGGCGTCCTGCAGCGCCGGCTCGGGAGCACGGTGCACTTCTTCACCGCCCGCGGCCCGGGCGTGCCGGCCGACGCCGCCGAGGTCGTCCACGAGGGCCGCCCCCTGGGCTGGCTGAGCATCGACGGCGCCGCCCAGCCGCACGCTGCGCGCGCCGCCGAGTGGCTGGCCGCCTGGCTCGGCCTGGCCCAGCGGCACGCCGAGCTCCGCTCCCACGCCATGACCGACCCGCTCACCGGCGCCTTCAACCGCCGCTTCTTCGAGCACTACCTCGCCGACGCCCTGGAGGACTGCCGCAAGAGCCGCACCGCCTGCGCCGTCCTGCTGCTGGACATCGACAACTTCAAGTTCTTCAACGACCGCTTCGGCCACGCCGCCGGCGACGCCATCCTCCGCGAGGTCGTCAAGCTCCTCCGCTCGGTCATCCGCACCTCCGACCGCGTCTGCCGGCTCGGCGGCGACGAGCTGGCCGTGATCTTCTACGAGCCCTCCTCCCAGCGCCGCGCCTCGGCCAAGCCCCTCTCCTCGATCGTCCCCATCGTCCAGCGTTTCCAGCGTCAGATCCAGTCCCACCGCTTCCCCAAGCTCGAGTCCGCCCCCGGGCCGCTCTCGCTCTCGGGCGGCCTGGTCACCTACCCGTGGGACGGCCGCGACGCCCGCGAGCTCCTCAACCGCGCCGACGAGCTGCTCCTGGAGGGCAAGCGCGAGGGCAAGAACCGCGTCAAGTTCGGCCGTGACGACGACGCCACGCTCTGACCCCGCCCCACGCGGCCGCAGCCGAGCGCCCGCCGGGCCCGCGGCCGGACGCCAGCCCCCGGCCACGCACCGAGCGACCCGCCCGGTACCCTGCCTCATGCGCCCCCAGTACGACCTCCTGGCCATCGACCTCGACGGCACGCTCCTGAACCCCTCCGGACGCGTCTCCCAGGCCAACCGCCGCGCCGTGCGCGCAGCCGCCGACGCCGGCATCGCCGTGGTCATCTGCACCGGCAGGTCCGCATCCGAGACGCTCCCGCTGGTCGGCGACCTGGGCCTGACGGCCCCCATGGTCGTCAGCGGGGGCGCGATGCTGGCCGACCCCGCCACCGGCCGCACCCTCGACCGCCGCACCCTCGACCGCGGCCTGACCCACGAGGCCATCGCCTTCCTGGCCGACCACGGCCACGCCGCGCTGATCCTCAAGGACCACCACGCCGCCGGCTACGACTACCTCGTCGTCGATCAGCGCGGCCCGAGCGGGCTCGACGAGTCCACCCGCTGGTGGTTCTCGTTCATCGGTGTCAGCGTCCGCTTCGCCACCGACCCGAGCCTGGACGAGCACCCGGCCGACACCCTCCGCGTGGGCATGTACCGCGCCAACGAGCCCGTCGAGGCCCTGGCCCGCCTGGCCCGGCACACCTTCGCCCCGCGCGCCGCGGTGCAGCACTTCCGCTCAGCGGCGCTCCCGGACGAGTGCCGCCGGCTGGGCATGCACACCGTCCACATCGTCGAGCTCTTCCACGCCCACGCCGACAAGTGGCTGGCCGTCCTAAGGCTCTGCGCCCGCCTGGGCCTGGACCCCGCCCGCACCGCCGCCATCGGCGATCAGGCCAACGACCTGTCCATGATCACCCACGCCGGCCTGGGCATCGCCATGGACAACGCCGAGCCGGCCGTCGCCGCTGCGGCACAGCGCCGGACGCGATCCAACGCCGCCGACGGCGTGGCGCACGCCATCGACCAGATCCTCAGCGGCGCTTGGTAGAGGCGCCAGTGTGCCCGGATCATCTCCCACCCCGCGGCCGGCGCTGGAGCGCACCACCCGCGCCGGGCCCGCCCCGGGGGAGCGGATCGGTTGTGGGGCGATGAGAGCGTGACGGGGGGTGGGGGTGGGGGTGCGGGGGATGACGCCCGGGCTTGAGGGGTTATTAGTGCGCCATGCGCGGGCCGCTGGCCTGCTGCTGCTGGTTGCCCAGCGGGATCTCGCCGTTGGCCTCCTCGAACTGCCGAACGATCTGGCTCAGCGAGACGGCCAGCCGCTTGGCCCCGCGCCAGTTGAGCACCACGCGCGAGCCGACGTCGAAGACCAGCATCGGCTTGCCGTCGGGGCCGGGCGAGGGCAGGTTGATCCCGAAGTCCAGGATCACCTCGTCGCCGGTGGGCGTGGTGCGGATGGTGTTGGCGTAGGCCGTGTGCATGCGCGAGTCGTCGATGCGGAACTGGATCTGCTGCTGGTTGGGCTGGGCCTGCGTGGGGTGGTTGTCGGCCATGGGGTGCCTTTCGTGCGGCGTGCGCCGGCGGGGGTGGTGTCTCAGCCGCGAGCGACCGCCGCGGCGCGTGAGGATATCCGCCCCCGGCCCCGAGGCCACACCGCGGGGCCGTGCCGGCGCCGATGCGGCCGGGGATGCGCGGGAGCCTCAGGGCGTGAGGCCGGCTCAGGGGGTGCGCGGCCCGAGCTGGCGTGTGGCCTCCGTGGCCCGGGTCATGAGCTCGGCCACGGCGGCGCTGAGCTGAGCGTCGCGCCCGGCGTGCTCGTCCTGGGGCAGCTGCGGCACGTCGATGTCCGGCGCTGCGCCGTTGCTCTCCAGGTCGCGCCCGTCGGGCAGGTACCAGCCGCGGAAGGGCATGCGCACGGTCGTGCCGTCGATGAGCGTCGCTGCGCCCGTCGAGATCACGCCGCCGAAGGTCTGCGTCCCGACGAGCTTGCCGCGGCCGATCGTCTTGACGGCGTGGGCGAAGATCTCGGCGTTGGAGAACGAGTTCTCGTTGATCATGACCGTGATGGGCCGGTTGTAGCCGTAGATCAGCCGGCGGTCGCGCGGGTAGGAGTCCTTGGGCACGCCGGCCGCGTCGGCCCCGCGCGGCACGGTGTAGGTGTGCCGGGGCGCCGTCAGCGACGAGAGCAGGATGTCCGCCGTCGAGCCGCCGCCGTTGTCGCGCACGTCGATGATCAGGCCCTCCTTGCCGTGCGCCGCCGCGTACAGGTCCCGCTCGAAGGCCCGCACCGACGCCGCGTCCATGCCGCGGATGTGCAGGTACCCCAGCCGGCCGCCGCTGAGCCGGTCCACCTCCGCCCGCCGACGCTCGGTCTCGGCGGCGTAGCGCAGGTTCGTCTCGGCCCCGTCCGAGATCGGCGTGATCAGCGACCGCTTCTCGGCCCCGCCGCCGGCGGGCACGCCCGCCGGCACATACGACACGATCACCTCGCGCCCCGCGGCCCCGCTCAGGGCCGCGTGCAGGTCCGTCCGCGGCGGGCTCTGCGCGTCGGCCGAGAGCCGCACGCCGTCGATCGACGTGATCAAGTCGCCCACCTTGAGCTTGGCCCCCTGCACGTCGGCCGGCCCGCGCGGGATGACGCGGCGCACCCGGTACCCGCCCGGCGCCGGGTCGGTGTCGACGCCCAGGAACCCGGTCTCGGGCGCCTCGCCGGCGCCCAGGTTCGTCCGCGGCGAGGTGATCCCGGTGTGCGAGCCGTCCAGCTCGCCCAGGAGCAGCGAGAAGACGCGGTCGAACTCGTCGGGCGTCCGCGTGAGCTGCGCAAGGCCGGCGTACCGCTCGCTCAGGGCGCGCCAGTCGAGCCCCTTGAGCGAGTAGAACCCGTTGCCGATCGCCCGGGCGCCCTCGAGGAACTTCTGGCGCTGGAGCCGGGCGATGTCGACCGTCACCGGCGCGTCGATCCCCAGCGTGTCGGCCCGCCCCCCGTTGATCCCGCTGGTCAGGGCCTGCCCGCCGCGCACGAACGAGACCTTGTCGCCGCTGCGCGTGACGGCCACGCCCCCGGCGCCGCCGGTGGTGATCGTCTTGCGGTCGTCGTTCTTGAACGACACGTTGTACACCGCCCGGCCCGCCCCGGGCCCGTCGCCGGCGCCGGGCACCCCCGGCGCACCGGGCGCCGCGCCGCCCCCGGCTGCGCCCTCGACGGCCCCGCTGAAGATCACCCGGTCGCCCCCCGGCGTGATCTCGAGCCCGTTCTTGGAGCCCAGCGTGCCCACCAGCACCCGCGCGCGCAGGTGCACGTCGCTCAGGTCCCCGAACACCAGCGGCTCGACCAGCGGCTTGGCCGGCGGCGTCGCCCCCGGCGTGTCCCACAGCACCGGCTCGATCGGCTTGGCCCGCTTCTTGGCCGCCTCAGCGGCCTTCTTGAAGTACTCGTCGCGCTCGTACCCGGCCATGCCGTCGAGCGTCCGGTCCAGGTTCACGGCGTACACGTCGAACTGCCCGTCGTCGCCGCGCCCGGCAAGGAAGTAGAGCACCTTGCCGTCGGCGCTCAGCCGCGGCGAGCTGTCCAGGTCCGGGTGGCGCGTCAGGTTGGTCGCCGCCGGCAGGGCCCCCGCCGCGTCGGGCGCCGTGTCCTGGAGCCACAGGTCGCTGTTGAAGTCCAGGTCCTGCCGCTCGTAGACCACGTGGCGCGAGTCGGCCGCCCAGCGCACCTGCGGCGCGTCCCAGCCCGCAAAGATCACGCGCGACTGCTTGGTGAACAGATCGATGAGCACCAGGTCGCCAAGCCCCTTGATGGCCAGCAGCTTGGTCCCGTCGGGCGACGGCTGCGGGTCGCGCAGCTCCACGCCCAGCACGCCGTCGTTGGGGCCCGTGGGCAGGCCGGGCAGCTCGAGCCTGGTCACCGTGTACTCGAGCGACTCGGCCCACCGCTTGCCGTGATCGACCTTGGGCGCTTTGGGCTTGGCGGCCGGCTTGGCCTCGCCCTGGGCGGGCGCGCCGTCGGCCTTGGGCTCGTCGGCCTTGGGGTCTGCGGGCGGCTCGGTCGGCGCCGCGGCCGGCGGCTCGGCGGGCTGGCCCGCCTCGCTGCTCTCCTCATTGCTGGCCTCGGCTGCGGCCTGCGTCGGCGGCTCGGGCTTCTTCTCCTGGTCGTCCTGACCGGCTGCCTCGGACTCGCTGGCGCCCAGGTCCGAGCGCGTCAGCGAGACCGTGGCGTAGTACAGCTGGCTCGGCCCGCCCGCGTCCGAGGCGAAGAAGAGCGTCCGCCCGTCGGGCGACCACGCCAGCCCCGAGGCGCGCCCGATCTCGCTGGTGAGCCGGCGCGTCGGCCGCCCCTCGGCCGTCGGCCTGATGAACACCTGGCCCCGCGCGATCACCGCCACCGTCTGCCCGTCGGGGCTCACCGCCGCCTCGCTCACCTGGCGGGAGAGGTCCTGGCGCACGTAGTCGAGCTCCGTCGCGTCGGCCGAGCCGACCATCCGCACCGCGCGCGGCGCCACCGGTTGCAAGGACGAGCGCGCCGCGCCCAGGTCCAGGCTGTAGAGCGTGTCCCACACCGCAAAGACCGCGCGGCTGCCGTCCTGCGACACCGCCAGGTCGCGCACGCCGTGCCCGAGGGTCACCTCCGCGGCGCTGGGCTTGAAGAACGTCAGCTGCTTGGGACCGCCCGAGGAGCCGTCGTCCTGGCCCGGCCCGAGCAGGTACAGGTTGTTGGTGCCGTCGCGCGAGGACATGTACACCACCGAGCCGTCGGGGAGCCCGAAGCCGTCGCCGTCGTTGTGCGCCGAGCTGGTCAGCCGCGTGAAGGCCGGCTCCTGCCCGGGCCCGGCGGGCAGGTCCATGCGCCACAGGTCCGCGTTGCCCGGGCCGGTGTAGCGCGGCCGGTTGAAGTCGGCCCGGCGGCGGTAGAAGAGCACCCCCTTGCCGTCGGCGGTGGGGCGCGGGTTGTAGCCGTAGGCCTGGCTCAGCGGGACGATCGGCGCGCCGGCCGACTCGGGCCGGTCGCCCTCGGCGGTGCGCGGGCCGTCGATCCGCACCGAGTACATGCGCACGCCGCGGAAGATCTCGGGCTCCATCTGCCCGTTGAGCAGCAGCTCGCGGCCGTCGGGCGTGAAGCCGTAGAGCGACAGGGCCCGGCCCGTGAAGGTCACCCGCCGGATCTCGCCGAGCACGAAGCCCCCCGCCGGGCCCGCGCCGGGGTCGCGCAGGGCCAGCGGCGCCGTGTAGATCGACCGCCCCCCGTCGCGCGACGACTCGAAGGCCACCGTGTACGGCCCGCCGGCGGGCCCCCACACGGCGCTGCGCCGCTCCGGCGAGGCGTGGGCCGTCAGCCGCGAGGCGATCCCGCCCTCGACCGGCGCCGCCCACAGGTCACCCAGCCATGTGAACACCATCACGCGTCCGTCGGGGCTCAGCGACGGGAACTGCGCCAGCCCCACCGCCCGGGCCACGTCCTGGAAGGCCGACACCGAGGCCACAGCCCCGCTGACCGCCTCGCGGTCGTCGGCGCTGATCGCTGCGCACGCTGTCAGGGGCCCGGACGCGGCGGCCAGGAGCACTGCCGCTGTCAGGCGGACTCGCGCCCGCGGGCGGGCGAGCGAGCTGGCCTGGGGGGCGGCGTTGGTGCGAGCGGGAGCGACAGGGGTGGTGGCGGGGGCAGCGGGGGGGTGGCTCATGATCGAGAGAATACCCGATCCAGCCCGCGTGTGTTCAGGTTTAGCCAAGATCGGCGCGCGCAAGCGCAACGGTCGGTCGCGCGTGCGTGACCCCCCGGCAACCCACCGGGCAACCCACCGGGCAACCCACCGGGCAACCCACCGGGCAACCCCCCCGGCAACCCCTGGACGACGATCGAACAACGACTGGGCCCCCGTGGGCGGCCTACACCCGCCCAGCGGGAGGCGCTGGCGTCGCTGGGCCAGCAAGGGCAAAGCCCCTCAGCGCGTCGGCGTAGTCGCGGTGATTGGCACAGCGGGGGACCTTGTGCTGGCCGCCGAGCTTGCCGCGAGAGGCCAGCCAGCGGTGCACGGCCCCGATCGGCATGGGGGTCACCGTCGGCCCGGCCATGCCAACCGAGTCGGTGCGTTTGGTGGTGTAGTCGACGTTCTGAGCCTTGAGGGACCTGTCGAAGGCGTCGGCGAAGGCGGCCAGGGCGTTGACGGGGGCCGGCGTCGGGTCGGCGACCTCCAGGAGCAGCTCCAGCCCGGCCCGGCGCCCGGGCCCGGGGTAGACGGGCGCCGCGGTGAACTCGCCGATCATCAGGCCGGTGGCCCTGGAGGCCGCAGCAGCGGCGTTCTCGATGTGCTCGACGATGAGGTTCTCGCCGAAGGCGTTCATGAAGTGGCGGTGCCGGCCGACGATCCGGAGCCTGGGCGGGCCGTCGCCGGCGCGGGCGGCGGTGCCGGTCGCCCATGCGGGGGCGTCCGGGACGGAGTCGAACTCGACCACGTCGCCGATGACGTAGCGCCACAGCCCCGCGCAGGTGGACATGCACACGACGTAGCGCTGCCCCTTGTCGACCTGGTGGCACATGAAGGCCGGGGCCGCCGGGTCGTCGATGCGCTCCAGGGGGATGAACTCGTAGAAGTTGCCGATGTCCGTGAGCAGGCGCAGGCCGGGCTTGGCCGGGGTGTCCTGGATGGCGATGAAGCCCTCGGAGGCGGGGTAGAGCTCGACGCGTGCGGCAAAGTCCGGCCCGGCCGGCGAGCCGCTGAGCATGGTCCGCACGCGGGCGTCGAAGGGGGCGTAGTTGACGCCGCCGTGGACGAAGAGCCCCAGGTTGGGCCAGACGTCGGCGATGGTGCCGGCCTTGCGCCCGGCGGCGCGGGCCAGCTCCAGCACGCGCTCGAAGAGCACCAGGGCCCAGGAGGGCATGCCGTTGAGCATGCGCACGTCCTGGTCCAGGCACCGGGCGGCCATGGCGCGGAGCTTGGAGGGCCAGTGGCTCATGAGCGCGATCTCGGGCCCGGGCAGGTAGATCTCGGAGATCGGCCAGCGGATCAGCGGCGTGACCAGGCCGGACAGGTCCCCTGTGGCGATGCCGTGCTCGTTGACCTCCAGGGTGGTCGAGCCGCCCAGGAAGAGCGACTTGCCCCCCAGGAGCCAGGGGAGCCGGACGCCGAAGCGCACCGCGTGGGCGAAGATGTCCAGGGCCGCGCGGTAGTTGCTCCGGAGCATCTGCTTGGAGACGGGGATGAACTTGTCCCCGGCGGTGGTGCCCGAGGTCTGGGCAAAGTGCCTGACCAGGCCTGGCCAGAGCACGTCCGGCCGGGCGTGCTGGCGCATCTGGGCCAGGGGCCCGGCGAAGGCGGCGTACTCGGCCGGCGGGAGCGAGGCCTGGTAAGCGCGGAGCAGGTCGCCGTCGGGCAGGGCGGCCAGGCGCTCGAAGCGGTGGGCGAGGCCGAACTCGGTGCGCCGGGCCGCGCGCAGCAGGGCCCGGAGCTGGGCCAGCTGGGTCTGGGCGGCGTCGCGGCGCCGGGCGCCAAGGTCGCTCAGGTACGCCACGCGTCGGCGGAGGGTGAGGCCCAGGCCGAGGCCGATCAGGCTTGTCCAGGAGTGCGACGCGGTGGGCATCGGTGGGATCGCCGTGCGGGGTGCGTGGGGCGGCGTGGGGGGGCGGGGGGACGGGTGCCGGTGGGCGGAGGGCCGGTGGGTGCGGGAAGGCCGCGCCGCCGGCTGGCCCGGCCGCAGCTCTCAGACCGCCTGTGCGCCCAGGTGGTGGGCGAAGCGGAGCATCTCGTCGATGAAGCCCTGGGACGCCTCGACCATGGGCACGTGGCCGCAGTTGTCGAACCAGACCAGGCGTGAGTTCTTGATCTTCTGGTGGAACGCCTCAGCGGCGGCCGGCGGCGTGACGACGTCCTGGCGGCCCCACATGAGCAGGGTGGGCTGGGCGATGGCGTTGATGCGCTCGCGGAGCACGTCGCGCCGGGCCGAGCGGGACAGGCGGATCATGGCGCGGGCCGAGTCGCGGTTGGACAGCTCCTCGAAGGCGCGGTCCACGTCGGCCGGGTTCATGGCCGCCGAGTTGTAGAACAGCTCGCCGATCTTCTTCTGGAGCCACTCGTGGCTGGGGCGGATCTGCACCTCGGCGACGGTGGACTGCTCGAGCATGCCCGAGGACCCGGCCAGCACCAGGGCGCCGCACAGGTCGGGGTGCTCAAGGGCGATGCGCAGGGCCACGTGCCCGCCGAAGGAGTTGCCCACCAGGATCGGGGGCGTGTGGAAGTGCTGCCTGAGGAACGAGGCGGTCAGGGCGGTGACGCCCTCGATGGAGCAGTCGTCGCCGCGGAGGTTGAGCAGGGGGAGCTCGAAGCCGACGCACCAGAGCCTGGCGCGCAGGCCGACGACGGCGGTCTCCCAGTGGTCGTTGAGGCCGACCAGGCCGTGGAGGAAGACGACCGGGATGCCGCGGGCGGGCTCGATCTGGAGGGCCGAGCCGTTCTGGGGCGCGGTGGGGCCGGGACCGGCCACGGCCACCCGGGCGGCCAGGCCGGCCGACTCCGAGGAGGGGATGGGCCAGGAATGGACCCGGTCCCAGATCTCGTGCGCAGGCGTGCTCGCTGGGGTGTGGCCTTGGGGTGTCATGGCGCTGGTTAGTGAACGCACGGTTGCGGGGCAGTATAGATGACCCGGCCCGCCCGGGGCGCGGCCGGGCGGGGATCAGGTGTCAGGAGCGCCCCGGCGCGCCGGGCCGAGGTACCGGGCCGCTGGGGCGCCCGCGGCGGCGGCCAGAACGCCCAGCGCCGCCAGGCGCACGAGTTGGTGCGTCGCAGCGGGCCACCCCCCGCCCCGCCACAGCGCGTGCTCGAAAGCGTCCAGCGCCCAGGCAACGGGGCTCAGGCCGGCAAGGTCGCTCAGCCACGGGGGCATCAGGGCGCGGGGGACGGTGGCCCCGCCGAGCATCGCCAGGAGCATCAGCACGCCCCAGCCCATGCCGCTGGCGGCCGGCTCTGAGGTGGCCAGGCCGGCGATCAGGAGCATCAGGCCGGCAAAGCCCAGGGACGTGCACGCCGAGGCGGCCACCAGCAGCGGCCAGTCCACCGGCCGCAGGCCGGCCAGCCCCACGCCCAGCAGGACCATCAGCGCGCAGACCCCCATGCAGGTGACGGCGCAGGCGGCGTGCTTGGCCACGAGCAGGCCCGTCAGGCCCGCCGGCGTGACCCGCAGGCGAGCCAGCGTCCCGCGGCGGCGCTCGGCCACGAGCGAGCCGGCGAAGGCCATCGCGGCGCCCATGACCCCCCAGAGCATGCCCTGCGGCACGCTCACGGCGTAGCCGCCGCCCGCTGAGGGCGGGGCGCCGAGCTGAGGAGCGCCGGGGCCCAGGGGCTCGGTGTGGATGAGCGCCCGGGGTGGGCCGGCTAAGGCGGGCGCGCCCCAGCGGGCGGTCAAGGCGGCGGGGAGGATCACGCCGCGGAGGGCCGCGGCCTCGGGCGCGCGGGAGGGGTCGGTGAGCAGCCGCAGGGCCAGCGCCGCGGGCGCCGCGGCGCCGTGCGCTCGGTGCGTTGGCGGGTCGGGCTTGGCGAAGCCCGGGTCGATGATCAGCGCGGCGGCGGCGCGCTTGGCCAGGACCTGCCGGCGGGCGTGGTCTTCGTCGGGGGCGAGCCAGGCGCGGGCCTCGGGCGCAGCGAGCAGGCGCGCCACCAGGGCCGCCGATTCTGCCGAGCCGTCGCGGTCGACCAGCGCAAGGGGCGCCCGCTGAGGGACGCCCGGGCCGCTGAGCACGGCGCCAAAGAGCGCGGCGAAGCAGACGGGGAACCAGACGGTAAAGACCAGCCCGACGCGGTCGCGCCACATCAGGCGGAGGTCCTTGAGGGCCAGGGTCGCCACGGCCCGAGGGAGCGCCAGGGTCTGGGGCGGGCGGGGGGCGTGGGTCATTGGTCGCGCGGCGCCCGGCCCGTGAGGGTTAGGAAGACCGACTCGAGCCCGGGGCGCTCCAGGCGTAGCTCGAGGAGCCCGGGGGTTGCTGCGGCGGCGGCCAGGTCCGCGGGCAGGTCGCCGACCCGGACGGTGCGCTGGCCGAGCTCGTGGCGGACGGTGAGCCGGCCGGGGCCGGCGTGGCGGTCGATCAGCTGGCGCGGCGGGGCCAGGTCCAGCAGCCGGCCGTGGTCGATGATCGCGGCGGTGTCGCAGAGGCGTTCGGCCTCGGGGAGCAGGTGGGTGCTCAGGAGCACGGCGGCGCCGGCGCTGCGCAGGGCGCTGACGGCGTCGAGGATCGCGGCCCGGGCGTGCGGGTCCAGGCCTGCGGTGGGCTCGTCCAGGAGCACGACCGCCGGGCTGTGCAGGAGCGCCGCGGCCAGGGAGAGGCGGCGCTTCATGCCCTGGGAGAAGGAGCCGACGCGGTCGGCGGCGCGCGGGGCCAGGGCGACCAGCTCCAGGCACTCGGCGGCGCGGGCCGTCAGCGCCGCGCCGCGCAGGCCGTAGAGCGCGCCCAGGAGCGCCAGGTTCTCGCGTGCCGTCAGGGCGTCGTACAGGGCCGGCGACTGGGGGCACAGGCCGATCATGGCCCGCGCGGCCCGGTGGGTGGGGGGGAGCGGCCCGGCGGGCGTGCGCACGCGCACGGCCCCGCTGGTGGGCCTGAGCAGGCCGGCGGCCAGGGCGATGGCGGTGGACTTGCCGGCGCCGTTGGGCCCGAGCAGCCCCGTGACGGTGCCGGGCGCCAGCGAGAGGCTCAGGGCGTCCAGGGCGGTGCGCCGGCCGTACCGGGCCGAGACGCTGTCCCAGATGAGCGCCGGCTCGGGCATGGCACGAGCCTAGCTGGCGCGCCGGCGCCGGCGCGGGCGGGCGGCGGAGCAGGCGGCGGCGTGTGGGTGTGCCCGGCGGAGCTGCGCGGCGGGAGTGATCGGCGGTGATCGGCCCGGCGGCGCCCACTACACTCGGCCTCATGCTCATCCGGACACACATGTGCGGGCACGCCCGCGAGGGACACGTCGGGCAGACGGTGCGGCTCAACGGGTGGGTCAACTCCTACCGGGACCACGGCCGGCTGATCTTCATCGACCTGCGCGACCGCAGCGGCCTGACGCAGCTGGTCTTCGACCCCGACGACGGCGCGCCGGCGGGGCTGATGGACGCGGCCGACAAGCTCCGCAACGAGGACGTGATCGCCGTCGAGGGCCGGGTGCGGGTGCGCGTCGGCGGCGAGAACCCCAAGCTGGCCACCGGGCGCGTCGAGGTCGTGGTGACCGCGCTCGAGGTGCTCAACAAGACGGCCAACCCGCCCTTCCTGCCCGACGACGGCGCCGAGCTGCCCAACGAGGAGCTGCGGCTGAGGCACCGGTACCTGGACCTGCGGCGTCCGCGCATGCAGCAGGCGCTCCAGACGCGCCACCGCGTGTACCAGGTGACGCGGCGGTACTTCGACGCGCAGGGGTTCTTGGAGGTCGAGACGCCGGTGCTCTACAAGAGCACGCCCGAGGGCGCCCGCGAGTTCCTGGTGCCGGTGCGCAACGTGCCCGGGACGTTCTACGCCCTGCCCCAGAGCCCGCAGCTCTTCAAGCAGATCATGATGGTGGGCGGCGCCGACCGGTACATGCAGATCTGCCGGTGCTTCCGCGACGAGGACCCGCGCGCCGACCGGCAGCCCGAGTTCACGCAGATCGACCTGGAGATGTCGTTTGTGCGCCGCGAGCAGGTCATGGAGACGATGGAGGGCTTCGTGCGGGAGCTCTTTGGCCAGGTGCTGGGCGTCCAGGTCCCGCCCATGCTGCGCATGGGCTACCGGGAGGCGATGGAGCGGTACGGCATCGACCGGCCGGACACGCGGTACGGCCTGGAGATCCAGGACCTGAGCGAGCTGGCCGCCAGGACCGAGTTTGCCATCTTCCGCGCGGCGCTGGACAAGGGCAAGGACCGGCCGCGGTTCAACTCCAAGCGCGGCGTCGTCAAGGCCCTGCGCGTGCCCGGCGGCGCCGAGAGGCTCACCCGCAAGATCACCGACGGCTACAGCGACCTGGTCCGCGGCTTCGGGGCCGGGGGCGTGGCGGTGGTCAAGGTCCTCGGCGGCGAGGGCGGGCCCAGGCTCGACACGGGCGTGGCCAAGTTCCTCGAGCCGGTCAAGGCCGAGTTCCTCTCGGCGGTCGGCGCCGAGCCCGGCGACACGGTGCTCTTCGTGGCCGACGCCTACGCCGTGGCCACCAAGGCGATCGGGGAGCTGCGCCAGCGCGTGGCCCGGGACATGGGGCTCGTGCCCGAGTGGGGCAAGGCGTGGAACTTCCTGTGGGTGGTCGACTTCCCGATGTTCGAGAAGAACAAGGAGACGGGCAAGTGGGTCGCCATGCACCACCCGTTCACCGCCCCGCGCGACGACCAGCGCGACCTGTTCGTGCGGGCCGACTTGCAGGACGAGGTGGCCATCGAGTCGGTGGTCTCGGCGGGGTACGACATCGTGCTCAACGGCTCCGAGATCGCCGGCGGCTCGGTCCGCATCCACGACCCGGCGGTGCAGTCGAAGGTCTTCCAGCTCCTGGGGCTCTCGGCCGAGCAGGCGCGCGAGAAGTTCTCGTTCCTGCTCGAGGCGCTCTCGTTCGGTGCGCCGCCGCACGGCGGGATCGCCTTCGGGCTCGACCGCCTGGTGATGCACCTGTGCGGGACGGAGAACATCCGCGACGTGATCGCCTTCCCCAAGACGCAGATCGGCCAGGACCTGATGACCAGGGCCCCCAGCCAGGTGCCCGAGAAGCAGCTGGCCGAGGTGCACATCAAGAGCACCTGGTCGCCGCCGGAGGGGCAGCGCTGAGGCGGGGGGCGTGGGGGCGTGGGGGCGGCCTGCGCGCAGGGGCGGCTGGTAGGATGGACTCTGCCACGCGCTCGGTGCGCGCGTGGGGGGTGGGGGGTGCGGGTGCGGGCGGTGGGGCTTGGCCGGGTGCGCGGGCGTCCGTGTGAGGGTGTGGCGGTCCAGACGGGAGTGGTGCGCGTGGGAGCCGGAACCATGAGTCAGCGGGGTACGCGAGGGGTCGGGTTGGTCGCCCTGCTCGGGGTGCTCGGGGCGGGCGCCTCGTGCGAGCTCAACGAAGCGACCGGGCGCCGCCAGCTGACGCTCGGCGGGCTGTCGCGCAGCGAGGAGCTGCGGCTGGGCGCCGAGGCGGCCCCGCAGCTGACAGCGGAGTTCGGCGGCGCGGTGGCCGACGCCGCGGCCGCGGGCTACATGGCCGAGATCGGGCGGGCCCTGGCGGTGCACACCGAGGGGGACTACCCCGGGATCCCGTGGGAGTTCACGCTGCTGGACAGCCCGGTGTTCAACGCCTTTGCGCTGCCCGGCGGGAAGGTGTTCCTCTCGCGCGGCCTGGCTGAGGCGATGACCAACGAGGCGCAGCTGGCGGCGGTGGTCGGGCACGAGATCGGCCACGTCACGGCCCGGCACACGTCCGAGCGCGTCGCCCAGGGCGGGCTTGCGCAGGTGCTCCTCCAGGGCGCAGCGGTGGGTGTCTCCCGCGCAGCGGGCGACCCCGGCACGGCCCAGGCGGCGGGCGTGGTGCTCAACATGGGCGGGCAGGGCGTGCTGCTCAAGTTCGGGCGCGACCAGGAGAGCGAGGCCGACGCGCTGGGGATGCGCTACATGACCAAGGCGGGGTACAACCCGCGCGGGGCGCTGGAGCTCATGCGCATCCTCGAGCGGTCGGGCGGGGGCTCGGCGGGCGGGGCGTTGGGCGAGTTCTTCGCCACCCACCCGTACCCCGAGACGCGGATCGAGCGGATCTCGGCCCTGCTGGCGGGCGAGTACGCCCAGGCCGCGGCCGACCCGGCCCGCACGCTCGGGCAGGACCGGTACCGGTCGCGGATGCTCGACAGGCTGGCGCGTCTGCCCAGCCCGCGGGCGGCGGTCGGGGTCGGCCCGGCCGACGCGGCGGCGTGGTGCGCTCACTGCGCAAGCGAGCTGGCCGCGGCGACGCCGGCCAGGTGACCGCTGGCCCAGGCCCACTGGAAGTTGAAGCCGCCGATGCGGCCGTCGACGTCGCACAGCTCGCCGCACACGAACAGGTGGCTTTGCGCTCGGCTGGCCATAGTGGCCAGGTGGAGCTCGGCCAGCGGCACGCCGCCGGCGGTGGTCTCGGCGTGTGTGAAGCCGCGGTCGCCGGTGACGGGCAGGGGGAGGTCGGTCAGGGCGGCGGCCAGGGCCCGGCGGGCGGGCTTGGTCAGGCTGGTCATGGGCTCGGCGGGCGGGGCGCCGGCCAGGGCGCACAGCGCCCTGACGAGGCGCTCGGGCAGGGCGTGCGGCGGCACGCACAGGGCCCGCAACGGCGACAGGGCGCGGGCGGTCAGCAGCATGGCGTCGGCGGCCTGCGTCGTCAGGGCGGGCAGGAACGAGGCGCGCAGGTGCGCGCCCGCGTCGGTGTGGCGCAGGTGCGTCAGGTGGCGGGAGATGTCCAGGGCCGCGGGGCCCGAGAGGCCAAAGTGCGTGCACAGCAGCGGGCCGGTGGCCTGGTGGGTGCGCTTGCCCGAGCCGGTGTGCAGCCGCAGTGTCGCGAGCGCAGCGACGCCCGAGAGCGACCGCAGGGCCTCGGCCACGCCGGGGGGTGGTGGGGCGGGCGCGGCGGGTGCGTTGGGTGGGGCGGGTGCGTTGGGCGTGCTGGCCGGGGGGGCGTCGGCGAGGATCAGCGGGACCAGGGCGGGCCTGACGTGCTCGGTGATCGAGTGGCCCAGCGCGCTGGCGATGGCATAGCCGCCGCCGTCGGAGCCGGACCGGGGCAGGGCCATGCCGCCGGTGGCCAGGATCAGCCTGCGGGCCAAGACACGGTCGTGGCGCAAGACCGGGTCGGCGTCGGGGCCGGCCGGGTGCCTGGCGAGGGTGTCGGCGTCGCGCGCTGTGTCGCGCCGGATGTCGAAGAGGCCGTCGGCATCGGCCGAGACGGACGCGACGCGCCACGGGTGTGCCAGGCGGGCGCCGGCGGCTCGGGCTGCGCGCAGGAGGGCGTCCAGGACGCTGTGCGCGTCGTCGGAGACCGGGAAGAGCTTGCCGGTGGGCTCGCGCTTGAGCGGCACGCCCAGGTCGGCGAAGAAAGCGACGGTGTCGGCGACGGACCAGCGGGCCAGCACGGCGCGGACGGCGCCCGGGGTGGACCCGGCGAAGTCGTCGGAGGAGACGGCGTGGTGGGTGACGTTGCATCGCCCGCCGCCGGCGACGAGGACCTTGGCCCCGAGCTTGGCGGCGCCGTCGAGGGCGAGGATCGTCGGGCGCGAGCCGCCGGCGTGGGCCCGGCGTCCCGCCCAGGTGGCGGCGAAGAGCCCCGCGGCGCCGGCCCCGACGACGGCGATGTCGGCGATCACACGGTCGTGTGTTTCGTGCGGGGGGGGCACGGCCGAGCGTATCTGGGGGCCCGGCGGGCGGGCGGGGGCGGGGGCGGGGGATGGGAGAGCGGGGTTGGGGGAGCAAAAAGGCCGCGGGCCCCCGGGAGAAGCCGAGGGCCCGCGAAGGGTCGGGCGTGGCGAGTAAGCCGAGTTCTGTCGTCGCGTCTGGTTCCCGTGCCCGCTTGACGGGGGCTTGGGCAGGGGCCTTGACGCGAGCGCGACCATTTCTCTGGGCCGCGCGTTGCCGCGGGGCTCGAGCGGTCTACCCGCCGCACTGGCCCGGACCGGGCCTGGCGTCGAGCCGGTGAGGGCTCGGCGCCGGCGGCTGCATGACCTTGCACGCGGCGGGGTTTGCCGTGCCCCGCGTGTCGCCACGCGGGCGGTGCGCTCTTACCGCACCGTTTCACCCTTGCCTGATCCCTGCCCGCGCAAGCGCGGGGGTGGGCCATCGGCGGTCTGTTCTCTGTGGCACTGTCCCTCGGGCGACGACCACGCCCGGGTGGGTGTTACCCACCGCCGTGTCCTGCCGTGCTCGGACTTTCCTCCGCGCCGGGGTTGCCGGGGCGGCGGTCGCGTAGCCACGCCGTCTTGGGTTGCCAAGTTGATATGGTACGTGGCGTGCGGGTGCCGGGCTCGCCGGGCGGCGGCCGCGATGGGAGCCGAGCGTGTCCAAGGTGCCTGAGCATGTGCAAACGCCGCCGGGTGGGTCACGCGGCCAGTGCGTGGTGTGGCTGCGGAGCGAGCAGGTGGGCCTGGCGTTGGGGGCCGCGGCGCGGGCGGGGCTGCGCGTGACCGGCGTCGGCACGCCCGAGGCGGGGCGGGCCGGCCCGCTGGCCGAGCTGATCACCCAGCGCAGCGGGCAGGCGTGCGAGGCCCACGACGACCTGCGCGCGGCGCTGTCGCGGACGACGGCGGGCGTGGTGTGGTTGCTCACGCCGGGGCTGCTGGGCCAGAGCGACGCGGGGGACGGCGCCGCCGCGGAGGCGGTGCGCGGGTGCGCGGCGCGCGGCGTGCGGGTGGCCAGCCTCGAGCCGCTGCCGGGCTCGCTCCTGGGCCTGAGCGCCGCGGGCGGCTCCGGGGGCGTGGTGCGCGAGGCCGGCGGCGGCGGGGACGGCGGGGGGTTTGCGCAGGGGTGGTGCGCGCTGTGCCCGGCGGTGCGGTGGTTGGGCCCGATGCGCGACGCGGCGGCGCTGCTGGAGCAGTTCGGCCCGGTGCGGGCGGCGTCGGTGCGTTGCCTGGGGTCGCCCGTGCACGGCTCGCTGGGGGCGCGGCTCTTTGAGGCCATGGACCTGGTCCACATGTTCGTGGGCGAGCCGGAGGTGATCGACGCGGCGTACGTGGGGCCCAGCGGCTCGGCGCTGCACGCGGCGCCCGGCGAGACCCTGAGCCGGCTGGGCGGCGAGATGACCGCCAACGGGCGCCTGCCGGGCAAGGCTGTGAGCGTGCTGGTGAGCGACCGCGTGGGCGAGCGCTCGGTGGAGCTGGACCTGATCGGCGCCGGCGGCAGGCTGCGCGTCTCGGTGGCGGGCCTGGTCTGGACGGACCCGTCCGGGCGCGAGGTGGACCGCAGCGGCGGTCTCTTCGGCGCCGAGGGCGTCGGGGCTGAGCGCGGCGGCGCGGGCCGCGGCGGGGCGCGGCGCAAGCGGGGCGCTCCCGGCGGGCCGGCGGCGGGCGCCGCTGGCGCAGCGGGCGCTTCGGGGGCGGCGGGTGCCATCGGGGCGAGCGCCGCGGCGCTCGAGGAGCTGTCCGGTGCGCAGCTGGCGCGGCTGCTCAGCGACGGCCCCAGCGCGCTGGGGGGCATCAATTCTCGCGCGTGCTGGCCATGGCGCAGGCGGCGGTCCTGAGCGCCCGCACCGGCGAGGGCGAGAGCCCCGCGACCATGCGCCGCATGGCCGGGCTGGCCTGAGCCGCGGCCGGGCCGGGCCGGGCGAATGATCGCCGGTGTCCAAGGTGTTCGACCAGGCCGTGTGCGTGCAGCAGTGGGACTACTCGGAGACCTCGCAGACCTGCCTGCTCTTCACGCTCGAGCACGGGCTGGTCAGGGCGCTGGCCAAGGGCTCGCGGCGGGCCGGCGCGCCGTACTCGGGGGGCCTTGAGGGGCTCACGGCGGGCGTGGCGGGGCTGATCCTCAAGCCCACGACCGAGCTGGCGCTGCTCACCGAGTGGGACCTGCGCGAGCCGATGGGGCACCTGCGGCGCGACCTGTCGGCCCACCGCGCCGGGGTGTACGTCGCCGACGTGGCCCGGGGCATGACGCTCGATCATGACCCGCACGCGGGGATGTTCGCGGCGGTGCTGCGGGCCCTGCGTGACCTGGCCAGCCCGGGCGCGGCCGAGAGCGCGCTGGGCATCTTCCAGGCCAGGGCGCTCTGGTCGGCGGGCTTGGCGCCGGACCTGGAGCGCACGGCCGGCAGCGGCGCCCAGCTTCCCAGCCGCGGGGTGCTGCTGTATCACCCGGACCTGGGCGGGGTGATCGGCGGGGAGCGCCCCGAGGCGCACCGCGGCCAGGGCTGGCCCGTGCGCGCCCAGACCGTGGCGCTGGCGGCGGGGCTGCTGCGCAGGGCCGCTCAGGAGGCGCGGGCTGGGCCGCCGGGGGCCAGCGCAGCGCCGATCGCCCAGGTGCGGTCGGCGCTGGGCGATCGGCACGACCAGCGGACGTGGGCCCGGGCGGCCCGGCTGCTGGCGGCGGTGATCCGCCACGTGATCGGACGCGAGCTGGTCACGCTGGGGCTGGTGTTCCCGGACCTTGTCGCGGCGGGGGGCACCCGCACGGCCCCTCCGACCGGGCCAGGTCGCCAGGGACCGGGGACCGGGCAGCGGAGGCGATAAACCGCGCCCGCTGGGCCGTCGATGCCCGAGCAGCCCCCAGCGGACGCCGGCGCGGGGCCGGCGCGCGGGGATCGGTCGCCCAGACTCGACGCTGCTCAGATCCATGAACCCAGAACTGCTCGAGCGCGTGCTCTCATGCCAGCGGCTGCCGTCGATGCCGGCGGTGGCCCTGCGCGTGATCGACCTGACGCAGGACCAGCAGGTCCGCCTGGGGGACCTTGCGCAGGTGATCAACAACGACCAGGGCCTCTCGGCCAAGATCCTGCGCACGGTCAACTCGTCGTTCTACGCGCTGCGCAAGCCCTGCACGACGATCAACCAGGCGATCGTGCTCATGGGCCTCTCGGCGGTCAAGACGCTGGCCCTGGGCTTCTCGCTGGTCTCGAGCATCAACGCCAACCAGAGCGTCGGCTTCGATTACCAGGGGTACTGGCGCCGCAGCCTGCTCTCGGGCGTGGCGGCCAAGTGCTTTGCGCACGAGGCCAAGGCGGGCAAGGAGGAGGAGGCGTTCCTGGGCGGGCTGCTCCAGGACATCGGCATGGTCGCCATGCACATCGCCCTGGGCAAGGACTACGAGCGCGTGCTGCTGATGACCAACGGCGATCACCGCCAGCTGCTCAAGGTCGAGCTGGCCGAGCTGGAGGTCGGGCACCCGGAGATCGGGGCCATGCTGGCCCAGCGGTGGCGCCTGCCCGACGACCTGGTGCAGCCGATCCGGTTCCACGAGCGCCCGACGGCGGCGCCGGCGGAGGTGATGCCGACCTGCCAGGGCGTGGCCATCGGCAACATCGCCTGCGACGTGATCCAGAGCGCCGAGCCGGGCGTGGCCCTCAAGCGGCTCTACACGCGGGCCGAGGAGTGGCTCTCGGTCGGGGCGCCGCGGTGCGACGAGGTCATGAGGCAGGTTCAGAGCGGGGCCAAGGAAGTGGCGCGCCTGCTGAGCATGGACATCGGGCAGGTCCGCGACGCCGAGGAGGTCCAGAAGCGAGCGGCCGACCAGCTCCGGCAGATCAACCTGCCGCTTACGCCCGGGGCCGACCCCGAGATGCTCCACGCGGCGATGCTCGACGAGGTGACCGGCCTGCCGACGCGCGCGGTCTTCAATCAGAACATCACCGTGGGCTTCGAGCAGGCCCAGGTCACCGGCGGCACGCTGTGCGTGGCGGTGCTCCACCTTGCTGGGGCCCAGGAGGCGTCCCGGATGGGCGCCGCCGGCCTGGACAGCTACCTGCGCGCCGTGGCCGACCGGCTGGCCGGGCCCGTCGCCGAGGCGGGGGGCATCCTGTGCCGGTTCGACGATCGGCTCCTGGCTGCGATGCTGCCCAACCGGTCGCGTGTGCAAGGGACCGCGTCGCTCGAGCGGGTGCGTCAGCTGGGCGGGCAGGCGCCGTTCCGCTGCGAGGCGCCCGGGCTGCGTCCCTTCGAGATCGCTGGGGGCGTGAGCGTGGGGATGGCCTGCCTGGACGACCAGACCCGCGCCAAGTTCGAGACTCCCGACGCGCTGCTGGACATGGCCCACAAGGCCCTGGACGCGGCGGTTCGGGCCGGGGTGGGCGTGATGCGCGTCTACGCCCCCAAGGCCGCCTGAGGGGCGGCCGAGGCGGCTGAGACACCCAAGGCCGCCTGAGGGGCGCGGTCAGGTTTGCAGGACGCCGGTGGCGAAGCGCTGCGTGCGGTCCCAGCCCTGCTGGGCCGCGTCGAGCGCGGCGATGAGCTCGGCGCGGGTGTCGGCGGGGCGGATGACCCGGTCGATCCAGCCGCGGGCGGCGGCGTGGCGGATGTCCTGCTGCTCCGTGTAGGAGGCGCGGACGGCGTCGAGGATGGCGGCGCGGGTGGCCTCGTCGATGGCCTCGCCCTTGCGCTCGCGGGAGCGCTGCTCGATCATGGCCAGGGTGCCGGTGGCCTGGGCTGCGCCCATCACGGCGCACTTGGCGCTGGGCCAGGCCAGGGCCAGGAATTGGTCGAAGGCCCGGCCGCACATGGCGTAGTTGCCCGCGCCGTAGCTGCCGCCGGTGATCAGCACGATCTTGGGCACGACGCTGTTGGAGACCGCGTTGACCAGCTTGGCCCCGGCCCGGATGATGCCGCCCTGCTCGCTCTGGCGGCCCACCATGAAGCCCGTGGTGTCGTGGACGAAGACGATCGGCACCCGGCGCTGGTTGCAGTCCATCACGAAGCGGGCGGCCTTGTCGGCCGAGTCGTCGTAGATCACCCCGGGCATCTGCACGGCCGACCTGGCCTCGGTGCCCCCGGGCAGGGCCCGCTGGACGGCCTTCTTCTGGTTGGCCACCACGCCCACGGCGTGCCCGCCCAGGCGCGCCAGGCCGCACACGATCGAGCGCCCGTACTCGGCCTTGTACTCGTCAAAGTCCGGCTGGCCCGGCTGATCGGCCCGGGCGTCGACGACGGCGGCCAGCAGGTCGCGCACGTCGTACTGGGCCCCGGCCTGGTCGGTGAAGACGCGCTCGAGCCGGGCGGGGTGCTGGGCCGGCGCGATGGCGGCGGGCGCGGGGGTCTGGGCGCCGTACTTGCCCAGGAGCGAGCGCAGGCGCGCGACGCACGCCGGGTCGTCCTTCTCGCGGAAGTCGATGGTCCCCGAGACGGCCGCGTGCATCTGGGCCCCGCCGAGCTCCTCGTCGCTGACCTCCTGCCCGATGGCGGCCTTGACCAGGGCCGGCCCGGCCAGGTAGAGCCCGCTGCCCTCGGTCATGAGCAGCGTGTCGCACAGGACCGGCAGGTAGCCCCCGCCGGCGACGCACGAGCCCATGATGGCCGCGACCTGCGGGATGCCGGCGGCGGAGATGACGGCGTTGTTGCGGAAGATCCGGCCGAAGTCGTCGGCGTCGGGGAAGACGTCCTCCTGGAGCGGCAGGTAGACGCCGGCGCTGTCGACCAGGTAGACCAGGGGGAGCCGGGCCATCATGGCGATGGTCTGGGCCCGGATGATCTTCTTGCAGGTCATGGGGAAGAAGGCCCCGGCCTTGACGGTGGCGTCGTTGGCGATGATCACGCAGCGTCTGCCGTGGACCAGGCCGATGCCGGTGACGACGCCCGCTGCCGGGGCCCCGCCGTGCTCGGCGTACATGCCGTGGGCGGCCCAGAGGCCCAGCTCCTGGAATCGCTCGACCGGCTGCGGGCCGTGGGGCACGGCCATGGGGGGGCCGTCCACGAGCAGGTTGACGCGCTCGCGGGCGGTGAGGCGGCCCTTGTGGTGCTGGCGCTCGACGGCCGCCCTGCCGCCGCCGGCGCGGATCTGCTGCTCCTGGAGCGTGTACTGGTCGGCCAGGATGCGCAGGTCCGTGACGCCCTCGGGGGCGACGGGTGCTGCGCCGGGGGGTGAGGCTGGAGCGGGGGTCATGATCGGGGTGCTCCGCGGCTGGGCGCCGCATCGGGCGCCCGGGCGCGGTCGCACAGTAGGGGCTCGTCGGTCGCGGGCGCGCCGGGTCAGACCCTGGCGCGCACCCAGGCGCCTTGGAGGAACCGGGCGGTGTACAGGGCTGCGCGGATCACGATCTCGCAGCACAGGCCGACCCACAGACCGGTGACGCCCCAATCGAGCGGCGAGGGGTTGGCGATGACCCGCCCCGGGGCGCCGCCGAGCCAGCCGGGCACGGGGATGTCCACGCCGCTCAGGAGATAGGCCAGCGGCAGGCGCAGGCCCCACTGGCTGATCCAGGTCAGGACCATGACGGCGCGGACGTCGCCCGCGCCGTGGAGCGCCGAGCGCATCACCAGGGCCACGGCAAAGGGCATCTGGACCATGCCGGTGATCATCAGCAGCCGCGGCGTGTGCTCCAGGTGGGCCGGCTGCTGGCTGACCAGCCCGGTGATGGCCCTGCCGAGGAAGACAAAGAGCAGCCCCATCAGTCCCATCATGCTCACGGCCATGGCGGCGCAGCGGAGGATGGCCCGCCGCGCCGTCTGGGGCATGCCCGCGCCCAGGTACTGGCCGCACAGGGCGCCGGCGGCGATGCCCATGGCAAAGCCGGGCAGGAACGAGTACGCCTCGATGCGGATGGCGTTGAGGTGCGCCCCGAGCAGGCCGCCGGAGGCCTGGTCAATCGGCGCCGCGCCCGGCAAGGGCCGGCCTGCCTCCAGGGCGAGCAGCCGGGCGGTCTCGGCGGCGTTCATCCACCCGACCATGAGCAGGACGAGCATGTTGGCGGCCCACATGCCAAGGGTCTCGAAGAAGTTGGGCAGGCCCAGCCGAAGCAGGCGCACGGCCGTCACGCGGTGGGGCCGCAGCCACCGCCGAGTCAGGCCGATGCCCGAGGCGCCCCTGGCGTGCGAGCCGACGATCAGGGCCGCGCCGACCACGTGCGCCACCGACGTGCCCAGGCCGATGCCCAGCACGCCCAGGCCGGCCCAGCTGCCCAGGGCGATCGAGGCGATCACGTTGACGACGTTGACCGTGGCCATGACCCACAGCGGGCGGCGCGTGTCGCCGGCACCGCGGGCGCAGGCGTTGGCCGCAAAGAGGACCGTGCTGAAGGGCACGCCCAGGGCGTAGGCCCACAGGTAGTGGTGCATCAGCTCGGCCGTGCGCCCCGACAGGCCCATCACCGCCCCCAGCGGCACGGCCATCAGGGCCAAGAAGACCGCCGCCAGCGCCCCGCCGAGCACCGCCAGGAGCATCGCCTGGCCCAGCGCCGCCCGGGCCACCGCCCAGCGCCCGGCGCCGATCGATCGGGCGATCAACGCCGTGGCGCCCACGCCGATGGCCATGCTGATGAGCCCGATGAACCACGTCAGATACGCGCCGGGGGTCACCGCGTCGGCGGCGGCCTGCGAGACGCCCGAGGCGAGCATGGAGTCGACCAGGCCGTTGGTCGAGTTGAGGACCGACTCGCACAGCACGGGCCAGGAGAGCGCCCAGATCGCCGCGTTCATGCCCTTGCCGGCGAGCCTGCCCGAGCGGAGGACGCCGTCTTCGGTCGCTGCGGTTGTGGCCGCTGCGGTGGCGGTGGGGGGGGTAGTGGGGGTGGGGGTCGGCCCCTGGCGACGCAGCCGCCACAGGCGCAGGCCGCGCCCGCGCAGCTCGCGCCCGGCCTGCGCGGGGCTCTCCGAGAGCGGGTCGAGGGTCATCGGGTCGATGGCGGCGGTGTGCGCGCTGGCGCCGGCGTCGTCGGTTACGGCTTGGGCTGGGCCGGCGTCGGGCGAGCCGTCGGCGGGGCGCTGGGGCGCGACCCCGGCGCGCAGCTGGGGCTGGGCCGCTCGCGCGAGGGTGGGGAGCGGGTCGGTGGTGTCGGGTGCGGTCACGGAGTGCCGGCGCGGGACGCGGGAGGTCGGGCCGACCTCGGCCCGCGCGCTCGACCGGGCGTGACCCTACGTGCGGCAAGCCGGGACTGTCCACAGGCCCGGTGCGCGCCGGCCGGGGCCGTCAGCGCGCCGCGGGCAGGTCCGGCAGCGCGGCCGGGGGCGTCGGCGCGGCGTTCAGCCCGCCCAGCCCGCTCAGCCCGCCGCGCACGGCCTGCTTGGATTGGGGCGTGCGCAGGCCCAGGAGGATGTCGTGCAGTGGGGGGGCCTGGCCGTGGACCAGCAGGCCGCGGAGGGTCATGGAGCAGAGCCTGCCCAGCGCCCTGAGGCGCTCGGCCAGCGGGGCCACGGGCGCGCGGGCGCTGGGGGTCAGGACCACGACGGTCGCGTCGTCGTTGAGAGGCCCGCCGGCGTAGGACTCGACGGCGGTGAGCAGGTCGCCGGCCAGCCGCTCGGGCTTGGCCGGGTCCAGGGACGCGATCAGGCGCAGGAGGCCCGGCTCGCCCAGCTGATCGGAGGAGCCGGCCCGCTGGGCCTCCATCAGGGCGTCGGAGTACATGACGACCACGTCGCCCGGGCGGAGCTGCACGCCGACGTGGGTGTAGTCCGAGTCGTCGTCGATGCCCAGGGGGAGGTTGGCCCCGCGCGGCGTGCTGGGGTCGTGGGCCAGGAGCTGCCACTGGCCCGTGCCGGACGAGTAGGCCATCGGCCGCGGGTGGCCGGCGATGGTGGTGATCAGCGATCGCGTCGGGGCCCAGTACGTGGCCACCAGGGCCGTGGCGAAGCGGCCGTCGGGGGAGATGGCCGCAAAGGCGCGGTTGATGCGCTCGACCAGGCTGGACTGATCGACGAAGTTCATGTAGCGCCGCATGAGGTCGCGCAGGCCGCGCGCCAGCGACGAGACCTCCAGGCCGTGGCCGGCCACGTCGGCGACCACCACCCGAGAGATGCGCCCCGTGCCGCAGGAGGAGATGTAGTGCAGGTCCCCGCCCTCGGCTGCGCCGTTGTGCGGCCTGGAGAGGACCCACATGTCCAGGCCCGGCACCTCGAGCTTCTCAGCGGCGGCGCTGGAGCCGCCCCAGACCTCCAGGCAGCGCATCTTGTGGCCGGCGTCGTGGGCCTGGGCTTGGTGTGAGATGTGACCTGCCTGCGCGACCATGCCTGTGCACCGTCCCCCGGGGGCGGCGGCCCCCGCTGAGCAATCTACGACCGGGCCAGCGTCAGGAGTTCGGGGATTCCGGTCCCCATGGTGGCGACGGTCTCGAATATGGGCCTGCGGCCGGCGATCTCGCGGAGGTTGCGGACCAGCTCGTGCTGGCCCGGGTAGTCGGCCTTGTTGCAGACGAACACGTCGGCGATCTCCAGGATGCCGGCCTTGTCCATCTGCACCGCGTCGCCCATGCCCGGGGTGAGGACCACCAGGGTCCGGTCGGTGTGGGCGCGGATGCGGGTCTCGTTCTGGCCGGCGCCGACGGTCTCGACAAAGACGGTCTCGAACCCCGCGCCGCCGATGAGCCGCACGACGTCGTCGAGGGAGCGGTAGTCCTCGCCGGAGATGGCCAGGGAGCGGTAGAAGACGCGCTGGTCGAGGGTGTTGAAGTCGACGCGCAGGCGGTCGCCCAGGAGCGCCCCGGAGGTGATGGGGCTCATGGGGTCGTAGGCCACCACGGCCACGCGGCCCAGGGCCGGGTCGGTCTCGTGCTGGCGGGCGTGCTCGGCGGCCATCTGGGCCACCAGCGTGCTCTTGCCGGCCCCGGGCGAGCCGGTGACGCCGATCACCTTGCGGGGGCGGCGCCGGGGGGCGTCGGGTCGCAAGGCCCGGCCGGCGTGGGCCAGCGAGATGTCCCGCGCCAGCTGGGCGATCGGGTGGCCGGTGGCGACCGTCGCCCGGTGCGCGCCGGTGGCCGACTTGGCCGCCTCGACCACGTCCATCAGGCCTGTCCCGGTCGTGAAGCAGCGCGCCACGCCCGCTGCCAGCAGCTGCGGGATGTCTTCCTGCGGCAGGATGCCCCCCATGTGCACGGGGATGTCGGGGCGTCCCAGGTCCTTGAGCTCGGCCAGCAGGCGCGGCCCGAGCACCAGGTGCGAGTTGGACATCATCGAGGCGGCGATGACGTCGCAGTCCTCGTCGCGGGCGCTGATGGCCAGGCTGCGCGGCGTCTGCCACAGGCCCGAGTAGATCACGTGCACGCCGCTGTCGCGCAGGGCCCGCGCGATGACCTTGACGCCGCGGTCGTGCCCGTCCAGGCCCATCTTGCCCAGGAGCACGCGGGGGCGGTGGTCCAGCTCGGCCACGCGGTCCTTCTTCTCGAACTCCGTCGTGGCGGCGGTGAGCGTGTGGGCCGTGGGCATGACGAACTCTACACGGCCGCGTGCGCCGGGCCCGGACATGGCGCACGAGCGGTTCCCGCGCCGGGGTGCTGCTGGAACGCCCGGATGCGTGGTCGTCGGCCGACGGATCGGGGCCTGTCTGGGGCGTGCCTCAATGGGTCAGACCTGTTTGGTCGGGCGTCGGGCCGGCGGCTGGGGCAGGCTGCGACAGGAGCGTGCCGAACTGCTCCTCGGCTGGCGGCAGGCGGAGGTATCGGCTCAGCCAGGCGCTGCCGAGATAAAACGGCAGGGTGTCTAGCAGGGCCGCGACCAGCTTGAAGAGGTAGGACGAGGCGATGAAGGTGAGCAGTTGCGGCCACAGCGCCGCGGCGGCGTCGACGGGCAGGGCGCGGGCGAAGAAGTGGGTGATGAGGATGACAGCGGTGCTGTCGACGAGCTGGCTGGTGAGGGTCGAGCCGTTGTTGCGCAGCCAGCGGTGCTTGCCGCGCGAGATGCGCATCCAGAAGTGGAAGACGTAGACGTCGACGAACTGGGCGGTGAGGTAGGCGAGCATGGAGGCGGCGACGGCGCCGAAGGCCAGGGACTTGACCTCGTCGAAGACCGGCAGCCTGCCCGCGGCGTCGCGGAGGGCTGCGCCGGTGGCCGGGTCGGTGGGCGGTGTGGGCGGTAGGACGCTGCCCAGCCAGAGGATCGTCATGACCCAGCCGTTGAGGAGCAGGCCGACCCAGACGACGCGGTTGGCGCGCTTCTGGCCGTAGAGCTCGGAGATGAAGTCGGTGACCAGGAAGGTGAGCGGGTAGGGCAGGACGCCGACGGCCACGACCATGGGCACGCGCACGCCCAGGACGACGAACGAGAGGTCGATGAACTTGGTGATGCCCAGGATGTTGAGCATGGCCAGGGTGCCCAGGAAGAGCCCGGCCAGGAGGAGGAAGACGGTCTCGCGGCGCGCGTGGGCGACGCGCGGGCTCAGGGGGGGCAGCCCCGGGTAGGGGTGCTGCTCGGTGGGGAGCGGCTCGTGGGCGCGCATAGGGCCTCCTGTCGGACGCGCGGGGTGCGCCGCGCCGGTAGTGGTGGGAACCGCCGGGGTTCAAACCTACCCTGTGCGTGGAGAGAATTCTCCCCGGCCCTGAACAATTCTCGTGTTCTTTGCCCGCGGGCGCACCGGCGGCACGACCACCATGAACATGTATCTTCGATCCACGCTGCACAGACACCCCGACGCGTCCGATGCCGGCGGCGGGGCGCCCGAGTCGCCGGCCCATGGCGTGGGCAGGGTCGTGGACCTGCAGATCGAACGCGAGTTGCAGGACTCGTACCTGACCTACGCGATGTCGACGATCATGGACCGGGCCCTGCCCGACGTGCGCGACGGGCTCAAGCCGTCGCAGCGGCGGATCCTGGTGGTCATGAACGGGCTGAACCTCCGCCCCGGGAGCAAGCACATCAAGTGCGCCAAGATCACCGGCGACACGTCGGGGGACTACCACCCGCACGGGACGGCGGTGATCTACCCGACGCTGGTCAACATGGGCCAGGCGTGGCGGATGCGCGTGACGCTGATCGACCCGCAGGGCAACTTCGGGTCCATCGCCCCGGACCCGCCCGCGGCCGAGCGCTACACCGAGGCCCGGATGACCCACGCCGCGGCGGAGATGCTCGAGGATCTCAGGTTCGACACGGTCGACTTCCAGCCGACCTACGACGACCGCAATATGGAGCCGACGGTGCTCCCGGGCAAGTTCCCGTACCTGCTGGTCAACGGCGGGGTGGGCATCGCGGTGGGGATGGCCACGTCGCTTGCGCCCAACAACCCGACCGAGGTGCTCGACGCGATCGTGCGTGTGATCGAGAACCCGGGCCTGACGCTGCTGGAGCTGATGCAAGACGTGACCGACGAGGCCGGGCGGGTGGTGCGTCGCGGGATCAAGGGCCCGGACTTCCCGACCGGGGGCGTGGTGCTGGGCCGGGGCGGGGTGATCGAGGCCTACGAGACCGGCCGCGGGCGCCTGACGCTGCGCGGGGTCGTGCGCACCGAGCCGATCGAGGGGACCAAGGACCGCCAGCAGCTGGTGATCGAGCAGATCCCGTTCAACCTGGGCCTGGACACGCTCATCGAGCGCATCAAGGACGCGGCCGACAACGACAAGATCACCGACATCGCCGAGGCGCGCAACGAGTCCAACGACAAGAGCCCGGTGCGGGTGGTGATCGAGCTCAAGAAGGGCGCCGACGCGGGGGTGGTCGAGCGGCAGCTCTACGAGTACACGCCGCTCCAGCACAGCTTCAGCGTCCAGTCGCTGGCGCTGGTCAACCGCCAGCCGAGGCAGCTCTCGCTGAGGCAGATGATCGACTGCTACATCGAGCACCGCGTGTCGGTGATCCGTCGGCGGACGGCCTTCCTGCTGATGGAGGCCCGCCGGCGGGCGCACCTGCTCGAGGGCCTGATCCTGGCCGTGTGCGCCATCGACGAGGTGATCCGCGTGATCCGCGCCTCGCGCACGCGTCAGGAAGCGATCGAGGCCCTGACGGCCCTGCGGCTGCGGATCCCGGCCGGGCACCCGGCGGCGGCCAAGATCCCCGAGCGGTTCCTGGCCCTGGTGCGTCAGGCCGGGGAGGCGGGCGTGGCGCTGACGCGCGTGCAGGCCGAGAGCATCGGGAACATGCGGCTGATCCAGCTGACGGGGCTGGAGCTCGAGCGGATCGCCGAGGAGTACGCCGCGCGCCTGGGCGAGATCGACGGGCACGAGCGCGTGCTGGCCTCACAGCGAGAGGTGCTGGACATGATCGTGCGCGACTGCGACCAGATGCGCGCCCGGCACGACTCGCCGCGCCTCACCCGCGTGGAGGAGGCCCAGGGGGACGAGCTGACGCTCTCGGCGCTGATCCCGGTGCAGGACATGGCCGTGACGATCTCGCACCAGGGCTACGCCAAGCGCGTGGTGCTCGAGACCTACCGCCAGCAGTCGCGCGGGGGCAAGGGGGTCATCGCCAACCGCGCCAAGGACGAGGACTTCACCGAGCACCTCTTCGTGGCCTC
This sequence comes from Isosphaera sp., assembly GCA_013822085.1. Taxonomy (GTDB): domain Bacteria; phylum Planctomycetota; class Phycisphaerae; order Phycisphaerales; family UBA1924; genus WM-009. The sequence continues at coordinate 37,094 of PNJV01000005.1, read as the reverse complement.
GACCCACGACGACCTGCTGTGCTTCACCAGCGCCGGGCGCGTCTTTCGGCTCAAGGTCTACCAGCTGCCCGAGATGGACCGGACCGCCAAGGGCCGCTCGCTGGCCAACCTGGTCGACCTGCGCCCCGGCGAGCGGGCCCGCGCGTTCCTGGCGGTGCGCGGGTTCGAGGAGTCGAGCCAGTACCTCACGTTCGTCTCCCGGCGGGGGCTGGTCAAGCGCACGCCGCTCAAGGACTACCGCAACGTCCACGCCGGCGGGCTGATCGCGGTGGACATCCGCCAGGGCGACGCGCTCCTGGACGTGTTGCTCACCACCGGGGGCGACGACCTGCTGATCGTGGCCGCCTCGGGCGTGGCCATCCGCTTCCCCGAGGACGACGTGCGCCTGATGGGCCGCAACGCCGGGGGCGTGCGCGGCATCGACCTGGCCGACGACGACGGGGTGGTCGGCATCGTCGGGATCCCGATGCGGCCCGACGCCGACGGCGACCCCGTCACGGCCGACGCGTCGCTGACGCTGCTGACGATCACCGAGATGGGGTTCGGCAAGCGGACGCTCGTCGACGAGTACCGGGTGCAGCCCGAGGCGGGCAAGGCGCGGTCGCAGTCGCGCGGCGGCAAGGGGCGCGCCGACATCCGCGTCAACGACCGCAACGGGCGCTCCGTCGCTGCGCTGGGGCTGCACGACCACGACGACCTGGTGGTCGTCACGCGCATGGGCCAGCTGGTGCGCATGCCCGCGGCGCAGATCAGCGCCATCGGCCGGGGCACCCAGGGCGTGCGCGTGGTGGCCCTCAACGAGGGCGACGCGGTCATCGCCGCGGCGCGCGTGCCCGGCGAGCAGGGCGGCGGCCCGGCCGGGCCGCTCGGGCCGGCAACCAGCGCGGGGGCCGCACCGTGAGCGCTCGGCCCGGCGGGCACGCGGTGGCGATCCTGCTCGTCAGCGCCGCCACGGCGTGGCTGATCGTGCTCTCGGGGCTGTGGGTGGCCTTCGAGTGGTCGGCCCGGTTCCCGGCGCTGCGGCACCTGTCGGGGCCGTTCGGCGTGATGCTCATCGCCGCGGGGCAGTTCGTCTTTGCGGTGCTGGTGGCCGACCGGCTCTTCCCGCGCGCCAGCCTGGGGCTGCGGGCGGGGTTCGAGACCCTGACGGCCGGCGTCTTCCTGGTGGGCACCGCGACCGCGGCGTGGCGGCTGGCCACGGGAGGGATCTGATGGCCCGAGGTGGGGCGAGCGTGCGGCGCGGCGGTGCGGCCTGGGCCTTGGCGTGGCTGGCGGCGGGCGCGGCTCAGCTGCCGGCTGCGCCCGCGGTCCCGATCGCGCCCGCGGCTCCTGATGCGTCCCCGGTCCCGATTGCGCCCGCGGCTCCCTCCCTGACTCCGGCGCCCGCGCCCCCGCCCAGGCCCGACGAGGCGGAGCCGGCGCCGCTCCTGAGCGAGCCCTACACGCTCGGCGACGTCCTGGGATGGGCCCTGACGGACCTGGCGCTGCTCGACCTGCGCGGCTCGCCCGAGGGCGATCCGGCCGACGACCGCGTGGCATTGGAGGTGCTGCGCGTGGCCCGGCGGTACGCCCCGCGGGACACCGAGCTGCTGAGGCTGACGATCGACGCGGCCGACTCGGCCGGGCACGCCGAGCTTGTGCGCCAGCTGACGGCCGAGCTGGTCAGGCTCGAGCCGCGGGACACGGTGGCGCAGCTCTCGCTGATGCGTCAGCGCTTAGAGCTGCTCCAGAGCGTCGCGGCGCGGCGCCAGGCCCTGGAGAAGGTCCTGGGCCCCGACGGGGCGACGCTCGACCCGGCGGTGCGCAGCCGGTTGGCCATGGACGCCTCGGAGCTGGCCCGGCAGGCCGGCGACACGGACCGTTCGCTGCGGCTGGTGGTGCAGGCGGTGCGGCTGGACCCCTCCAACCGCGACGCGGCCCGGGTGGCGCTGGGCTTCTACACGTCCCGCCTGAGCGACCCCGTCGGCCGGCTCGAGCTGCTCCTGAACCTGCTCGTCGCCGACCCGATCGACCCGGACGTGATCGCCGACGTTGCGCGGCAGCTCGTCGAGCACGGCGCCGCCGACAGCGCCGGCGGGCTTGTCAGGCTGCTCTTTGAGCTGCGCTCTGCCGGGGTGCGCGTGCCCGGCGGGGAGACGATCGAGACCTGGCACCACCTGTCGCGCTGGCTGAGCCTGGGGGTGGAGGAGGCCTCGCGGCTGCTCTTCTTCGACGTGCGGCGCGAGCGGCAGACGATCCAGGCGCTGCGCGACGATCTGGCCGAGCGCGGCATCGACGAGTTCAGCATCGCCAACCCGCCGCCCAAGCCCGAGAGCGTGCGCCTGCCGCTGCACCTGGAGCGCATCCGGCTGGTGGCGGCGCACGCGGCGGGCGATCACGAGTCGGCGGCCGAGTCGGCGCGGGACCTGCTGGCCACGGTGGCTCAGCTGGAGGGGTGGGTCGCTGAGCCGGAGACGGTCCCGCCCGGCGCGTCGGTTGAGGTCGTGCGTGAGCGGCTCGAGCCGTGGCTGGTCGAGGCGCCGTGGCTGTGCCTGATGACGGGCCAGGAGCTCGGGCCGGCGGCCAAGCGGGTCGAGGGGCTCCTGAGCGCGCAGGGCCGGGGGGCGCTCCCCGACGGCACTCGGCGGCTGCTGACTGGGTGGCTTGCGCTGCGGCAGGGGCGCCCCGAGGAGGCGGCCGAGCAGCTCGGGGCGATCGAGAGGGCCGAGCCGCTGGCCTCGCTGGGCCTGGCGGCCCTGGCTGAGTCCGCTGGCGCCCAGGCCGGCCCTGCGCCCGGGCCCGCCGACCGCGCGCAGGCCGAGCGGATCTATGCCGAGCTGTGGCAGGCGTACCCCGGCGAGTACGTGGGGCTCTACGCGCGCGAGCGGGCGGCGCGGCTGGCGGGCCAGCCGCCCGCGGACCCGCCCCTTGCCGAGCCGATGCGCCGGCTCATCGACGGCCTGCCGGCGTGGGTGAGCCGCGCGGTGCTGGAGCGCGGGTCGTTCATGTCGGTGGACGTCACGCCGAGCCGGCCCAGCGCGGGGCTCTTCGACCCGGTCCTGCTGCGGGCGCGCGTGCGCAACCTGGCGCCGGTGCCGCTCCCGGCCGGGCCCGACGCGCCGCTGCGCACCGACCTGCTGCTGGCCCCGATCGAGACGACCGGGCTGATCCCGATCGAGGAGTCGCGGTCGCCGATCATCACCGGCATGGCCCCGCGGCTGCGCCTGGCGGCCGGCGAGCAGGCCGAGACGACGGTCCGCGGCGACACCGGCTACGCCGGGTGGTACCACCGGTGCTTCGTCTTCCAGCGGACGTCCCTGACGTGGCGCTACGTGCAGGGCTACGGGGTGGACGGCCTGGGGCGGACCGTGGCCGGCCCGTTTGCGCGGTCGGGGACGGCCGGGCCGACGGTGCGCGCGGCGCTGCCGGCGGCGCCGCCGGGCGAGGTCGTGTCGCGCCTGAGCCGGCTCGACGCCGAGGCCGGGCCGGAGTTCCTGCTGGCGGTTCGGCAGGGGTCGCAGGCGTTGATCGCCGCCGAGTGGAGCAAGCTCACGGCCCAGGACCGTGCCGCGCTGAGCGAGGCGCTGGCGGGGTGCTATCGCAGGCAGGGGGCGCTGGGCAGGCTGCTGATGCTCACGCACGTGCCGCCGGCGTCGGCGGTGCCCGAGCTGGCGGCGTACGAGTCGGCGGTCGCCGCTGAGGCCGAGCCGGACGACGGCGTGCTGCTGGTCAAGTGCCTGGTGATGGCCAACCGGGCCGGCGCCGGCGTGCTCGACGCGCTGGGGCAGCGCCAGGGGATCGACCCGGCCGTGCGGGCGCACGTGCGCGACCGCCTCGGTGACGTCGAGCGGTTCACGTACAGCCGGATCGCCAGCTACGGGCGTGTCGGGCCTGGGGCCGCGGGCGGAACCCGCGCGGGGGGTACGGGGGGTGCGGGGGCGCAGGCAGGGGGTGGGGGTGGGGGGGGTGGGGGTCGGCCGGAGACGCCAGCGGGCCTGACAGGCGCGACGGGCTCGGCCAGCGGTGTTTCTGGGGCTGTGGTCAACCCGTTCCGGATCACCGCGCCGGTGCCGCCGTCGGGTGGCGGGCTGGTGGTGCCCGTGCCGGTGGATCCAGCTGCGCCCGGTCCCTTGCCGGGGCCGGGTGGGCCCGCGCCCGGTGCGCCGCGTCCATGACCTGGCCGGCGCCGAGTCGGCCGTGGTCGGGGGCCTGGCGGTGGCTGCTGGGCGTGTGCCTGGTGGGCGCCGCGGTGTGGGCGGTGGCGGGCCAGCGCCAGGTGCTCGAACGCGCCGGGGCGGCGCTGGCTGGGGCGCCGGCGGGGATGGTCGTGGCGCTGGTGGGGCTGCCGGTGGCCAACTGGCTGCTGACGGCGCTGGTGCTCGGGGTCCTGACAGGGCCGTACGCGCGGGTGCCCGTGGCCGTCACGGCGCGGCTGGTGGGCGTGTCGTGGCTCCTGAACTACTTGCCGCTCAAGCCGGGGCTGGCGGCCCGGGCGGTGTACCTCAAGCGCGTGCACGGCGTGGGGTACCGGGCCAGCGCAGCGATCCTGGCGCAGAGCGTGGCGTGCGCCGCGGTCGCAGCAGCGGCCTGGGCGTGGTCGGTCGCGGTGGCGGGGCTGGCCTTTGGCGGGCCGGCGCTGGTGGGCCTTGGGCTGCCCGGCGCGGGCGTGCTGGGGGTGTGGTGCGCGACGATGGCCTGCGCGGTGGCGGCGCTGCGCGGGCGGTGGCGGCGCGCAGCTCTGGCGGTGGCGCTGCGCGGGGCGGACGTGCTGGTGCACTACGCGCGGTACCTGGTGGCCTTCGAGCTGATCGGCGCGCCGGCGTCACCGCCGGTGCTGCTGGCGGCGACGCTGGTGACGCAGGCGGCGGGGGTGGTGCCGGTGCCGTTTGGTGCGCGCGAGTGGGCGGTGGGGGTTGTGGCCTGGGCGATGGCGGGCGGCGCAGCGGGCGCGGGGGCTGGGGCGAGCGTGGGAGCGGGGAGCGGGGGTGGTGGGGGTGGGGGTGGGGGTGTGCTGGCGGGGATGGCCTGGGGGCTCGCTGCCGACACGGTCAACCGCGCAGCCGAGCTGGCCGTGGCCCTGCCCGTGGGGCTGGGGTGTTTGTGGGGCTGGGGGGGCCTGAGAGCCGAAAATCGCTCACGGGGCGCCGGCGGGGCATCCGCGGGCGGGGTGGGCGGCGTAGCGATAGTGGGAGGGGCCGGCGATGATCAACAAGATCGAACAGGACCACGCCCGCTTCCGGCAGATCGTCAAGGGGCGGATCCGCCGTGACCTCAAGCGCTTCATCGCCCGCGGCGAGTTCATCGGGCGCGAGGGCAAGAGGCTGGTCTCGGTGCCGGTGCAGGACATCGACCTGCCGACGCTGCGCTACGGCGACAACTCCGGCGGCGTCGGCGCCGGCGAGGGCAAGGAGGGCGACGAGGTCGGCCCGGGCAAGGGGCGCGGCGGCGAGCAGGAAGGCCGGCACATCCTGGAGGTGGACGTCTCGCTGGACGAGCTGGCCGACATGCTCGGCGAGGAGCTGGCCCTGCCGCGGATCCGCCCCAAGGGCGCCCACCACCTGACGACGGTGCGGGACCGCTACACCGGCGTGCGTCCCGTCGGGCCCGCGTCGCTGCGGCACTTCAAGCGCACGTACCGCCAGGCCCTCAAGCGGCAGCTGACCACCGGCACCTACGACCCCCAGAACCCCGTGGTGGTGCCGATCAAGGACGACCTGCGCTTCCGCAGCTGGAACGAGGTGCGCACGCCGCAGTCCAACGCGGTGATCGTGCTGATGATGGACGTCTCGGGCTCGATGGGTGACGAGCAGAAGCACCTGGTGCGGCTGCACGCCTTCTGGATCGACACCTGGCTCAGGCGCAACTACGCCGGCGTCGAGACGCGCTACATCGTGCACGACGTCTCGGCGCGCGAGGTGGACCGGGCTACGTTCTTCTCGCTCCGCGAGGACGGCGGGACCAAGATCAGCTCCGCCCTGGGGGTTTGCAGGGAGGTCCTCGGGGCCCACTACCCCGCCGAGGACTGGAACATCTACGTGTTCCACTTCTCCGACGGCGACAACTCCTCGGACGCGGACAACCGCGTCTGCTGCGAGATGCTCGCAAAGCACCTGCTGCCGATCGCCAACATGTTCGGCTACTGCCAGGTCAAATCGGCGTACGGCTCTGGGCACTTTTATCAGGTGCTGCGCGACGCGTTCCCGCCGGGCAGCGCCGAGGGGACGCCGGCTGCCAAGGTGGTCAGCACCAAGGTCAACGAGCGCGAGGACATCTACGAGTCGCTGCGGCAGTTCTTCAAGGCGGGCCGCTGACCGTCGGGCGACGGCGCATGTGCGGCGCGGGCTGCGTGGGGGGGCGTGGAGCGGTGGGCGTGGGGCGTGGGGCGTGGGGGGCTAGGATCGGCGTCCGAACGGCCCCACCAGCCCGGATCGGAGCGAGCACGGAGCGTGTCGCGTGATCCTGTTCCCGCTGTATGCGGCGATCGTGTGGGCGGTGGCGTTCGCGTGGCGGCGGACGTGGGCTGGGGCGCTGGCGGTGATCGCCGGCTCGGTGGCGATCGTGGTGCTCACGCGTGCGCTCCAGGTGCTCGGGCTGGGGGGCGGCGGGTTCTTGCTGCTGCTGATCGCTGAGTCGGTGGTGGTGGGGGGGATAGGGCTGGTGATCGTGCTCTCGCCGCGTCGGCCGGACTTCCCGCACTGCCACCGCTGCGGCCACGACCTGCGCGGCCTGGACGGAGCGGTGCTGCGGTGCCCCGAGTGCGGCACGCCGCGGCAGGACACGCCGGAGGGCCGCGTGGGCAAGCCGGCGGTGCGCGTGGACTTTGAGCGCGCAGCCGAGGAGGCGGGCGTGGCCTGAGGCCGGCCCGCTGCGGTGTCGGCGGGGGGTTGGGGAGCGGGGGAGCGGCGGTGCTGGTGGGTGGCAAGAGGCAGGGGCGGGTCCGGTCAGTCCGGGACGTTTCGGCCCCAGATGGCTGGGGTTTCGTTGCGGCGTTGCCAGTACGCCTGCCGGCCGCGCGGCGCGCTGGCGGCGTCGAGGTGATCCAGGTAGTTGGTCAGGGCGCGGTCGCCGAAACCGGCCAGGAAGTCCTCGGTCGCCGAGGGGTTGACCTGGATGATGCGCTGGATGGTGTGGATCCGAGCTGCGGCAGCGGAGGAGATGGCGTGGGCCGGGTCGGCCGGCTGAGCGCCCAGGATCAGGTCAAAGAGCGGCATCGAGCGGTGCGGTCGGGCCATGCGGATCCTCGTTGGCGGTGCGGCAAGGATGACGATCGCGGGCAAGACGCAAGGTGTGTGCCGGGCTGGCGCAGCGGCGGCAGCTGGCGGAGAGGAGCAACGGCGTGCGTGTGTGGCAGATCGGGGCAGGGCTTGCGCGGGTGGGTGGCTCGGGCGTGGTGCGCGGGGCGCACGACACGCGCGGCGGCGCGGCGTTGTGCGCGGTGCTGGGCGAGCCGCTCGGCTGGGACGCCGCTGGGGGCGTGGCCGTCGACGAGGGGGCGTGGCAGACGGCCCGGCGCGCAGCGGGCGTGATAGCGGTGTGGGCCGGCGGTGTGAGCCCCGGGGGATCTGGGCTGCCCGCGTGGGGCCCGGCGGGGGCGGTGCGGCTCGAAGCGGTCCTGGCCTGGGCGGCGGCGCGCTCGCAGCGCGACGGCGTGCGGGTGTGGCTGCGCACCCACGCGGGGCACGTGCTCTCGGACGCGGTGGGGGCGCGGCGCGTCGGGGCGTGGGCGGCGCAGCGAGCGCCGGGCGTGGGGGTGGGCGCGGAGGTGGGCGCGGAGGTGGGCGTGGGCGTGATGTGGGACCTGCCGGCGATGCTCACCCCGGGCATGCTCGCGCGGGCGCAGGACCACCTGACGCGGATGGTCCAGGACGCTGCCGACTCGCGGGGCGTCGGGGCGGTGCTGCTGGCCGGCGCCCGGGCGGACGCCGACGGCCGGGCGGCTTGGCCGGTGCCGCTGACGAGCATGCCCGGGGTGTTCGACGCGCAAGGCGTGATCGGGCTGGCGCGGCGCGCGCTGGCCGATGTGCCGGTGCTGGTGCTCCCCCAGGACGCGGCGCTGGCGCAGTGAACCCTACACTGGCCGTGGCGCCAGGAGCGCCGGAGAGGACCAGCATGCAGGGCAACGGCACCGGGGGCACGGCGGGGCATCGCGGCGATGGCGGGGCGGGCGCCCAGCTTGAGCACCCGGACTTTGCGGTGGTCCGCGCGGCCATGCCCGGCCTGCGGCTGCGCGCCACCGAGTTCCGCGGCTGCGCCACGCTGATCGTCGAGCCCAAGGACCTGCGCGCGGTGATGGGGCTGCTCCGCGACGACCCGCGCCTGGGGTACGACTTCCTCGGCGACGTGGTGGGGATCGACTACCTCAACTACCCGGCCAAGATGCCAGGCCGGTTCGGCGTGGTGTACCCGCTGATCTCGCTTGGGCGCCAGGCCCGGTTCTACGTCAAGGTGTACCTGGACCCGTCGGTGGGCACGGAGGGGACGGCGGAGGACCCGGCGTTGTACCTGGACTCGGTGACGGGTCTGTGGCCCGGTGCCGAGTGGATGGAGCGCGAGGTCTTTGACATGTTCGGCATCAGGTTCCGCAACCACCCGGACCTGCGGCGGATCCTGCTCTGGGAGAGCTACCCCGCCCACCCGCTGCGCAAGGACTACCCGCTCCGCGGTCGCGGCGAGCGGGAGACGTACAAGGTCGTGGACCGGACCGACGCCTAAGCGGCGTGGCCGGGGTCAGAGGCCGAGCTTGTCGGACAGGAAGGCGGGCACGGCGTCGAGGTGGACGCGCTGCTGGGCGCCGCTGTCGCGGTCGCGGACGGTGACGGTCTGGGCGGTGAGGGTGTCGCCGTCGACGGTGAAGCAGAAGGGGCACCCGGCCTCGTCCATGCGCGCGTATCGCTTGCCGATGGACTGCTTGGCGTCGGTCTCGATCAGGCCGAGGCGCGCAAAGCGCCTGGAGAGCTCGGCGTGGAGGCGGAGGGCGACCTCGGGCATGCCGTCCTTCTCGATGAGCGGGAAGACGGCGGCCTTGATCGGCGCCAGGCGCGGGTGGAACTTCATGAGCTCCGGCGAGGGGCGGGACTCGTCGCGGGTGTAGGCCTCGCAGAGGATGGCCAGGACGCCGCGGTCCAGGCCGGCCGAGGGTTCGATGACGTGGGGCACGTAGGCGACGCCGCGGCGGGAGCCGTTGGGGAGCGTTTGGCCGCGGGCGGTGTCGCGGAACTCGAGCTTGGTGCCCGAGTGCTTCTGGTGCTGGGTCAGGTCGAAGCTGCCGCGGTAGGCGACGCCCTCGAGCTCGCCGAAGCCGGGCGCGGAGAAGGGGAAGCGGTACTCGATGTCGCTGGTGGCCTGGGAGTAGTGTGCCAGCTCGTCCTTGTCGTGCTCGCGGAGCTGGAGGTTGTCCGAGCCCAGGCCGACGGACTTCCACCACTCCATGCGCCAGTCGCGCCAGAAGCGGTACCAGTCCAGGGGCGAGCTTGTCGCGGGCTCGTCGCCCTCGAGGTGCTCTGGGGGCACGACGAAGAACTCGACCTCCATCTGCTCGAACTCGCGCGAGCGGAAGGTGTAGTTGCGCGGGGTGACCTCGTTGCGGAAGCTGGTGCCGGCCTGGGCGATGCCGAACGGGACGCGCACGCGGTTGGTGTCCCAGACGTTCTTGGCCTGGGCGAAGATGCCCTGGGCCGTCTCGGGGCGCAGGTACACCTTGTCGGACTCGGAGGCCGTGGCGCCGACGAACGAGTGGAACATGAGGTTGAACTGCCGCGGCTCGGTGAGCGACCCGGGCGCGTCGGCGTCGGGCGCGATCACACGGGCCCAGGGCTGAGGGAGCGAGCTCAGGAGCACGCTGGACAGGGGGCCGTGGGCCTTCTCGGCCTTCTTGCGTTGCTTGGCCTCGCTGGGCTGGTCGCTGATGTACGCAAAGAGGGGCTTGTCGCCGGCGTCGCCCGAGGCGGGGACGAAGACCTGGACGTGGTCGTAGCGGTAGCGCTGCTTGGTGAGCCTGCAATCGACCATCGGGTCGTTGAAGCCGGCGACGTGGCCGCTGGCCTCCCAGACCTTGGGGTGCTGGATGATGCGGGTGTCGACGGGCAGGATGCTCACGGGCTTGCCGTCCGGGCCGGGCCTGCCCCAGCAGGGGAGCATGACCACGTCCTGCCACCAGGCCTCGCGGAGGTTCCGCTTGAGGAGCGTGCCCAGGGGGCCGTAGTCCCAGAAGCCGTTGAGCCCGCCGTAGATCTCGGAGGCCTGGTAGATGAAGCCGCGGCGCTTGCACAGGGCGACGATGGCGTCCATGGGCTTGCTGGGCGCCGGGGGATGGTGTGGCGTGGGCGAGTCGTGCATGAGGGGGCTCACTGGGGGCTGCGCGGGCCGATGATAGAGCCCGCGCGCTGACGACCGGCGCCGGGGGGTGTCCCGCCGGTGAGGGGGCGCAGCGTGGGGGCGGAGGGCGGAGTGGGGGCGCGTCGCCGGCGGGCCTCTCAGCCCTGCGCAGCGCCCAGGGCCTTGTGGACCTCCTCGATCAGCCGCTCGGCCTGGAAGGGCTTGAAGAGGACGCAGGAGAGGCCCTCCTGCGAGGCGCGCACGATCGAGTGGTGCGGGTCGTACCCGAAGCCGGTCATGAGGATGACGGGCAGGTCGGCGTTGGCCTGGCGCGCCGCCGAGAAGACCTCGTAGCCGGACTTGTCGGGCAGGCGGATGTCCGAGATGAGCATGTCGAAGGGCCTGGGCAGGGAGACGAGCGGCTCGAGCGGCCGCTCCTGGCCCGGGGCGCCCGAGGAGACCGCCGGCCCGCCCGCGCCGCCGGTGCCCGAGAGGGCCGCGACGGCGGTCGAGCCGTCCTCGCAGATGACCACGTCGGCGCCGCGCGCCCGCAGGACGTCGCGGATGACCTGGCGGATGCGCGGGTCGTCGTCGGCCACCAGCACGCGCTTGCCGGCGATGACCGGGTCGATGGCCGACTCGGCCAGCAGGCGGTCGGCGCCGAAGATCGTGGCCGGCCCAGCGGCGACGTCCTTGACCCGGCGGCGGATGGAGTCCACGTCCAGGGCGATGCGGTCGATGGCGCGCAGCGTGGCCGGGTCGGTGGCCGGCCCGGCGGCGGTCAGGGCCAGCTTGAGGCGGGCGGCCATCTGCGCGATGTCGTCCAGCGGCTCGGAGAGCTCGCCCTCGACGTTGCCCGAGACGGCCTGGCCGGTGGCGCACCGCTCGACGACCAGCAGGTCCAGGATGTGCAGGGCCAGGGCCACGTAGGTGGCGAACTTCTCGCCGAACTGGCGGTCCTCCTCGGTGAAGTTGTTGGGCCTGGTCGACTCGACGTTGAACACGCCGATCACGCGGTCGGACAGCCGCAGCGGGATCGTCAGCGAGGACCGGGCCAGGTCGATGCCGATGACGTAGCGCGGGTCCTTGGAGGTGTCGTGGCAGACGTACGACCGCCCCGTGGCGGCGACGTAGCCGGAGATGCCGTTGCCCGAGGGCTGGGCGTAGAGCTGGACCTCCATGGCCGCCGGGGGCAGCCCCTGGCACATGATCAGGTCGAGCTTGCCCGAGCGGTCGTCGGTCAGGCGGATGGCGAAGTGGTCGAAGTGGAGCAGGTCGTGGGCGTAGCGGACGATCTTCTGCTCGAGCACGCGCAGGCGGTCGGCGGCGTGCATCTTCTTGACCAGCTCGCGGTCGAGGCGGACGAGCTCGTCGCCGGCGCGGTCGATGGCGGCCAGCTTGCTCTGGGTGCGCCGCAGGGCCGTCACGTCGTGGGCGATCAGGGCCACCAGGGCCACGGCCCAGCCCGCTCCGGTCCCGGGCTGACCGGGGCCGGGCCCGGCGGCGGCCGGCTCGGCCGGCTGCACCGCGGGGTGGATCGAGACCTCCAGGCAGCGCGACTCGTCGGGCGAGTGGACATCGACCGAGAGCGGCAGGCGCCCCGGCTCGCAGGCCGCCCGACGCGCCACGTCGATGACGCGGGCGCGCAGGCCCGGCTCCAGGGCCGTCAGCGCGCGCGAGCTGGAAACAACGACGCCCTCGGGGCTCACCATGCAGGCGGCCAACCCGAGGGCGTTGAGGATCGCCGCGGAGGCGTCCTGGTCTGTCGTCTTGTGCTGCGTCGTCTCGGGGGCGTGGTGGGCGGGGGCGTGTTTGGGGTCCTGCGGGCCGGCGTGCTCGGCGGGCTGTCCCGGCGGGGCGTCGATGCGGAGCGTGAGCACGGGCTGGATGCGCTCGGCACAGGCCTGGGCCTCGCAGGGCAGGCAGGTCTCGACCGTGTGCGTCCGCGAGAGCCGCTCGACGAGCGTGCGGACCGGCGGGTCGTCGGTCATCCCCGGTTCGGCGATGAGCAGCACGGCGGACATCGGTTGTGACACCATGATTGACGCCGGGGTGGTCAGGGCCGCATACACGCCGTGAAAGTCTATCGTCGGTTCCGAGCCCATGTGAGCACACCGCACGGCCGATATCTTCGGCAGCGCAAGAACGTGACCGCCGCCCGATGCACAGGGGGCTGCCAGACCCTCGCGGCGTGCCCGCCGGCGCGGCGGTGCCCCAGCGGGCGCACAGCCATGCCGACCACGCCTGAGCTGGCCCCGGGCCGAGCTTTCGGAGCCGGGCCCCGCTCAAGGGTCATATCTCAATACGGACAAACCAGGCAGAAGGATCGCGTGATCGGGTCCTGATCGGTCGAACGTTGTGGCCCGTGTCGGTGACATATATGCCCCGGCCTGGCGCGGGGCTGCGGGGTGGGCTGCCCGAGCGTGGCTGGGTTTGGGCTATGGTGGCAGCGATGATCGAGGTGCGAGGCGTCAGCAAGCGGTTCGGGCGGGTGTGGGCCGTGCGGGACGTGACCCTGTCGGTGACACCTGGTCGTGTGACGGGCCTGCTCGGGCCCAACGGCGCGGGCAAGACCACGCTGATCCGCATGATCACGTCGTTCCTGCTGCCCAGCGCCGGCTCGGTCGTCGTCGGCGGGCACGACGCGGTGGTGCGGAGCCTGGCGGCCCGCGGCCTGATCGGCTACCTGCCCGAGTCGGCGCCGCTGTACCCGGAGATGACCGTCGGGTCGTACCTGCGGTTCCGCGCGGGGCTGTTCGGGATCGGGCGGCGTCGTCGGGGGTCGGCCATCGACCGGGCTGTGGACCGCTGCGCGCTGGCCGACGTTCGGCGGCGGCGGATCGGCGAGCTGTCCAAGGGCTACCGGCAGCGGGTCGGGCTGGCGGCCGCGATCCTGCACGACCCGCCGGTGCTGATCCTTGACGAGCCGACGTCCGGGCTGGACCCGACCCAGATCGTGGCCATGCGCGGGCTGATCGCCGAGCTCTCGGCCGAGCGGCCCCTGGGCGGCGGGGGTGCCCTGGGCGGCGCGGACGCCTCCGGCCGCCAGGGGCGCGTGATGCTGCTCTCGTCGCACATCCTGCCGGAGGTGGAGCAGACGTGCGGGCGCGTGGTGATCATGGCGCGCGGGCGCGTGCGCGCCGACGGCACGCCCGGCCAGCTCATGCGCGGCGGGGGCGGCGTGGAGATCGAGGCCGAGGCCCTGTGCGGCAGCGTCCACGACGCGACGGCGCTGGACGCGGCACTGAGCGCCCTGGGTGACGGCGTGGTCTTGGAACCCGGGCCGCGGTGGTTCGGCAGCGACGGCGGCAGGTGGTCGGGCGTGGTCCGTGTGCCCGCCGGCGCCCCCGCGACGCCGGGCGCAGCGCGCGGCGCCGAGATGGGCGAGGACGCGGCGGCCAGGGTGCGCGTGGCCCGCGCGATCGAGCCGCTGGCCAGGGCCGGCCGGGTGACGGTGACCAAGCTCGCTGCGCGGGGTCGCTCGCTCGAACGCGTGTTCGTGTCGGTGGTCGAGAGCGCCGCCGCCGAGGAGGAACGCCCGGCCGAGGTGCTCGGGCAGGGACCCAAGGCGGGTGCGGCGTGAGCGGCGCCTGGGCGCTTGCGGCGCGCGAGTTCATGAGCTATTTCCGCACGCCGATCGGGTGGCTGGTGGGCGCGGTGTGGCTGCTCATCGGCGGGGTGGTCTTCGTCGAGAGCGCGCTGGTGCCCGGCGAGGCCGCGAGCATGCGCGGGTTCTTCGCCGCGGCGTGGGCGCTGCTTGTGGTGGTGGCGCCGGCGCTGTCGATGCGGTCGCTCAGCGAGGAGCTGCGCACCGGGACGATCGAGCCGCTGATGAGCGCGCCCGTCGGGGAGTGGGCCCTGGTGCTGGGCAAGTATCTCGGGGCGCTCGGGTTCCTGGTGGTGTGCCTGGTGCCGACGCTGGCGTACGTGGCCGTGCTCACGAGCCTGGCGGCGCCGGACCCGGGGCCGATCGCCGCGGGGTACCTGGGCGTGACGCTCACGGGTGGGCTGTACCTGGCCCTCGGCGTGTTGCTGAGCGGGCTGACGGCGAGCCAGACGCTGGCGTTTCTCTCGACGCTCTTTGCGCTCCTGGTTGTCGAGGTCGGGCTCGGGGTGGTGGCGCCGTACCTGCCCGAGGCCTGGGCGCGGGCGGCGCTGGCGTTGTCGATCAACCGGCGCGCCGCGGACTTTGCGCGCGGGCTGATCGACCTGTGGACGGTCGGCTACTTCCTGGTGGCCATCCTGTGGGCGCTTGGGCTCAGCGCGATCACGCTGCGGGCCAGGAGGTGGCGATGAGCACGCGCGGCGCAGCTGCGGCGGATGTGGGGCTGGCGGGTGGTGGAGGTGGCGGGAGCGGTGAGGGTGGCGGGGGTGGGCGGCGCGGCGATGGGTCGCGCCTGGGGCACACGCTGCGCGCAGCGGTCCTCGGGCTTGCCGTCAGCGCGGTGGCGGCGCTGTCGCTGCTGCTGCTGTCGCTGTGGCCGGCGCAGTGGGACGTGACGGCGACGCGCTCGCACGCGCTCTCGCCCAGGACGCGGGCGGTGCTCGACGCGCTGGCGGGCCCGGTGCGGGTGGTGATCGCCGCCAACGTCTCAGCGGCGGACAGGGCGGCCAGTCAGAGGCTCAGCGACGTGCTGGGCGCCTTTGCACGCCAGAGCGATCGCCTGCGGGTGGAGGTGATCGACACGGCCTCGGCCGGCGGCGTGGAGGCGTTCGATCGCTTGCTTGCCGGGCTCGTCGAGGAGGAGCGGCCGCACATCGACAGGGCCCGGGGCGCGGTGGCCGACGCAGCGGGCCAGTGCCGGGGCCTGGCGGAGGGCATGGACGGGGTGATCGCGGCGGTGGGCAAGATCGGCGAGCTGCAGGTGGAGGCCGTCGGGGGGCTGACGACCACGCAGGGCCAGCGGGTGCGCGGGAGCTTCGCCGAGCAGGAGGCGGTGCTGCGGGTGACGCAGTCGGGCCTGCGGCGGGCGGCCGACGAGGGCGAGCGATCGATCCAGGGCGGCGTCGGCGCCGCGGGCGTGGCCGGGCTGGCCGCGGGCCGGCGCGCCCTTGCGGTCCAGCTGGGCGGTGCGACGAGACAGCTCGAGAGCCTCGGCCAGCAGGCCGATGGCATCAGGCGGAGCCCCACGGGCCAGGGCGCGCTGAGCCCCGGCGTGCGCGATGCGGCCGGGGAGCTGGCCAGGGTGGTGGCGCCGATGCGCGACCGCGCAGCGCGCGGGGCGCTCCAGCTCGACGCGCTGCCGCCGCTGCGGACGCTGCTGGTGCAGGAAGCGGTCTCGCAGACGCAGGCCGCGCTGGTGATCGGCCCGCCGGCGGGGCCGTCGGAGGCTCGCGCCGCGGCGGACCCCAAGATCCGCGCCATCCCCATCGACGAGCTGCTGCCCCCGCCGGTGCGCGGCGAGGCGGTCGTCGACCGCCGGTACCGGGCCGAGGAGCTGCTCACGGCGGCGCTGTCGGACCTGGACGCGCAGCAGCGGCCCCTGGTGGCGCTGGTGCACGCCTTTGCGCCGCTGGGGGAGGCGTTCGGGTTCTTCGGCCTTGCCGAGCGGTCGCTGCGGCTGCGCGGCGTGGAGGTGGTCGAGTGGCCCGTGGCCGGGGGCGGCCAGGAGCCCGCGGCCGTCGCGGCGGCGCGGGCGGCGGGCAGGCCGATCGTCCACACGATCGTGGGGTTCGATCCCGGCATGGTCGCCGGTCGCGGCGAGCAGCCCGATGCGTCGCTGCGCGCGGCGGCGCTGGGGGACCTTGTGCGCGTGACAGAGTCGGTGCTGGGCGCGGGGGGCTCGGCGCTGGTGATGGTGCCGCCGTCCTCGCTGGCAGCGCGCGGGGCGCCCGACCCGCTGGCGCAGGCGTTGGAGCGGTTCGGGATCGCCATCGACTCGGCGCGGATCCTCCTGGGCGAGGTCGGCGCCGGCTCGCTGCGCGTGGTCCAGACCGAGACGCGCGTGCTGGACCCGATGAGCGAGCACCCCGTGGCCATGGCGATCGAGGGGCTGCCGCTGCGGCTGGTGGCGCCCGTGACGATGCGGCTGGAGGCCGCCGACGAGTCGCTGGGCCAGGTGCGGACCCTGGGCGTGATCCGCGTGCCGGCGCGGGGCGGGGCGTGGCTCGAGGGCGAGTGGCCGGCCCAGGGCTACGAGCCCGGCGGCGTGCGCGACGCGGCCCCCGGGGCCGAGCCGTGGGTCGTCATGGCCAGCGCCGAGCGGGCTGGGCCGGGCGTGCCCGGCGGCAGGCAGCGCGTGCTGGCGATCGGCAACAACGAGTGGATGAACGACCGAGCGCTGAACCAGAGCGAGGTGGTCGACGGTCGGCCGGTTTCTCGCACAGCGGGCAACGCCGAGCTGTGGGCGGCGTCGGTGCTCTGGCTGGCCGGCCGCGACGACCAGGTGGTGCGCGGGGCCGCTGGCGAGGCCGTGGCGATCGGGGTCGTCCCGGCGATCGAGCCGCGCAGGCTGGTCGGGCTCAAGTGGGCGGTGGTGCTCACGCCGCCGATCGTGGTGCTGCTCCTGGGCGGGGTGTACGGCGCGCTGCGGCGCTGAGCCTTGCGCCCTCAGCCGGCGCGCGTGGCTGTGAGCACGCGGTCGAGCCCGTCCAGGTCCTTGAGCACGCGGGGGTCCGTCAGGCCGGGCGTGAGCGTGGCGGCCGCCAGCGCCTGGGCGGCGGTGGCCGCGGCCAGCTCGATCATCAGCAGCCCGCCCGGGCGCAGCAGCCGCGGGGCCCCGCGGAGGACCGGCAGGACAAACCGCAGGCCGTCGGCGCCGCCGCGCAGGGCCAGCTCGGGCTCGTGGTCGCGCACGTTGGGCGGCACGTCGCCCCACTCGGAGTCGGGGATGTACGGCGGGTTGCTCAGGAGCGCGTCGAGGGAGCCGGCAAGGTCGGCCAGCGGTTCGAGCAGGTCGCCCGTGCGCAGGTCAACGCGAGCGCCCACCCCGTGCCGCTGGGCGTTGGCGCGGGCGAGCTCGATCGCCCCCGGCGAGATGTCCGTGGCGACCAGGCGCGCAGCGGGCATGTGCCGGGCGATCGCCACGGCGACGCACCCGGAGCCGGTGCACACGTCGGCGATCAGGGCCGGCGCGTGCTGCTGCGGCCGGCGCGCAGCGGCGGGCGTGGGCGTGGGCGTGGCGTGCGATGGCTCATCGGCGGGCAAGGCAGATAAGGTTGGCTCTGCGGGCTCGGGCGCTGGCGGCTCGGGCGCTGGCGGCACGGGCGTGGTGGTCAGGCGGAACCGCTGCAGGACCGTCTCAACGAGCATCTCGGTGCACGGCCGAGGGATCAGCGCGCGGCGGTCGGCGTGCATGGGCAGGCCGAAGAACCACGCCTCCCCCGTCAGGTACTGCACGGGCTCGTGGCGGAGCGCCCGAGCCACCAGGGCCCGGAGCGTCGCCAGCTCGGGGGGCGGGGTCGGGCGGTCGGGGTCGGTGTAGAGCCGGAGGCGGTCGCACCCGATCGTGTGAGCCAGCAGGACCTCGGCCATGAGCCTGGGCGAGTCAAGGCCGCGGCGCGCAAAGGCATCGGATGTCCAGCCAAGGAGTCGGCGGGTCGTCCACACGTCCGTGTTCTGGCCTGGGTTGCCCTGGCCGCTGGCGGTCATGCCCGACGGTAGCGGGGGGCGGGCGAGGCCTACTCGTCGTACCAGTTGTGGCTCAGGGTCGAGTCGGCCCGGAGCGGGACGCTCAGCGACATGGCCGACTCCATCCTGGAGACGACGACGGCGCGGGCCGCCTCGGCGCGGTCGCGGGGGCACTCGAAGACCAGCTCGTCGTGGATCTGGAGGAGCATGCGCGAGCCGGCCAGGGCCGCGTCGGGCGCATCGAGGGGAGCGCCCAGGTCGGCGGCGGCCAGCCGGCGGCGCAGGTCCACCATGGCCAGCTTGATCAGGTCGGCGGCCGAGCCCTGCACGACGCTGTTGATGGCCGTGCGCTCGGCCAGCGCCCGGCGGGCCGGGGTGGCGCTGTCGATGTCGGGGATCGGCCGGCGGCGCCCCATGATCGTCAGGACGGCCCCGTGCCGGCGCGCCTGCTCGACGCACTCCTGGAGGAACGTGGTGATCCCCGCAAAGCGACGCTTGTACGAGGTGATGATCTCGTCGGCGGCCTGGGTGGTGATGCCGAGGCGACGCGCCAGGCCGAAGGCGGTGATGCCGTAGACGATGCCGAAGTTGACCATCTTGGCCCCCGAGCGCTGCTGGCGCGTGACCTGGCTCGGCTCGATGCCGGCCACCTGCGCGGCCACGGCGGTGTGGATGTCCTCGTCGGACCGGAAGGCCTCGGTCAGGGCCGGGTCGCGCGAGAGGTGCGCCAGCAGGCGCAGCTCGATCTGCGAGTAGTCGGCCGAGAGGAGCAGGTGCCCCGGCTCGGCCACGAACGCGCGGCGGATCTCGCGCCCGGTGTCGGTGCGGATCGGGATGTTCTGGAGGTTCGGGTCGCTCGATGAGAGCCGCCCGGTGGCGGCGACGGTCTGATGGAACGAGGCGTGGATGCGGCCAGTCACGGGGCTGATCGCCTCGCGCAGGGCCACTAAATAGGTGGATACCAGCTTGGTGAGCTGGCGGTATTCGACGATCAGCCGCGGGATCGGCGTGGAGACGGCCGGGTCCTCGGCGAGCGACTCGAGGACCTCGGCGTCGGTGCTCGGGCCGGTCTTGGTGCGCTTGACGGGCCGCAGGCCCAGGCCGGGGTCGGCGTCGGTGGGCTTGTTGAACAGGGCGCCGGCCAGCTGCTTGGGCGAGTCGGGGTTGAAGGTGCGGCCGATGGACTCCATCGCGGCGTCGTCGATCTTGCCGCGGGTCTGCTGGGCCAGGGCCACGAGGCGGTCGCGCTGGCGGTCCAGCTCGGTCGGCTCGACGCGGACGCCGTTCCACTCCAGGTCTGCCAGGGCCTGGACCAGCGGCATCTCCAGGGTCTCAAAGAGGCGCACCAGGCCCAGGGCGCGCAGCTGCGGCTCCATGAACCCCATGAGGCGCAGGGCCACGTCGGCGTCCTCGGCGGCGTACTGCGTGGCCAGGTCCAGGGGCACGTCGGCGAAGGTGCGGCCGGTCTTGGCCGCGTCGGGGCCGAGCAGCTCCTTGATGGAGATGTTGGTGTGCCCCAGCAGGGCCAGGGCCAGCGCGTCCAGGCCGTGGCCCGAGCGCGACGCGTCGATCAGGTACGAGGCGACCATGGAGTCAAAGACGCGGCCGCCGGGCGGGGCGTCGGCCGGTGAGGGGTCGCACTCGAAGCGCACGCCGGCTGCGCGGAGGACCAGCAGGTCGAACTTGAGATTGTGCCCGCAGACGCGCCCGGGGGGGCGCTCCAGGATCGGCCGCAGGGCGCCCAGCACAGCGGCCTGGTCCATGTGCTGCGCCGGCTCGGGTGAGCGCACCGGCACGTACCAGCCTGTGCCGGCGCGCGTCGAGAAGCACAGGCCGGCGAGCCTGCTCCTGCGGGGGTCCAGGCCGGTGGTCTCCGTGTCCAGGGCCATGACCGGGGCGGCGCGCAGCTCGTCGATGAGCTCGGCCAGGTCGGCGGGTGTGCGTGCGCAGCGGTAGGTGCCGCGCGTGGGCGCGCCCGCCTCGATGCTGCTCAGGCCGCCGGCGCCGGCCCCGGTCGTGGCGCCCGCGGGCAGGTCGTCAAAGAGCCCGCACTGGCCGGCCATGTCGCCGCGCACGGGGCGGCGCGTCGGGCTCAGCGGCGGCGGCGCTGCGGCGTCGCCGGGCTGGGCGCCGCCCGGTGGCTGGGACGCCGGCCCGTGGGGCGATCCGCTGCGCGCACGGAGGAGCTGGCGGACCTCGTCCTGGTAGCGGTTGAAGCCAAGCTCGCGCAGGATCGGCAGCAGCTCCTCCAGACGCAACCGGTCGACGGCGCAGGCGTCCAGGTCGAGCGTCACCGGCGCGTCGTCGCGCAGCGTGACCAGCCGCTGCGAGAGCGCCAGCGTCTGCGCAGCGGCCCGGATGGCCTCGCCCCGCTTGCCCTTGATGGACTCGGCGTGCTCCAGGAGCGCGGCGATGGACCCGTGCTGGGCGATCAGCTCGGCGGCGGTCTTGGGGCCCACGCCGGGCACGCCGGGCACGTTGTCGACGGTGTCGCCCATCAGCGCCAGCCAGTCGACGACCTGCGCCGGCGTGATCCCGTGCTCGGCGCGCAGCGACTCGGCGTCGATCACGGCGCTGGTGTGCGCGTCGTACATCTCCACGCGGCCCGGCACCAGCAGCTGCCGCAGGTCCTTGTCCTTGCTGATGATCCGCACGCGCAGGTCGGGGCGCTGGCTCACGGCCCGGCGCACCAGCGTGGCGATCACGTCGTCGGCCTCGAAGCCCTCGGCCCCGACCACGGGCACGCCGAGGCTCCCCAGCAGCCGCAGGCAGCGATCGACCTGCGTCGGCAGGTCCTCGGGCGGCGGTGGCCGCGTGGCCTTGTACTGCGGGTAGAGCGCAGAGCGGAAGGTCCCGCGATCGCTGCTGACGTCGACCGCGCAGGCGAGCATGTCGCACGGCAGGTCGCGCCCGCCTTCGCTGCGCAGGAGCTTGAGGATCAGGCCCACGAACCCGAAGGTGAGGTTGGTCGGTTCCTTGGTGACCGGCGAGGTCATCGGCGTGCGGATGGCGTGGTAGGCGCGGAAGAACTGCGCGTAGCCGTCGATGATGCACAGGGTGGGCACGGTGGGGGCTCAGCGGGCGTGCAAGCGTGCGGGGAGAGGGGGGCGCGGGGGGGCGGGGGCGGGGGGGCGGGGTGCGGTCGTGGCGTCAGGGGGTTGCGTGGAGGGCCCCAACGCGGGCGAGGTACGCCGCCGATGGCTCGACGCCCCGCCGAGACATGACGGCACGCATCACCTCCACGAAGCGCGCCAGGCGGTAGCGCTGCGAGCCGCCGTCGGTCCGCCAGGCGAACCTGGGCACGCAGCCGCTCACAGCGGCCGTGGTGGCGATCATCGCGCCGGTGTGCAGCACCGAGCCGGTCATCAGGCGTGTGCCGATGGCGGTCTTGACGTGATCGCCGATGACGGCGCCGAAGAAGCGCTGCCCCGTCCGCTCGGCCGAGCCGCCGGGCACAGCCACCGCCGTCACCTCGCCGTAGGTGTTGAGGAGGTTGCTCCCGGTGGTGCCCGCGCCCAGGTTGACCCACGCGCCGACCCAGGTGTCGCCGAGGTAGCCGTCGTGAGCCTTGTTGGCGTGTCCCTGGAAGGTCACGCCGCCGACCTCGCCGTTGATCTTGCACATGGGGCCGATGGCCGTGCCGGGGCGGATGACGGCGCGGTCGAGCACCGTCGAGCCGGCCCCGATGTATGCGGGCCCGATCACCGTGCACGCCGGCCGGAGCACCGCGCCGGGGCCGATGACGATCGGGCCCGACTCGTGGTCCAGCACCACGCCGGGCGCGACGCGCGCCCCCGGGCCGGCGAACAGGCCGCGCGTCCCCAGCGAGATCACGCCCGGCCCTGGCACATACACGGGTGTGTCGCCGCTGAGGCGCTCCAGGTCCTCGGCCAGGGCGGCGTCGCGCAATGCGCGGGCGTGCCAGGGGCGTCTTAGCGGGGCTCGGCCTTGGGGCTCGGCGGGCAGCTCGGAGGCGCGCACGCCGATCTGCGACCATCGCCCCGCCAGGGCCGCGGGCAGGTCGCTCGATCGAACCAGCGCCACGATCAGCCCGCCGTCGGTCGGGTCGACGATCGCCTGGCCCAGCCCGAGCTGGCCGGCCTCCGCGGGCGGGATGGGCCAGTCGCCCCCCACGGCGTAGAGGCCGCCGTCGGCGGCGGGCGTCGCGTTGACGGCCAGGCCCGGGTGCTGCTCGGCGAGCATGGCCGCCCGCGCCGGGTCGCAGGCCAGCCCCACCGCGGGCGCGCCCAGGGCTTGGCACCAGCGTTCGAGGCCCGTCCTGGCCCCGACGCGTACCGCGGCCAGGGCGCGCAGGTCCGCCAGCGGGGCCAGCTCGGGGGTCACGTGATCGGTGATGACCAGCCCGGTGCTCATAGGGGGCAGTGTACAGGCGCGCAGCCCCGGGGCCCGCGCTGCGCGGGCCAGGCGCCGCGGGCGGGACTCATCGCATCGGCCTGCCGAAGCGCCGCGCCGCCGGGCCGCCCAGGCCGATGCGCGGCGCGATCACGCGCAGCGCCGGCCAGAGCCCCAGCGCCGTCAGGCCGGTGTAGAGCGACGAGAGGAGCGCGCCGCTCAGCTCGGCGCGGGCCGCCACGCCCACCGCCGGGTCGATCGCTGCGCGCACCAGCAGCAGCGCCACGCCCACCACGCCGGCCAGGGCCGAGCCGACGATGGACATCGTCACAAGCACCAGCGGGTTCCACGTCAGCAGCACGCCGCGCAGCACCAGCACCAGGTACGCGCACGCCAGGTACCCAAGCGCGCCGGGCCCGACCACCACCACGCTGGGCCCGACGCCCCCCGCCGGCGTGTGCCGAGAGAGGAGGTCGAGCATCAGCCCGCACAGCGCGCCCGTCCACAGCGCCTGGGGCACCGACGCGTGCAGGGCCACGTGCACCACCAGCGGCAGCACAAAGTACGGCGCCACCGGCGTGGCCGTGCCGCCGGGGTTGAGGGCCTGACGCACCGCGATCTCCACCGCCAGGAGCAGGTACGCGACGACGGCGATGGCGACGTTGCTCATCGGGGCGCTCCGGCCCCCGGCACGCCCTGCTCGGGCGCGTCGGCGAGCGCATCGACCGGCACCCGCAGCGAGACCTCGCTGAGCCGCTCCAGGTCGGCCAGCGGCCGCACGGTCACTCGGCGGCGGTCGTTGTCCAGCCGCTCGGCCCGCTCGATCACGCCCAGCACCAGCATCTGGGCGCTGCGCGGCCAGCTCGGGTCGCTGAGCCTCACGAGCATCCCCGGCTCGACGGCCTGCTCGCGGCGAGCCCGGTCCTCGAGCGTCTCGCCGGCCTGGATCGGCGGGTACTCGACGCTGCCGGTCAGGACGCCCCGGCCGTTGGGCTCGAGGATCACCGAGAGCCGCTGCCCTTCGGCCGGCCCCACCCGCACGCGTCGGCCCAGCGGGTCGCTCTCGGGGGTCAGCCGCTCAGCCGTGAGCACCATGCCGCGCAGCCGGCCGGCCTGGCGATCGGTGATGGGCAGCACCCGGCAGAGCCGCTCGTCGCTGTCCACCACGCGCCCCACCACGTTCACGCCGTCGAACACCGCCACCGAGCCGGGCCCGACCCCGGCGCGGGTGCCGGCGAGCACCTTGAGCAGGCTGGTGCTCAGGTTGGCGTGCAGGCCGATCACCGCCGCGTCGAGCTGGTTGACGCCGGTGAACTGGTTGAGCAGGCGCCCCTGCTGGAGCTGCTCGATGAGACGCTCCAGCTCGCGCACGCGCTGCTCGCTGCGGCGCAGGAGCGTGCGCAGCTGCTGGGTCTGGGCCTCCAGGCCCGCCACCGCGGGGTTCGGATCGGTGTCGATCAGACGCTCGGCCCGCGGCAGGAAGACCGCGCGGATCACCGACTGGCTGGGCGCGACCAGCGTCTCGGCCAGCCGGGCCATCGGATCGACCCACACCGCCAGCCGCGGGGCCGCCAGCGAGAGAACCACCAGCAGGCACAGCGCTGTCAGGGCCCTGCGCGAGCTCACGGGCGGCCCCCCCGCACTGCCAACGCCCCCCCGCCGCCCCCCCAGCGCCGGTCGTCCAGCGCGTGCCACCGCCACGCGGGCGCGCGACCGCTGCGCCGTGCGGCGCCGCCCCCGCGCGGGTTGGCGTTACTCGTCCGAGTCATTCTCCAGCGTCATCTTCAGCAGCTCGAAGTTGTCCAGGAAGATCGCCGTCCCCCGCGCCACGCACGTCAGCGGGTCGTCGGCGACCTTCACGCTCAGGCCGGTCGCGTTCTGGATCACCGTGCCGATGCCGCGCAGCAGCGCCCCGCCCCCGGCCAGCGTGATGCCGTTCTCGACCAGGTCCGCGGCCAGCTCAGGCTCGGCCCGCTCGAGCGTGCGCGACACCGCGTCGCAGATGGCCGACACCGGCTCCTGGAGGGCCTCGCGGATCTCCTCGGCCGTCACCACCGTCTTGCGCGGCAGCCCGCTGATCAGGTCGCGCCCGCGCACCTCCATGGTCCCCTCGTTGCCGTACGGGGCCGCCGAGCCCAGGTCGATCTTGATCCGCTCGGCCGTCTGCTCGCCGATCATCAGGTTGTACGTCTTCTTCATGTGGTTGATGATGCCCTCGTCCAGGTCGTCGCCGGCCACGCGCAGGCTCTCGCACACGGCGATGTCCGCCAGGGAGAGGATCGCCACCTCCGTCGTGCCGCCGCCGATGTCCACGATCATCGACGCCGTCGGCTCGCTCACCGGCAGGCCCGCGCCGATCGCCGCGGCCAGGGGCTCCTCGCACAGGTAGGTCCTCCCCGCCCCGGCGCGCATGGCCGAATCGAAGACCGCGCGCTTCTCTACCTCCGTGATCCCCGACGGCACGCTGATGACCACCCGCGGCCGAAAGAGCCGCGACATCCGCCCGTTGACCTTGTTGATGAAGTACGCCAGCATCGCCTCGGTGATCTCGAAGTCGCTGATCACGCCCTCTTTGAGCGGGCGGATCGCCGTGATCGTCCCGGGCGTCTTGCCGAGCATCTCCTTGGCCGCCCACCCGACCGCCTGCCCGTTGTAGAGCACGCGCTTGGTGTCCTTCTTGACGGCGACCACGCTCGGCTCGTTGAGCACGATGCCCTGGCCGCGCACCGCGACCAGCGTGTTGCACGTGCCCAGGTCGATGCCCATATCGACCGAGAAGTAGCCCCGCAGACGGTCCATCCAGCCAGGCACGTGACGACTCCTTTCGCCGCGCAGCCCGCGACCACCCCAGATTATCGGCTTTGCACGCCCCGGACCACTACCTCTCGGGCTATCCGGTGCCCGCACTGCCAACCGACAGTGGCCCCCTCAGCGCCCCGCCCCCCCGCCGATGGGAGGCGCCGGCCCCGCGACTGGCGGGTTGGCCGCGATCGTCCGCAGCATGTCCAGCACGCCCGCCGGCGCGATGGCGTGCCCCATGCCCGGGACCACCTCGATCACCGCGTCGGAGCCCAGCCGGGCCATCGTCTCCTTGAGCTTGGCCGCGGCGCCTTCGAGATAGAACGAGTCCACCTCGCCGGCGTACACCCGGATCTTGCCGGCAACCTTGGGCCCGAGCGTCGCCCACTGGCGCTGCACCAGCAGGTTGATGTCGTACCGCTCCCAGGCCTTGGCCACCTCGGGGTCGACGCGCCCCGTGGCGCGGTCGAAGAGCGGCACGGGGCGGCCGTCGGCGCCGCGCGGGCTGAAGACCGCCTCGAACGAACCGATCTGCCCCCCCGGCCCCAGCACGGTCTCCTGCGAGACAAAGTCCTGGTAGTAGATCGACACCTGGCCCTGGCGGCGGGCCAGCGGCCGGCGTTCGCCTTGGGCGTCGCGGTACATGTTGGCGCCGTCGGCGTACAGGTCGATGCGCTGGAAGTCGCGGAAGTCCACCGGGTCGGGCACGTGCGACCACACCCCGCCGAAGAAGTCCGGGTGCGTCAGCTGGAGCCACAGCGAGGCCCAGCCCCCCGACGAGACGCCCGTCAGGTAGCGGTGCCGGCCCGCGTCGGGCCCGGTGATCGGGCCGGCGAAGCGGCGCTCGACCTCGGGGATCAGCTCCTCGACCAGCGCGCGGGCCCAGGGGCCGTTGTTGGCCGAGTCGGCAAAGACGCTGTGCCCCTGGAAGCACAGCGGGTCGGGCACCACGAAGATCATCGGGGGTGCGCCGACGGCGGGGCTGCCGTCGGGGCCCGGCGCAGCAGCGGCCGAGCGGAACGAGCGAGCCGTGTTGGCCACGCCGCGGTGATCGCCCCCGAAGCCGGTGAGGAAGTACACCGCGGGGTACCGCGCCGAGCCGTCGCCGGTGTGTCCCTCGGGCAGCGAGACCCCCGCGCGGATCGTGATGGGCCGGCCGTGGAACTCCGTCAGCAGCCGGCTCTGGACCTCCACCAGGCGGATGCTCTGGGTCTCGGGGAACTGCGGCGGCGCGACGACCTTGTCCAGGCTCAGGGCCAGGGGCTCGCTCAGCGGGAGCGTGACGGTGGCCACGGCCGAGTGCGCGTCGCCCGGGCCCTGGCCGGGCTTGGGCGAGTCCGGGCTTCGGCGGGCCACGGCCTGCACGTGGTACCGCCCCGGGGGCACGGCGCTCAGGGCCGCGGGGAAGCTGAGCGAGCCCGCGTCCAGCGTCGCCGGCGTGCCCGGGGCCAGGCCCTCGACGTCGCGGGCGAGCACCTGCGGCCCGTTGAACCAGTTGCCCATGCTCAGGCGGGGCTCGCGCTGCGCGTCGCGGCCGTTGGTGGCGACCAGCACGACGTACAGCCGGCCCGAGTAGGGCCCCGGCTGCACGGACGGGTCGAGGGTGAGCGAGAAGACCGGCGTTGCCAGCGCCTGGCGGCCTGGCTCGGCTGTGGCTTGGGCAGGCGGAGCAACGGGGGCAACGGGGGCAACGGGGGCGGCGGGGGCAACGGGGGCGGCGGGGGCAGTGGGGGGTACGGGGGCGGCTGCCCTGACCGCCGACACAGCCAGCAGCAGCGCCAACGGCGCCGCCAGCAGCAGACCGGTCCAGGCGCGAGGCAGGGTCCACGCAGATGCGCGCTCGATCATGCCCAGAGCATACCGCCCCCCACCCCCCGTGCGCCACACCCCCGCGCTGAAGCGCACGGGCGGGCGCGCACGTACCACCGGGCCCGGCAGGGACTGGGTGCGCCTAGGGCAAAGTTTGGCTCCGGGCTGGCGGCCCGGTTGTTGGAAGCCCGCCGACCGGCGGGGGCTCGCTGGCGGGTTACTTCACGCCGTCGCGCGAGGCGAGGAACTGGATCATGTCCACGCAGCGCGCCGCGTAGCCGGCCTCGTTGTCGTACCACGAGACGACCTTGAAGAAGTTCTTGTTCAGCTCGATGCCGGCCAGGGAGTCGTAGATCGAGCTGCGGCGGTCCCCGATAAAGTCGGAGGACACGACCTCCTCGTCGGTGTACCCGAGCACGCCCTTGAGCGTGCCCTCGCTGGCGGTCTTCATCGCGGCGTTGATCTCGGCCAGCGAGGTGGGCTTGGCGGTCTTGAACGTCAGGTCCACCGCCGACACGTCCGCGGTGGGCACGCGGAAGGCCATGCCGGTGAGCTTGCCCTTGAGCGCGGGGATGCAGAGGGTCACGGCCTTGGCGGCGCCGGTGGCCGATGGGATGATGTTCTGGTAGGCGTTGCGTCCGCCGCGCCAGTCCTTCTTGCTCGGCCCGTCCTGGGTGGGCTGGGTGGCGGTGGCGGCGTGGACGGTCGTCATCAGGCCCTCGTCCAGGCCGAAGGCGTCGTTGATGACCTTGGCGATGGGGGCCAGGCAGTTGGTGGTGCACGAGGCGTTGGAGACGACCGTGTGCTTGGCCGGGTCGTAGGTCTCGTGGTTGACGCCAAGGCAGAGGGTCGGGACCTGCTCGGCCGACTTGGTCGGCGCGGAGATGATCACACGCCGGGCCCCGCCGCCGGCGATGTGCAGGTTGGCCTTGTCGAACTCGGTGAACAGGCCCGTCGACTCGAGCACGTAGTCCACGCCCAGGTCCTTCCAGGGCAGCCGGGCCGGGTCCTTCTCAGCGAAGGTCTTGGTCGTGTGGCCGTTGACGGTGAAGCTCGACTCGGTGGCGCTGACGGTGGCCGGGGCGCCGCGGAGCTTGAACCGGCCGTGGGTGGTGTCGAACTTGAGCAGGTAGGCCAGGTTGTCGGCCGGGACCAGGTCGTTGACGGCGACGAACTCGACGCCCGCCTCGGCGCCGATGCGGTAGACCAGCCGACCGATGCGCCCGAAGCCGTTGATGCCTACACGGATGGCCATGGATGTCCCCTTTGGAGCGCCGCCGGGCGATCGGCCCGCGCGGCTGTGCGCGATCATAGAACGCGTGCGCCGCGGTGTGTGCGCCGCGGGGGGGGCGCCGTGGTGCCGATCAGGAGCGCGGGCGCTGGGAAGCCAGCTCCCCGCGGACGATCGTGGCCACGGGCCTGGCCGGGCACCGCCAGCCCAGGAACGGCGTGTTGCGGCTGAGGCCCACCAGGTCGGTCTCGGCGATGGTCCACTGGGCGGCGGGGTCGATGAGGGTGACGTCGGCCGGCCCGCCGACGCGCAGCTGGCCCAGCCCCAGCCGGTCCAAGCCGCACAGCCGCGCCGGCTCGAGCGTCAGCATGCGGATCAGCCGCGGCCAGGCGATCACGCCCGGCTCGATCAGGGCCCGCGCATAGAGCCCCAGGGCGGTCTCAAGGCCGATCATGCCGAAGGCGGCCGCGTCGAAGGTGGTCTGCTTGGTCTCGGGCGTGTGCGGGGCGTGGTCGGTGGCCAGGACGCTGATGCTGCCGTCGGCGATGCCCACCAGCAGGGCGTCCACGTCGGCGCGCTCGCGGATGGGCGGGTTGACCTTGTACCGCGCGTCGTAGCCTGAGGTCTCGACCAGGTCGCACGTGAGCAGCAGGTGGTGCGGCGTGGCCTCGCCGGAGACCGGCAGCGACTCGGCCCGGGCCCGGCGCAGCAGCTCGACCGAGCCGGCCGACGAGACGTGCTGGGCGTGATAGCGGCACCCGACGGCTCGATTGAGGCGGATGTCGCGCTCGATGATCAGCTCCTCGGCCAGCCCGGGCCATCCCGTCAGGTCCAGGCGCGCCGCGACCTCGCCGGCGTGCATCACCGCCCCGCGCGTGAGCGTGGGCTCCTGGCAGTGCTGCATGAGGGCGCGGCCGGTCGAGCGCACCGCGCGCAGGGCGCGCAGCATCTGGGCCGGCCAGGCCAGGCAGTCGCCGTCGTCGGAGAAGGCCACGGCCCCGGCGCGGGCCATGAGCGCGATGTCGGCCAGCTCCTCGCCGCGCCGCCCCACCGTCAGGGCCCCCACAGCAAAGACGCGGGCCGCGCCGGCCTCGGCCGCCCGGTACCCCACGTACCGCACCATCGCCTCGCTGTCCAGGGTCGGGGTGGTGTTGGGCATGCAGCAGACCGACGTGAACCCGCCGGCCAGCGCCGCCGCCGCCCCGGAGGCGATGGTCTCGGCGCGCTCGTGCCCCGGCTCGCGCAGGTGCACGTGCGGGTCGATCAGCCCGGGGCACACAAGCAGGCCCTCGGCGTCGATCAGGCGCGCCGCCGGCGAGCGGTCCAGCCGCGGGCCGATCGCCGCGATCACGCCCGACGCCACAGCCACGTCCGCGCGCACGACGCTCAGCGACTCGGGGTCCACGAGGCTCCCGTTGACGATCAGCAAGGGCTCTGCGCTCCCCCGAGTGGCGCCGGGCGCGGCAGCGGCGCGGGGGGGAGCCAGCGGGGCGTGGGGTGGGGGCGCGTGAGGTGGCTGGGAGGGGGGAGTGGGAGGGGGTGGGGGGGCGTGCATCGGGCCAGCGTAGAGCGTGGCCAGCGCCGCGGGCGTGCGCACACCGGCCCCGCCGGCGTAGCGGGCCCACGCAGCGGCCCCGCACGCGGGCTCTATACAGCGGGCCCCTTGTCGGACGTGACGAGCCGGAAGACGCCGTGCGCGTCGACCTCTACGCGCGTCGACGGCGCCATGCCCCGGCGCACCAGCGCCGCCTCCACGGCGCGCTTGGCGTGGGCCACCTGCTCGGCCCGGCGGGTCTCCGAGACGCTCCCGGCGTGCACGCGGTACATGTACAAGGGCTCGCGCAGATGCGTCACCCCCGCCGCCTCGCTCAGGCGCAGGCACAGGTCGTAGTCCCAGGCCATCTCCAGCCCCGCGTCGATGCCCCCCACGCGCTCCATCAGCGCGCGCCGCACAAGCCGGAAGTGGAACGTCATGAAGCTCACCAAGAGGCCCTGCGCCGAGTACGGCACTCGGCAGCGGTGCCCGAGGCCCATCACCTGACCCTGGGCGGACATGGCGTAGTGGTCGCTGTAGACCATGCCCACCCCGGGGCGGGCCAGCAGCTCGCCCGCGCAGCGGGCCACCGCGTGGGCCATGAGCAGGTCGTCGCTGTCGACCCACCCGACCAGCTCCCCGCGCGCTAGCGCGTGCGCCCCGAGCATGGCACGCCCGAGGCCGCCGTGCCCCGCCGAAGCGAACACCACGCGCGCGTCCTCATCGGCCAGGCGCCCGGCGATCTGCGCAGAGTCGTCGGTCGAGCCGTCGTCCCACAGGATCAGCTCCAGGTCGCCGTCGGTCTGGGCCAGCACGCTCCGGGCCGCGGCCTCCAGGTACGCCCCTCGGTTGTGGTTGGCCATCACGATCGAGGTCCGCGCCGGCCGGAGCGGGTCGCGCCGATCGGTCAGGCGCACCGGCGCACCGGGCGCGGTCGGCTGGTGCGCTGGCGCGTCGGGGTCGGCCATCTCACGCTCACCCCTGAGGCTGGGCGGCCCCCTGCGGCTGACTCGCGGGCGCGTCGGGCGCGTCGGGCGCGGGCACTGCGGGCGCGGGGGTGGGCTCAGCAGCGGGCGCGGCGGCGGCGCCCGACGCAGCCCGGGACGGGTCGGCCCTGCCGAAGGTCAGCTCGGTCGCCGGGTCCAGCGGCTTGATCCGCGTGGCCATCCACTTCGGGTCCCCCTTCCACCACACCGAGAACGTCACCTCGACCTTGTCCCCCGGCTTGATCGACCCGGCGTCGATCGAGCCGTCGAGCGGGAAGTCCATGATCATCGAGTTCATCCCCACCACCTGGCCGTTGAGGTTGACGAACCCGTCGATCGCCTCGTGCTCGATCCGCGTCTCGGCGAACTTCGAGCTTGCCAGCGGCGAGGAGCGGACCACGCCGCGCACGGTGTAGGTCTGGTCCGGCGGCATATCGGGCGCAGCGGCCTTGCGGGCCGGCTGGGCCGAGGGCTTGGAGTCGCAGCCGGGCAGCGCAGCGGTGGCGCAGAGCACAGCGATGGTCAGGGCGGCGGTGAGTCGGGGTGCCATGTCCGGATGCTATGCGACCACGGCGGGCGCATCGCCGTGCGCCGCTGGGTTTCGGGGGCTCCGGGCGTGCCGGGCAAGGCCGGGGCGGATACCCGGCGACGGGCTTAGCCGCCCTTGACGGCCAGGTACGGCGCGACCGAGTCCAGGTCGGACTTGAGATTCAGGTTGAAGACCAGCTTCCAGCTCTGGCCGGGCAGGCAGCGGACGATCCGGCCGCAGGTCTCGCGGCTGGTCCAGTCGCGGTTGCCGCGGTTGAAGACGTTGAGGCGCTGCTGGCGCTTGGCGTGGGCGTGGCGCAGGGCCCGAGCCGTGTCAGGGTCCAGGCGCATGAGCCGCTCGATGGTGAGCACGGAGTTCTCACGGCGTGGGACGCGCTCGATGGTCAGGTGGATGGTCTGGCCGGGCTTGAATGCGTCGAACATCGCCGAGGCTCCGCGGATGGCCCACGTCCCGGGCCGGTCGGGCCCGTCGCACGCGGGGCCGAGATGATAGCCGGCGCAGGGCGTCGGGCCAAGGCCGCGGGCGCTGCGTCACCCGTTCCGTCCGCGCCCCGCCACCCCCCGCCACCCATCCCCGCGGTCGCCATCGCGGTCTGCCCGGTGCCGACGGGGAGTTCTTGGCGTGCTCAGCGCCGGGCCGTGCCCGAGCCAGCCTGGGCGGGTGCTTGAGGATCAGGGGCACGAGGTTCTGGTTGCGGACGTTCAGGGCGCCGATGAGCGCCGCGGCGGTGGTGGCCTGCTCGTCGGTGCCGGTGCCGGCCAGGTCGAGCAGCCGCTGAACCTGGCGGTCGGTGGCCAGGTTGCCGAAGCGCTTGGCCGAGTCGGTGGCGGAGCGGAACAGTGCCAGCTGCTCGTCGTCGGCCGAGGCGAGGGCCGCGTCCAGGACGGCGACCTGCGCCCGGTGGTCCGGCACGGCCGCCAGCACGTCGGCGATGCGCAGGCGGACGCTCCCGGTGGCCGAGCCCAGCTCACCGATCAGCGGCGCCGTGGCGTCCACCACGTCAAAGACGGGGCTGTCGGCGATGGCCAGGTCGCGGAGCGTCGACAGGGCGCGGTCGCGGTAGGCGTCGGCCTCGTCGGCGGTGATCACGCCGCCGGTGCTGGCGGTGACGACCTGCGTGACGTTCTCGGCCAGCTGCTCGGGCGTCAGGCCGGGGCGGACGAAGCGGACGCCGGGGTCCTGCGAGTAGCGCCCGGCCAGCTCGACCTGCGACTCGGTGCTCAGCAGCGACACGATCGGCGTGGCCTGCAGGCGGACGATGCCGCGGGCCTGCTCCAGGGCCGCCTGCGTGCGGCTGAGCGTCAGGTCGGTCACCAGCAGGTCGATCCCGGGTGCGGCGGCGATCTCCTGCTCGATCTCGGGCAGCGCCCCCGCCGGCGGGAGCACGGTGTAGCCGCGCTGGGTGAGCTGATCGACCAGCGAGCCGGCGCGCTCGTTGTCCGAGGCCAGCACGACGGCAAAGAGCCTCCCCGCGTCGCGGACGGCCGAGGACAGGATCGGGATCACCCGGTCGGCGCCGTCGAACGTCTGGGCCGGCTGGGCCTGGGCCAGGGCCAGGGCGGCCTCAAGCTGCACCCGGCGGTTGGGGTAGCGCAGGGCCTCAAGGAGCGGGCGTCGGCCCTCCTCGGGTGCCGAGAGGCTCTGGGCCCCGGCCATCTGGATCAGGGCCGCGATGCTCATGCGCGCCAGCGGCGTGTCCCGGTCGTCCAGCGCGCGGGCCAGGACGCGCTGGCACGCCGACGGGCCGGCCAGCACCGCCCAGTACTCGGCCTTGCGGCGGTCGTAGAGCGGGTTGACGTAGCCGCTGGGCGTGTCCAGCTCGCGCCGGAAGTTCCCGGCCAGCCACAGGGCCAGGGCGCTGGAGCGCGACGGGTCGATCCGCAGGGCCCGCTCGGCCAGGCGCAGCGCCTGGGTCTCGTGGAACACCGCTGTGTCCACGGTCGTGGGGAACAGGCCCAGCCGCGGGTCGTAGGACCAGACCGGCTGCTGGGCCTCGCCGGGGTAGGCGATCAGCTGGCTCGGCTGGTCGTAGAAGCCCTCGGCCAGGGCCTCGTACTGCGCGCTCACGTCGGGCCGCTCGCCCGGCTCGGCGCCGGTGATCCTGGCGATGGCACGCCGGGCCGCGTCGCGCGGGCCCTGGGTCGTGGCGGTGGTCAGCAGCTCCGACAGGTACGGCAGGGCCACGGGGTAGCCGATATCGCCCAGGATGCCGGCGACCGTCTCCTGGGCCGCCGGCTCCAGGCCCTCCAGGGCGGCCGCCAGCGGCGCCACGGCCTTGAGGCCCATGTCCACAAGCAGCAGCCGAACCTCCGCCGTGAGCGTGGCGTTCTGGCGGGACTGGAGGGCCGTGAGCAGCTGGGGCACGGCGTACTCGCCGGCGGCGCCGAGCCGCTCGCGCGCCACCAGGCGCTGGCGCTGCGTGCCCACCAGCAGCTGCACGCTGGCGGCGATCTGTCCCGGGTCGCGCGAGGTGTTCCGCCGGCCCTGCTCCAGGGCCTGCTGGAGCTTGGAGGCCACGCTCTGCACGTCGCCCTGCCGTTGGGCCCGGGCCGTGGCCTCCTCGAAGCGGGCCAGCTCCCCCGAGCTCTCCAGGAGCTTGACGAACTGCTCCAGCGAGAGGCCCTGGCCCTGGGCGGCGGTCCCGATCGGCGGCCCCAGCCGGGCCAGGAGCGCCTCGCCAAAGGACGCGGCAAGGTCCGGGCGGTCGATGCGCACGAAGTGGATGAAGTCGCGCAGGAGCTCCTCGTCGCGCGGCGCGCGTTCCTGTGCGTGCGCCGCGGCGCTCAGGGCCAGGCCAACGCACAGCGTCAGGCCGATCAGGCCCTGCCTCAGGCCACGGGGACCACCGGCCACTGTTTGAGATCCTGTCACGTCGGGCTCCTTGGTCGCGTTCCTCGTGTCGCGGTCGAACCGGCATCTTTCGCTGCCCGAACGCCGGCGGCGCGTCGGGGAGTGTGGAATCTCGTTCCAGCTTCCCCGAACCTGAGCCGGGGGCTGTGGTCAGTCAGGGGCGCGGGGGGGTGTTGGTGTGGGTGTGTGTGGGTGTGTGTGGGGGGGTGCAACTCGCCAGGACCCGCACCCGCACACCGGGTGCGCCCCAACGGTGCGCCTCCGCCGGGCGGGGCCGAGAAAATACCCGCGCCCCTGCCCGTCTGTCAACGCGGCGCCGCGCGCCAGCGCGCCCGCGCACCCGCGCTGTCGGTCGTGCGCACTCTCGGCGCCCCCGGTGTCCCAGCCGGAGCGCCGATCGCACCAGACTTTCCGCTTGCGCCCCGTCGGCGGTTGCTCTGTCAGCTGGTGAACGCGCGCGGGGGTGTGGAGCGGGCGAGCGGGGGTGGCGGGTGTGGGAGGTGGGAACAGGGGGTGGGGGGTGGGGGTGGGGCGTATGGGTCGCGGCAGGGGGCCGCACAATCGGCAGGTCCCTCCCACTAGGAACAGCCCGGAGCGCTTCCCTGGGCGTCAAGACGCCCCCGCTTTGCGTCGATGGAACCTGCGGACGGGAAATCGGACGCCCGCCCATGCCCAGACCCGTCGCGCACGGATGCCCCGACGCGAACACAAGAAGGACCGCCCCATGCCCTTCGACAAGGACGTGCTCACCACAGGTGAGGTCGCCAAGATCTGCAACGTCGCCCCCCGCACGGTCTCGAAGTGGTTCGATTCGGGCCAGCTGCGAGGGTACCGCATCCCGGGGTCCAAGGACCGCCGCATCCCGGTCGGCCAGCTGGTCAAGTTCATGAAGGAGCACGGCATCCCGCTCGACGGCATCGTCTCGGGCCGCACGCGCGTGCTCATCGTCGACGACGAGGCCGACGTGACCGACATCCTCCACAAGGTGCTCTCCGAGCAGGCCAACTACGAGGTCCGCGTCGCCGCCACCGCCTTCGCCGCCGGCCTCGAGTGCGAGCGCTTCAAGCCCCACGTCATGCTCCTGGACGTGCACCTGGACCAGACCGACCCGGTCGAGTTCATCCAGTCGATCCAGGGCGAGGACGACCTGCAGCTGACCAAGGTCATCGCCATGAGCGGCAAGCTCACCGACGCCCAGCTCTCGGGGCTGCGCGGCCAGGGCTTTGAGCTGGCCCTGCGCAAGCCCTTCCAGGTCCGCCAGGTCATCGACGCCATCGAGGCCTGCACCAACCTGGTGCACTGATCACCGCCGGCGGCCCGGCCGATCGCTTAGCGGCCGGCCTGGGGCCCCGGGTTGGCCCCGCCGCCGGGCGCCGGGTCGGGCGCCGGGTCGGGCGCTGGGGCGGGCGCTCGGGCGGGCGCTGGGTCGGGCCCCGCCGACAGCCCCGCGCGCTCCAGCGCCTCCCACGCCGCGGGCGTCCAGGGCCATCGGCGCACGATGTCCAAGAGCGCATCGCGCCCAGCTGAGGGCCCCAGGGCCCCAAGGGCGCCCCGCGCCTCGTCGATGCCCCGCTGACGCTCGGACCGCGCCGGCTCGTCGGCCCACATCAGCTGCTCGACGAACGTCGCCGGCGGCGGCATCGTGTGCCCCATCCCGGGCACGTCAAAGAGCCGCACCTCCAGCCCCAGCCGGGCCATCTCGGGCGCCATCGCCTTCATGGGGGCGTAGTTGAAGTCCGCCGGGCCCGTCACCGGCCCCAGGCGCCTGGTCTTGAGCAGCTGCCACGCCCGGCCCGAGGGCCTCTCGAACTCCGCCGGCCAGAACCGGCCGCCCTCACCCGTCGGCGTGTCGGCAAACGCGCTGAGCCCGACGATCGGCAGTGCCCCAGCGAAGACCTCCGGGTACCCGGCCCACAGCAGCGTCGTCATCTTGCCCCCGCCGGAGATCCCCGTCACGTACACCCGCCGCGGGTCGATGTGCCAGCGACGCTGCGCCGTGGCCACCGCGTCCAGCGCCAGCTGCATCCGCTCGCTCACGTGCCGGTCGTTGCCCGATCGCTCAGCCCCGATGGCGATGAACCCCAGGGCGTCCAGCGCCGGGTGCAGGGCCGCCGGCGGCTTGCCGCTCGGCGACGCGTCCACCCACACCAGCAGGCCCGCCGGGCTCTTGGGGTCGTACGACGCCGGCAGCCGCGCCCACATGCGCTCGCTCTGGAGCCGCCTGGTCACCGCCTCGAAGCGCAGCCGGGATTTGCCCAGGCGCTTGGAGTACTCGCTGGCGGTGAGCGTCTCGGGCCACTCGACCAGGCCCGGCGCGTGACTGACGGGGGCCATGGCGACATCGAACGCACGCCCCCGCGGCTCGCCCGCCCCGGGACCGAAGCCCCCCACGTAGCCCCCCAGCTCCATCAGCACCGCAGCGATGGCCGACGCCCGCAGGGCCGAGCGGTCCGCCCCCGCCCGGGCCTCGTAACGCCCCGCCGCCGGCGCGTGGAGCGCCACGCGCCGCTGGTCCGCCCCGCTGAGCACCCACAGGTCGCCGATGTGCCCCGCGTCGCCCGCGTCGCCGCCGTCCTCGCCGCGATCCTCACCCCCCGCGCGTTGCCCCGCTGCGCCCCGACGCTGCGCCGCGCCCGCGACCAGCCGCGCCTGCGCCCCCGTGAGCTCGCCGATCACACCGGCCACGCGCTGGGCCATCGGCGGGAGTGCCAGCAGATCCTCCCGCAGCTGGACACCCGGCCGCGTGATCAGCACGCGCGCCGCGCGGCCGCGGGCCAGCGCCAGCGCCGCCCCGACCGCGTCTGCGCGGCCCGGCCGTTGGCGCCCTTGCCCAGCGGGCACCCCCGCCGCTGAGCCCCCCGCGGCGCCAACATCCACAGCGGCACCAACGCCCACAGCGGCGTCCGCCGGCCTCGCCTCGCCCGCCGACGCGTGATCGGCGCCCGGCGACGCCCCAGCGGGCACCCCCAGCAGCACAAGCACACCCATGACAGCAGCGATCACCCCACGCGGGTCGTTCATGGGCGTCTCTACGTGCCCCGGGCCTCGCGCGGCTGAAGCCTCCGCCCGCGCGCCCGCCCAAAGCTCGGCCAACGCTCCCAACCACCCCCACACCCCCA
>PNJV01000004.1 GCA_013822085.1 Isosphaera sp. | reverse complement strand
TGGGGGTTGGGGGGCTGTCGGGTCGCGGGGACGTGTGGGTGATGCTTCGGCAGGGCCCGGGGCCGGCCGGCGGCGCCGATGCGCGGGTGTCGGTGATGGCCGTGACGATGGACCGGCGCGCGGTGGTCATCACCGAGTCGGGATACGGGCCGGCGACGCGCGGCGCGCGGGTGTTGGCTGAGGGAGCGTTCGAGCGTCTGGCGGCGGGCGCCGAGCTGGCCTTGATCGACCTGGCCCAGCCGGGTCAAGAGCCGGGCGCGTGGCAGGGTCCCGTCGGGGCTGCGCTCCAGCGGCTGGCGCCCGGCGTGTGGGCGCAGGCGCAGCGCAGCAAGGTGCACGGGATCGAGGCGCTGATGGTCCGGCGGGTGAGCCTGGGCCAGGGCGTCAGCGAGCGGGGCTGGGGCGTCGGGGTGGGTCTGTGCGTGGAGGCCGACGCGGGGCTGGTCGGGGCGGTGGATCAGACGATGGGGCGGTTGGTTGGGATCCTGGAGGGGAACGTGTGGGGGTCGTTGCTCGGTGCGGGCGTGCCGGCGCGGGGCGGCGGCGCGGGGGACACGGGTGTGTGGGCGCTCTCGCCGCACGCCGAGCGGCGGGTGCGGCTGCGGACGGTCGCGAGCGCCAGCGGCGACGGCGACGGCGCAGCGGCCGGGGCAGCAGCAGGATCGGGGGTGGAGGTGTCGGGGCGTGGGGGCGGGGGTGGGGGTGGGGGGTCGCTCCTGGGCGCGTCGCTGGGGCCACGGCCGAGCGTGGCCTGGCGCGTGGCGACCGAGGGGCTCTGGACGGGCTGGCTCGGGCCGGACGAGGAATCGGCGTCGGCCGGCCGGGTGGGGCTGGAGGGCGCGTTGCTCGGGGGCGTCGGCGAGGTGATCTGGGACGCGCCCGTCGCCGGGGCGAGGGACCGGTGGGTGCCGGCGGAGCGGTCGCGTGGCGTGGTCACGGGCCGGCTGCTGCGGGGCGTGGCGGGCTCGTCGCGCGTTGGGCGGGCGCTGGGCGGCGCGCTGGAGTGGGTGGACCGGATCGAGTGGCGCGGGCTGGTCCTGAGCGCCACCGAGTCGTCGTCGGCGGTGTGGGTGTTTGTGCGCGAGGCCGGCGGCGGCGGCGAGGCGCACTGAGCCCCGGTGTGGGCGGTATCATCCCGCGCGTCAAACCGAGCTGTGGCGGTCGGTGTGTGGGGCCTCGCTTGGGCGTGGGCTTGGCCTGGGGCGGTGGTTGTCGGCGGGCGGGGTCGGGCCGGGCGGGGTCGGGCAAGCAAGGAGCGAGGCACAAGGCATGAGCGAGCACGCGAGCATCCGGAACGTGGCGATCATCGCGCACGTCGACCACGGCAAGACGTCGCTGGTGGACAAGCTGCTGTTCCAGTCGGGGCAGTTCCGCAGCGGGGAGCTTGAGAAGCTCCAGGGTGGTCAGCACGGGCTGATCATGGACTCCAACCCGCTCGAGCGTGAGCGCGGGATCACGATCTTTTCCAAGAACTGCGCGGTGCGCTACGCGGCC
Source organism: Isosphaera sp. (assembly GCA_013822085.1). Classification (GTDB taxonomy): domain Bacteria; phylum Planctomycetota; class Phycisphaerae; order Phycisphaerales; family UBA1924; genus WM-009. Next base: position 96,492 of record PNJV01000004.1, on the reverse strand, counting down.
CAGGGCGGTCCCGACGCGGGCAAGACGGTGCTGATCAACATCATCGACACGCCCGGGCACGCCGACTTCGGCGGGGAGGTCGAGCGGGTGCTGCGCATGGCCGACGGCTGCCTGCTGCTGGTGGACGCGTTCGACGGGCCGATGCCCCAGACCCGCTTCGTGCTCACCAAGGCCCTGGAGTTCGGGCTCAGGCCGATCGTGGTGGTCAACAAGTGCGACCGCCCCGGGGCGCGGCCGAACCACGTGCACCACGAGGTCTTCGACCTGCTGGTGGAGATCGGGGCCGAGGACCACGCCATGGACTTCCCGTGCGTGTACGCCTCGGCGCGCGAGGGGTGGGCGACGCTGGAGCAGGACAAGGCCCTGGGGCCGGCGTCCGAGCGCGAGACGGACCTGAGGCCGCTCTTTGAGACGATCTGCCGGCACGTTCCCCCGCCACGCGACGACGCGGGCGCGCCGCTCCAGATGCTGGTGACGACGCTGGACTACTCGGACTATGTGGGCCGGATCGGCATCGGGCGCGTGTTTGCTGGGAGCATCCGCCCCGGGCAGCAGGTGGTCTCGCTCAAGCGTGACGGTGGGAAGGTGGCCTCGCGCGTGGGCAAGCTGTACAGGTTCCAGGGCCTGGGCCGCGTCGAGACCGACGAGGTCCACGCCGGGGACCTGTGCGCGGTGGTTGGGCTCGAGAGCGTGGACATCGGGGACACCATCGCCGACCCGGCCGACCCCAAGGCCCTGCCGCCGGTCACCGTCGACGAGCCGACCATCACCATGGTCTTCCGCGTCAACGACTCGCCCTTTGCCGGCCAGGAGGGCGAGTACGTCACGTCGAGGCAGATCCGCGACAGGCTCGATCGCGAGTGCCAGACCAACGTGGCCATGCGCGTGGGCGCCAGCAAGTCCGGCGAGGAGTTCACGGTCTCGGGGCGTGGGCTCTTGCACCTGGGGATCCTGCTCGAGACCATGCGCCGCGAGGGGTTCGAGCTGGCCGTGGGCAAGCCGGAGGTGATCACGCGGCTGGTCGACGGGGTGGTGCACGAGCCGGTGGAGCTGCTGGTGATCGACGTGCCGCCCGAGGCGGTGGGCCCGGCGATGGAGCTGGTCGGCGGCCGCCGCGGCGAGCTCAAGACGATGGAGCAGCGCTCCGAGACGCTCACGCACCTGCAGTTCGAGATCCCGTCGCGCGGGCTGATCGGGCTGCGGAGCAAGATCCTCACGGCGACGCAGGGCCAGGCGATCATGCACCACAGCTTCCTCAAGTACGCCCCGGCCCACGGCGAGACGATCCACCGCTCGCAGGGGGTCCTGGTGGCCATCGAGGGCGGCGACGTGACGACGTACTCGTGCGAGGGGCTGGCCGACCGCGGGGTGCTGTTCGCCCAGCCGCAGGACAAGGTGTACGGCGGGCAGATCGTCGGGGAGCACAACCGCGACAACGACCTGCCGGTGAACATCACGCGAGCCAAGCAGCTGACGAACTTCCGCGTGGCCAGCAAGGAGGCGACGGTGGTGCTCAAGGGCGCCCGCAAGCTCTCGCTGGAGGCGGCCCTTGAGTACATCGAGGACGACGAGCTGGTGGAGATCACACCCAAGTCGGTGCGCATGCGCAAGCGCATCCTCGACGAGTCGATGCGCAAGCGCGCCGAGCGGCAGTCGCGCGACCGGGAGTCGTCCGCCAAGGGCTGAGCCGACCGGGACGCCCGGGCCGGGGCTGCCGCTGGCTCGGGCCGGGCGCTGGCCGGGGCCGGCAGCGCGTGCTATAGTCCGGGCTTCGCGACTGAGCGGGCAAGCAAAGCGGGCCGAGCCAAAGGGCTGTAAGGGCTCCGTTGAGAGTGATCAACGGCGCCGCGTGTGCCCCCCCGTGCGTGCGAGTGGAGCCGGTGCATGTACGCGATCGTGGTCGAGGGCGGCGGGCAGCGGGCGGTGCGGCAGGGCGATGTCTTCGAGGCGGACCTGCTCGAGGGCGGGCAGGTCAAGCCCGGCGACGTGGTGACGCTCGACAAGGTCCTCTTTATCGGCGGCGACGCCCCCAAGATCGGCCAGCCCTACCTCAGCGGGGCCAGCGTGCGGCTTGAAGTGCTCGAGCCGGTGGTCAAGGGCGACAAGCTCTACATCCAGAAGTTCCGCAAGCGCAAGGGCTTCCGCAAGAAGACCGGCCACCGTCAGCGCTACACGCGCGTGCGCGTGGTGTCGATCACCGGGTGAGTCGTCCGCTGCGGACCTGATCGAGCCCGCCACGGCGCGAGCCTGATCAGCACGCGGCGGTGCGCGGGCCCTCGGGCTGATTGTCACATTGTTGTGTGCCGATGCCGCGCCTTGGGCTGCGCGGTTTATTGCTGCGCGGGCGCGGCCAGAGGTCGGCTGCGCAGCCTCGAGGCGATCACGCCGTGCCGAGGCGCCCCGAGGGCCACCAGCACGAAGACCGCCAGCGAGAGCGTGGCGATCATGCCCGCGACCGAGGTATCGATCCACACGGCCAGGGCGTAGCCGGCCAGGGCGCACCCCGCCGCGATCGCCGCGGCCCAGCAGAGCATGCGGCCCAGCGAGTCGGTGAGCAGGTGCGCCGTAGCGCCCGGGGCCACGAGCATGGCGATGACCAGGATCGAGCCGACGGCCTCGAAGGAGGCCACGCTGGTGATGGCGACGGTGGTCATCAGGCCGTAGTGGACGAGCGTGGCGCTGATGCCCATGGCCGTGGCCAGGGCCGGGTCGAAGCAGACGATCGTCAGCTCCTTGTAGAACAGCACGATCAGGGCGGTGTTCATCGCCAGCGTCAGGGCGAGCCAGGCCAGGGCGCGCGGGACGTGGACCGGGCCCACCGCGACGGTGTCGAGCGGGGTGAACTCGATGAGGCCGTAGAGCACGCACCCCGGGTCCAGGTCGACGTCGCGCGCTGCCAGCGAGACCAGCACGACGCCCAGGGCAAAGAGGGTCGTGAAGACCACGCCCATGGAGGCGTCCTCGGGGACCTTGCCCCAGCGGTTGAGGCCCGCCGAGAGGACCGCCGTCAGGACGCCGACGGTCATGGCGCCGGCGAGCATCGGGAGCGGGTCTCGGCTGTGCGTGAGCATGAAGGCCAGGGCCAGCCCGGGCAGGATGGCGTGGGAGATGGCGTCGCCCAGCAGGGACATCCGCCGGAGCACGAGGAAGCACCCGATGAGCCCGCAGGCGACGGAGCAGACAGCGGCGGTGGCGGCGGTCCAGAGGTCGTCGTCGCGGACCTGATAATCGCCGACGGTGAACCACACGCGTGTGTGCGATCTGCGGCCCGGCTCGGCGGCCGGTTCGGCGGTTGGCTCAGCGGCGGAGGCCGGCGTTGCTGAGGGGGCCGCCACGGCTGAACCGGCCTGCGCCGCAGGGTCGGCCTGCGCGGCGGCATGAGGCGCAGCGCCGGCGGGCTCCGGGGCGCTCAGGAGCGCCGAGGCGCCCAGCATGAGCCCGCCCAAGAGCCCGAGGGTGCGCCCGCGCATCGGCGCGGCTGCGCCGATGGGGTGCGGGGACTCCGGCACGGCGTGTGCGCCCGCCGGGGCCGGGAGCCGGCCCTGCGCGACGAGCCGGTCCTCCAGCTCGGCGATGACGGCCTGGGGGAGGATGTGCTCGATCTGGTCGGCGTCGCGGTCGACGTGGTCGGCGGCGATGTCGGCCTGCTCGATGAGGTAGAGCTCCCAGAGGCGGTGCGAGCGCACGACGCGGGCGGCGGCCAGTCGGCCGTCCTTGGTCAGGACAAAGCCGCCCGCGGCCGGGGCGATGAGCCCCTGGGCGGCGAGCCTGGCCAGCAGCCGGGGCGCTGCGCGGCCCGAGCGCGAGACGGTCTGGGCCCGCCAGGGCGCGTCGAAGGAGCCGGCGTGCTCGAGCCACTCGTGGGCGTCGCGCAGGAGGTTTTGGAGGGCGACGCGGCGGCGCAGCGCCGCGCGGCGCCACAGGTCGGCCAGCAGGCCGCGGCGCGGGGCGCACAGCAGCGATACGCCGAAGATCCCCGCCGCGACCAGCACGATCAGCGGCCCGGTCGGCCACCCGCGCGAGAGCGCCCCGGCGGGCACCGGCACGGTGGCGCTCAGGGCGGTGCCGACCAGCCCCGAGGCGCCGCCGAAGATCGCCGCCAGCACCAGCATGGTGCTCAGGGTGCTCGTCCAGAACCGCGCGGCCACAGCCGGGATGACCAGCAGCGCGACCATGAGCACGACGCCGACGGCCGGCAGCCCGACCACCGTGCACAGGCAGACCAGGGCCATCAGGGCCAGGTCCAGGGCGAGCGTGGGCCAGCCCTGCCCTGCCGCAAAGTCGCGGTCGAAGCACAGGAGCTTGAGCTCCTTGTAGAGCAGGGCGACGGCGGCCAGCGCCGCCAGCGCCACGGCCAGGATGAGGCGCGCATCGCCGCTGACCATGCTGGCGGCCTTGCCGAAGATGAAGCTGTCCAGCCCCGCGCGGTCGCCCCCCGGCTGGCCCTGGATGAGGCGCGAGAGCACGATGCCCAGCCCGAAGAAGCCGCCGATGGCCATGCCGATGGCGGCGTCCTCCTTGACGCGCGTCAGGGCCCGCACGGCGGCGACGAAGGCCGCGGCCGTCACCCCCGCCAGCATCGCCCCCAGCAGCAGGGCCGCAAAGTGACGCTCGCCCACCACCAGGTACGCCAGGCAGATGCCGGGCAGGGCCGCGTGGGCCACGGCGTCGCCCACCAGCGAGCGCTTGCGCAGCACGGCGAAGCACCCGACGACCGCCGAGGCGATGCCCAGCACCGTGGTCCCGAGCATCACCACGCGCGTGTTGGTGTCCTGGAGTGTGAGCAGGCGGAGGAACTGGTCCACGGCCGGACTCCTGCGGGCGCTACAGCCCCTGGCGGCGCACCGCGTCGGTCGCCTCGTCGAGGATCGTGAGCCGGCCGCCGTAGGTCTTCTGGAGGTTGGCCCGGGTGAAGGTCTCGGCGACGGGCCCCGCGGCGACCAGCCGCATGTTCAGCAGGGCGACGTGGTCGAAGTACTCCGGCACGGTCTGGAGGTCGTGGTGCACGGCGACGACGGTGCGGCCGGCCGAGCGCAGCGCGCGGAGCACGTCCACGATGGCGCGCTCGGTCGCGGCGTCGACCCCGGCAAAGGGCTCGTCCATGAAGTAGAGCATCGCGTCCTGGGCCAGGGCCCGGGCCAGGAAGACGCGCTGCTGCTGACCCCCCGAGAGCTGGCTGATCTGCCTGGAGGCGTAGTCCTGCATGCCCACCTTGCGCAGGGCCTCCAGGGCCGCGGCGCGGTCGGCTGCGCCCGGTCGGCGCACCCACCCGAGCCGGCCGTACCGCCCCATCATGACCACGCCCAGCGCGTCGATGGGGAAGTCCCAGTCGACCGTCTCGCGCTGCGGCACGTAGCCGATCAGGGTGCGGGCCTGCCTGAGCGGCCTGCCGAAGATCTCGATCCGCCCGCTGGCCAGCGGCACCAGCCCCAGGGCCGCCTTGAGCAGCGTGGACTTGCCCGCGCCGTTGGGGCCCACGATCGCGACGAGCTTGCCGGCCGGCAGCGAGACGTCGATGTCCCACAGCACCGGCCTGCGGTGATAGGCCACGGTCACGTCGTGGACCTCGACGCTCACGCCGCCGGCGTCCGCGGCGGGCCGATCGCCGACCGGCGTGGGCGTGGTCTGGGGACCGGTCATGGCTCGCCAGCTCTGCCGGGGGGGGCGGTGGTGGCGGGGGGGGAGCCGAAGCGCTCGACGTACGCCCTCAAGAGCGCCGGCAGCGCCTCGGGCGGCGCGCCGCCCAGGGCCCGGGTGATCGTGCGGACGTTGTGCAGGACCATGCCTACGTAGGTGCCTTCGAGGGTGCCGGGCGCGCCGAGCGCGTCGCTGAACAGCTCGCCGCCGACAACGACGGCGTGCCCTCGCCCCGCGCACCCCTGGACCAGCGCGTCGACGGTCTTGCGCGGCACGCTGCTCTCGATGAAGACCGCGGGGACCTTGCGCGACACCAGCGTGTCCACCAGCGCGTTGATGTCGCGCAGGCTCGCCTCGCTGTCGGTGCTGATGCCCTGGATCGCCAGGACCTCAAGGCCATAGGCCCGGCCGAAGTAGCCGAACGCGTCGTGCGCCGTGACCAGCACGCGGCCGGCCGGCGGGACCGAGGCCAGGGACGCCGCGGCGTACCCGTGCAGCTCGTCCAGGAGCGCGGCGTGCTCGGCGGCCGAGCGCGCGTAGTGGTCGGCGCCGTCGGGATCGGTGCGCGCCAGCGCCTGCCCGACGCGGCCCACGACCGACCGCCACAGCGAGACATCGAACCACACGTGCGGGTCGGGCTGGCCCTCGAACTCCGGCGGGCTGCGCAGCAGGGCCGGGTCGATGGCCTCGGTGACGCGCACGACGGTGGTCCGCGAGGCCATGCGCTCGATGACCTCCGCCATGCGGCCCTCCAGGTGCAGGCCGTTGTAGAAGACGACGTCCGCGTCGGCCATGGCGCGCACGTCGCCCGGCGAGGCCTTGTACAGGTGCGGGTCGATGCCCTGGCCCATCAGGCCGGTCACGGCGACGCGCCCGCCCCCGACGTGGCGGACGGCGTCGGTGATCATGCCCACGGTGGCCACGGCACGGACCCGCGGCTGCGCCTCGGCGCTCCGGGGCGCGCCGCCCAGCGCCGGGGCCACGATCGCCGCCAGGCATGCCGCGCACGCGAGGGCCACCGCGGCGAGCCCGGACCACCAGGGGCCGCCGCGACGCGTCACACACCGACCCATGATCGAGCACATCACGAATAGCACTCCGGGCACACCCGCCCGAAAAGTTTGAACCCTCAAAGTTTAGGTCACGTCTATGCCGCGTCAAGGCGGCTCGACCCCTCCCGGCTCCGGAGGTACGATCCGGCTCCTGGGATCACGCCGTGGCCACCGAGACCGTCGAGAACTACATCAAGGCGATCTTCCTCGTCTGCCGCGAGTCGGCCACGGGCGAGGCGGGGATGTCGCGCATCGCCTCGGCCGTCGGCGTGACCACCGGCACGGCCACGAGCATGGTCAAGAAGCTCGCCGGGGCCAGGCTGGCCCGCTACGAGCGCTTCGGCGGCGTCAGGCTCACGCCGCGCGGCACGCGCGTCGCCCTGGACATCCTGCGGCGGCACCGCCTGGTCGAGACCTTCCTGGTCCGCACGCTCAAGCTCGACTGGGCCATCGTGCACCACGAGGCGGAGCGGCTCGAGCACGCGCTCTCGCCCGTCGTGCTCGAGGCGCTCGACGTGCACCTGGGCCGCCCCGCCACCGACCCGCACGGCGACCCGATCCCCGACCGCGGCGGCAGGCTGCGGACCGGGCGCTTCGGGCCGCTGGCCTCGCACAACGCCGGCGCGTTCGTCCGCGTCGAGCAGATCGCCGACCAGCGCGAGATGTTCCTGCGGTTCGTCGCCACCCACGGCCTGGTCCCGGGGCGCTCGGTCAGGGTGCGCGCCGTCGATCACGGCGCTCGGGCCATGACCGTGCAGTCCAGGGGCGCCGGCCCGGTCACGCTCGCCTTCCAGGCGGCCGACGCGATCCTCGTCTCCGCCCCTTCACGCTGACGCTGCCGCTCGGGCCGCCACGCCCCCCCGGCTGCGCCCTTGGCCCGGCGCCGCAGGCCTTAGCGCCTGCGGCGGGCGGCCAGCAGCCCGCACATCCCCAGCAACGCCGCTGAGCCGGGCGCCGGCACGAGCGTGACGGTCAGGAGCGCGCCCGAAGAGACATAATCGGGCGCTTGGACCGGGCCCGTCGGGCCGATCAGCGGCAGGCCCGTTTCGTCGAGCACCAGGCCCAGCCGCGAGCCGTCGGCCAAGACCACGTCGAGCGCCGCGCCCCCGCGCAGGTCGATCGTCCGCGTGCCGCCAAGGCCCAGGCCAAGCGCCGCCCCGTCGAGCGACGCGGACAACACGAACAGGTTGACCTCGGCGCCGTCGTCGGCCCGCAGGTGCTGGCCGATGAGCCCGCCGTAGACGTTGACCACGCCCCCGTGGCGCACCCGGATGCTGTCCTGGTAGCGTGTCTCGACGTCGAACGGCGCCAGGCCCGTGGGCAGGCCGATCGGGTCGGCCCCGAGCGAGCCCCCGAACACGTTCAGCTCGCCCCAGACCTGTGCGCCAGCGTCGACGCTCCCGCCGTGCACGTCGGCCCGGGCCCCGGCCCCGATGACCACGCTGGGCTGGAGCGTGCCCGCGGCGATCGGCAGGCCGCCGACCCAGCCGCCGTGGACGCTCAGGCTCGACCCGGCGCCGAACGACGCGCCCGTCTCGAGCGTGCCGCTGCGCACGTTGACGCGCACGCCCGCGTGGTGCTCGCTCCAGGCCGCCACCACGCCGCCGAGCACGTTGATCTCGATGCCCGTGCTGGGCGTGCCGCCGTCGCGCCCCGCCCGCAGCGGGTTGAACGGGTCCCCCAGCACGCCCCCGAGCACGTTCACCTGGGTATGGTCGCGTTCGATGCGCAGCAGCGCCGGGCTGCTCTCGGTGTGGTCGATCACCGCGGTGAACGGCCCCGCCCAGGCGGCCGCCCCGAGCTGCGCGCTCAGGCCAAATGCAAGCAACGACATCGCCGCGGGCGTCCTCATGGAAGACTCCTGGTCTGGTGGGATCGGGTTGGAACCTTCGCCGCCGCGGTCGCCGCGTCGGCCCGGTGGATGGGGCCGGGCCAGGCTGCCCGCTGCTGCCAGACACTACCCCACGCGGCGATGGCCCGCCAGCGAGTCAAGGGCCCGCGCGGTGCCGCGTTGTGTTCTCGCCCCTTGTCATCGGCACAGCACGCGCCGCGGGCACGCCGGGCGTCCGATACGCCGGCGTGTCCTCAGGCCTGCGGCTCGGCGGGCTTGTCGGCGCCCTTGGCGGCCTTCTCGGGCTTCTTGAAGTAGTTGCCCTGGAACTTCTTCTGGAACCGCTCCACCCGCCCGGCCGAGTCCACGAACGCCTGCTTGCCCGTGAAGAACGGGTGCGAGCCCGACCACACCTCGACGTGCATCTCGGGGACCGTCGCCCCGACGGTCATCACCTCGATGCCGTTGTGAAAGACCTTGCAGTTCGGGTAATACTTGGGATGGATGCCGGTCTTCATACGCGAACCCTCGGGATGACGAATTGACTCGATCAACGGCGGCGTGGCGATGGCGCCCGTTCCGCGACGGGCCGAGATGATAGCCCCAACCCCGTTGCGGGCCAACGGGCGGCTCAGTCGCTCAGCGGGCCGATGCCGCTGCGGCCAAAGTGCGACCTGACGGCCCGGGCGATGCGCCCGACCGACCACGGCACAGCCCCGCGGTCGCGGCGGTTGGCGGCGCCGATCTGATAGGCGGCCTCCCACTGGGCCCGCAGCGTGCGGTACGCGCGCAGGAGCCGCCACGAGGGGTCGTAGATGTTGGTGGACTCAGCGGCGACGCCGTTGATCTCGATCAGCCGCAGCCCCTCGCCCTGGCGCAGCGCGTTCTCGCCGGGCGCGCGGATGTCGAACCGCGCCACGTAGAGCCCCCCGACGGCGCGGGCGATGCGCTCGCACTGGGCGAGCAGGCCGGGCCCAGCCAGGTGCTGCCCGTCGACAAAGAGCGTGCCCTGGCAGTGGTTGCCGGCCACGGCCATCCGGCGGGGCTCGCCGCGGTCGGGGACGTCCCGCGCCGCTGCGCCCAGGCGCGCCATGAAGACGGCGCGCTGGAGCCGCAGCCTGGGGTGGTCGTCGACGAGCTGGGCCAGCGTGCGCCGGCCGTCGCCGGTGACCACCGGGAACCGCTTGAGCGTGACCGAGAAGATCTCGCCGCGCGGCGCGCCGGGCCGACGCAGGTAGAACACGCCGGCCTCGGTCGGCTCGGGGCAGTACCGCTGGACGATGACGTCGCCCGGGTGCTGCGCCAGGTACGCCAGCGCCTGGTCGCGCGTGCGCAGCAGCCGCACGCCGTAGCCGCGCTCGCCCACGTCGGGCTTGAAGATGACCGGCCAGCTCAGGCCGGCGCGGGCCATGCCGTCGGCCAGCGCCAGGGCGCGGTCGGCGGGGGTTCCGCTGCGCACCAGGGCAAAGTCGGGCAGCAGGTCGCGCGGCGCCCTGGCCAGCAGGTCGGCCTTGCTCTCGCCCACGAGCCCGCTGTTGGTGATCCCGGGGTTGGCCGCCGTGAGCGCCCCGAGCCCGCCGTAACGGGCCGCCAGGTAGGCCAGCCACGGGACCATCGGGGCGTAGAACACCCGGCGCGGCCAGAACTCGTAGCGGGCCGCGCGCTCCAGCCACACCGGCAGACGCCCGCGCGCGTGCGCAGCGTCCGGGCCGGCGCTCCATGCCTGGGCCAGGCTCACGCGTCCCGCCCCGGCCAGGCCGCCAGCGACCGGGCAGCGCCCGCGGCGCCCGTCGGCAGGGCCGCGCGCGCCTGAATATCGCGAGCTTCAGCCCCGCGCGCCTGGGCCCCGCGCGCCGGGGACCCGTGGGTGGCCAGCTCCGATCGGTGCTCGTCCCCCAGCTGCGCGTCGCCCTGGACAAGCCGGAAGCGCAGCACGAAGCGGCTCGGCTCCCGCTCGACCAGGCACACGCTGACCGTGCGCGCGTCGCGCCGGGCCATCATCGGCGAGAGCTGCCCGCGGGCCGGGTCGTGCGTGGCGTGGAAGGCGTCCTGCGCCCGCGCGGTGGGGCCCAGACGCGCGAGGGTGCGCTCCAGCAGCCGGTGCCGGTGCGGCCGCACCACGTGGTCCCCCAGCCCGGAGCTGCACACCATGAACAGCCCGTCGCGCCCGCCCGCGCGGCGCACCCGGTACGACCGGCCCGTCCACGAGGCCACCACCACACCCGACCCGTCAAGCGCCACAAGCCGGAAGGACGCCAGCCCGGCCGGTCCAGCGCACCAAGGGCACGCTGCGCCTCGGCCAGGCTCTGCGCGCCGGTCAGCGCGGGGATGATCGTGCCACGGCTGCGTCCGCCGGCGGCCCGCTGGGGACCCGCGCCGGCCGGGCCCGGGCGCGGGTTCTGGTTGAGCAGCGCCAGCAGCAGGCCGTGCTCGGTGGCGGCAAGCCACGTCCCGCCCCCGGCGGCGTCGATCGGGTACAGCGCCCGGGCCGGCCCCGAGTGCAGCCGCGGCGTGCCCGACGGCGGCCTGGACCTGAGCTCGTCGCGCGCAAAGACGGCGCGCCACAGGCAGTGGGGGGCGTCCGCGGGCGAGCTGACGACGCTCAGCGTGCACATCGTCGTGTGGCGGTGGGCCGGTGCTCCTGGCCGGATCAGCCGGCCGCGTGGCGGTGCACGCCCGCGGCGGTGCCCGCCGTCTGGGGTGTCGAGGGCGCGTAGCCGAAGCGCTCGGGCAGGCGCAGCCCCAGCGTCCGCGCCATCACCGCGATGATCGCCATGTGGTGCACCGTGTGGCTGAAGACAAACAGCAGCTCACGCTCGGGCGTGGTCGGCACCACCACCGGCTCGCTGTGCTCGTGCGTGAGCATCCGCAGCGTCCACTGCCCGGGCAGGTGCCCGAACTGGCCGCCGCTGTACCGGCTGATCAGCCCGTCGATCCGCCCGACGGCCGCCAGCGGGTCGCTCTCGTCGCTGGTCCCGCGCGAGCGCGCGTCGAAGTTGATCTCCGAGTCCGGCACCGAGTCGAGCCACCGCGCCGCGTGGTCGAGCACGTGCCGCACGTGCGGCCCCACCGCCGACTGCACCTGCCCGACGGGCTTGCGCGAGTACTGCTCGGCGGTGCACTGGGTCACCACGTCGCGCACCTGCCTCAGGCACTGCACCAGGGCGTCGGCGATCTGTTGGCACGAGTGCAGGGCGGGCGTTTGGTTCATGGCATGAGCCTCGGGTCCGTCGGGTCGTGGCTCGGTCGCCGCACACCGGCGCCGTGCCTGGGTCGGCACGCGCGGGCGTGCCCCGGCAGAGCGTATCGCCACTGATACGTCCCTTCTCGACGGGGCGTTCTAATCCTGTTCTGCCTATCGGCCCTCTTTGGGAATTCCCCCGCTGCGGGTCGCCGACGCAGCTGCGAAACCGGACCTGGGCCCATCCGACGGGTATCGACAAGCCCCGGTCGCGCACCCGGGCCCCCGGCACGCACCGGGCCCGGTTAGCCGCCGATCCTCTCGATCCGGTCGATGGCCAGGATCGCCATCACCGGACGATCCAGCACGCGAACGTCCCAGCGCTCGCCGAAGACGCGCACCGGCTCAGCGATGTACGGGATGACGCCCTGCGGATCGGCCGCCCCCTCGGTGCCCACCAGCACGGCCCACTCGAAGCCCCCGCCCTGGGTGGGTGTAACGATCGCCGGCGGGATGCCGCCCAGGATGCACAGGGTGGCGCAGGCCTTGTGCCCCTTGCCGTCGCCGGGCTTCATGGCGCCCAGGAAGCACTTGAAGTCCACGATCTCTCCCGCGCGGCTCTCGGGGCCGGCTGAGGCGACGTGCGACGAGAACGGCAGGTCGCTGCCGGGGTCGTACGCCAGCGGCGTGACGCTGTCGCCGTCGTGCAGCTCGATGATCCCCTGGCCGCTGCGCGAGATGAGCGTTCCCGAGACCCTGGCCGGCTTGCCGCCGAGCCCCTTGAGCGGGTCCTGCGCGCCGATCTTGCCCACCCCGACGAGCAGGTACACCGTCGGCGATTGCTGCGTGCCCCCGATGAGCATCGGGTACGGTTTTTCCAGCACGTAGCCGTCCCACGTCTGGGGCTGTTCGTCCCAGACCGCCGGCCCGGCGGGGCGCTGGGCCGCCGCGATCACGCCGCCCAGCGCAGCTGCGCCCGCGACGACAGCTCCGATGGCGATCGTCGCCACTCGGCGAGCCCGGGGCGTGGCGGGGAGGTACCCCACGTAGATGCGATCGGCGGCAGCGGGCGGGGTCGGCGCGGGGTCGGCGGTGGTCATGACGGGTCCTCGGCGCGGGGCGAGCCCGCGGTGGGCACGCCGCCGCTGGGCGCGATCGGCGTGGGGGGCACGTCGGTGCCCGGCGGCAGGGCGCGGGGGTCGATCAGCACGCGCCCGCTGCGCACGCTCAGGCGGTACGTCGCGACCTTGTCGGTAAACGGCGGCGGCGAGCTGCCGTTGCGGGCCACGTACTGGTAGCCGTGCCACGGGCAGGTGACGCACCCGTCGATCACCTGCCCCTCCCCCAGCGGCCCGCCCTGGTGGGCGCAGCGGTTGGCCAAAGCCGAGAGCGCGGACCCCTGCCGATAGACCGCCACACGATCGCCCCCCGGCAGGGCCACCACGCGCGCCCGGCCGTCGGCGATCGTCCCCGCGTCGCCGCCGTCCACCCACGGCGTGCCGTCGCCCGCAGCCTGCGCCGGGGCCCCGCCCCCGACCCTCGCCCCGCGCAGCTCCTTGAGCCCCGCGGCGATGTGCAGCCCGCTCACCGTGAGCACGCCCAGCCCGAGCAGCGCCGGCGCCACCGGGCCCGGCTCGCTCTGCATCACCCCCCAGGCGACGTGCCCGACGAGCAGGGCGTACGCCAGATACACAAACATGTGTATAGACTTCCACGCCCGCGGCCCGAGCCGCCTGAGCCAGAAGTCGTGGCTCGTCGCCGCCATCACCCCCAGGATCACCAGCGCCAGCATCCCCAGGGTCTCGAACGGGAACCGGCTGACCGAGCCGAACGTCGGGGCGCTGTCGACCACCGCCAGCACCGGGTTGCGCACGCCGAAGCCGCCGTAGTACCCCACCGCGATCGCCGCGTGGGAGGCCCCGATCGTGGCGATCATCACGCCCAGATGCCGCCGGTTGTACAGCAGCGGCGAGAGCCCCGGCCACAGCCGGGCCATCGGCCCGATGCACAGCGCCGCGTGCAACAAGGCCAGGCCGCAGAGCCCCAGCCCGCGCAGGGCCAGCACCTCCGGCCCGGGGCTGTCCGGGCCCAGCGCCGCGGCGCTCACGCCCACGTACACGCCCACGAACACGACCACCGCCGACACAGCCGCCGCGTCGTAGGCCCGCTTGTGGGCGTTCCACTGCACCGCCTTGTACCCGGCGCTCACGGCGTGGCCCCTGCCTGGCCGCCGACGATGTTGCCCGCTGACGGCGCGACCCGCTCCGGCCGCAGCGCCACCCCCGCCGCGATCACCCCCAGGAGGGCCGGGGCCAAGATCATCCACACGATCAGGTGTATCAGCCGGTGCCGTTTGTTCACGGTGCGCCCCCCTGGTCGTGCGCCGGTGGCCCGCCGCCGCCGCGGACCCACCACACCAGCACCGCCGGCCACAACGCCACCGCGCCGGGCAGGATCATCACCCGGAACGCCCGCGTGGAGATCCGCGCACCCTCGTCCACGCGCCCCACCCCCCACACGACAAAGGCGCTCGCCACCGCAACGCCCACCGCGGCGTACACCCCTAGCGCTAGTACCATAATGCCTATCAAACTCATAACAGCTCCAAGCCAATCGCTCCGGGACACACCGCAGGGCCCCTCGTACCGCCAGCTGTGCACCACCTCCGTGGACGTTCGACGCCGAGAATAGTGGGTTTCTAACCGCTCTAACCGCGGTGCCGCGCGCTCGTGTTGCACCAATAGCAATCAGGCACAGCGTGAGTATAGTCATTCGCATCCGTGTGGGCGAATACCCTTGTTTCTGACTTCAGCCTTCCCTATCCGCAGCACGCATCCCCTGATCTTGGGTGTGCTCGCCCGCTCCGGCCCCACATGTGGGCTTTTCAAGAGGAGAAACACCGAAACTTTGCAACAGCGCGAACAGTTTGGCCGACACGGTCGTCTCATGACGGATCCAAGAACGTTCATCGCTCGCTCGGCCGGGGAGCTCTTCGTTCCGTGTCCCCGCTGAGCACGCGGCCACCCAGCGAGCACGCCCGAGCGGCGCTCTGCAGCACTCCACGCCCGATGACCCCGCGTCGCATCCGAGCCACACCTCCAGCCCGAGCGTTCGCTCTGACAAGCACGGCCGCGACGCGAGGATTCTCAGCCGCGGGCCCTTGACGCCCAGCGCAGCAGCTGGCTCAGCGAAAATGTCCTTAGAGGCACGGAAGATCCGTTCGTACGCAGCAGTCTAAGACACACAAACCCGTTCAGTGCCATCCACGGCCCACGCAGGCGCCGGGCACTGAACACATCGGAGTTCGCTCACATGATGGTTCAGAACGGTCGCAAATTCCTGGTCAACACCGCGGCGGCGCTCGTCCTCTCGGCAGGCCTGTTCGTCGCGGCGGCTCCCGCCATGGCGTTCGAGCCCACCCAGACCGACCGCGCCGTGAATCACTACAGCCTGGACAAGAACAAGCTGGCCATCTCCGGCTACGACCCGGTGGCCTACTTCCCCGAGGGCGGCGGCACCCCCACCAAGGGCAAGAAGGAGTTCAGCCACACCTTCCAGGGCGCCACGTACCACTTCGCCAACCAGAAGAACCTCGACGCCTTCAAGGCCGACCCGCTCAAGTACGAGCCCGCCCACGGCGGCTGGTGCGCCTACGCGTTCGCTGAGAAGAACGAGAAGGTCGAGGTCGATCCCAAGTCCTTCCGCATCGAGGACGGCCGCCTGCTGCTCTTCTACAAGGGCATCTTCGGCGACACCAAGAAGGAATGGGAGAAGCAGCCCGGCAAGCTCCTGCCCAAGGCCGACGCCAACTGGAAGAAGACCTCCGGCGAGGAGCCCCACGGCGGCGAGAAGAAGAGCTCCTCCGCCGCGGACCTCTCGGCCCCGCAGGGCCGCGTGACCGCCTCGGCGCTCTCGGCTGAGCAGGGCCAGCAGCGCAGCGACCCCGCCGCCGACGTCCCCTCCAAGGCCATCAAGGTCGGCGACGCCGCCCCGGACTTCGAGCTGCCCGACACCGACGGCGCCACCGTCAAGCTCTCGACCCTCCTGACCAAGGGCCCCGTCGTCCTGACCTTCTACCGCGGCCAGTGGTGCCCCTTCTGCAACCGCCAGCTCCAGGGCTACCAGGCCGGCCTCTCGGAGATCACCGGCGCCGGCGGTCAGCTCGTGGCCGTCAGCCCGCAGCTGGTCGAGAACTCCGTCCAGACCAAGAAGAAGATCAACATCACCTTCCCCCTCCTGAGCGACGTCGGCAACAAGGTCGCCAAGGAGTACCGCCTGGCCTACTCCGTCAACTTCGACGCCCTCCGCCGCTTCAACGGCCCCGACGGCGCCGGCGAGCTGCCCGTCACCGCCACCTACGTCGTCAACACCGACGGCAAGGTCACCTACGCCTACGTGGACTCGCAGTACCAGAAGCGCGCCGAGGTCGCCGACATCGTCGCCGCCCTCAACCAGCTCAAGGCCAAGCAGTAATCACTCCCATGCGCCCCGGTCAGTCACGACCGGTCGCGCGTCTCACTCCCCGGCCGCGCCGACCAACCCCGGCGTGGCCGATTCCAGCCGACCGATCATCGAAAGGATCACAGCCATGTCCAGCCTCTCCTCGCACGGCGCCGCTGGCGCCCCCAAGCCCGCCGGCATCGCCAAGTACGCCATCTGGCTCCCACAGCTCGTCGCCGCGGGCATCATCGGCTTGACTCTCCCCTTCAAGCTCGGCGGTGCGCCCGAGACCGTCTGGCTCTTCAACGAGATCTCCACCCAGTCCGGCCTGGGCGTCGACGAGGCCCTCCTGCGTTACTTCACCGCCGCCAACGAGATCCTGGCGATCATCCTGATCCTCATCCCGCGCACGTCGATCTTCGGCGCCTTGCACGTCATGGCCCTGATGTCGGGCGCCCTGGTCACGCACCTGGCGCTCATCGGTATCCAGGTCCCCGGCCCCAACAAGGATGGCGTGGTCGTCACCGGTCAGGAGCTCGACGGCGGGACGCTCTTTGTCATGGGCCTGGTGACCTTCGCCGCGGCCGTCGCGGTGCTGATCACCCGGCGGTCGCAGGTCAAGCGTTTCGCGTCGGCCCCGGTGTGCTACATCAAGGGCACCGCCTGAGCGGGCACCGCCTGACGCGTCGGCACACAACTTGGTAGTCTCTTGCAACGCCGGGCACTCCCCGGCGTTGTTTGTATGATGCCCGCGTGCGGATGCGCGTGCGGTACACGGGCCGGGTGCAGGGCGTCGGTTTCCGGGCCACCGCCCAGCGGCTCGCTGCCGCGCTCGCTGTCAGCGGCTGGGTGCGCAACGAGCCCGACGGCTCGGTCCTGCTCGAAGCGCAAGGGCGGGAGCACGACGTGCGCGAGCTCCTGGGCCGGATCAGCCAAGCCCTGAGCCGGCAGATCGCCGCCGCGTGGACGGACGAGTTGCCAGAGCTGCCCGGCGAATCGCCCGCCGACGGATTTCACATCACCAGGTGAACCGGGTCAGTTGTCGTGGCCCGGGCCCGGCCGGGGCGCAGCCTGCTCGACGCGCATGTGCGCCTCAGCGACCTCGCGGTCGCCGGTGGTCAGGGCGGCGTCGAGCGGCAGGTCGGCCCGGACGACGATCGGCGGGTGGTCGTCCTCCGGGGCCAGGGCGTCGTCGCGTTGGTCGGGAGCCGGCTCGGCGGGGCTGGCAGCGGGGTCGGCGGCGGGCTTGGGCCTGCGCCGTGCGCGGTGGCGGAGGGGATCGTCCGGGGCCATGTCGCCGGGCACGTCGGGCGTGGGGGGGTGGCCGGTGTCCAGGAAGCCGGCGAGCTTGCGCGAGCGGAGCGGGTGCTGGAGCTTGCGCAGGGCCTTGGCCTCGACCTGGCGGACGCGCTCGCGCGTGACCTTGAAGAGCCGGCCGACCTCCTCGAGCGTGTACGTGTAGCCGTCGCCGATGCCGTAGCGCAGCTTGATGATCTCGCGCTCGCGGTAGGTCAGGGACTTGAGCACCTGCTCGATGCGCTGCTTGAGCGTGTCGCCGGCGGCGGTCTGCACGGGCGAGCCGGAGCGCGTGTCCTCGACGAACTCGCCGAAGGAGGAGTCCTCGTGCTCGCCGACGGGCCGATCGAGCGAGACCGGCGCTCGGCCGACGCGCATGACCCTGCGCACGTCGGCGTCGCTCATGCCGGCGCGCTGGGCCAGCTCCGAGGGCGTCGGCTCGCGGCCCATCTCCTGGAACATGGTCTTCTGGAGGTTGCGCAGCCTGGTGAGCGTCTCGATCATGTGGACCGGCACGCGCACGGTGCGGGCGTGGTCGGCGATCGAGCGCGTGATGGCCTGGCGGATCCACCAGGTGGCGTAGGTTGAGAACTTGAACCCGCGCTTGTACTCGAACTTGTCCACCGCGCGCATCAGGCCGGTGTTGCCCTCCTGGATCACGTCCAGGAACGAGAGGCCGCGGTTGCGGTACTTCTTGGCGATCGAGACCACCAGGCGCAGGTTCCCGCCCGAGAGGTCGCGCTTGGCCTGCTCGTACTCCCAGAAGACCGTCTCGATGGCCTTGACGCGGGCGTCCAGGGCCGCCGGCTCCTCGAGCAGCTCGCGGCGCAGGCCCCCCAGCTGCTCGCGCATGGCCGCCAGCTCGTCCTGGGTCAGCCGGCCGCGCCCGCGCATGGCCCGCGCCTCCTCGGTGCGCACGGCCTCGGCCAGCTCGCTCATCTTCCGCGACAGCGAGCGCAGCCGGCGCATCAGCGGCACGATCCGGCCCGTCCGCAGCGACAGCTCCTCGGTCAGCACGGCCATCCGGCGGCGCTGCGCGGCCACGCGCCGCGCCAGCTCCTTGGCGCGGGCCGCGTCCCCCGAGCCCCGGGCCTGCTCGGCCGCCTCCGCCTCCACGCGGCTGACGCGCAGCAGCTTCTCGATCGTCTCCAGGTTGTACGGGATCCGCCGCGCGGTCTTGGCCCGCGACTCCGGGTCCAGCGTGCTCACGCGGATGGTTCGGTCGAACGGCAGCTCCCCGCGCTGCACCTGCCGGAGCACCCCCGCCGCCTGCGCCACCACCCAGTCGCTCTCGAGGCAGCGCCGCCGGAAGATCATCCGCGTGGTCTCGATCTTCTTGGCCAGGCGGACCTCTTCCTCGCGCGTCAGCAGCGGGATCGAGCCCATCTGCGACAGGTACGCCCGCACGGGGTCGTCGATCTTGCGCCCGGCGGCGCTGGCCCGCGCCAGGTCCTCGGCCAGCTCCCGACGCATGGCCTCTTCGTCGGGCTCGCCCTGGTCCAGGAACCGCTCGACGGCCTCGGGCCGGGTCCTCACCTGTGCCTGGTCGGCCGGCTGGGCGCGCGCCGGCGAGCGCTTGGCCTCGGGCCTGGCGCCCGGCTGGCGCTGGCCCCAGTTCATCAGCGTCCACCCGGCGTCGGGGCCGCGTTCGCCGCCCACAACGGTCATGGCGCGCTTGCCCTTTTTAGGTTCCTTGGCCGCGGCCTTGTCGGGCTGGGCGGTGGCCTTGTCGGCCTGCCCGGGGGCCTTGTCGGCCTCCTTGCCCGCGCGGTAGAGCCGCGCGCGGAACTCCATCTCGTCGACCATCTCGATCCCGTCCCGGTCGAGGATCAGCAGCAGGTCGTTGAGCCGATCGGGGTCGACCATCGCGTCGGGGAGCGCGTTGTTGAGCTCCTCGTACGACAGCCAGCCACGCCCAGCGGCCTCGCCGAGCAGGCCACGCACGCTCGCGGGGATCGAATCGCTCACACGCCGCTCCTGGCCTGTGCGCCCGACGATCGCGGGCCGCGTTGTCCGCTGTTGGGGGCACCCAAGCCGTCTCGTCCAGGAACCGGCGCGGGCCCGACCAACGAATGTAGCCCACAATCAGGTCCCCGGCGAGCAATCCGGCCTCCGCGACCGCCCCGCGTGGGAACTCCTTGATCCCGACCTCGATCCCGACCTCTCGCCGGGCCCGCGCGCGGGTCCTCACATCGGCTTGGGGACAGTGCGCGGGTCCTTGGTGCCCGTCTCGTGGGCTGCGCGCAGCTGCTGCAACCTGCCCGCCACCCCCGCCACCCCCGCCCCCCCCGCCGCCGGCCCGACGGCCCCCTCCACGCCCCCGCCCCCACCCCCCGAGCCCCCCGCGCCCCGCTCAACCCCTGCCCCATCCGCGTCGCCCCCGGCGCGCAGCCGCCGCATCATCTCCTCGCGCCGGGCCGCTTCCAGGCACCCGCGCAGGTGCGTGCGCACCGCCGCTGGCTCCGACTGCCCGAGCCACTGGTGCAACTGGTGTATCAGCGCCACCGCCGCCGGTTGCAGCCGACCGTCCGCGAATTCGTCATCCGAGAGCAGGTCCGCCACCGACCGCGCGCCGGCCAGTTCTTCTGTTGGCGGGCCCTGCGACCGCTGCGCCCGCTGGGCGATCCGGGCCACGACCGCCGCCAGCGTCCCCATGGTGGCGTTCGAGAAGCGCTCGGGGGCGATGAGCGACAGGTCATCCGGTCGCAATTCGTCCAAAGCGGTCGGCAGGCTCGCCAGGCACGCCAGCACATGCTCGTGTGGCTCGCGCAGGCGCGTCGGGAGCGGCTCGGGCGTCTGCGGGCCTTGGCTTACCGGATCCTGGGCGCGGCCGCGAGCGCGGCGGGCGCGGTCGGCCTCAGCGGCGCGGATCGAGCGGCGCACGGCGTCCTCGCTGGCCCCCGAGACGCGGGCCACCCGCTGGGCCACGAGGCTCTGCTTGGTCGGGCTCATGGCGGCAAAGCCCAGCTCGACCAGCCGGCCGATCTCTTCTTCCATGGCCGCCGCCCGCTGCGACATGCCCAGCCCCGCCGCCCGCTGCCGCAGGCGCTCGAAGCGGTACTCGAGCGCCTCGACGCCGCGGTCGAGCAGCCGCCGCAGGGCGTCGAGCCCGCCGGGCGTCTTGAGCAGCTCGTCGGGGTCCTTGGCGGTGATCTCCCCCGCCGCGCGCGCCGCCGAGAGCGTGGCGATG
Source organism: Isosphaera sp. (assembly GCA_013822085.1). Taxonomy (GTDB): domain Bacteria; phylum Planctomycetota; class Phycisphaerae; order Phycisphaerales; family UBA1924; genus WM-009. The sequence goes on along the minus strand of PNJV01000004.1, from coordinate 75,865 downwards.
GACACGTCCAGGTTCGTGCCCAGCAGCACCTCCACCGCGCGGTCGGCCGCGCGGGCCCCGGCGTCGTCGCCGTCAAAGAGCAGCACCACGCGGCCGCACAGCCGCTGGAGCACCCGCGCCCCGGCCTCGTTGAGGGCCGTCCCCAGCGTTGCCACCACGTTCTCCAGCCCGGCCTGGTGGCACGCGATCGCGTCCATGTACCCCTCGACCACCACCGCCCACCCCTGGCGCCGCACCGCCGACCCCGCCTGGTGCAGCGCGTAGAGCGTCGCCGACTTGTTGAACAGCGGGTGCTCCGGCGAGTTGAGGTACTTCGGGTTGTCCTCGTCGTTGATGCGCCGCCCGCCGAAGGCCACGGCGCGCCCCAGCGCGTCGTGGATCGGGAACACAACCCGGTGACGCAGCAGGTCGAACCGGCCCCCGCCGCTCTGGCGCGGCTTGATCAGCCCCACCGCCTCGAGCGCCACCGTGTCCCAGCCCTGCTTCTGCGCCGTCAGCGCCAGGCCGTCCCAGCGGTCCGGCGCTGCGCCCAGCGCGAAGCGCTCGACCATCGCCGCCGACACGCCCCGGTGTTCAAGCAGCGCCCGCGCCTGCCGCCCGTGCTCGGCGTGCTCGAGCACCGTCCGGTAGAACCGCGCCGCCTGAGCGCTGGCCTGGGCCAGCCGCCCGCGTGTCAGCTCGGGGGCGCCGGGCTGGTCGGGGCCGCCGCCGGCCGCGGCGTGCGCCGGCTTCCAGGGCGTCAGCGTGACGCCGGCGCGCTCGGCCAGGTGCTCCAGGGCCTCGCGGAACGACATCTTGTGGTAGTTCATCACAAACGCCAGCGCGTCGCCGCCGGCCCCGCACACAAAGCAGTGATATATCTGCTTGCCCGGCACCACGTACATCGACGGGTTGCGGTCGTCGTGGAACGGGCACAGCCCCGCCCACTCGCGCCCCTTCTTGCGCAGCTGCACGTGCTCGCCGATCAGCCGGACGATGTCCACCGCGTCCATCACGCGCCGCTTGTCGTCGCGCCACGCTCCGCCGCCGGTCATGCCTGAAGGTAGCACGCGGTCGCTCCGGGCCGGGCCGCGGCCCTGCCCGACGCTGCGCCCGCGCAGCGTCGTTGCACGATCAGCAACCGCCGGGCGCGCAGCCATCGCGCACGGGCCCGGCGCGCACAGGCGGGGCGCCGGTTTTCAGGCTCAGCGAGCCGGCGTCAGGCGCCCGAGGCGCCCGACGGGTCAGGCCGCCTTCGCCGGGGCCGGGGCGACCTTGGCCGCCTTCACCGCCAGCTCGACGATCTGATCGAACGCCTTGGGGTCCTCGATGGCGATCTGGCTGAGCATCTTGCGGTTAAGCACGATGCCGGCCATCTTGAGGCCGTTGACGAACACGCTGTAGCGCGTGCCGCGCATCCGGCAGGCCGCGGTGATGCGTGTGATCCACAGGGCGCGCATGTCGCGTTTGATGGCCCGGCGGTCGCGGTAGGCGTAGACGCCGGCGCGGATCACCGCCAGCTTGGCCTTCCAATAGTGCTTGCTCCGCGCGTCGGTGTAGCCGCGGGCTTGACGGAGCACCCGCTTGACCTTCTGCCGGCGGGCTGCGCCCTTGGTGACACGTGGCATCGTCGTTCTCCTGCACCGCCCGATCCCGGGGTGCCGGGCAACTCGCCCAGCCGCTTCGGGGCCCGTCGGGCCTGTGACCGGACCGGCGCTGGGCCGGTCCACGCGGCTGTGGGCCGCGGTCGCTTGGTTCCCCCAACCCTCAACGCTCACGCCCTTGGCGTGAGCACCCGCACGCCGGCTCACACGCCCCCACCCTAGCTCCGACGCGCACCGCGGATGCCCAGCTCAGGCAGCGGCGCGGTGCTCCGGCGGCCGGCTCACTCAGCGGCCTTGGCGGCGGCCTGGCGGGCCGCCTGCTTCTCGGCCTTGAGCTTGCGGCTCTCCTCGGGCGAGGGGCTGCGGCGGATGGCCGAGAGCGGCTGAGTCCTGCCGCGCAGCCGGCGGAAGAGCAGCCGTTCCATGGCCTTGGCCTCAGCGGTGGTGAGGTACTTGTCCTCGCGCAGCCGACGCAGGCGGTCGGGGGCCTTGGAGCTCTTGAGGTGCTTGCTAAAGGCGCTCTTGTGCTTGACCTTCCCGGTCTTGGTGATCTGGAAGCGCTTGAGGACGCCCTTGTGCGGCTTGTTGGCAGACATTCCCATTCTCCGCCGGCGTGCCGGCAACCGGCCCGGCGCTCCGCCGGACGGGTCGGGATATTAGACCGCGCCCGCGCCACGCTCAAGGCCCACCGTGCCGGGCCGGGCGAGCGTCGGCTCGGCCGCGGGCCCGGGGGCTCTCAGGGCGTCATGAAGGCGTCCTCGCGCGTCAGCGGGGTCTCGACGCCCCGCAGCGACCGCACGCGTCCGCCGCGACGCATCTGGCCCTGCTCGTTGGCCAGGCGTTCCACGTCCTCGGGGAGCCAGATGTTGTCGCCGCAGGACTTGATCGGCGTGTTCATCCACTCGGCCGAGCCGTCCTGGAGCACCACCCACTGGCCGAGCCCGCCGTGGTTGGGCGAGTTCTCCATCGGGTCGATCCACGCGTCGCCGGCCCGCGCACGCACGATCACCGGCGAGCGGTCCGAGACGACCACCGACGGCTTGAGGCAGTCCCGCCAGGCCAGCCCACCCCCGGGCCGACCGAACAGGTTCTGGTACGAGTAGCTCACGTTCTCCAGGCGTTCCCAGTCGGCCCGCGTCGCCGCGATCTCGGCGCCGAGCGTCGGGGCCGGCGCGTTGCTGCAGGCCACCTGCGCCAGCTCGGCGTACCCCTGGCGCACGATCGTGTACAGGTTGGCGGAGTTGGAGTGCTCCGCGTCGGTGCCCACGTCCCACCAGCTTGTGCCCGCCAGCGAGAGGCTGGCCATCGGCAGGCTCTGGCGGTTGTCGCTCTGGTACGCCCCGATGGCCGCGGCCACGGCCCCGAGGTTGCTCTGGCACGCCAGGCGGCGACCCTCCTCGCGGATGGCCGAGAGCACCGGCAGGGCCACCGCGGTGCCGATCACCAGCACCGCCGCCAGCGACGCCACGTCCCCGAGCGACCACCCGCGCCTGCCGCCCGCGCCGCTCTGGGCCGGGTCGAGCCTCAGCCGGCCGCGCTCGGCCCAGACGTCCGACGACACCGCCGCCAGCACGCCCCCGATGACCTCAGCCCGCCGGCCCTCCAGCTGCGCAGCCCACTGGCCGCCCCCGACCCCCGCAACCGCCCCGTCTCCCCCAACCCTTGCGTCCGCCTCGCCCCCGCCATCCAGCACGCCGCACAGACGCATAGCCGCGGCGGCCCGGGCCCGGTGCTCGGGTGCGACAGCCTGGGTCTGCCAGCCCGCAGCGACCAGCGCGTCGATCGCGTCGGCGTCCTGGGCGATCAGATCAGCCGGAGCGTCGGTCTGTGCTTGAGCGAGCGACCCGGCGATGCCAGCGGGCTGGCCCAGCCCTGCGCCAGCCTCCCGGGCGTGCGCCGACCGCGCCGCGGCGCGCACGCCGGCGATGACCCTGCTGCGGGAGCGTTCGAGCTCGCTCAGGAGCGCGCCGTCTAGCTCCAGGGCGCCAAGCAGGCGCTGGGCACGCCCAGCGATGAGACGCTGCGCGACCGGCAGGCCCTCGACCCGGCCCCGGGCCGAGATCAACGCGTCGAGCGCCGCTGCGGATTCAGCGGTCAGGCCCACCGCGGGGCCGTCATGACCCGAGCCGCCCGGGCCAGCACCGCACGACTGAAACTGATTCGGATTGTCGCCCTGACTCATCAGCGCCCGTGCCCCTTCGAGACCGCCTGCCACTTGCGGGCAAAGGCCGCAACAGCCGCGTGCAAGCGGCTCTTGACGGTCCCGAGAGGTATCTCCAGCACGTCCGCGATCTGGTTGTATGACATCTTCTGGAAGTACGCCAGAAGAAGCACCTCGCGGAGCGGCACGGGCAGATCGGTCACGGCCTGTTGGACCATCCGATCACGCTCGCGCCCGGAGACCTCCTCGCCCGGCTGGGAGACCTCGACCTCCATGAGGTCCACAAAGGTCACGCCTTCGTCTGAGCCGGACGACCCACCGACGGGGCTGGACAAATCGAGCGTCCGCCGGCGAGCGTTTTTACGAAGCAGGTCCCGGGCTTTGTTCGCCGCAATCGTAAAAAGCCACGGCTTGAACCGCCGCGTGGCGTCAAAGGACTCCGCCGAGAGGTGAACCTGGAGGAACGCTTCCTGGAAAACGTCCTCAGCGGAGTTCCTGTCCCCCGTCAGGCGGGTGAGGAACCGCATCAGGTCTAAAAAGTACCGATTGGCAAGCACTTCCAGCGCGCCCGACTCCCCGGCCCGATAAGCCTCGATCAGCGCGTTGTCGTCGCGGCTGTCAGCGCCGAAAGGTTCAGGAGCGTGGGCCAACCGTGACCGTCCTTCCAAACCGCCGGCCGTGCCTGATGCCTCCGGGCGCCCGTCGAGGCGGTACGGCCCCGAGGTCCCGCTTGACTGTACCAGTCCCAATCGCCCAGCGTTCGCTGTGCTGGGCAGGGCTTGAACCTGTGCTGTAGACGACCATCGTGCCATCGGTTGCTCTCGCGTCGACAACACACAGGCGGGGGTGGGGGTTGGTGGGGGGGGCGGGGTAGTCGGGGCGATCGCGCCCCGCGCCGCCATGAGAGACGCGATAGGCGTGCGCACTTACCCCTCAAACAGCGCGGTCTGATCGAATTGAACGAATTCCCATGCCTACGCGTGGGAATTTCACCCTATAGCACACCCGGCGGGCACAAGAAGCGGATAGCCCGTGACTTGCCCATGGCTTTTCGGACCCGGACGCGCGCCGTCACGGAGACAACCACCACGAGGGCGGCTCTTAGGCCCTGGGGTCGCTCGGGCGGTTGGGGCTGCTGATATCCCAGCCTGGGCCCGTGCGCGGCTGGTGCGGGGGGGCGTCCTGCGAGTCGAGGATCGTCCTGAGCTCCTCGGCGCACTCCGGGCACATGTTCATGTGGTGGCGAACGTCCTGGAGCTTGCCCACCAGCGGGCGGTTGGCCCGCAGGGCCTCGACGTACCCCCCGATGTGGTCGAGCCACTCGTCGCAGCACATCTCCTCGTGGCGGGCCTCGACCACCGAACGCAGGAGCAGCTTGAGCTTGTCAGGGGTGATGTCCATGACTAGTTGTGCGATGCGCCGTTGAGTGCGCGGCTTACGTCGCCGTCGGTGTACCCGGCGGATTCCAGGGCCTCTTTGAGGCGTTTGCGGGCGTCGTGGGTGAGCTTGTACAGGGCCCCGCGGGTCATGCCCAGCCGCTCTGCGACCACGTGGGTCGGTGCCCCGCCCAGCTCGGCCAAGAGGGCCGAGCGCTGCTTCTCGGTCAGGCGCTCGTGGATCGCCCGCCGGAGGGCCTCGAGCACCGCGTGCTTTTCCAGCGTCTGGTCGGGGCGCTGGGCGCCGGGGTCGGCGCGGGTGCCCAGGTAGTCGTCGGCGTCCACGTCCTGCCCGCGGGCCTGCCACTGGCGGGTCCGCAGGTGGGTCAGGGCCACGCGCGTGGCCACGGAGATCGCCCAGGTGGTGAACCGGCTGTCGCCGCGGAAGTTGTCCAGCCGAGAGAGCACCCGCACCGTCGCTTCCTGCGCAAAGTCGTCCAGGTCGGCGTCGCTGACCCCGCGGCGGGAGAGGGACTTGGCCAGGGATTTTCGCAGGATGGTGCGGAGCTCTTCGACCGCCGTCGGATCGGGCTCGGTGCGCGGCAGGTCGGGATCGACCGGTCGGCCCAGCCGAGCCAGCCACGGGTCGGGCCCGTGGGGCGCCGCGGTGTCAGGGTGGTCGGTCTGCGGTCCGATCGGCTCCATCGGTTGGACTGTAGACCCCCGGGATCTGGGTACACCGGCCGTCAGCGGGCCTCAGCGCGTGGCGGTCTAGGGGATGTACGCGGCCGCTGGGTCAGGGGTGACCCTGGCTGGCCAGGCCCTGGGCCGCGGCCCCGCAGAGCTTGTACAGGACGCGGGCGCCGACGGTGGCGTCCCAGGTGTTGCCCCTCGGGCCCGGGCAGACCTCGACCAGGTCGAAGCCGATCACACGCCTGCCGGAGGCGACCAGGAGCCCCAGGAGCATCGAGGCCCGCTGGAAGCTCAGCCCGCCGGGGACGGGCGTGCCGGTGTGCGGGCAGAGCGAGGGGTCAAGGCCGTCGATGTCGAAGGAGACGTAGACGCGCTGGGGGAGCGGCCCGAGCGCCTCCTGGACCAGCTCGGTGAACGTCCGGCCGCCGTCGATGAGCTGGGCCCAGGCCAGGTCGGTGTGCGCGTAGAGGCGCTGGGGGTGGGCGTTGACAAGGTCCAGCTCGGCGCGGCCGGCGTCGCGGATCCCGATCGAGACGACGGCGCGCACGCCGGGGGCGTGGGTCAGGACGTTGTGCATGATCGAGGCGTGGGACTGGGCGAAGCCCTCGAAGGAGTCGCGCAGGTCCAGGTGCGCGTCGACGTGCAGCAGGCCGATGCCGCCGTCGGGCGCGGCGTGCTCGGCGCAGGCCCGGATGGCCCCCAGCGGGGTGGAGTGATCGCCGCCGATCAGGCCGGGGACCTTGCCTTGGGCCAGCAGTTGGGCGCACAGCTGGCGGGTGTGGGCCTCGATGCGCTCCGAGGCCCGGCCGACGGTTTCGAGCGCGCGGCGCTGGGCCTTGGTCGCCCGGCGCGGGTCGATCCCGCCGGCGCGGATGATGGGCAGGGCCGCGGCGCGCGCGCGGCGGGACAGGGGCAGGATCCAGCGCGGGGGCCGGGTCATGTGGATGCCGCAGCGGAAGGCGTCGCCGAACTGCCCGTCGTGCAGGTCCACCTGCGCCGAGGCGGCGCGGATGGCCTCGGGCCCGCCGCTGGTGCCGCCGCCGAAGCTGGTGGTGGCGTCGAACGGGACGGGCAGGAGGACGATCCGGGCCTGCTCGAGGGTGTACGGGAGCCCGAAGACGCCCGAGCCTGGCTTGGCCGCGTCGTCGGGGTTGAAGCCGTCGGGGAGCGTGGCGGGCGCGGGGGTGTGCGGGCGGGGTTGCGCGCTGCGGCGCGAGCGTGCGGGCGTACGGGGTCGGGTGGGCATGGCCGAGATTACGCCCCGGGCGTGATACGCTGGGCGCATGGCCGCGCCGGCGCAGTCGCACGTGGTGATCATCGCCGACGGGGCGTCGGACCAGCCGCTTGCCGAGCTGGGGGGGCGCACGCCGCTGGAGGCGGCCCAGACGCCGGCGCTGGACGCGCTGGCTCGCAGGGGCGCAGTCGGGACGGCCGGCACGACGCCGCCCGGGTGGCAGGCGGGGTCGGACGTGTGCAGCATGTGCCTGCTGGGCTACGACCCGCGGGAGTACCACACCGGCCGGGCCCCGCTGGAGGCGGCGGCGATCGGGCTGGACCCGCCGGCGGGTGCGCACCTGTACCGCGTGAACCTCGTCAGCGTGGGCGAGCCGGGCACGCCCGACGAGGGGCTGATGCTCGATCACTCAGCCGGGGCGATCAGCGACGCCGAGGCCCGGGAGCTCTTCGAGGCCCTGGCCCGGGCCTGGGGCGCAGCTGTGCCGGGGGTGTGGGGGCGGTCGGAGCTGCGTCACGGGGTGTCCTACCGCGGCGTCTGGGCCAACTGGTCGGGGCTTGCCCACGGCGAGGTCGTCACGACGCCGCCGCACGAGGTGCCGGGCAAGCCGTGGCGCCACCACGCCCCCACGGCGCGCAACACCGGCGAGGCGGCGCTGGAGGCCGAGCGCGTGCTCGGGGCCATGATCGCCGCCTCAGCGGCGGCGCTGCCCGGGCACCCGGTCAACGCGGCCCGCCGCGCCGCGGGCAAGCGCCCGGCCAACCTGGCCTGGCCCTGGGGCCAGGGCACTCGGCCGAGCATGCCCGGCTTTCAGGGGCGCTTCGGCGTGCGCGGCGCCATGACCACCGCGGTGGACCTGCTGGCGGGCATCGCGCACCTGATCGGGTGGACGCGCCTGCGCGTGCCGGGCGTGACGAGCTACCACGACAACGACTACGCCGCCCAGGGGCGGGCCACGGTCGAGGCCCTGGCCGACCACGGGGTGGTCTGCTGCCACGTGGAGGCCCCCGACGAGGCCAGCCATCAGGGCGACTGGCGCACCAAGGTCGCCGCGATCGAGGCGATCGACCGGCACGTCGTCGGGCCGATCGTCCGGAGCCTGGAGCGCGACCGGCCCGGGCGCTGGCGGGTGATGGTGCTGCCCGATCACGCCACGCTGGTGAGCACGCGCCGCCACCACGACGCCCCGGTGCCCGTGCTGATCGCTGGCGCCGGCGTGGCCCCCGGCCGGGCGGCCCGGCTCACCGAGGCCCAGGCTGCGCTGGGCGGCTGGCATGTCCCCCAGGGGCACACTCTTATGGACGTGCTGCTGCGCGCGCCGGCCGTCCCGCCCGCAGCGACGCCGGGCCCCGCCAGCGCCGGGGAGCCCTGAAAGCCCCCGCCCCGGCGGGCCAAGGATCTCCCATGGCCGACCAGCCTTTCAACCTTGCTCAGCCCGAGCCCGCGCCGGACCACCCGAGCCACGACGGCCAGCCCGCTGCGGGACCGGTTCCCGTCGGCCCGTCCGCCGCTGGCCCTGCTCCCAGCGGCGCGGCCCCCGCTCGCCGGGCGGCTGGTGCAACCGAGCCGGCGCCGGCCCACGACGCCCAGCACGGGGACGAGCAGATCCAGCTGGGCGATCGGCCCGATCTGGAGGCGATCGAGCGGTTCAGGGCGCACTCGGCGCGGCAGGTCCAGCCCGCTGCGGGCGTCGCCGGGTCCGGCGCAGGGCAACCGGAAGGGACCAGGGCGGGCGGCGCGGCCCCCGCGGGCGCAGGGCCCGGCGGCGAGGTCGCAGCCGGCACGTTCATCACTGGGGCCTGGCCGCAGCCGGTGGTGCTGGCGGTGGTGGTGGGGGCCGTGGCGGTGCTGGCGATGGTGTTCGCTGGGCTCTCGGCGGTGCCCGGCTCCGGGTTCTTGCTCACGGTCGGTCGGATCGGGGCGACGGTCTTCGGCATCGCGGTGTACACCAGCGTGGGCGTGGCGGCGCTGGCGTGCACGGCCTGGGCCGCGGGCCTGAGCGTGGGCAAGCTGGAACGCGCCGCGGGGGTCATGGGGGTGGCGGTGGCGGGGTTCTTTGCGGTCTCCAACGTGCCGATGCCGTGGGGGCAGCTGGGCGCGGTGCTGGCCCTGGGCATGGGCGCCGGGGCGTACTGGCTTGCGCTGGTGGCGTTCGTGCGGCGCCCGCTGGCGGAGATCCACACCGTGGCGCTGATCCACGTGGCCCTGGCGGTGGTGATCTATCTCGGGACGCTCGTGACCGGCCTGGTGCGCTCGGCCGAGGACGCCCAGCGCGCAGAGAACGCGGCCAAGGCCCCCAAGCCCCCCGCCGAACCGCCCGTGCAAGTGATCGATCTCAACCGCCCGTAGCCGCGGCGCCGAACGCGGGCCCGGCTTGGCCAAGAAGCCCGGCGTTGCCAAGAGAGGCCCGGCGCCGGCGTGGCGGGGCACCAAGGATCGGACGCGGGCCGCCGACGCAGGCCAGGGCGGGCCGGAAGCAGGAGCCACGATGATCCCGACGTTCACGCCCGCCTCCGACTATGTTCCGCCCGGGCTCGACGCGACCAAGTGGGAGCAGCTGCGGCCGTTGTACGCGGCGCTGATCGATCGGCCGATCGGCTCGCCGGGCGACCTGGAGCGGCTGATCCTCGACCGCAGCGAGCTGGACGCGGCCGCTGCGCAGGCCGGGAGCGAGCTGTACATCGCCATGACCTGCCACACCGACGACGCGGGTGCTAACGCGGCGTACCTGGCGTTCGTCGAGGGCGTCCAGCCCGGGCTCAAGGAGTCGGGGTTCGAGCTGGACCGCAAGATCGCCCAGAGCGCGCACGCGGCGGGCCTGGACCCGTCGCGGTACGGCGTGCTGCTGCGCGACATCCGGGCCGCGGTGGAGCTGTTCCGCCCCGAGAACGTGCCGATCGAGACGGCCCTGTCCAAGCTGGACCAGGAGTACTCGCAGGTGTGCGGGGCCATGACGGCGCAGTTCCGCGGGCAGGAGATGACGCTGGCGCAGCTGGGCCGGTACCAGGAAGAGACGGACCGGGCCACGCGCCGCCAGGCGTGGGCGCTGGTGGCTGCGCGGCGGCTGGCCGACCGGGGGCGCATCGACGAGGTCTACGACCGGATGCTGGAGCTGCGCCAGCGCGCCGCGGCCAACGCGGGGTTTGACAACTACCGCGACTACGCCTTCAAGGCCCGGCGGCGCTTCGACTACACGGTGGCCGACTGCGACGCCTTCGCCGCGGGCGTCGAGCGGCACGTGGTGCCGGCGATGCGGCGGCTCAACGCGCGGCGGGCCGAGGCCCTGGGGCTCGGGCGACTCCGGCCGTGGGACCTGGCGGTGGACATCAAGGGTCGTCCGCCGCTGCGGCCGTTCGCCGATGCGCAAGACATGGTCCTGCGGGCGGCGCGCGTCTTTGAGCGGATGGACCCGGAGCTGGGGGCGCTCTTCGGCTCGCTGCGGGCCGGGGGCTCGCTGGACCTGGCCTCGCGCAAGGGCAAGGCGCCCGGGGGCTACCAGGCGACGCGCGACCGGTCGAGGCTGCCGTTCATCTTCATGAACGCGGTGGGGGTGCAGCGCGACGTGGAGACGATCCTCCACGAGGCGGGGCACGCGTTCCACGCCCTGCTGTGCCGCCCCGAGCCGATCCTGGCCTACCGCTCCGACGCGCCGATCGAGTTCTGCGAGGTGGCCTCGATGACGATGGAGCTGGTCGCGGCGCCGTTCCTCGACGAGTTCTACGCCCCCGCTGAGGCGCACCGCGCCCGGCGGGTGCACCTGGAGCAGATCGCGGTGATGCTGCCGTGGATCGCCACCATCGACCAGTTCCAGCACTGGGTGTACACCAACCCGGGGCACACCCGGGCCGAGCGCGACGCGGCGTGGGCCGGCGTGTACGAGCGCTTTGCGCCGCTGGTGGACTGGTCCGGGCAGGAGGAGGGCGTGGCCCTGGCCCAGGCCCGAGACGCCATGTGGCAGCGGCAGCTGCACCTGTTCGGCATGCCGTTCTACTACATCGAGTACGGGATCGCCCAGCTTGGCGCGCTCCAGCTCGACGGCGTCTACCGCGCCGACCCGGCCCGGGCGATGCGCGGCTACAAGGCGGCCCTGCGGCTGGGCGGCTCGCGGCCGCTGCCGGAGCTGTTCGCGGCGGCGGGGATCGAGTTCGGCTTCTCGCCGGAGCGCATCGAGCGCACCTGGCGCGGCGTCGAGGAGCTCCTGGACACGATCCCGGCATGAGCGCCGCGCCGTCACATGGTCAGGGGGCGAGGCCGGTCGGCGGCCCGGCCCTGGGGTCCAGCTTGGCCCTGGCGCCCGGGGCGGGCGTGGGGCCCGTGGCGCTGTACCTGGGGCTCTCGTGGACGTGGTGCATCGGGATGTTCCTGCCGGCGCTGATGCTGCGCGACTTTGGGTGGGCCGGGTACGCGGTCTTTGCGGTGCCCAACGTGCTCGGGGCGGCGGCGATGGGGTGGGTGCTGCGCTCGCCGGGGCAGAGCCGGGCGGTGGTGGCCGCGCACGGGCCGGCGTGCGCGGCGTTCACGCTGGTGACGCTGGCGTACCAGGGGCTCTTTGTCGGGGCGATCGTCACAGCGGAGGGCGCAGCGGGCAGGCCGTGGGCGGCGCTGGGGGGGATCGGGGTGTGCGCGTGCGTGCTGCTCGGGGCGCGCGGGTGGCGCGTGGGGGCGGTGCTGGTGTCGATGGTCGCGGCGCTGCTGGCGGCTGCGCTGGGGCGCTGGGGCGAGAGCGAGCCGGTCCGGGTCCCGGACTGGACGCTCTGGGGCCGCGGCGCGGGCGCGGGGGAGGCGTTGCTGCTGGCCCCGGCGAGCGTGCTGGGCTTTGCCCTGTGCCCATACCTGGACCTGACGTTCCACCGGGCGCGCCAGAGCGTCGGGTCGCCGGCCAAGAGCCACGCCGCCTTTGCGCTGGGCTTTGTGGGGGTCTTCGGGCTGATGATCCTGCTCTCGGCGGCCTACGCGCACTTGGTGGGCCTTGAGGGCCAGGGCGGCGCGGTGGTGGCGGGCGTGCCGGGGCTCGTGGGGGCGCTGCTTGTGGCGTACCTGTGCGCCCAGGGGGCGCTCAAGGTGGTCATGCACGCGCCGGAGCTGGGCGGGACGCTCCGGGGGATGGGCGTGGGGCGCCTGGCGTGGCCCGCGCTGGTGGCCGCAGCGGTGCTGATCGGGCTGGCACTGGGGGCCGCCGCGCGGGCGCAGGGCCCGGGGCGGTGGCTGCCGTTCGAGGTGGTGTACAGGCTGTTCCTGTCGTTCTACGCGCTGGCGGCGCCGGCGTACGTGCTCGTCGCGGTGGTGCCGGCGCGGTTCGGGTGGCCCACGCGGGCGCCGGGGGCCCGCCAGTGGGGCGCGATCATCGCGGCGGTGGCGGTTGCGGCCCCGATGTACTGGTGGGGGTCGATCGAGGGGCGTTCGGTGTGGATGCTGGCGGGGCCGCTGGTGGTGCTGGCGGCGCGCGGGCTGGCGCACCCGTGGCATCGGCGGGGCTAGGCGCAGCGAGCGCGGGGCGGAGGCGCCCTCCAGCGCGGACCTGAGCCGGACCTGAGCCCGGTGGCCGAGCCCGGTGGCCGAGCCAGCGGCGGCGCTACGGTTGAGGGCATGCCGGTCTCGAATGAGCGCGAGGCGATCCGGGTCAGGTCCGAGCGGGCGGTCCTGGCGGCGGTGCGGCTGCCGGACTCGGTCTACGACGCGCGCGACCCCTTCGGCGAGCTGCGGGCCCTGGCCGAGCAGGCCGGGGCGATCGTCGTGGGCACCCTCGAGCAGCGGCTGGAGCGCCCCAACGCCGGGACGTACATCGGCACGGGCAAGCTGGCCGAGCTCAAGGCGCTGTGCGCCCAGCTGGAGGCCGGCACGGTGATCTTCGACCACGACCTCTCGCCGAGGCAGATCGCCAACATCGAGGAAGCGGTGGAGCGGAAGGTGATCGACCGGTCGGAGCTGATCCTGGACATCTTCGCCTCGCGGGCGACGACGACGGAGGCCAAGCTGCAGGTGGAGCTTGCGCAGCTGGAGTACACGTACCCGCGGCTGCGCGCCATGTGGAGCCACCTGGAGCGGATCGTCGGCTCTGGGGGCATCGCCGGGATCGGCACGCGCGGGCCGGGCGAGCAGCAGCTGGAGATCGACCGGCGGCTGGCCCAGAGCCGGCGGCTGGCCCTCAAGAAGCGCATCGACCAGATCCAGGACCGCAAGCGGCGGATGGTGGCCCTGCGCAACGTGGACCACTTCACGGTGGGGCTGGTGGGGTACACCAACGCGGGCAAGTCCACGCTCTTCAACACGCTCACCGAGGGCGGGGCCTACGCCGACGACCGGCTCTTTGCCACGCTGGTGACGCGGACGCGCGAGTGGGACCTTGGCGGCGGGGTCAACGCGATGCTCTCGGACACGGTGGGGTTCGTGCGCGACCTGCCGCACCACCTGATCGCCTCCTTCCGGGCCACGCTGGAGGAGGCCACGCACGCGCACGCGCTGATCGTGGTGCTGGACGTGTCGGACCCGGCGTGCGAGCTGCACGCGAGCACGGTCAACCAGACCCTGGCCGAGCTCTTTGGCGAGATCCGCAGGGCCGAGGAGAAGCGCGGCGGCTCGGCTGGGGCAGCCGAGGGCGGTGCTGGTGGGGATGGGGACGGCGGTGGTGGTGGTGGGGGGGGCGTGTGGCGCGAGCCGGCGCGGCTGATCGTCCTGAACAAGGTGGACAAGCTCAAGGACAACGCCTCCCTGCTCGTGTGGCAGCAGCGCGAGCCCGGGGCCATGGCCGTGCAGGCCAACCGGCCCGACGACCCGGGCATAGACCGGCTCCGGCAGACCATCCGGGCGATGGCCGTCGGCGAGGAGCGCGAGCGGGAGATCACGGTGGACCTGCGCGACTCGCGCACGGTCGACACGCTGGAGAAGCGCGGGCGTGTGGTCGGGCGGGCCTACCGCAACGGCTCGGTGACGCTGCGGGTGGTGATCGGTCAGCGGCCGATCGATCAGCTGCGGTCGCTCGGGGCGCAGATGCGGATCGCCGGCGAGGAGCCGCCGGCGCGGGGCTGGAAGCCGGCCCCTGAGAGCCAATGAAGCCCCCGGGCGGGGTCGGCGGTGGACTTTGGGCCGCGGGCGGCCTTTGGTTTTGGCCACGCCTGTGGCGGCGATCGGCCGCGTCCGTGCGTGCGTGCCACCCTAGCTCAGCTGGTAGAGCGGCGCTTTCGTAAAGCGCAGGTCGCGGGTTCGAGTCCCGCGGGTGGCTTGCTGCGCGGCGTGAGGCGTGCGTGCTGGGCGCTGCGTGCTGGGCGCTGCGTGCTGGGTGTGGTCAAGCGACCGGCACCGGCACGGGGGGGTTCTCGATGTACCTGCCCATGGCGCGGAAGCGGTCGTAGCGCGCAGCCAGGAGGGCCTCGGGGTCGGCGGCCTTGAGGGCCGGGAGCGTCGCCAGGATCCAGCGTTGGATGGCGGCGGCGGCGGCGGTGGGGTCGCGGTGGGCGCCGCCGAGGGGCTCGGGGAGCACCTCGTCGACGATGCCCAGGCGGAGGTTGTCCTGGGCGGTCAGGCGGAGGGCCTGGGCGGCGGCGTTGTTGGTCTGCTCGTTGGAGTGCTTCCAGAGGATCGCTGCGCACCCCTCGGGGGAGATGACCGAGTACCAGGCGTGCTGGAGCATGGCCACGCGGTCGGCCACGGCGATGCCCAGGGCCCCGCCGGAGCCCCCCTCGCCGATGATGACCGAGAGCACGGGCGTGCGCAGGGCGGACATCTCGCGGAGGTTGACGGCGATGGCCTCGGCCTGGCCGCGCTGCTCGGCGCCGATGCCGGGGTAGGCGCCGGGGGTGTCGACGAAGGTGACGACCGGGACGCGGTACTTCTCGGCGAGCTTCATTTTGGCCAGGGCCTTGCGGTATCCCTCGGGGTGAGCGCAGCCGAAGTGGCAGGCGACCTTCTCCTGGGTGGTGCGGCCCTTCTGGTGGCCCACGACCATGACCTTGTGCCCGCCGACGCGGGCAAAGCCGGTGACCATCGCCGGGTCGTCGCCGAAGCGGCGGTCGCCGTGGAGCTCGGCAAAGTCGGTGCAGACGCGGTCGATGTAGTCGCGGGTCTGGGGGCGCTTGGGGTGGCGGGCCACGCGGACGGTCTCCCAGGGGGAGAGCCGGGCGTAGGTCTCGGCCAGGAGGGCGGCGTGCTGGGCGCACAGGTCGGCCAGGCGGCGCTCGAGCGCCGGCGCCTCGGCCAAGGGCTGGGCCTCCTGGGGGGCGGCAGGGGCGGGGAGCGAGGGGGTCGGCCGGGCCAGCTGGGCCTGGAGGTCGTCGATCTGGCGTTCGAGTGCCAGGACGGGCTTCTCGAATTCCAGCGTGTAGAGCGATGCCATGGTGAGGGTGGGCTCCGTGCGGCTGTGTCAGCGACCGGCCCGCGCGGCGAGCCTGCTGCGGGCGGAGTTTAGGGGACGACCGGCTCGAAGCGGGGCGCGCTGTCGAACGCCAGGGGCCGGCCTGTGTGGGGGTCGTCGAAGGCCAGGTGGTCGGCGTGGAGCATCAGGCGCGGGTGCTCGTGGGCTGGGGCGTGGGGGGGGCTGTAGAGCGGGTCGCCCAGAATCGGGTGGCCGATGTGGGCGCAGTGCACGCGCAGCTGGTGGGTGCGGCCGGTCTGGGGGCGCAGGCGCAGGCGTGCGCGGTCGATCTCGGCGCTGAGCAGCCAGTAGTGGGTCACGGCGGGGAGGCGGTGGAGCGGGTCGGCGATCTGGCGCGGTCGGCGCGGCCAGTCGGTGCGGACGGGCACGTCGATGGTCCCCCGGTCGCGGGGCGGCACGCCCAGGACCAGGGCGGTGTAGCGCTTCTCCACGCGGCGCTCCTGGAAGGCGATCGACAGGGCCCGCTGGGTGGCCCCGTCCAGGGCCATGACCATCAGGCCCGAGGTGTCCATGTCCAGCCTGTGCACGACCAGCGGGCCGGTGGCGCCGGGGAAGAGCCGGCGCAGCTGCGAGACGCACGAGACCTGGTTGTGTGGCCCCTTGCCCGGCACCGAGAGCAGGCCGGGGGGCTTGTCGATCACGGCCAGGTGGGCGGTGTGGGCCACCAGGCGCAGGGGCGGGGCGTGCTCGGGGTTCGGCGGGGGGTGCATCGTGGTGGCGCAGGGTGGCCGGTGTGGGAGCGGTTGGGCGTATTGTCGGCCGGGCGGGGGCACAACGGGAGGGTTGATCATGCACGACTCAGCGGGGATCGATCGGCGCGCGGCTCTGGCGGCGGGGCTGGTGGGCGTCGGGGGCGTGATGAGCGCCGGGGTGGTGGCGTCGGCGCTGGCCGGGGCCGGCGCCCGGGGCCAGGAGCGGCAGGGCAAGCCCGTGGACGACTTCTGGGCCCAGCGGCTGGGCTACTCGGCCCAGAAGGGCGTCTTCGAGCTGCCGCCGTTGCCCTTTGCGCCCGAGGCGCTCGAGCCGCACATCGACGCCCAGACCATGACGCTCCACCACGGCCGGCATCACCAGGCGTACGTCAACGGCCTCAACGCGGCGCTCAAGAAGCTCGGCGAGCTGCGCGACGGGGCGATCGAGCCGGCGCTGTACCGGCACTGGACGCGCGAGCTGGCGTTCAACGCGGCCGGGCACGCCAACCACACGCTGTTCTGGGGCACCCTGGCCGGGCCCTCGGCCGGGGGCGGTGGCCGGCCCGCCGGGCCGCTGCTGTCGGCGATCGACCGGGACTTCGGGTCGTTCGAGAAGTTCGAGGGTCAGTTCAAGGCGACGGCGGCCGCCGTCGAGGGCAACGGCTGGGCGTGGCTGGTGGTGCACCGGGCGATGCCCGGCGGGCGGCTGATGGTCTCGGCCTCGGAGCGGCAGCAGGACCTGTACTTCTGGGGCTCCGAGCCGATCCTGGGCGTGGACGTGTGGGAGCACGCCTACTACCTCAAGTACCAGAACCGGCGCAGCGACTACCTGGGCGCGTTCATGAACGTGATCGATTGGGCGGCCGTCTCGGCGCGTTACGCGGCGATCGTGGGGCCCTGAGCGCGCTTGCCGGGCTGGGCGGCGGACCTCGGGCGCGCGTCCGGCCCGGGCCCGCCGCGGCGTGGGGGTTTGGATATGCTTGGCCCTTGCCCACGACGGCGCGGGTACGCCGCAGTGTGCACGCTGCCGCTGGGCGTGATGCGGGCGTGGTGGGTGGTGGAGGGGTGGGGGGTGCGGGCCGAGCCCGCGGTGAGCAACTATCTCGGTGGAGCTGCGCGTGGCCCAGAGCAAAGCGAAGAAGTCGGGGAGCGGCAAGGGGTCGGCGCGGCCCGGCTCGCCCGTGAAGACCGCCGCCAAGAAGCCCGGCAAGCCCAACGCCCAGGCCGCGGCCAAGCGCGCTCCCAGGCCGGCCCCGCCCAGCGGGCCCAAGGTCAAGGCGCCCGCGGTCGCGGCGACGTCGGCCCCCACCAAGAAGCCCCCGGCCAAGCCCGTCAAGCCCGCAGCAAAGCCCAAGGCCCCGCCGGCCAGCAAGCCGGCTACCACAACAAAGCCGCAGCCGACCAAGCCGGCCCAGACCAAGCCGGCCCAGACCAAGCCGGCGCCGGCCAAGGACGCCGCGGTCAAGGCGCCCGTCGTGGCGAGCAAGGCCGCGGCCGCCCCCGCGACCGAGGCGGGCAAGCCCAAGCCCAAGGGCATCACGGTGGTGGCGCCCAAGCCGGTCAAGAAGGTCAAACCCAAGAAGGTGATCGAGATGCCGCGGCTGGGCGGCCCGCTGCTCGGGCCCGGGGGCAAGAAGTGGAAGCCGCTGATCCCGTCGGGCCCCAACGCGGTGCCGGTGACGCAGCTGACGCGCGTGGGCGACGGGCAGGAGATCAAGTCCCACCTGCCCAAGAAGGAGCTCGATCGGTACAAGGACCTGCTCACGCGCAAGCGTGTGCTGCTGGCCGGCGACGTGCAGAACATGGAGAACCAGGCCCTGACGGCCGGCTCCGGGGCGCTCTCGGCGGTGCCGCAGCACATCGCCGAGCAGGGCTCGGACACGTACGACCAGTCGCTCTCGCTGGACCTTGCCCAGGTGGACCGGAACCTGATCAAGGAGATCGACGACGCGCTGGTGCGCATCGAGAAGGGGACCTTCGGCATCTGCGAGGTGACGGGCAAGCCGATCAGCAAGGAGCGGCTCGACGAGCT
Source organism: Isosphaera sp. (assembly GCA_013822085.1). GTDB lineage: Bacteria > Planctomycetota > Phycisphaerae > Phycisphaerales > UBA1924 > WM-009. The sequence goes on along the minus strand of PNJV01000004.1, from coordinate 57,726 downwards.
GCCCTGGACGCGGTACTCGATCGAGGCGGCGCGCGAGCGTGAGCGGCGGTCGTACCGCGCATGAGCCCCGCCAGCGGCGAGCGCGCAGCGGGTGCGTCCGGCTGGCAGGCCGGGGCGCGGGCGGGGGCCAGCGCGCCGGCCTGGGCCCTGCTGGGGGCGGTGGTGCTGCTGGGGCTGGTCAGCGACCTGGCCAGCAAGTGGCTGGCCTTTGGCAAGGTGGCCGGGTCGCCGGTGGCGGTGCTGCGCTCGGACGTGCTGGCGGCGCAGCGCGCCGGGGTTCCGATCCAGGCCCTGGTGCCGACGCACGCGCCCGTGCGCGTGGTGCCTGGGCTGCTGGACCTGACGCTGGTGCTCAACCCCGGGGCGGTCTTCGGGGTCGGGGCGGGTCGGCGGGTGCTGTTCGTAGCGTTCACGGCCCTGGCGGTGTCCGGGGCGCTGGCCCTGTTTGCGCGCGGGACGGGGCCGCGGGACCGCTGGACGCACGTGGGGCTTGGGCTGGTCGTCGCGGGGGGGCTTGGCAACCTCTACGACCGGGTGGTGTACGCGTGCGTGCGAGACTTCATCCACCCGCTGCCCAAGGTCCGCTTCCCGTGGGGGCTCGACCCGCTGGGCAACGGCGGGGAGGTCTGGCCGTACGTCTCGAACGTGGCCGACCTGCACCTGCTTGTGGGCGTGGGGATCTTGGTGGTGGTGCTGGGGCGCAGCGGCGGGGGCCGGGCGCTGGCGGGCACGCCGGAGGGGGCCGGCGCGGGCGCAGCCGAGGCCGCGGCGTCGGGCCCCGGGGCCTGAGCGGCCACGGCGCGCAGCGGGGCCTGATCCGGGGCGCGCAGAGGCGTGCTCAGGCGGCGGGCTTGTCGGACTTCTTGTCCTCGAAGGCGGCCTTGGCGATCGCCGGGGCCGAGGGCACGCGGATGTTGGTGCCGCAGCTGCGGCAGCGGACGGTCTTGCCGCGCGCGGACTTGGGGACCGCCAGGATCTTGCGGCAGGTCAGGTTCGGGCACATGAGGCGGACGGTGTCTTCGGGCATGGGTCCACCACGACGAACGCGCCTGGGTGCGGGGGGCGGCCTGGCATGAGGCTGGATCGGCTCAACACGGCGCGGGCTTGAGCGGCTCGGGCGAGAGGAAGGCCGACGGGGCTGCGGGAGGGTGGCGCGTGGGCGGGCGCGTGGGCGCGTCGGGGGCGTTGCGCGGGGGCTGGCGTCGAAGCCGAGGGTCGGGGGCGGGTGGTCCCAGTGGGCCCGGCGCTATCATCGCCGCTGCCAGCGACGGGGCCGGATCGGGCCCCGTCGCAGCGTCTTGGATGCACATGAGCACACACCTACACGGCACGCAGGGGGCGGCGGGCGCACGGGGCCCAACGGGCGCGGAGCTTCAGGCGGGGGCGGGCGCCGCGCTGGGGCGCGGCGCGGTGGTCATGGGCCTCCAGTGGGGGGACGAGGGCAAGGGCAAGATCGTGGACCTGCTGGCCGACAGGTTCGACGCGGTGGTGCGGTACAACGGCGGGGCCAACGCCGGGCACACGGTGACCGTCGGCGGCGAGCGCTTTGCGCTGCACCTGATCCCCAGCGGCATCCTGCGGCCGGGCAAGCCGGCGGTGATCGGCTCGGGGGTGGTGATCGACCCGGAGTGGCTGCTCAAGGAGTTGGAGGGGCTGCGCGTGCGCGGCGTGGACGTGTCGGGCCTGCGGATCAGCGCCGCGGCCCACGTGGTCCTGCCCTGGCACAAGGACGAGGACCGCCTGCGAGAGGGGTGGCTGCGGGCCTCGGGGGTGGAGGCGATCGGCACCACGGGGCGCGGGATCGGGCCGGCGTACGCCGACAAGGCCCTGCGCGGCACGGCGGTGCGGGTGGGCGACCTGCTCAGGCCCGAGCTGCTGGCCCAGAAGCTCGAGCGGACAAGCGCGCTCAAGGGCGCGATCCTCTCGGCCCTGAGCGGCCAGGCCGGCGCGGTGCGCTACGACACCGCCGAGCTCCACGAGCGGGCTGCCGGGTGGGGCCGGGCGCTGGGGCCGAGCGTGTGTGACGCGGGCGAGCTGGTGCGCGGGCTGCTGGATCGGGGCGGGCGGGTGCTCTTCGAGGGCGCCAACGCGACGCTGCTGGACGTGGACCACGGGACCTACCCGTTTGTGACCTCCTCGACGACGATCGCGGCGGGGGCGGCCGTCGGGGCCGGGGTGCCCATGTCGGCGCTGGGGAGCGTGGTGGGCGTGATGAAGGCGTACAGCACGCGTGTCGGCGGGGGGGTGATGCGCACCGAGCTTGAGGGCGACGACGCCGAGGGCGCCATCGCCCACGGCATCCGCCAGCGCGGGCGCGAGTACGGCACCACCACGGGCAGGCCCAGGCGGGTGGGGTGGCTCGACCTGGCCGCGGTGCGCTACAGCGCCGGGCTCAGCGGCGTGACGAGCCTGGCGGTGATGCTCCTGGACGTGCTCGAGCCGCTGGACACCCTGCGCGTGTGCGTGGGCTACAGGGGGGCCGGCGCGGGCGGGCCGGCGGCGGGGTTCGTGCCCGACGCGTGGGACCTGGGCGGCCTCGAGCCCGAGTACCGCCAGATCGGCGGGTTTGGGGGCGCGGTGGGTGGTGCGCGGCGGCTGGCGGACCTGCCGGCCGGGGCGCGGGCGTACCTGGACCTGATCCAAGAGCAGGTCGGCGTGCCGATCGGCGCCGTCTCGGTCGGGCCGGAGCGGACGCAGACGATCGAGCTGTGGTGAGCCCGCGTGCGCATCGGGGCGTGGGCGACGGAGGGATCGGGAGCCTGGCGTGAGCACAGCAGCGGACCGGCAACTGGGCGCGGCGCGGGCGTGGGACGGAGGGGTGCGCGCCGCGCTGGAGGGCATCGCCGCCTTCAACCCCGAGGCCAGGCCGATGGAGCGCCTGCCCGACGTGCACCCGGGGCGGATCCCGCGGCACATCGCGATCATCATGGACGGCAACGGCCGGTGGGCGTCTCAGAAGGGTTTGGCGCGGGCCATCGGGCACCGCAGCGGGGCCGAGGCGGCCATCGGCGTGGTCACCGAGGCGGTCCAGATCGGCGTGCGGCACCTGACGCTGTACTCGTTCTCCAGCGAGAACTGGAAGCGGCCGCCCGACGAGGTCGAGATGCTCATGGGGCTCTCGGGGGAGTACCTGCTGGCCGTCGAGGCGATGCTGGTGCGCCAGCGGGTGCGGCTGGTGCAGATCGGCGACCGGGCCGGGCTGCCGGCGCCGGTGCGCGCGGCGCTGGAGCGCGTCGAGCGGGTCACGGCGGGGCACCAGCGGGCCACGGTGTGCCTGGCGATGAACTACGGCTCCAGGTCGGAGATCGCCGCCGCGGCGCGGGCGCTGGCCCAGGAGGTGGCCCTGGGTCGGCTGGAGGTCGGGGCCATCGACGAGGCTGCGCTGGCCGCGCGGCTCCAGACCGCTGAGGCGGCCCTGCCCGACCCGGACCTGCTCATCCGCACCGGCGGGGAGATGCGCGTGAGCAACTTCCTGCTCTGGCAGCTCTCGTACGCCGAGCTGTACGTCACCGAGACGCTCTGGCCGGACTTCGACGCCGAGGCCCTGCGGGAGGCGATCCGCCAGTACGCGCGGCGCGACCGACGCTTCGGCGGCCTGACGTGCCGGGGGTCGGTCGCCGACGCCGGCCAGGGGGGGCACGCGTGATGGCTGCCGGAGCAGGCGGGGTGGCAGGGGCCGGCGGGGTGGGTGGGGCCGGCGGGGGACGCCAAGTGGTGGCTGGGGTGAGCGCGGGCGGTGCGGGGGGTGTGGGGGGTGTGGTTGGTGCGGGGCGTGTGGTTGGGGGTGTGGCGCCGGCGGTCGTGGCCGGCCCCAGCACGCGCGCCGGGGCGGGGATGCTCCGGCGGCTGACGCTCGGGCCGTTGATGATCGCGGTGGTCGCCGCCCTGCTGTGGGCCGACGAGTCGATCGCCGGCGTCGCGGTGCCCGGGCTGGGCGGGGCGCGGGTGCCGGTGGGCGCGCTGACCATGGGCGTGATGGTGCTCCTGTGCGCCCGGGCGGGGACGGAGCTGGCCAGGCTCATGCGCGGCGTCGGGCTGCTGGCCTCGCCCAGGGCGCTGACGGTCTCGGCCATCGCGGGGGTCTTTGCGGCGGGGGTGTCGGCGTCGCCGGCGATGGCGCGCGGGTGGTCGGTGTGGGGTTGGGGCGGCATCGGCGCACGGTCAGAGGCGGGCGGCGCTGGGTGGGCCGGGCCCGCGCCGGCGGGCGCGCTCCTGGCCACCGCGGCGGTGGCGGTGGTGTTCGGGTCGATGGTCGCGGCGGTGCGTCGTCAGGACGTGCGCGGGGCGGCGGGGGCGGTGGCCGGCTCGGCGCTGGCGTTCGTCTACGCGGGCATGACCATCGGCTTCCTGATGGCCCTGCGCGCCGAGCACTCGGCGTGGGTCATGGGCGGCGTCATCGCGGTGATCAAGGCGTGCGACATCGGGGCGTACTTCGCTGGGACGTTCTTCGGCCGTCGCAAGCTGATCCCGTGGCTGAGCCCCGGCAAAACGTGGGAGGGGTTGGCGGGGGGCGTGGTTGCCTCGTGCGTCGTGGCAGCGGGGCTGGTGTGGGTCGGCGGGGCCATGGCCCGGGGCGCCGGCGTGACGGAGGCCGGCGCTCGTCAGGGGGTCGCTGGGGTGCTCGGCTGGCCCGATGCGCTGGCGTTGGGCGTGTGCCTGGCGATCGCCGGGCAGCTTGGGGACCTGTCGGCCAGCGTGCTCAAGCGCGACGCGGGCGTCAAGGACGCCGGGCGGATCGTCCCCGGGTTTGGGGGTGTGATCGACGTGCTCGATTCGCTGCTGATCGCCGGCCCGATCGCGTTCTGGTACCTGGCTGTTCGGGTGTGGGCGGCCTGATGCCGTGGTGGGCGGCGGGGCTCGGTCGCTGCCGGCGGTGCCCGAGCGGCGCGGGCTGGCGTTGAGTTGTCGCGTTGCGCGGATACACTGCGATTGATGACCGCTGCGATGAACGAGACGTCCAAACTCCTCCGTGTGTTCCGCGTGGATCAGCAGCTGCGGGGGCTGCGCAGCCGCGTGGACGCCGCCGAGCGGTTCCTGGAGGAGCAGCGGCGCCTGCACGCGGAGCTGGAGACCAAGCTGACGGCGGCGTCGGCGCAGCTCAAGCAGCTGCGGGCCACGGCGGCGGGGCACGAGGGGGAGGCCCAGCGCGTCGAGGCCCGGCTGGGTGTGCTGCGCGAGCAGATGAACTCGGCCAAGACGAACAAGGAGTACACGGCGTTCCTCAACGAGGTGAACAACCTCAAGGGGGTCAAGGACGCCGCGGAGAAGCAGCAGCTCGAGGCCATGGAGAAGACCGACTCGGCCGAGAAGCTCGCCGCCGAGCTGACGGCGTCGGTGGCCGACCGCGCCGCGATCGTCGAGCGCGCCCAGCGCGACCGCGACGAGAAGCGGGCCGAGGTGCGCGACCGCCTGAGCGAGCTGCAGTCCCAGCGAACGAGCCTGGCGGCCGAGGTCGCCGCCGACGCGCTGCGCGTGCTCGAGGACCTGATCCGCAGGCACGGCGACGACGCCATGGCGCCCCTGGAGGTGCTCGACCTGCGCGCCCACGAGTACTCGTGCGGCTCGTGCATGATGTCGCTGCCGGCCGAGGTGGTCATGTCGGTGTCGCGCGGGCGGATGACGCGCTGCGTCAGCTGCTCGTGCCTGCTCTTTTCCGAGACCGAGCTCTTCGGCAAGGACGGCGAGAACGGCAAGCCCGCCAAGAAGCCGCGCTCGCGCAAGGCCAAGGCCAAGGCTGAGGACGACGGCGACGACGCCTGATCGGGCCGGCCCCCTGTCGGGCAGGCGCTAGAACAGCCCGGCGTCGGCCTGGGGCTCAGCGATCGATGGCGCCGGCAGGCCCAGGTGCTCGGCGGCGGCCCTGGTGATCATGCGGCCGCGGCGCGTGCGCATCAGGTGCCCCAGCTGGAGCAGGAAGGGCTCGACCAGGTCCTCGAGCGTGGCCGGGTCCTCCGAGAGCGTGGCGGCGACGGTCTCCAGGCCCACGGGCCCGCCTGAGTAGACCTCGGCGATGACGCGCAGGTAGCGGTGGTCCAGTGGGTCCAGGCCCAGGTCGTCGATGCCTTCGAGGGAGAGGGCGTCGCGCGTGACGGCCAGCGAGGCGCGGCCGCGGGCGCGGACCTGGGCAAAGTCGCGGACGCGGCGCAGCAGGCGGTTGGCGATGCGCGGGGTGCCGCGTGAGCGGCGCGCGATCTCGCGCAGGGCGTCGTCGAGGGCAGCGGGCGAGTCGCCGGCCATGCCCAGGAGCGCCGCCGAGCGGCGCAGGATCAGGAGCAGCTCGTCGGGGGTGTAGAAGCTCAGGTGGTGGGTGATGCCAAAGCGCGAGCGCATCGGGGCCGTGACCAGCCCGGCGCGGGTGGTGGCGCCGATGAGCGTGAAGGGCTTGAGCGGGATCTGCACGGTGCGCGCGTGGAGGCCGGAATCGACGGGCACGTCGATGCGGAAGTCTTCCATGGCGGGGTAGACGAACTCCTCGACGGCGGCGGGGGTGCGGTGGATCTCGTCGATGAAGAGCAGGTCGGCGTGGTCGAGGCGCGTCAGGGCGGCGACCAGGTCGGTGCCCTTGGACAGGGCCGGCCCCGACGTGACGACCACGCGCGTGCCCATGGCCGCGGCGATGACGTGGGCCAGGGTGGTCTTGCCCAGCCCCGGCGGGCCGTGGAGCAGGACGTGCTCGAGCGGGTCGCGGCGGTGGCGCGCCGCCTCGATGGCGATGCGCAGGCGGTTGAGCAGGTCGCCCTGCCCCACGTACTGCTCGATGGACGTGGGCCTGAGCGACCAGTTGACGGGCTCGTCGGTGGGGGTGGCCTGCGGCGAGACGATGCGTTCGGTGGCCATCGTGCGCAGCGTACCACGCCAGGGCCGGGGGCCGGCGGCGCTCAGCGCGGCTGGGCCGGCGAGCCGGTGGGCAACCCCAGGCGTTTCCACAGGTCCAGCAGCTGCTGGCGGCTCGTCGGCGTGGCGCGCAGGGCCGAGGAGGGGTCCGCGCCGGTTGGCCAGCCGTCGGGGCCCAGCGGCGTGACGACCCAGCCGGGCTCGTCGCGCGTGCGCGTGGCCAGCTCCAGCGTGGCGCCCTGGCCGGCGGCGGGGGATGGGCCATCGGGGCTCGGCTGGCCGAGCACGACCCGCCGGAGGGTGAACGACTCGGCGTCGATCTGATAGGCGTAGAAGCCCAGCTCCGAGCCCAGGAGCGCGCGGCCCTGGAGGACGCGCGGCAGCAGGAGCAGCTCGGCCTGGCTGAGCACGGCGGCGTCGGGCGCAGCGACCCGAAAGGCGCGCGCGGGCTGGCCGGGGATCGCCGAGGAGACCTGGAGGGTCCCGCCCTGGCGCAGGCCGGTGACGGTCGCGGCGCTGGGGCGGCGCGAGCCGGGGTCGGTGACGACGGTCTGGACGGTCCAGGTCTCCTGGGCCCTGTCCAGCGAGACAAAGGCGCTCGAGACGGTGTCGGTCACGCGCGGGGCGGCCGAGCCGGGCAGCGGTGTGAGCGTGCGCGTCACGACGCGCGTCAGCACGCCCTCGGGCGACGCCGCCCGCTGGGGCGACCCGGCGGCGGGGCCCGAGAGCTCCGACGCCCGGCCCGCCCAGGCGCGCACCGAGCGGTAGCCAACCTCGGTGGCGCCGCGCGGACCACGGCCGGTCGCGGCGCCGGCGGCCTCGGCGGGCGTCCACAGGCGGTACCAGCGCTCGACGCCGTCGGCCGCGGTGCGCAGGTCCGCGGCGGTCAGCGAGCGCAGGAAGTCGTCGCCGGCCAGCACGGCGCGCTGGCGTGCCAGGGCTGCCTCAGCGGCGGTGTCGAAGTTGATCGACTCGATCAGCGCGTCGTAGATCGGCAGGGCCCGCTCGAGCGAGTCCGCGGGGCAATCGAGCTCGATGTTGAGGAACAGGTCGGTGTAGGGCGTAAAGACCGTCCAGGCCTGCACGCGGCGCCCGCTGGGGGCCTGGTACTCGATGACCGCGCGCGAGCCGGGGACGCCCACGCCGGGCGCGTGAAGGTCGTCGGTGCGCACGAGGACCCGCAGCTGGGCCGCCACGACCTGGCGCGTGTCGGCCGTGCGGACCTGGGTGGCAGCAGCGAAGGCGTCGAGGAGGCCCTGCACGGCGCGCGGGCTGGTCAGGGCGTCGTCCTGCCGCGGCGATGTCAGGAGCGTGACGCGGGCTGGGGGATCCTCCAGCGTCACCAGCCGGGCCGATGGTGACGCGGGCAGGGGTGAGACCCGCGCCCCCGCGGGGGGCGTGAACTGGTACAGGTCCGAGACGGTGATCGCAGCGGGTGCTGCGGCATGGGGTGGTCCTGCAGCGGGCAGGGCTGGCGCCGCGGCCGGGGCCACGAGCCGAGTAACCCAGACCGCAAGGGCAAAGACACTGGCCATGAACGCGGGCATTGGGTGGTGGTTTCCTGCGTGAGCGGTGCGGCGTCGGAGCCCGGGCTGGGGGGCGCAGGGTGCGCGGCAGGTGCGGGGGTGCGGGGTGCGGGGGGTAGGGGGGCAGAGGTGACCGATTGGCCGGCGCGCTGCCCGGTAGCGGGTGCAGAAGGAATGGTACGAGGTGTCGCAAGGGGGGGTGGAGGATTGAGTGGGCTGGCGTGGCTCTGTGGCGGAGTGTTTGACTTGCGTGAAGAGGGCTGTATCATCCTGACCCTGTGCTGGGTGGGCAACCACTCGGTGCGCTCGTGTCGGCGTGGTCGCCCATCGGACGTTGGGCGGGCGTCGGCTGAGGCGTGGGGCACCGTCTTCCCGGCAACGGACCGTCGGGCAGTGGAGCGGCGACGCTCGGAGCGTCCCGAGGGGCGTGCCGTCGGCGTTCGAGCCGTCACGGCGGGCGTTGCGGGCAGTTCGGGCAGGGCGAGCGTACGGCAAGTCGCGGTCAGCACGGGCCAATGTCGGCGGGCACCAGAAAGATCAGGACTCACGCATGACGGGCGGACGGATTCGAATTCGGATGGAGGCGTACGACCACCTGGCCCTGGACCAGTCGGCCGGTGAGATCGTCGACAGCGCCAAGCGAACCAACGCCCGTGTGAGCGGCCCGGTGCCGCTGCCGACGCGCATCGAGCGCTACACGGTGCTGCGCTCGCCCTTCATCGACAAGAAGTCGCGCGAACAGTTCGAGATCCGCACCCACAAGCGCATTATCGATATCATCGAGCCCAACGCGCGGACGGTCGAGGCTCTGAATCGGCTGGTGGTGCCGGCGGGTGTCTTCATCAAGATCAAGGCATAACGGGGCGTGCGAGTGGGGCCGGTGCGGGACTCTCTCGCGTCGGCCCCGTGTGTTTGGTGCGGTCGGGGCGTGACGGGCGGGGGTGGGTTGGTGTGACGGGTGATGGCTGGGGGCGAGGGTGTAAGCGTGGGCGTGCGGGCGGCATCGGGCAGGTGACCTATGGCAACGACTCTCCTCGGGACCAAGCTGGGCATGACCCGCGTGTACAACGCGGAGGGTGTGAGCCTGCCGGTGACCGTGATCCAGGCCGGGCCGTGCGTGGTCACGCAGGTGCGGACCGCCGACAAGGACGGCTACACCGCGGTGCAGATCGGCTTTGGCGACGTCAAGCCGCGGCGGTCGACGATCCCGGTGATGGCGCACGACGCCAAGGCCGGCACCACGCCCAAGCGTCACCACCGCGAGTTTCGTGTCGTGGCCGCCGACGTGGCCAAGTTCTCGCTCGGCCAGGTGCTGACCGTCAAGGACCTCGAGGGCGTGCTCTTTGTGGACGTGATCGGCACGAGCAAGGGCAAGGGCTTCCAGGGCACCATGAAGCGGCACAACTTCAAGGGCCTCTTTGCCAGCCACGGCACCGAGCGCAAGCACCGCTCGCCGGGGTCGATCGGCTCGCTGGCGTCCAACCGCGGCTTTGGCGGCGGCCTCAAGAAGGGCAAGCGCATGGCCGGGCACATGGGCAACGAGCGCGTGACCGTGCGCAGCCTGGACGTGGTGCGCATCGACGCCGAGAAGGGGCTGATCCTGGTCAAGGGTCCCGTCCCCGGGCCGGCGCGCGGCACCGTCGAGATCCGCCCGTCGGTGCGGCTCTACAAGCCCAAGGCCAAGAAGGTCGCTGCCAAGGCTGGCTGAGTGACACGTTGGCTCAGTGGCACGGGGGTCGTGACGGGTTGATCATCGGTGAGGGAAACGTGCGGGTGGCCGGTGGGGCGTAAGTGGATGGGTTGGTGGGTGAGGGATAGGTGGCGGGTGGATGGTGGATGGGTGGATGGGTGGATGGGTGGATGGGTGGATGGTGTCCGGTGCTCGCAAGGGTGCCGGGCGAAAGGAACGCCGGAGGCCTCCCTGATGAGAGGCCCACGGGCTCGGCAGGGTGCGAGGCAGCCAGGGCTGCCGGACACAACCGCCGGGCACGACAAGAAGATCCCGGTCATCGCCCAGCAGCGATGGCCGGAGCGTGCCGAGTCGATTCCCTCGGCCCCCATCTGTGACGGGGGTCGGCGGATAGGCAGAGCGAGTGAGCCGCGACGTCATCAGCGTCGCGGCACAACGTGCGGGTGCCCCCAGGGCCCCCGTGAGGCGCAGACGCGAGGTGACGCATGCAGGTCCCCGTGTATAACACCCAGGGCTCGCAGGTCGGGACCCTGGACATCAACGAAGCGACGCTCGGCGGCGAGCTCAACTACGCGCTGCTCAAGCAGGCGTACGTGCGCTACCACGCCAACCTGCGTCAGGGCTCGGCCCGGACCCGCAACCGGGCCCAGGTCGAGGGCTCGACCAAGAAGCTCTACAAGCAGAAGGGCACCGGCAACGCCCGTCACGGCGACCGCAAGGTCAACCTGATGAAGGGCGGCGGTCACGGCCACAGCAAGAAGCGCGTCCGCGAGGACTACCGCAAGGACATGCCCAAGAAGATGCGGCGCAAGGCCAACCGCAACGCGCTCCTTGCCAAGCTGATCGACAACGAGGTGCGCGTCATCGACCGCCTGGAGCTGGGCCAGCCCAAGACGCGCGACCTGGTCGCGCTGCTCCGGGCCGTGCGTGCCGAGACCAAGACGCTCGTGGCCGCGCCCGTGGAGCAGACGAACCTGCGCCTTGCGGCGCGCAACGTCGAGGGCGTCACGCTGACCAAGCCCGACTCGCTCAACGCCTTCGACCTGCTCAACCACCGGTACCTGGTGATCGACCGGGGCGAGCTGGAGTCGTGGCTTGCCGGCCCCAGCTCGCAGACGGGCAAGGACGCCAAGATCAACCCCCTGGGCGCGGCGCCGGCGGCCGCGGGGACGGAGGCCTGAGCCATGGGTCACGCCAAGGACATCACCGAGAACGACCTGAGCTACGTGATCAAGCGCCCGGTGCTGACCGAGAAGAGCTCGCTCGGCTCGAGCGACCACGGGCGGTACACCTTCGAGGTGGACGTTCGCGCCACCAAGCGGGACATCAAGGCGGCCGTCGAGTCGCTCTACCGGGTGCACGTGGAGAAGGTCAACACGCGGGTGCGCAAGGCGCGCGACCGCCAGTACCGCTACGGCCTGGTGACGGGCAAGATCAGCAAGCACGCCACCGTGCGGCTGCGCGACGGCGAGGCGATCGATCTGCTCTGAGGCGCGGGCCGGGGCCGGCTCGGGCCGGCCGGCGGGCACGGGATACGCAACGCACACCAACGGGTGACACATGCCGATCAGGATCTACAACAAGACCAGCGCCGGGCGACGCTTCGCGTCGGTGAACCTCCACGCGGAGGTGACCAAGTCCAAGCCCGAGAAGTCGCTCCTGAGGCCGCTGCCCAAGTCCGGCGGCCGGAACCACTCGGGCAAGATCACGGTGCGCGGCCGCGGCGGCGGCGCCAAGCGGCGCTACCGCGTGATCGACTTCAAGCGCTACGACCGCGACGGCCAGCCCGGCACCGTCGTCGGCATCGAGTACGACCCCAACCGCACCTGCCACATCGCGCTGGTGCGCTACCCGGACAACGTCAAGCGGTACATCATCGCCCCGCTGGGCCTCAAGCCCGGCGACACGGTGCGCTCGGGCGACAGCGGCAACCTGGACCCCGACGTGGGCAACTCCATGCCGCTGCGGCACATCCCCACGGGCCTGGCCGTGCACGTGGTGGAGATGGTCCCCGGCAAGGGCGGCCAGCTGTGCCGGTCGGCCGGGATGTACGCCCGCCTGCTCAACAAGGAGGGGCGGTACGCCACGCTGCTGCTGCCCTCGGGCGAGCAGCGCATGGTGCACATCGATTGCCGAGCGACCATCGGCGAGGTCGGCAACGCCGATCACCAGAACGTGCGCCTGGGCAAGGCCGGCAAGACCCGGCACCTGGGCCGGCGGCCGATCACCCGCGGCGTGGCCAAGAGCCACAACGCCCACCCGCTGGGCGGCGGCTCGGGCCGCAGCAAGGGCAACCGCCCGCCGGTCTCGCCGTCGGGCGTTCTGGCCAAGGGCGGACGCACACGCGACAAGAAGAAGCACTCGACCAAGCTGATCATCCGCCGCCGCGTGAGCACGCGCTACGGCGTGGTCAGCAAGTGAGCCAGTGACGGGCGGTCAGTCACAGCAAGTACGGGCAAGCCGGGACGGGCCAGGGCAGACGAGCACAGGAAGGGCAACGCATGAGCCGGAGCTTGAAGAAGGGACCGTACGTGGACGAGCGGCTCTACCGCCGGGTGGAGCGCCTCAACCAGACGGGCAAGAAGGAAGCCATCAAGACCTGGAAGCGCGCCTGCACCATCGTGCCGGAGTTCGTCGGGCACTCGTTCAAGGTGCACAACGGCAGGCAGTTCCTGGACGTGTTCGTGACCGAGGACATGGTGGGGCACAAGCTGGGCGAGTTCAGCCCGACCCGCACCTTCCGCGGGCACACGAACAAGAAGGAAGGCATCTCCGATGGCCAGAAGGCCGCGGCCCGGTCAAGAAGTGATGATGCCTCCCCAGGAGGAGCAAGGGGTTGGGGGTGGCGGCGGCGGCGTGTACGGGTGGCGTGACTGAGCGGCGTGTGTGGACGGGACGGGTCGCGGGCGGGTGGGTTGACCAATGTCGGAGAGGTGCACAGTGCGGATCCACGGCAAGAATCTGATCACAGCGGCCCAAGAGAAGGGCGTGAGCGTCGAGCGTCTGGCCGACGCGGTGGCGCGGACGGGCCTCTCCCGGCAGGACGCCGAGTCGGCGGTCCGCAACTGGATGGGCGACCGCGATCACCCGCGGTGCAAGAGCGAGGACATCCGCAACCTGGCTGCGGCGCTGGGCGTTGAGGTCTCGCGGATCGCGCGCTTCGAGAGCGTGTACCGGTTCTCGCGCGGCTCGCCCCGCAAGGCCAAGCTGCTGGTGGACCTGATCCGCGGCAAGAACCTGGTGGAGGCCGACACGCTCCTGCGGTTCAACATCAAGCGTGCGGCGGTGGAGGTCCGCAAGGCCCTGCGCGCAGCCGCGGCCGACGCCCAGCAGGCCAACGCCGACGAGAACGCGCTGGTGGTCAGCCAGAGCCGCGTGGACGACGGCCCGCGCATGAAGCGGTTCCATCAGAAGGACCGCGGCCGGGCCCACCGGATCCTCAAGCGCATGGCCCACATCCGCATCAGCCTTGAGGAAAAGGCCGGCGGGGGCCGTCGCCGGTGACGGGCCGCTCGGCGGCGTGAGGTGCTGGCGGGGGTAAAGGCGGGGGGATTTGGTCAGCGGGCCGGCGTCGATGGGTTGAACGGGACTCGGAGCAAGCATGGGACAGAAGACGCATCCATACGGACTTCGGGTTGGCATCACCGAGCCGCACCGCTCGCGCTGGTACGCGCCCAAGGCGCTGTTCGGCGAGCTGCTGGTGGAGGACTACAAGATCCGCCAGTTCATCGACAAGCGGCTCAACCGCAAGCCGCCGTACGCGGCGGTGAGCGACGTGCACATCGAGCGCACGCGCGAGGAGCTCAAGGTGATCATCCGCTCGGCGCGTCCCGGGCTGGTGATCGGGCCCAAGGGCGCCGAGGTGGAGCGGATCACCGAGGAGCTCCAGTACATGACCGGGCGCAAGGTCTCGATCTCCATCATGGAGGTCAAGAGCCCGGACCTGGACGCGAACCTGGTCGCCGAGAGCGTGGCCGAGCAGCTGCGCAAGCGCGTGGCCTTCCGCCGGGCGATCAAGATGAAGGCCGAGGCGGTCATGGCCGCCGGGGCCAAGGGCGTGTGGATCATCCTGGCCGGCCGACTGGGCGGTGCCGAGATGAGCCGGACACTGGACGTTCGCCAGGGGTCGCTGCCCCTGAGCACGCTCCAGGCCAACATCGACTACGGCGTGGCCGAGGCGTTCATGTCCTACGGGGCGATCGGCGTCAAGTGCTACATCTTCAAGGGGCTCTACGAGGCGGAGAAGCCCGAGCAGGCGGCGGCCGAGCCGCTCGCGGCCGGGACCCGGACCAAGGCCCGCGGCCGGCGGTGAGCCCCGCGGCGGCGAGCGTGTGAGCGGACAGAGGACACGAGCGAACAACAACCCGTCGGCGTGGCAGCACGGCCGACGGACAAGCGTGGAGACGGACCATGGCCCTGATGCCCAAACGAGTGAAGTTCCGCAAGGAGTTCCGGCGCGTGCGCGACCGCCGGGCGACCAAGGGCAACTACGTGGCCTACGGCGACTTCGGGCTCCAATCGCTCGAGCGGGTGTGGCTGCCCGGGCGCGTCATCGAGGCCGGCCGGGTGGCGGCGCAGCACTTCCTCAAGCGCGAGGGCAAGCTGATCATCCGCGTCTTCCCGGACAAGCCGATCTCCAAGAAGCCGCTGGAGACGCGAATGGGCACCGGCAAGGCGGAGGTGGAGTATTGGGCGGCCCGCGTCAAGCCCGGCACGATGCTCTTCGAGATCGCCGGCGTGAGCGAGGCGGTGGCCAAGGCGGCCTTCGTGCGCGTGGCGATGAAGATGCCCGTCAAGTGCCGGCTCGTCGGTCGGCGGGTCTCGGTGTGACCAGACAGGTCTCGCTGTGACCAAAGGTTGCGGGCGCTGGTGGTGTGGTGGATGGCGGGTGGTGGGTGGTAGGTGGTGGGTGGCACGGTCGGTGGTGGGCACAGGAGTCGGATCATGACCGGTCAAGAGGTTCGAGCCATGGGCGACGAGGAGATCACCGTCGAGCTCAAGAAGCTCCGCGAGAAGCTCTTCGGGCTGCGGATGCAGAAGGTCACGGGCAAGGTCGAGGACACCGCGTCCTTTGGCAAGGCCCGAAAGGACATCGCCCGGCTGCTCACCGAAGCCCGGGCCCGCGCGTTGCGCTCGGCCCGGGCGGGCGCGTGAGCGGGCGCGGGGGGAGCGAGCGGAGCGGGGGGAGTGAGGCGAGTCGGGGCAGGTCGGGGCAGGTCGGTGGTCGGCGGGTCACACACAGCGAGCGTTTGGGCAAGCGGGAACGAGAGTCGGCAAGGGGCACGGCACGATGAGCACACACGGCAGCAACGCGGGTCGTTCGGGCGCAGCGGGGGCGGACAAGGCCGCGGCGACGCGCGTCGGCATGGTCGAGTCGGACTCGCGCGACAAGACGCGCAAGGTGGTCGTGCCCAACGACTCGATCCACCCCAAGTACGGCAAGATCATGCGCGGCCGGACCGTCCTGCACGTGCACGACGAGACCAACCAGAGCCGCCGGGGTGACCTGGTGGAGGTCGTCCAGTGCCGGCCCGTGAGCAAGACCAAGCGCTGGAAGCTGGTGCGCGTGGTGCAGAAGGAGGCCGGCTCGGCCTTCACCGCGGTCGAGGCACCCGGGCAGACGGGCGCCTGAGCGAGCGGTGGCGTGAGGCGGGGCGGTGGTGGTGGCGGGGGGTGGGGCGGGGGCGGTGATGGGTTCGGCGGCGGAGGGGGCGGGCAGCGACGGAGTGACCGGGCATGCTTCAGCAAGAAACACGGTGCGCCGTGGCGGACAACACGGGGGCGAAGATCGCCTATGTCATCCGCGTCTACGGCGGCTCGACGGCCAGCGGGAAGTTCACGCGCCGCACCGCCGGCATCGGCGACCGGGTGTACGTCTCCATCAAGAAGGCCATCCCCGGCGGGGACGTCAAGGAGGGGGACATGAGCAAGGCGGTGGTGGTCCGGGCCACCAAGGCCACGCGGCGCGCCGACGGGTCGTACATCAAGTTCGACTCCAACGCGGTCGTGCTCATCCAGGACGACGGCAACCCGAAGGGGACGCGGATCTTCGGGCCGGTGGCCCGCGAGCTGCGCGACAAGAACTACACCAAGATCGTGTCCCTTGCACCGGAGGTGATCTGATCATGGCACGGCATATCCGCAGCGGCGACAGCGTGATGGTGACCGCGGGCGACCACAAGGGCGAGGTGGGCACGGTCCTGCGCGTGGACACCAAGCACGACCGCGTCTACATCAAGGGCCTCAACATGGTGACAAAGCACGTGCGGCCGACGCGCACGGCGCCCCGCGGCGGGGTCATGACCAAGGAGTCCCCGATCCACATCAGCAACGTCTCGCCGATCGCCGACGGCAAGCCCACGCGGGTGCGCTTCGTCACCAAGGCCGACGGCAGCAAGGTCCGCGTGGCCGCCCGCGGCGGGGCGGAGCTGGGCGTGGTCCGCAAGGCCGCGGCGTCCAAGTGACCACCCGGTGAGCGAAGGCCGGCGGTGAGCATGGGCAGTTGGCAGATTGCAGATTGCAGATTGCAGATTGCAGATTGCAGATTGAAGTTGGTGGAGCTGGTAGAGGACACACGGGCGCATCGGCAAGACGGGCACGGGCACGGCGAGCCGACGCGGGACAACGGGCACGAGCGACAGCTGTGAGAGCACGCTATGGCTGACGAGAAGAAGAAACCGAACAACCCCGCCGACAAGGCCCCGGCCAAGGGCGGCAAGCCCGAGGGCGCAGGCAAGGGCAAGGGCCCGAGCGAGGGCAAGGGCAAGCCCGGCGGCGGCAAGCCCAAGGGGTCGCGCGAGCACGCCGGCGAGGAGGCCCCCGCGGGCCCGCGCGTCGAGCCGCGGCTCCAGACGCGCTTCAAGGCGCACGTCAAGGCGGAGCTGGCCAAGCAGTTCGGGCTGATCAACCCGATGCAGCACCCGCGCCTGACCAAGATCGTGGTCAACATCAACATGGGCCGGCACCTGGAGGGGACCAAGATCCCCGCCAACGTCAAGACGACCGTCCTGGAGACGATCCAGAAGATCACGGGCCAGAAGCCGGTGGTGCTCAAGGCCAAGAAGAGCGTGTCGAACTTCAAGGTGCGCGAGGGCCTGGAGACGGCGGCGATGGTGACGCTCCGCCGCGACCGCATGTGGCACTTCCTCGACCGGGTGATCAACCTGGCCTGCCCGCGCATCAAGGACTTCCGCGGCCTCAAGGACACCGGGTTCGATCGCCAGGGCAACTACGCCTTCGGCCTGACCGAGCAGGGCGTGTTCCCCGAGATCAACATGGCCGAGGCGACGTTCACGCACGGTATGAACATCAACGTGTGCTTCGAGCGTTCGGAGCCCAAGCTCAGCCGCTTCGTGCTGGCCGAGCTGGGGTTCCCGTTCGCCAAGCCCGAGGAGAAGGCCCGCAGGTCGGCGTGAGCCGGTCGGCGAGCGGCAGGCCCCGGCCAGACGGGGACGAGGGTGATCCATGGCGACCAAGGCACAGGTGGCAAAGAGCAGTCGGACGCCGAAGTTCAGCACGAGGATCGTGCGGCGGTGTCAGCTGACCGGGCGCTCGCGGGGCGTCTACCGCAAGTTCCGGATCTCGCGCATCATGCTGCGCAAGCTGGCCCTGGAGGGCAAGATCCCCGGGATGCGCAAGTCCTCCTGGTGAGCCGCGGCGCGACCGGTCAACAGCCGGCGCACCCACGCGACAGCGAGCGTGCACGGGCGCGGATCGGGGCGACAAAGCTCGGGAGGGTCGCAGGTCAGGGGGCGGAGAGCAGGGGCGTCGGTTGGCGGGTCGGGGGGGCCGGGGGATCGGGGGGGCGTGAGAGTCGGGTCAGGTGAGGCGACGACGGGCCGGGTGAGCCGGCCATGGAAGCACAGGCATGGCATTCAACGACATGGTCTCGGACATGGTGGCGCGGATCCGCAACGCTCTGGCCAACAAGGCCAAGACGGTGGAGGTCCGCAACAACCGCGTCTGCCGAGGGATCGCCCAGGTCCTGCGCGACGAGGGGTACATCGAGTCCTTCGAGCACGTGGCCGACCCGCGTGTGCCCGCAGCGGCGTCGCCGCAGCCGGCCGGCGGGAGCCTCAAGCTCAAGCTCAAGTACGGCCCGCGCGGCGAGCGCGTCCTGACGAGCCTCACCCGCCTGAGCAAGCCCGGGCGGCGCGTCTACAGCACCGTCGAGGACCTGCCCCGGCCGCTCCAGGGCCTGGGCATCGCCATCGTGAGTACCTCCAAGGGCGTCCTCTCGGACCGCAAGTGCCGCACCGAGCGTGTCGGGGGCGAGCTGCTGTGCGTGGTCGAATGATCGTGGTGATGGGGTGATCGTGGCGGGTGGGGTGGTCGTGGTGGGTGGAGGCGGGGTGATGCAGGCGGGCCCGCAGGAGCGGGCGTGTGAGCAAGGAACCGGCCGGCAGCCATGCGGCACGGAGCGAGGATCGAGCCATGTCACGAATCGGACGCAAATCCATCCCGGTGCCCGCCAACGTGAAGGTGGCCGTCAAGCCCGGCGAGGTGGCCGTGAGCGGCCCGCTGGGCACGCTGACGACCAAGCTCAAGCCCGAGGTGCGCGTGAGCCACGACGAGGCCAAGAAGGAGATCGCCGTCTCGCTGGCCCCCGGCGTGACGGCCGAGAGCCGCCTGGCCCGGGCCCTGTGGGGCACCACGCGGGCGCTCATCGCCAGCAACATCAAGGGCGTCACGGCGGGGTACAGCAAGGAGATGGAGGTCGTCGGGGTGGGCTGGACGGCGGCGGTGCAGGGGGCCAACCTCAAGATGACCCTCGGCTTTGCCAACTCCATCGTGATGCCCATCCCCAAGGGCCTCAAGGTGAACGTCGAGAAGCAGATCGTCAAGGTGGAGGGCCCCGACAAGCAGATGGTCGGGCACTTCGCCGCCGAGATGCGCTCCCACCGCAAGCCGGAGCCGTACAACGGCAAGGGCGTCAAGTACCGCCAGGAAGTCATCAAGCGCAAGAGCGGCAAGGCCTTCGGCACGGCCTGATCGAACGCGTTGCTACACCAGCCGCGCCCGGCACCGCCGGGCCGGGCAGGACCAAGACCATGGACCACGCCAAGCACAAGAGGGCACGCCGGGAACGCCGGCACGTCGGGATCCGCAAGCGAGTGGAGGGCACGCCCTCGCGCCCGCGTCTTGCGGTGTACAAGTCGCTGATGCACATCTATGCCCAGGTGATCGACGACCTGGCCGGGCGGACGCTGGTGTCGGCCTCGTCGCTGGAGGCCGACCTTGGCCTCGGCAAGAAGACGGGCAACGCCGCCGCCGCCGCCGCCGTGGGCGCGGCCCTGGCCAAGCGCGCTAAGGACAAGGGCGTCCAGGCCGTGGTCTTCGACCGCGCCGGGTTCCGCTACCACGGCCGAGTCAAGGCCCTGGCCGACGCCGCCCGCAAGGAAGGCCTCCAGTTCTGACCCCGGCACGCGCCGGCGCCGTGCCGCTGCACGCCCCGCCCGTCGCCACCCGCCGACCCCAACGACACACCCACGAGCACACCGCGAGAGACCCATGCCGGAACTGATTGACGAACGTTCACAGATCGAATCGACGACCATCGGCGTGTACCGGACGGCCTCGACCGTCAAGGGCGGCCGCAGGTTCTCGTTCGGCGCGCTGGTGGTTGTGGGCAACCGCAACGGCGAGGTCGGCTTCGGCTACGCCAAGGGCAACGAGGTGCCGCAGGCGATCCAGAAGTCGCAGAAGGACGGGCAGCGGAACCTGACGCGCGTCACGCGCGTGGGCACGACGATCCATCACGAGGTGGAGGGGCAGTACTCGTCGTCCAAGGTGCGTCTGATCCCCGCCTCGCCCGGCACGGGCGTCGTGGCCGGGACGGTGGTCCGCGCGGTGCTCGACCTGGCCGGGATCCAGGACTGCCTGACCAAGTGCTACGGCTCGACCAACCCGCAGAACATCCTCAAGGCCGTCTTCGTGGCCCTGAGCAAGCTGCGCACGCCCGCCCTGACCAGCGAGCTGCGCGGCGTGCAGCTGGCTCAGACCCTCATCGAGGGCAAGATCGACAAGGGCAAGCGCTTCGCTCCCGTCGCCGCCAAGGCCGACAGGGCCCGCGGGCCGGTCAACACCGTCGGGCAGGACTCCCGCGGCGGTCGCGGCGGTCGCGGCGGGCCGGGCGGTGGCCGCGGCGGCCGAGGTGGCCCGCGTGGCGGCGGTGGCTACGGCGGTGGTGGCGGTGGCGGCTACGGCGGCGGTGGGGGTGGCGGCGGCGGTGGGGGTGGCAGCGGTGGGGGTGGTGGGGGTGGCAGCGACGCTCCTGCGGCGCCCGCCGCCGAGGCTGCGCCCAACAAGTAACCACCCCACGGCCGGAGCTCCCGCCCGGCTGCGCAGGCAGGAACGATCGAGCAGGGACGGACGGACAGGCACACACGCACATATCTCGGTGAGGCCGCCACGAGCACGCCCGCCGCGAGTCTGGGGACCGAGCCATGATGATCCACGAAATCACCGCGCAGGCCGGGCGGTACAAGAAGCGGACCCGCGTCGGCCGGGGCGAGGGCGGCGGTCGTGGCAAGGAGTCCGGTCGAGGCACCAAGGGCGCCGGGTCGCGCTCGGGCACGTCGGCCAAGCGCGCCTTCGAGGGCGGTCAGATGCCGCTCTTCCGGCGGATCCGCAAGTACGGCTTCTCCAACGCGGTCTTCAAGACCGAGTTCTGGATCGTGAACCTGCGCGACATCGTGGCCCACAAGGACTTTGCCAAGGGCGGCGAGGTCAGCGCGCAGACGCTGATCAAGGCCGGCCTGATCCGCGACGAGAGCCGCGGCCTCAAGATCCTGGGCGCGCTTGCGCAGGGCCTGGCCCTCAAGGTGCCGCTGAAGGTCACCGCGGCCCGCGTCTCGGCCTCGGCCAGGGCCCAGATCGAGGCCGCCGGCGGCTCGGTCACCGAGCGCGGCACGCGGCGCGACTTTGTCCGCGGCGTCGACCGCAACAGCCAGGACAAGTCGCCCAAGAACCTGACCAAGAAGCTCAAGCGCGGCGGCAAGAGCAAGGGCGCCAAGGCCGCCGCCGCCAAGCAGCCGCCCGCCGCCGAGTGAAACCAGCCGGTCCCACGCCCGATCACGCCTACGCTATCACCTCTTTGGAGGGACCGGTCGCCGTATGCTGCAAGCGCTCTTGAACGTCTTCCGCGTGGCGGAGCTGCGCAACCGGGTGCTCTTCACCCTGGGCATGCTCGCGGTCTTCCGGCTCGGCCAGTGGGTGCCGCTGCCCGGGGTCAACCAGGAAGAGCTCAAGCGCATCGTCCAGTCGCAGTCGGGCGACTCGCTCTTTAGCACCGTGGCCTCGGTGGTCTCGATCTTCGCCGGCGGCAACCTCACCCAGTCGACCATCTTCGGCCTGGGCGTCATCCCGTACATCTCGGCCTCGATCATCTTCCAGCTCTTGATGGCCGTGTGGCCCACCATGAAGAAGATCCAGGAGGAGGGCCCCACCGGCCGCCAGAAGATCATGGCCTGGACGCGCTACGCCACGATCGTCGTGGCCGTCATCCAGGCCGTGGGCTACCTGCAGGTCTCGGCCTCGCAAGGGGTGATATACGCCGCCTGGGCCGGCTGGCCCTTCTGGTGGATCATGGCCGTGACGGCCCTGGTCGCCGGCACCGTCTTCCTCATGTGGCTCGGCGAGCAGATCGACAAGCACGGCATCGGCAACGGCGTCTCGATGCTCATCATGGCCGGGATCCTGGTGCAGATGCCCAACGCCATCGGCGAGCTCCTGACGCTCTCGCCGATCCGCACCTTCCAGGTGGTCACGTTCATCATGGGCCCGCCGCCGCAGGGCTTTTCCCCGTCGATCGGCATCCTGGGCGTGCTCCTGATGATCGGCGGGTTCGTCGTCGTGGTCGGTGGCTCGGTGCTCATGACCGTGGCCCAGCGGCGCATCCCCGTCCAGCAGGCCAAGCACACCCGCGGCCGCAAGGTCTTCGGCGGCGAGCGCTCCTACCTGCCTCTGCGGCTGAACCACTCCGGCGTCATGCCCGTGATCTTCGCCACCT
The DNA here is from genome assembly GCA_013822085.1 of Isosphaera sp. Taxonomy (GTDB): domain Bacteria; phylum Planctomycetota; class Phycisphaerae; order Phycisphaerales; family UBA1924; genus WM-009. The sequence continues at coordinate 35,666 of PNJV01000004.1, read as the reverse complement.
CGCTGATGACCTTCCCCGTGGTGCTCCTGGGCACCCTCGTCTCGCAGATCGAGGCGAGCCTGCCCAACTCGGGGTTCTCCACCTTCATGTCCTGGCTGACGGGCCAGCTGACCTACGGCGAGTTCCTCTTCGTCGCCGGCGAGATCGTGCTGATCTACTTCTTCTCGTACTTCTGGATCACGGTGCAGTTCAACCCCGAGGACATGTCCAAGCAGCTGCGCGACCACGGCTCGTTCATCCCGGGCCTGCGCCCCGGCCCGCGCACGGCCGAGTATCTCGAGACCGTCATGGAGCGCATCACCTTCGTGGGCGCCGCGTTCCTGGCGGTCATCGCCGTGGCGCCCCAGGTCGTGGCCCTGCGGCTGGGCGTGCCACAGAACGTCGCGGCGTTCCTTGGCGGGACCGGCCTGCTCATCGTCGTCTCGGTCGTGCTCGACTTCATGCAGCGCATCGAGGCCAACCTGCTCATGCGCAACTACGCCGGGTTCCTCAGCGGCGACGAGAACCCGCGCAGCCGCGCCGCCTGAGTTCTCACCCCACGCCCACGCCCACGTCCCGCACCGCCTCAACCCCCACCCCGTCGCGTTCACCGGAGCATCCCTTCAGCATGGCGAAAGACTCAGACAAGCTCACCATGGAGGCCCAAGTCGTCGAGGCCCTCCCCAACGCCATGTTCAAGGTGCGACTGCCCAACAACCACACGGTCCTGGGGTACGTGTCCGGCAAGATGCGCATGAACTACATCCGCATCCTCCCCGGCGATCGCGTCACCGTGGAGATGAGCCCCTACGACCTGACCAAGGCCAGGATCACCTTCCGGCACTGACCCGGGCGCTTGGTTGTGTGACCTAACGCAGCGAGTGTGCCCCCGGCGCCGTGCCCGGCTAGCCGCGGACGGTCGAGGGGGCTATACTGGAGACCGCGCCCGGAGCGGTGCGGATCGTGAGCAAGGGGCCACCCGTGAAGGTTCGAGCGAGCGTCAGGCGTATGTGCAAGGACTGCCAGATCGTCCGTCGGGCCGGCAAGGTCCGCGTGATCTGCAAGGCAGACCCCAAGCACAAGCAGGCCCAGGGCTAAACAGCAACGCATTGGACCCCCGCTGGGCCGGTCGCCGCGGGAGCCAGGCAGGAGATCGAGCGTGCCGCGTGTAGCTGGTATCGACATCCCCGAGGGCAAGAAGATCTACTTCGCGCTCCAGTACATCCACGGCATCGGGCCGAAGTTCGCCGCCGACATCCTCGCCGAGGCCCAGGTCAACCCCGACCTGCGTTCGAGCGAGGTGGACGAGCAGCAGGTCGCCCGGATCAACGCGATCATCGACGGCGGGTACCTCGTCGAGGGCGCCCTGCGTCGGCAGGTCTCGCAGAACATCCAGCGCCTCAAGGACATCCGCTCCTACCGCGGCGAACGCCACCGCAAGGGCCTCCCCGCCCGCGGCCAACGCACCCGCACCAACGCGCGCACCCGCAAGGGCCGCCGCAAGACCGTCGCCGGCAAGAAGGGCGTCAAGGGCTGACGCTCGGCGGGCACGGCGGGTCGGCTCGGCCTCGGCCGCGTCCGCCCCCGAGTCCCGCACGATCCACACTGGGCAGAGCTATGGCAAAGAAGGTCAAGAAGGTCCGCAAGAACGTCGTCCGCGGCATCGCGCACGTCCGCGCCAGCCAGAACAACACGCTGGTGACGATCACCGATACCAACGGGGAGACCCTCTGCTGGGATTCGGCGGGCTCCATCGGCTTCAAGGGCACCCGCAAGAGCACGCCGTTCGCCGCCACACGCGCCGGCGAGTCCTGCGGCGGCAAGGCACGCAAGATCGGCGTCTCCGAGATCGAGGTCCGCATCAAGGGCGCCGGCGCCGGGCGCGAGTCGGCCATCAACGGCCTTGTCTCCTCCGGCCTGCGCGTCACCGCGATCGAGGACCACACCCCGGTGCCCCACAACGGCTGCCGCCCCACCAAGCGCCGCCGCGTCTGACCCGCGTCAAAGCGCCGGCCCCCTGCCACTTCCAAGCTCTCCGCGGCCTCCTCCGCCCCGCCGGCACCCGCTTTCTACTACGCACTCGGCACCGGCCGCCCGCGCCACGCGTCGCCGGCCCGGCCTGATCGATCCACCCATCGGCGTCGGGGCCGCAGCCCCACCGCCGGCTTCACGCCGAACAGCAGCGTCGCCCGCCTCTCGGCGCGCGGGCACACGCGAGAGTCGGCTTGTCCCCACCCCGCACGGGCGTCGCCGAGAACGGGTCCATCGCACATGCGCATCAAGTGGCGCGGGCTGGAATTGCCCAGCAAGATCACCGCCGATCCTCGGTTCCGTTCCTCCGTGTACGGCCGGTTCACCATCGAACCGTTCGAGCGCGGCTTCGGCACCACCATCGGCAACTCCCTCCGCCGCACGCTGCTCTCGGCCCTGGAGGGCGCCTCGCTCACCAGCGTCAAGCTCAAGGGCGTCCAGCACGAGTTCTCCACGCTCCCCGGCGTGCTCGAGGACGTGACCGACATCGTGCTCAACGCCAAGTCGCTCATCGTCAAGCTCGAGGGCGACGAGCCCAAGACCCTCCGCCTGGCCGCCCGCGGCCCGGGCGAGGTCACCGCCGAGCTGATCGAGGCCGACCCGGCCGTGACCGTCGTCAACAAGGAGCTGGTGCTGGCCACGCTCACCGACGCCATCGATTTCGAGATGGAGCTGCGCGTGGAGAAGGGCCGCGGCTTTGTCCCCGCCGCCGAGCGCCTCAGCCGCAGCACCGAGGACCAGGAGATCGGCGTCATCCCGCTGGACGCCAACTACTCGCCCGTGCAGCGCGTCCGCTACGCCGTCGAAGAGACCCGCGTGGGCCAGAAGACCAACTACGACAAGCTCACGATCGAGATCTGGACCAACGGCACCCTGACCCCCGACCTGGCCCTGGTCGAGGCGGCCAAGATCGTCCGCAAGCACCTCAACGTGTTCGTCCAGTACTTCGACATCGGCTCGGAGCGCGTCAGCGAGGCGGCCGCCGCCGCCGCCAGCGTCGACGAGGAGCTGGTCCGCAAGCTCTCCATGCCCATCAGCGAGCTGGAGCTCTCGGTGCGGGCCTCCAACTGCCTCGAATCGGCCCAGATATTCACCATCGCCGACCTGGCCAGCAAGACCGACTCGGAGCTGCTCAAGGTCCGCTCCTTCGGTCGCACCTCCCTGCGCGAGGTCAAGAAGAAGCTCCAGGACATGGGCCTGGACCTGGGCATCTCTCTCCCCGACGGCATCAGCGTCACCAAGCGCTGAGCCGGCTCGGGCCCCGCGCCGGCGCGCTCGCCGGTGCCTATCATCCTGGCTCGCGCCCGACCGCCGGCCACAACGGCCCGGCACCGGGCGCCGCGCCAGGCCCCCGTCGTCTGGTCACCGGTTCGGTTCGGATCAGTCGGAGTTGATCCATGCGTCACGGCAAGGCAGGCTACAAACTCGGGCGGACCACCGCGCACCGCACCGCCACCATCCGCAACCTGGCGGCGGCGCTCTTCGAGCACGGGCAGATCACCACCACCCTGCCCCGCGCCAAGGCCCTCCAGCCCTTCGTCGAGAAGATCGTCACCAAGGCCAAGCGCGGCTCGCTCCACGCCCGCAGGCAGGTCATCGCCACGCTCGGCGGCGACCGCCGCGGCTTCGAGTGGCTCTTCCTGCCCAAGAAGCCCACCGACCAGGAGAAGCAGGCCGTCGAGGCCCTGGCCGGCCGCGCCAAGGGCTTCTTCGACATCCCCTCCTCCGACCAGGTCGAACGCAACCGCTACGGCGAGCTTCGCAAGGCCCCGCGGCTGGTCAAGCACATCTTCTCCAACGTCGCGCCGCGCTTTGCCGACCGCGCCGGCGGCTACACCCGCATCATCAAGCTCGGCCGGCACCGCGTCGGTGACGGCGGCGAGCTGGTCGTGATCCAGTTCGTCGGCAACGAGGAAGGCCCCGAGATCGGCGGCAACCCCTCGCGCCGCCGCCGCATCGCCGACCGCCGCACCGCCTACGCCGCCAAGCTCCGCAAGGCCGAGAACAAGGCCTCGCCCGACGCCCCCGCCGCCGAAGCGCCCGCGGCCGACCCCGCCGGCTAAGCCCGGGCCGGTTCCCCGCGTGGCATCAGCGGCCGCATAGACCTGCCTCAAAGATGACGCCGCCCCGCGCTGCAGCGTCGCCCCGAAGATTTGGTATACTTCACCGCCCACCACTGGCAACGTGCCAGCAGCGGGCCTGCCTGCACGCCGTGGCCGTGCGCCACCGCCCAATTGAGGAGCGATTCATGAACAAGCTGCTGCGCGTCTCCACACTCGTCTCGGTCTCGTGTCTGGGCCTGCTGGCCGGCTGCGCTGGCACGACGGTCACGCAGAGCGACGCCGCGCTGGTCGGCTGCTCGGGCGAGGCCGCCTGCGCCGAGGGCGAGGTCTGCTCCAAGGGCGACGCCTGCCACAACGCCGAGGCCGCTGAGAAGACCCACGGCTCCTGCCAGACCGAGGGAGCCGCCCACGAGGGGTGCTCGTCCGAGGCCGGCTCCTGCGGCAACAAGACCACCAAGGGCGCCATCACCATCGAGGCGTCCGTGGCTCCGGCTGCCAGCTGCTCCACCTCGGCCGACGCCGGTCACTGCTCCAAGGGCCTCTGAACCCTGAGCGAGCCGAAGGCCGACCTGTGCTGAACCGCGCCCCGCGACGACGCCCGTTGTCGCGGGGTTTTTCTTTGCGCAGGGCCGTGCCACCGCCAAGGGGCCGTGCGCCCGCCACGCTGCGCCGCCGCCGCGATGTGCTCCCGCCAACGCCCGGCCGTGCTGCCACGGGCTCGTGGCTGCCCTGGCGGGGTGCCCACGCAGCCGCGTCGCTCGCCGGGCCGCGTGCGGCTAATCTCAGGGCCCAATGATCGAGCAGCTCGACCAGCTGGAAGCCGCCGCCCGCAGCGACCTGGGCAGCGCCACCGACGCGGCGTCCCTGGAGGCCTGGCGCGTCACCTACTTGGGCACCAAGGGCCGGGTCCGCGCCGCGCTCGGGGCCACCAAGGACGTGCCCAAGGAGGCCCGCCCGGCCTACGGCCAGCGCGTCAACGCCCTCTCAGCGGCGCTCGAGGAGGCGTACAAGGCCCGGCGGGCCCAGCTGGGCGACGCCGCCGCGACGCCGACCGGGCCGCGCATCGACGTGACCGAGCCAAGCATCGCCTGGTCGCGCGGGGTCGGCCGCCGGCACGTCCTCTCGCGCGTCATCGAGGAGCTGGCCGAGGTCTTCGGACGCATGGGCTTCTCCGTCGCCCGCGGCCCGGAGCTGGAGGACGACGAGCACAACTTCGTCAAGCTCAACATCCCCGAGCACCACCCCGCGCGCGACCCGGCGGACAACTTCTACGTCGACGACCCCGCCCTGACGCTGCGCCCACGCATGCTGCGCAGCCAGACCTCCACCGTGCAGGTCCGCACCATGGAGGCCGCCGTGGCCCGCGCCGCCGCCTCGCCGGCGGCCCTGGGCGGCCTGGCCGAGCCGATCAGGATCATCGCCCCCGGCCGCGTCTACCGCCCGGACACCGTCGACGCCACCCACTCGTTCATGTTCCATCAGCTCGAGGGCCTGGCGATCGACACGGCCCTGAGCCTGGCCGACCTCAAGGGAACCCTGGCCTCCTTCGCCCGCGCCTACTTCGGGCCCGAGGCCCAGATCCGCCTGCGCCCCTCCTTCTTCCCCTTCACCGAGCCCTCGGCGGAGCTGGACATGATGATCGCCCTCAACCCCGACCAGCCCGCCCGCTGGATCGAGCTGGGCGGCTGCGGCATGGTCCACCCCAGCGTCCTGCGCGCCTGCGGCATCGACCCCGAGCGCTGGTCGGGATTCGCCTTCGGCTTTGGCATCGAGCGCATCGCCATGGGCAAGTACGGCATCCCCGACATCCGGATGCTCTTCGAGAACGACCTGCGCTTCTTGCAGCAGCTCTGAGGACGCCCGGCCCCGGCCGCGCACTCGAACGCCGCGCGTGTCTTCGCGTGGGTCTGACCCGGCCCGCGCCCGGCCCGCTGGACGCCCGCCCCCGGCCCGCGCTCACCCGCCCGTGGCGGGCATGTGGGTCGGCTTGAGGCCCGAGACGATCACGCTGGCGCCCGGCTCGACGTTCAGGGCGTGCCCCGCGTGCGACTGCCCCGCGTGCGACTGCCCAGACCCAGCGGGCAGCAGGTCGGGCCCGCCGACCCGGCCGGCGATCAGCGGGGCCTGCGCGCCGGCGTCGTCGGCGATCTGCTGTTGCAGCTCGCGCCGGTACACCTTGACCGAGCGCGGGAAATCGAAGGCGATCCGGACACGGTCCCCCCGGATCATCGCGATCCGGATCACGCCGATCGGGTTGCTCGGATCGCCGATGACGACCTCTTCGCCCTCCCGACGTGTGATGACGAGCATGCCCATATGGACCTCCTGTCCCGCGGGGTCGCCGCGTTGCCGGCCGACCGTTGACGAGGTCCGGGGCCGGCTTGACAGTATACCAAACGCAAAGTTGCGCCCGGCGTGGACAACTCCTCGCCGCGTGGTCCGAGAACGAGATGGCGCGCGGGCCTCAGCGGTGCAGCAAGACGAACCCCTGCCGCCCCTACTCGACGGCCTCGACGCGCACGACCTCCGGCACGTGGTCGCGCAAGTTGCGCTCAATGCCAGACTTGAGCGTGATGATGCTGCTGGGGCAGCCCACGCAGGCACCGTGCAAGCGGATGCGGACCACCCCCCCGGGGGTAAATTCAACGAATTCCACGTCGCCGCCGTCGGACTGAACCGCGGGGCGGATCAGGTTGATGATCGTGCCGATGCGCTCGCGGGTGGCAGCGTGCGACCGCGCAGCAGACTGGCCCGAGGCGCCGTGGCCGGCTGGCTCAGCGGCTGTGTTGGTGTTGGCGCGGGCGGGCATGAGTGCTCCCGGCCATGGTAGCGAGGCCGCCGATATCGGGCGCAGCCCGCTCCAATTGCGGCCACGCGATACCATCGGCCATGCGCACGGATGCTCGCAGGCGGGTCGGCGGCTTGGTCGCGGCGTTGCTCGTGGGCGCCGCCGGCGGCGTGCTCGGCGGGTGCTTCCGCCACCCGAGCCTGGACCAGCCCCCCGCGGCGCGCATCCGCGACACCAAGCTGCCCGTCCCCGCGCGGGCCCAGGCCGTCGATGACCTCTGGGCCGAGGCCCTGGCCAGCGCCCCGGACCGTGTCGCGGCACGGGAGATCGTCAAGCGCGAGGTCTGGCACACCGCAAACCCCCAGCCGGCCCGCATCCGCGGGATCGAGATCCTCCTGGCCGACGAGCAAGACGGCGGCTCGGCAGACACCCGCCGGATGCTCTGGCTGATGCTCCCCATCGAGCCCGACGACGTGGTGGCGGCCCGGGTCGCCACGATCGCCGCCGAGCGCGCCTGGGCGGAGTTCGACGGCCCGATCGCGCGGGTGCTGGCCCGGCACCGCCCGGCCGTCGCCGACACCGACCGCGCCGAGCACAAGGCCCTGGCGGCGCTCTTCCCCGATCAGCCGGTCACGCGCACGCTCTTTCGCATCTTCAGCACCCCGACGCCCGAGGGGCTCGACCCGCAGGAGCACCGGCGGCAAGAGCAGGCCCGCTCAGCGGCCTGGGAGGCCCTGGCCCGGCTGGACCCCGACGGCGCAGCCCGCCTGGAGTACCTCCGCGCCGACGCCCCCGCCGGCAACGACCCGCTCGTCCGCGACGTGCGCACCGCCGCAACTGAGCTGGGGACCATCCCGCTGACCGTCTCGGAGCTGGACTGGCTTCGCCAGCTGCGATCCTTCGACGGCCCCATCGCCGCCGGCCCAAGCGCAGCCCAGCGCCGCGACTGGTGGCAGGCCGTGACCGCACCGCTGGCCCGCCTGAGCCCCGAGCAGCGCGCCGGGCTGCGCCTGCGCGACATGGAGGCCGTCCGCTGGGCCGCGCAGCAGCGACCCTCGTGGCTGGGCATGAGCCGCCAGGAGCTGCTGGCCGAGGCCCAGACGCGCCTGCGCGGCCGGCAGACCCACGTGCGCACCGGCGGCGAGGCCAGCGTGGCCTCGCGGGCCCCGGACCGCCTCGAGTCCTTCGCGGGCCAGATGTCCTGGGGCGATGCGCTGGGCCTGCTGGCGGTCGACGAGGCGCTCCACGCCCCGGGCGTGGCCGATGCGCTCTGGGCCCAGGCCCTGCGCGACGCCAAGGACACATCCACCGAGTACGGCGGCGTCGTCGAGGCCGCGGACCTGACCGACCGGCCCGCCGACCGCGCCTCTGCCGCCACCGCAGCTGCCACCCCCGCCGCCGATGGCTTCGCTGTCACGCTCTTCGAGCCGCGCCCGGCCTCGCGCCAGGGCGACCGCGTCTTTGTGGCCCCCAGCGACATGTTCGCCCTGGCCCCCCACGCCCTGGCGCACTACCACTTCCACGCCCAGAAGCTCGTCAACCGCGACTTTGCCGGCCCGGGCGAGGGCGACACGCAGTACGCCCGGACGCACGGCCGGCACAACGTCGTCCTGACGCCGGTGGGGCCCGGCGTGATGAACGCGGACTATTACACCTGGGGCGGCAGGGGCGTGATCCGCATCGACCTGGGCGAGGTGGTCTCTGCCGCGGGCGCTGCCGCCCGAGCGGGGCCCCGCTGAGCCCGTGGCGCCCCTGCCGATCATCCTGATCCTGGCCGTGGTCGCCGCTGCCGACTCGCTGGCGGCGCCGGCCCGCGGGCGCACCCTCGGCCCCGCAGCCCTGACAGCCGTGGCGATCCTCCCGCACGCGGCCCTGGCCGCGGCCGCGGCCTTCTTCGGCTGGACCGCCCAGCGCCGCCTCGAACGCCCCGGGCCGGCCGACCTGGACGGCCCCAGCCGAGCCGCCGGCCTTTGCACCTGGCTGGCGCTGGCCTGGCACGCCGCCGCGGTCTGGGGCCTGGGCTGGCTCGACCAGGTCCGCGCGGTGATGGGCGACCCGGTCCTCATCGACGAGGTCGCCGCCTGCGGCCCGCCGCTGCTGGTGATCGTCGCCGGCTGGGCGGGCATGTCCGGCGTCCAGCAGCGCCTGCGCGAGGCCGAGGTCCTGGCCTGCCTGGAGGACGGCCAGCCCGTGCCGCCGCTGCTCGGCCGGTGGGCCTGGGTGCGGCTGCGGGTGCGTCAGCAGCTGCTCATGGTGCTCATCGCCGGCGCGACGGTCCTGGCCTGGAGCGAGGCCCTCGAGCGCGGCGTGCGCTGGCTGATCCTCCGCGCCTCGGACGCCGACAGCGGCACCCTGGGCCAGATCGGGGCCTGGATGGGCACCAGCCGGCACGCGCCGGCGGCGCTGGGCGCAGCCCAGCTGCTGGGCCTGCTGGCGGGCATCGGGCTGTGGCCGTTGATCGTCCGGACGCTGTGGCAGGCCAAGCCCCTGGCGGAGGGCCCCCTACGCCAGCGCCTCGACGGCCTGGTCCGCGCGCCCGGGGCCCGCGTCGGCGACGTCCTGGCCTGGGACACCGCAGGGACCACCGCAAACGCCGCCGTCGTGGGCGTCATCCCGGGCCTGCGCTACGTCTTCCTGAGCGACCGCCTCCTGGACGGGCTCAGCTCCGACCAGATCGCCGCCGTCACCGCCCACGAGGTCTCCCACCTGCGGCGCGGGCACCTGCCCTGGACGATGGTCGCCGTCATGGCGTTGGCCGGCGCCGCTGGGGCGCTGGTGGACGTGACGCTCCGGCTGATCGGCCCGGGCCCCGCCGACGCCGCCGGCCAGCTCCAGACCGCTGCCTCAGCGGCGGCCCTCTGGGGCGTGGGCGTGCCCTCGGCCGCGGTGGGCGCCGTGCTCTTCGGGTGGGTCAGCCGCCGCTTCGAGTGGCAGGCCGACGCCGACGCCGTGCGGGCCATGGCCGGCCAGGGCCAGGCCCCGCCGACGCCCGAGGCGCTGCGCCTGGCCGCGGGCCTCTTCGGCTCGGCGCTGGCGGGCGTGGCCCGCATGCACCGCATGGACCCGCACCGGTTCATGTGGCGCCACGGCTCCATCGCCCAGCGCATCGGGCGGGCCGCGGACCTGGGCGCGGGCAAGCACTCGGCCTCGATCGACGGCCAGCCCCTGGCCCTGCCGGGGGCGCTGCCCATCGACCGGCAGGTCGCGCGGATCAAGCTGGCCTCGGCCGCGGTCCTGGTGCTGGGCCTGGCCTGGTCGGTGCTGGCCCCGTGAGCTGCGCGCAGCCGCCGGGCATTGAATACTCCCATCTCCCAGCCCCACACCCACCCACACACACACACCCGGCCCACCGCACCCCCCGCACCCCCCGTACCCCCGCCGCACCGGCCTAACGCCGCAGCGTCGGCGGCGGGGCACCCGGCCAGCGCCTGGGCCCTGGGCGTGGGCCCCCAAGCGGGTCTGCACGCACGCGCAGGAGCGGGCGCGCACTCGGCGGGAGGTTCTGGAGCGGCCATGACCATCCGAGCCATCAAAATGCACGGGGCCGGCAACGACTACCTGTACCTCGACGCCGTCAGCCAGCCCCAGCTCGAGCACAGGTCCGACCTGCCCGAGCTGGTCCGCGCCATGAGCCACCGCCACACCGGCGTGGGCTCCGACGGCGTGATCCTCGTGGCCCGCCCGACCCCCGCCGCCGCCGCCGCCGGGGCCACCGTCCGCATGCGCATGTTCAACGCCGACGCCAGCGAGGGCGCCATGTGCGGCAACGGCGTCCGCTGCGTGGCCAAGTTCGCCCACGAGCGCCTGGGCAACCGGCAGGACCCGATGCTCGTCGAGACCGGCCGCGGCGTGCTGGCCCTGCGCGTCCTGCCCGGCGGCGGGCGCGTCGAGCGCGTCACGGTGGACATGGGCGCGCCGATCCTCGACCCGGCGCGCATCCCCACGACGCTCCGGGGCGGCCCGCGAGGCGTCCTGGACGCGCCCGTGCCCCCCGACGCGCCCGCCGACCTGCGCCAGGGGCTCGACGCCGCCGGCCACGACGGCCTGGTCTGCGCCCTGTCCATGGGCAACCCCCACGCGGTCTTCTTCTGCGCCCAGGCCCAGGCCGTCCCACTCGAGCGCGCCGGCCCAGCCGCTGAGACCTGGCCGGCCTTCCCCGGCCGCGTCAACGCACACTTTGTGCGCCGCCTCGCCCCCGACCGCGCCCTGGTGCGGACCTGGGAGCGCGGCTCCGGGGCCACCATGGCCTGCGGCACCGGGGCCTGCGCCGTGCTCGTCGCCGGCGTCCTGACCGGCCGGCTGAACCGCGCAGCGGTGATCGAGCTCCCCGGCGGCGAGCTGCGCATCGAGTGGCCCAGCGACGACGCCGGCGTGCTCATGACCGGCCCCGCCCAAGAGGTCTGCGAGGTCCTCTGGCCCGCTGACGCCCCCGCTGACGCCTAGGAGCAGTCCCCATGGCCATCACGAGCATCGAGGCCGCGGTGCTAGACCGCGTCCTGGCCCGCCGCCAGGCGCTCCTGGAGGACCTGCGCCGCCACGTGGCCCTGCCCACCGGCGCAGAGAACCGCGACGCCATCGAGGAATCCGCCGACCTGCTCACCCAGCGCGCCCGGGCCCTTGGCGCCGCGCTGGCGACCGTCCCCGGCCAGCCGCGCCCCCCCTGGATCAACGCCTGGCGCGCCGGCGACCCCGACGCGGCCCTGCGCGCCCCGAGCCACGGCTGGGTCCCGCCGGTCTGGGTCGCCCGCCGAGCCGGCCGTGCCCAGCCCGACGCGGGCGCGCCGGCCCCGCCACCGGCGGTCCTCATCGCCGGGCACCTGGACACGGTGCACGAGCCCGCCGGCGACTTTTCCCGGCTCTGCGTCGCCCCGGACGGGCGGACCGCCACCGGGCCCGGCTGCGTGGACATGAAGGGCGGCCTGGTCATCGCCATCCACGCCCTCGAAGCGCTCCAGGACGCGGGCGCCGAGGCGCGCTGGACGCTCATGCTCAACGCCGACGAGGAGACCGGCTCGTACCACTCCGACTCAGCCCTGCGCGCCGAGGCCCTGCGCACCCACGCCGGCGGTGCGCCGGTCTACCACGCCGCCCTGGCCCTCGAGCCCGCCGCCGCCGGCGGCGCCATCGTCACCGCGCGCGGCGGGTCGGGCGCCTTCATGATCGAGGCCCGCGGGCGAGCGGCCCACGTCGGACGCGACTTCGCCTCCGGCGTCTCGGCCGTGGGCGCTCTGGCCGGCGAGATCCAGCGCGTCCACGCCCTGAGCGACCCGGCGCGCGGCCTGTGCGTGAACGTCTCGCCGCTCTGGTGCCGGGCCGCACCCAACGTCGTGGCCGACACCGCCCGCGCCTGGGGCAACGCCCGCTACCCGACGCCCGAGGCGGGCCGGTCGCTCCTGGACCGGCTCGGGGCCACCCAGACCACGCCCGACGCGCTCCCCGCTCTGAGCCTGACGGCCTCCTTCCAGAGGCCCGCCAAGCCCGCCACCGCTCACACCGAGGCGCTCCTGCGCCTGGTGGCGGGCGTCGCCAGCGACCTGGGCCAGCCCCTGCCCACGGCCCAGACCGCCGGCGTCTGCGACGGCAACAACCTCCAGGACGCCCGCGCCACCTCCGACCGCCCCCTGGCGGTGCTCGACACCCTCGGCGTCCGCGGCGGTGGCCTGCACACGCCCCAGGAGTGGATCGAGCTCCCCTCGCTGGTCGAGCGCTGCCAGCTGCTGGCGCTGACGATCGCGCGCTTGCAGACCGCCACGCTCTGACCCCCGCCCATCGCCTTAGCGGGCCGCTGCCGGGCCGCCCAGGCGAGCCACGAACGCCTCGTACTGCTCGGCCGTGTCGATCCCGGTGTGGGGCGCCTCGGCCAGCGCCACGGCGATGGCGTGCCCGCGCTCCAGGGCCCGCAGCTGCTCGAGCTTCTCGGTCGTCTCCAGCGGCGTGGGCTCCATGGCGGCATAGGCGCGCAGGAACCCCGCCCGGTAGGCGTACACGCCGATGTGCCGCAGGCACGGGTGGGCCGCGGCCGGGCCCGTGGGCGGGCCCGCCGCGTCGCGGTCGTGCGGGATGGGGGCCCTGGAGAAGTACAGGGCCCGGCCGTCGGGCGCCCGGGCCACTTTGACCACGTTGGGGTCGTGCGCCTGGCGAGGGTCGCTGATCGGGCTGGCCACGGTCCCGATCGAGGCCCAGCGCGAGCCCAGCAGCGCCCCCAGCGCCGCGCCGATCACCGCCGCCGGCAGCTCGGGCTCGTCCCCCTGGGCGTTGACGACGGGGTCGTCCTCGCCCAGCCCCAGCAGCTGCGCCGCCTGGGCCAGCCTGGACGTCCCGTTCGGGTGCGACGCGTCGGTGAGCACGCACTCGGTGCCGAACGGCCGGAGCGCCCGGGCGATGCGCGCGTGATCGACGGCCACCACCACGCGCCCGACCCCGGGCGCGGCGCGGGCCGCGTCGACGACGTGCTGGACCAGCGGCCGGCCCGTGCGCGCAAGCAGGACCTTCTCGGGCAGGCGCGTCGAGGCCAGGCGCGCCGGGACGATCACCGTGGCCGCTGGGGCCACCCTCAGGCCCCGGCCTCGCCGGCGCGGATGGAGGCCAGCAGGGCCTTGAGCGCGTCGCGGCGTGCGCGGATGTCGCGGTAGCCGATCTGCTGGATCGCGATGGCCGAGGCCAGCTTGTACGCCTCCTCGGCGCTGGGCAGGTCGCGGTCGGTCTCGGCGCGTCGCCCCAGCGCCCCGAGCAGCCCGTAGCGCAGGTCCAGCCCGGCCGAGTCGCCCGGGTCGGTCACCCCCTCGAGCGCCTGGCGGAAGGTGTCGATCGCCTCGTCCTGCCAGTCCATGGCGGCAAAGGCCTGCCCGAGCATCGAGAGCGACTGGGCCTTGAGCCGCGCGTCCCCCTTGGAGAGCTGCAACTGCTCGATGGCCCTCTCGTGCGCCCCCGCCTCGACGTAGCGCTTGCCCAGCTCGAAGCGGATCGACAGGTCCGTCGGGTACGCCCCGATCTGGGCCTCCAGCTCGCCGATCTCCGACCGCAGCACCGACGCCTCGGCCTCCCGCACGCGCTGGGCCAGGCCGGCGTCCGCGGGGGTGGCCGCGGCGCTCTCGCGCAGGGCCCGCAGCTCGCGCCGCGCCCGCCGGATGCGCAGGTCGCCGGCAGCCTTGCGGAAGCGGAACTCCTGCGTGCTCTGGTACGCCGAGTCGAGAACCTCAAGGGCCGCTTGCTCGTCCTCGGGCCGGCCGCGCTCGGCCAGGGCCTTGACGTACGCCAGCACGCTCGGCTTGTCGGCAGGGCTGGCCTGGTACTTGGCCTTGGCCTCGGCCAGCACCCGCTCGATCACCGACGCCGACTTGACCACCCGCTCGCCCTCTTCGAGCTTGCGCTGCTTGTCGATGTCCCGCACGTTGGTGCGGAAGCCGCCGCTCTGGCCCGTCTGCTCGTAGCCCCCCTTGGACATGGTCGCCTCAGCCGAGAGGTTCTTGACCTCCGCCGCCAGCTTGTTGTCCGTCGGGTCCACGCGCAGCGCCACCGTGGCCGCCTCCAGGGCCAGCTCCACGGCCCCGACCTTGAAGCACGCCTCCTTGAGCCTCAGGGCCATGTCCTTGCGCGGGCGGTCCTCGTTGCGCAGCACCACCACCGCCTTGGGCGCGATCCACCGCCCCACCTCCGACAGCCCAAGGTCCCCCGCCGCGACCAGCGCCCGCACGGCAAGGTCCGGGGCCTTGGGGTTCATCGACCAGCTCAGCACCGCCGTCAGGAACCGGTCGATCGGCGTCGAGCCCCCCGCCAGGCGCTCGGTCTCGCGCGAGGCCTTGGCGTCGCCGCCGGCCCGGAAGCGGTCGGCGCAGCGGAAGAACCCCTCGAGCCCCTCGATGCTCCCCGGGTCCGAGCGCATCCCCGTGAGCCACATCGTCATGGCGTACTCGTACTGCCCCGCCTCCTCCAGCTTGCGGCCGCGATCGAAGAAGCTCCGCGCCTTCTCGGGAGAGAACGCGGCCGAGGCGCCCGACGCTTCAGTCGGGGCCTTCTCCCCCGTGGAGGCCCCCTCGGCCTTGGGCGCGCCGCCGGGGTGCTGCGGGTCGGGGGGCGTGGGCTGCTTGGACTTGCTCCAACCGAAGATCGCCAACGCTGATCCTCCCTCGACCGGGCCGTGGGCGCCCCGGCGCCCCAGGCCGCCGACGCGCATAGCCCTAGGGCCATCCTAGCGATCCCCAGCTACGCTGGTGCGATCATGCCGATCGACCCAGGCTCCCTGCGGCTTGTGCATTACCCCGACCCGGTGCTCCGGTTCCGTGCCCGGCCCGTTCCCCAGGTCAACGCCCACGTCCTGGAGGTGGCCCAGCGCATGATCGAGCTGATGGCCCAGCACGAGGGCATCGGCCTGGCGGCGCCGCAGGTGGGCCTGCCCTGGCGCCTGTTCGTGTGCCACGTCCCGGCTGTTGCACCCTCGGGCGACGAGCCGGGCCGATCGCCCCATGACAACCCCCCGACGGCGACGGCCGCCCCAGCGGTCTACATCAACCCCGTCCTGCGCGAGCCCAGCGCCCACACCGAGATGATGTCCGAGGGCTGCCTGAGCCTGCCCGAGATCGCCGGCGGGGTCGTCAGGCCCGAGCAGATCACCATCGAGGCCACCGGGGCCGACGGCGCGCTCTTCACGGCGCGCAGCGGCGGGCTCCTGGCCCGCTGCTGGCAGCACGAGCAGGACCACCTCGACGGCCGGCTGATCATCGACCGCTTCACCACCGCTGCGCGGGAGAAGGCCCGCGCGGCCCTGCGCCGGCTCGATGACGCCGCCCGCAAGTAAGATCCACACCGCCGCAGCGCCCAGCCCGCGCCGCGGCGTCCCCCCCAGGGCAGCCGCATGACCACCGCCACAGGTCCCATCCAGGCGCCCTTGAGAGCCGCGTGGCCCGAGGGCTTCGCCGCCTTCACGCTGCCGCACCTGGGCGTGGTGCTCGCCTCGCTCCTGGGGCTCGGGGCGCTGCTGTGGCTCGGGCGGTGGACCGCGGCGCGCGGGCACGAGGGGCGCACCGCCGCGATCATCGGGCACCTGGGCGCCTGCGTCTGGTCGGCGATGATGTACCGCCAGATCGTCGTGCCCGACCCCACCGAGCCGGGCGCCTGGCACGACCGCCTGCCGCTCCAGATCTGCGACTGGCTCTCGCTGATCGGCCCGCTCTACCTGATCACCGGCCGCCGGTGGATGGCCACGCTCTTGTGGTGCGTGGGCGTGGGGCTCTCGACGCAGGCCTTTGTGACCCCGATCGTGCGTCACGGCCCGGTCTACCCGCGGTTCTGGGAGTTCTGGGCCTTCCATTGGCTCGTGGTCTTCCCGCCGATCTACGCGGTGGTGGTCCGCGGCTACCGCCCCTGGTGGCGTGACTTCCGCCTGGCCGTGGCGGTGATGCTCGGCTACACGCTCCTGGTCATGCCCATCAACGTGCGTTTCGGGGCCAACTTCGCGTTCCTGGGCGATTCGTCCGCCGGCGCGCCCACGCTGGCCGACGTCCTGGGCCCCTGGCCGGCGCGGGTCCCGGTGATCATCGCCCTGGCCATGGCGGCCATGGCCCTGACGGTGGCCCCGTGGTCGGTCCTGCGGGCCCGCCGGGCCCGGCGCGTCCCGTAACGAGCGGGGGCCGGCCCCCGGCCGGTGTCTCGGGCCCGGGATCGCCGCGTCGGCCCCCGGTCAGCGCTGGCCGCCGACCGGCCGCACACCGGCGGCGCGCCGGGCGCTCCCCCTTGCTCTGGGGCCGCGCACCGCGTAGGTTGTCAGCTCGGGCCGGGGCCGTCTGAACACGGAGGACCGCGCATGGCGAGCCGTTACCGCACCGTCCTGCTCTTTGGCGCCCCGGGCGCGGGCAAGGGGACCCAGGGCAAGATCCTGGGCAACATCCCAGGTTTTTACCACCTCTCCTGCGGCGATGTCTTCCGCAACATCGACATCAACTCCCCCCTGGGCAAGCTCTTCTACGAGCACTCCTCCCGCGGCGAGCTGGTCCCCGACGAGCCCACCGTGCAGATGTGGAACCAGCACATGCACGCCCGCACCATCCTGAGCATCTACAAGCCCAAGGAGGACCTGCTGATCCTCGACGGCATCCCGCGCAACGAGCACCAGGCCCAGCTCCTGGACAAGCACATCAAGGTCCTCAAGATCATCCACCTGGTCTGTCGGGACAAGGAAAAAATGATCGAGCGCCTCCGCCGCAGGGCCCTGAAGGAGAACCGCCTCGACGACGCCCGCGAGGAGGTCATCCGCCACCGCTGGAGCGTGTACGAGCGCGAGACGTACCCGGTCCTGTCGCAGTACCCGGCCCAGATCGTCAGCGAGGTGGACGCGGTGGGCAGCCCCGCGGCGATCCTGGCCAACATCCTCCACCATTTGGTGCCGGTGCAGGAGGCGCACTTTGCCAACCGGCTCTCGGGCGAGTCGGCCGGCGTGCACTGAGCCGGCGTCGCTCGGCTCGGTTCGGGCTTGATCAGCGGCCGGGCGGCCACGCCGGGGGGCGGGGGCGCACCGCCGCGGGCGGCCGTGCGCCCCTCAGAGCAGCCGGGCACGCTCGTCGGTCAGGCCCGTCGAGTCGCTCACGCCCAGGTTCTGGTAGATCTCGCGGGTGGCGGTGCTCTTGTTGAGCGTGTAGAAGTGGATCCCCTGGGCGCGGTGGTCGAGCAGGTCGCGGCACTGCTCGGTGGCCCAGTGCACGCCCACCCGGCGGACCGCGTCGGGGTCGCCCCCGGTGCGGTTGATGGCGCGCAGCAGCGGCGCCGGGAAGCGCGTGCCCGCGGCCATCTCGGCCATGCCCTGCATGCCCTTGATCGACGTGATGGGCATGACGCCCGCGACGATCGGCACCCGGATCCCCGCCAGGTGGCAGCGGTCGCGGAAGTCGTAGAAGTCGCGGTTGTCGAAGAACAGCTGCGTGCACACCCAGTCGGCCCCGGCGTCCACCTTGGCCTTGAGGTAGTCCATCTCCCGGACGCGGTTGGGCGTGCCCGGGTGCCCCTCCGGGTACCCCGCCACGCACACGCCGAAGCCCCCGCCAGCGCCCGACGACCCGCCCTCACCAAAGCCCTTGACGAAGCGCACCAGGTCCGCGGCGTAGCGGAAGGCGTCGCGGCCGCGGTCCCACTGGCCGTTGAGGTGCCGGGGGACGTCCCCGCCCAGGCAGAGGATGTTGTCGATCCCGCTCAGGGCGTAGCGCTCCAGGATCTGCGCGATCTCGTCCTGGGTGTGGCAGACGCAGGTCAGGTGCGGGACCGTCTCCAGGCGGGCGTCGGTCTTGAGCCGCACGACCAGCTCGCGTGTGAGCTCCCGCGTCGAGCCGCCGGCGCCGTAGGTCACCGAGACGAACGTGGGCTTGAGAGCGACAAATTCGGCGATGGTGTCGTACAGATCGCGCGCCCCCTCGGCGGTCTTGGGAGGGAAGAACTCGAAGGAGAAGGTCGTGCTCTGGCGTGCGAAGGCGTCGCGGATGTGCATGGCCAACGTCCGAGAAGATGCGGGTCGGGGGTGATCGGCTGGCGGGTGTGCACTGCGCGATGCAACGGTGCGCAGGGTGAGATCGGCTCAAGGGCTACGCGGCTTATTGTACCGTTCATCCGGATGAATAGATGAACGGCGCCGGGCCGGCCCTCGCTGTTCGCCGCTCAGGCCCCCGAAAGCTCGCGGCCGCGGTCGCGGGCAGCGGTGATGGCGTCGGCGACGATCTGGTCGAAGCGGGCGCTCTCGAAGACCCGCAGGGCGGCTGCGGTGGTGCCCCCCTTGCTCGTCACCGCGGCCCGCAGGGCGTCGGGGGTTTCCGGCGACTGAGCCAGCAACGCCGCGGCGCCCAGCAGCGTGTGGCGCACGGCCAGGTCGGCGTCGGCGGGCGTCAGGCCCAGCGCGACGGCGGCGGCGGTCATGCTCTGGGCCAGCAGGAACAGGTAGGCCGGCCCCGAGCCCGCCACGCCGGTGAAGGCGTCCATGAGCGGCTCGTCGATGGCGATCACCGCTGGGCCCAGGACCCGGCACAGCGCGCTGCACCAGGCCAGGTCCTCGGCGGTGGCCCCGGGGCCCGGCGCGATGGCGGTGCACCCGCGGCCGATGCGTGCCGGGGTGTTGCTCATGATCCGGACGATGCGCGGCGGCAGGCCGGGAGATTGGATGGGCTGAGTGGGCTGAGTGGGCTGGGTGGGCTGAGTGGGTTGGGGGGGCGTGGCGGGGTGCAGCAGAGTTTGGTCGGTCGCGGGCAGCGGCTGGTCGTGGAGCTGGGCAATCAATCGCGCAGCGGGGATGCCCGCCATGATCGACAGGACCAGCCGACCCCGGAGCTTGCCGCGCCAGGACTGGGATACAGCGTCGAAGGACTGCGGCTTGACGGCCAGCAGGACGGGGTCGGTGGGCGCAGCGGCGGCCAGCGCGCCGGTCGCGTCGTGGGCGGTCGTCCAGCCCTCATCGGCAGCGGCCTGCGCTCGGGCGGGGTCGGTCTCGACGACGGTCAGGCGCGCGGGGGCAAAGAGCGCCGCAGTGACGGCTCCGCGGGCGACGGCTGAGCCCATCACACCCCCGCCGACGATGATCAGGCCGGTGGCGGCGCCTTGGGGGATGCTCGCCGGCGCGGTGGGGGCCATCGGGGCCCGCGGCGTGGTGCGCTCTGGCGGGGTCATGCCTGGACACGTCCGGACTTGACCAGCGCCGCGTGGACCTGGGAGAGCAGCTCCTTCTTGGTCACCGGCTTGGTGATGAAGGCGTCGGCGCCCGCGTCGGCGGCGCGCTGGGCGTCGGAGACCTCGCTCAGGGCGGTCACCATGAGGACCGGGATGGCCCTGAGGGCGGGGTCGCGCTTGATCTGTTGGCAGAGCTGGAAGCCCGAGACGCGCGGCATCATGATGTCCAGGAGGATCGCGTCGGGCCGCTGGGCGTGGAGGCTGGCCAGGACCTGCGAGGGGTCGCTCAGGGCGCGGGCGGCGTAGGGGGAGTCTTCGAAATAGGCCTCCAGGAGCTCGAGGTTCTGGGGGTTGTCATCGACGATGAGGACCGCGGGCGCGGCAGGGGTGGCGGGGGACGCGGGGGTGCTGCCCGGGGCAGGTCCGGGCGTGCGCGGGTCCTGGGCGTGGTGGGGCATTGGGCATGCTAGATGGGGCGTGCGGGGGGCGCGGGGGAGGCGGCGCGGCTGCGCCAGATGCAGCACCGCGGGTGAGCGAGCCGATACCGGGTGCACGCGCAGCCGAGGGTGGGCCGTCGCGGGCTCGGGCGCATCGGCAGGGCGGGTGCAATGATCGTGACGGGGGGTTGGGGTGGGGGGTACGGTGCTGGGGCGCGGTCGCGTCGCAGCGGAGGAGCAGGCGAGATGACCACGGATCGGGTCTGGCGTGTGGCGGCGTGCTGGCCAGTGGCCTGGTGCCACGGGGGCGTGCTGGCGGTTGGGCTGGCGCTGGTGGTGGCGCTGGGGGCGCCGGCGGCAGCGCACGGTCAGGGGCTCGAGGGCGTGGTGGAGCGCGCGGTGCGGGGGGCACGGCTCGGGGGCGCCGAGGTGGCCGTCTCGGTGCGCGACGCGCGGACGGGCGAGGCGCTGGCGTCGATGAACTCCCGCCAGGGGATGGTGCCGGCGTCGAACATGAAGCTGCTCACGTCGGGGGCGGCCCTGGTGGTGCTCGGGGCCGAGTACAAGTTCCGCACGCGGATGTTCGTCGATGGGTCCAGGCTGGTGGTCGTGGGGTCGGGGGACCCGGCCTTTGCGGACCCCGAGCTGCTGCGGCTGAGCGGCCGGAGCCTCGAAGAGTTCATGGGCGAGCTGGTCGAGCCCTTTGTGCGGGCCGGGGTCAAGGGGCTGCGCGAGGTGGTGATCGACGACCGGGTCTTCGACCATGAGATGGTGCACCCCGGGTGGCCGCGCGACCAGCTGGACAAGTGGTACGCGGCGCCGGTGTCGGGGCTGAACTTCCACGCCAACGTCATGGAGGTGTTCGTGGCGGTGGGCCCGGCGGTGGGGAGCGCGCCGCGTGTGCGCAAGGTGCCCGACGCGGCGTGGCTGGAGCTGGACAACTCGGCCCGGACGGTCGGGCGGGGCGGGGCGTCGGCGCTGGGCGTGCAGCGGCTGCTGGCCGGGGGCCTGAGCACCGCGGCTGGGGCGCGGTACCGGCTCTTCGGGGAGCTGAGCGTGACGCAGGTGGAGCCGATCCAGACGGCGTTGGCCGAGCCGTCGCTGGTGTTCGGGCAGCTGCTTGCCGACCGGCTGGGCGCTGCGGGGCTGGGCCAGGGCCAGGGCGGCGGGATCGTGGCCCGGCTGGCCGAGCCCGGCGAGATGTTCAGCCCCGGCGCGGCCCTGGTGGAGGTGGTCACGCCGCTGGCCGAGGTGCTGGCGCGCTGCAACATCGACAGCTACAACCTCTACGCCGAGGCGCTCCTCAAGCGGCTGGGGCGCGAGGTGACCGGCCAGCCCGGCTCGTGGGACAACGGCGCCGCGGTCGTGCGCATGACGGTCACGGAGCGGACGGGGGCGGAGCTGTCGCAGCTGGTGGTGACGGACGGGTCGGGGCTCTCGGCGGAGAACCGGGTGTCGGCCGGCGTGCTCACGTCGTGGCTGGCCAGCCTGTACCGGGACGCGGCGGTGCGTGGGGCGATGGTCGAGTCGCTGGCCGAGCCGGGCGAGGGGACGCTGCGCAAGCGGTTCAAGGACCGGCGCGTGCCCGGCGGCGTGCACGCCAAGAGCGGGTACATCAACGGGGTGCAGTGCCTCTCGGGGTACGTGATCGGCGAGCGGAACGGGCGTGCGGCGGCGTTCTCGGTGCTGGTCAACCAGACCCAGCGCGTGCGCGAGGGGGGCGCGGTGAAGAAGTTCCACGAGGACGTGGTCGAGGCGGTGGCGCGCTGGCTCGACGAGCAGCCGCCCCGCACCGAGGAGCCCGACGACGGGCGCGGGCAGGCCGACGCGCGGCGCTGAGAGCGCTCAGAGGGCAAAGGGCAGGCGCAGGTCCTCTCGGGCGCTGAGGCGTTGCGGGAGGTCGGGCGCCGTGACCAGCGCGGGGGGCCAGGGGCGCACGGGCTGGTGGTTGCGTTCGTCGCCGGGGAGCTTGGGCGTGGCGTCGAAGACGGCGTGGTGAGAGCCGTGCGGGGTGGCGTGGAGCCAGAGGTCGCGCGAGGCGTCGCTGTGGGCCAGCCAGTGGAAGAAGGCGCGGCCGAGGTCGGCCGGGTCCACGTCGGGGCCCAGGACGATGACGAACGGGCCCAGGGCGCGCCCCGGGTGGGCGTCGGCCAGGGCCAGGAGGTCGGCGACGAAGCGGTGACCGTCGCGCGGCTGCGACTTGTGGATGCTCACGCACAGCCAGCCCTCGTGGGTGGCGTGGGCGCGGTGGAGCGGCAGGGCGGAGGGGTCCAGCGGCGGGCCGGGGGCGGGGCGCGGGTCGTGGGGCGCGTCGTGGGGGATGCCGCGCAGGGACTCGTCGGGGAGCTTGCGGGTGCAGTCCAGGCCGAGCTTGCCGCCGGCCGAGAGGCGCGGCGCGGCGTGGTCGAGGATGTCCAGCGGGCCGTGGGCCGGCTCGAGGTCGCGCAGCGGGTGGCAGTGGTCGGCGGCGGCGCGGAGCAGGGCGCGGGGGTCGTGGACGCTGGCGTCGGCGTCGAGCACGAAGAGGGTCTTGGTCCAGGCCATCTGGCCGGCGCCCCAGACCGAGTGCATCACGCGGCGGGCCTGGAAGGGGTAGGCCTTGCTGATCTGGAGCGCGGCGCAGTTGTGGAAGGCCCCGAACATGGGCAGGTCGTAGTCCTCGATGTCGTGGATGATGGTCTTGAGGAGCGGCAAGAAGACGCGCTCGGTGGCCTTGCCCAGGAAGTAGTCCTCCTGGGGCGGCGGGCCGACGACGGTGGCGGGGAAGATGGCGTTGCGGCGGTGGGTGATGGCGGTGACGGTCAGGACCGGGTAGCGGTCGGGCAGCGAGTAGAAGCCGGTGTGGTCGCCGAAGGGGCCCTCGAAGACGGCGCCCGGGCCCAGGGGCCCGGCGTCGGGCGTGCGCGGGTCCCAGCCGATGTGCCCGGCCTGGTGGGACACGTAGCCCTCGATGACGATCTCGGCGCTGGCTGGGACCCACAGCGGGACGGTCTTGGCGCGCACCATGGGGATGCCGCGGCGGTTGAGGAATCCGGCCAGGAGGAGCTCGGAGATTCCCGGCGGCAGGGGCGCGGTGGCGGCGTAGGGGAGCACCGACTCGCCGCCGAGGGACACGGCGACGGGCATGTCCTTGCCGAGCTTCTTCCAGGACCGCCAGTGGCGCGCCCCGTCGTGGTGGGTGTGCCAGTGCATGGCCAGCGTGCGCGGGCCCAGGAGCTGGACGCGGTACATGCCGATGTTGTGCGACGGGGGCTTGGGGTGGTCGGCCTCGTCGGCGTGGACGGTGTGGATGCCGGCCAGGGTGATGTACCGGCCGCGGT
The DNA here is from genome assembly GCA_013822085.1 of Isosphaera sp. Taxonomy (GTDB): domain Bacteria; phylum Planctomycetota; class Phycisphaerae; order Phycisphaerales; family UBA1924; genus WM-009. The sequence continues at coordinate 12,412 of PNJV01000004.1, read as the reverse complement.
GGTGGGCGTCCCAGTGCGGGCCGGAGCCCAGGGTGGGGACGTCGGCGTTGGTGGCGGGGGGGTAGCCCAGGGCGGCGAAGTCGCCGTCGAGCGGCCAGCAGCGGAGGAGGGGGAGGCGGGTGAGGTCGATCCGGTCGCCGGTGAGGACGACCTCCTGGCAGGGGCCCGAGCCCGCGCGGCGCGACGGGGCGATGCGCAGGAGCGGGAGGAAGGTGCGTGCCGCGGCCAAGAGCTGACGGAGCGAGCCCGGCGGCTGGGGCTTGACCAGGGCGGCGATCTTGGCGGCCAGGGCGTCAAAGCCGCCCGGGGTGTGGCCCCGGGCCAGGCCGGGGCCTTGCTCGTGGCAGCCCAGGGCCATCTCCATGCGGCGGTAGGAGCCCCAGGCGTTGATCAGGACGGGGAAGTCGGCGCGGGCGCCGGCGATGGTGGGGTTCTCGACGAGGATCGCCGGCCCGCCCAGGTGCGCAGCGCACGGGTCGTTGCGGCGTGACGAGTCGGAGCCCGGGTGGGGCGCGGGGGCCTTGGAGGCGCGGTCGGCCAGGTGCGAGACCTCGAGCGTGACGCTCAGGGGCTGGGGGACGCGGAGGAGTTCGCCGGCCGAGTCGAGGGCAGCGAGGAACTCGCGGAGTGAGGTGTACATGTGAGCTGTGCGGGGTGTTCTGGCCCTGGCGGGTGGAAGCGGAGCGGGAGGATCCCCAATATGCTCAGCGTACGGGCGTTGTGCCCGCGGCGTGGGGGAGGGCGGAGGTCGCGAGCATGGCCTTGATCAACGGCGCGGCGATCGACGCGGTTGCGGGCAACGGGTCTGCGGGCAACGGGGTGGTGACGCGCTCGGCGGTCGGGGACGGGGCGGCGATTGATGTTCGCGGGGTGGAGAAGCGGTACGGCAGGCGTGTGCACGCGCTCAAGGGCGTGGACCTGCGCGTGGAGCGGGGCGAGATCTTCGGGCTGCTCGGCCCCAACGGCGCCGGCAAGAGCACGCTGGTCAAGGTGCTCATGCGTGTGATCCGGGCCACGCGCGTCAGCGGGCACATGCTCGGGTGCCGCATCGGCGACGCGGGGGCGCTGTCGCGCGTGGGGTACCTGCCGGAGCACCACCGGTTCCCGGAGTACCTCAACGGGCGGCAGGTGCTGGACTACTTCGGGGCGCTGCTCAAGATGCCGCGGCGTGAGCGCGCCCGGCGGGCGGTGGAGCTGCTTGGGCAGGTGGGGCTGTCGCGGTGGGACAGGATGCTGGTGCGCAAGTACTCCAAGGGCATGCGGCAGAGGCTGGGGATCGCCCAGAGCCTGATGAACGACCCGGAGCTTGTGCTGCTGGACGAGCCGACCGACGGGGTGGACCCTGTGGGTCGGCGTGAGATCCGCAGCGTGCTCATCGAGCAGCGGCGGCAGGGCCGCGCGGTGCTGGTCAACAGCCACATCCTCAGCGAGCTGGAGATGGTCACCGACCGGGTGGCGATCATGGTCGGGGGGGTGGTGGTGACCCAGGGCAAGATCGAGGACCTGACCCGGCGGACCAGGCGGTACGTGATCGAGGTGGAGGGGCGGGCGGGGCTGGACCTGGCCGCGGTGGTGGGGCGTGCGGCGCCGTCGGCGCGGGTCGAGGGCGTGCGTGTGGAGCTTGGGGACGTCGATCCCGGTGCGGCCCAGCCGGTGATCGACGCGCTGCGTGCGGCGGGCGTGGTGCTGGTGAGGGTGTGGGCCGAGCGGGACTCGCTCGAGGACCTGTTCATGCGGGCCGTCGACGGGCGGGAGGCCGTGGGTGCCAGCGGCGGCGGGGCGTCGCCCCAGGAGGCCAGGGCATGATCACGCAGACGTGGGCGATCGTGTGGGACACGTTCCGGGAGCTGCGCAGCCGGCGGCTGTGGTGGCTGACGCTGGGGCTCTCGCTGCTGGTGGTCGGGGTGTTCGGGGCGATCGGGCTTGGCGAGCGCGGCCTGACGTTCCTGTGGTGGGAGCTCGAGACGCCGTTCCTCAACAAGCAGACGGTCGGGGTGCGGGACTTCTACACCAACATCTTCGTGCAGTTCGGCGTGGCGTGGTGGCTCGGGTGGCTCGGGCTGATCCTGGCGCTGATGTCCACGGCGTCGATCGTGCCGGACATGGTCAGCGCGGGGTCGATCGAGCTTGTGCTGAGCAAGCCGATCGGGCGGTGGAGGCTGCTGCTGACCAAGTACGCCGGCGCGCTGGGGTTTGTGGGGGTGCAGGTGCTGGTGTTCGCGGCGGCGTCGATCCTGGTGATCGGGGTGCGGGGCGGGGTGTGGCTGCCCGGGCTGCTGATCGCCGTGCCGCTGGTGGTGGGCGTCTTCTCGATGCTCTACTGCGTGTGCGTGCTGACGGGGCTGCTGACGCGCTCGACGCTGGCGGCGCTGGTGATCACGGCGTTGTTCTGGGGGTTCGTGTCGCTGCTGAGCACGGCCTACACGGGGACGGAGTTTTTTCGGGAGGTCAACGCGCTGAACCTCGAGAGCCAGGGGCGTCGCGTCGAGCGGCTCCGGGCCCAGCGGGCGGCGCTCGAGGAAAGCCAGGCCCCGGGCGCCGACGGGGACGGGCCGGCCGGTCAGGCGCAGCTGCCGGAGGAGACCGGCGAGCGCTGGGACCTTGGCCCGGGCGAGGCCGAGCGGCTGGCCGAGCGGCTGCGCGAGGCGGAGGCGGAGCTGGCCCGCGTGGAGGAGAACAGGCGGCTGATCGGGCGGGTGGAGTGGTGGCTGCGGGCGAGCATCACGGCCCTGCCCAAGACGGGGCGGGCGATCGAGATGATGACCGGGTGGCTCGAATCGGAGGCCCAGGTGGCCCAGCGGGAGCAGCGCCAGAGCGAGGGGCAGGACCTGGTCGGGGCGTTCGATCCCAACCGCGGCCGGCCGCAGTCGCCCGAGGAGGAGGCCGAGGAGCGGCGGCGGGAGCGCGTGATCGAGGCGCGGGTGGTCTCGGCGCGGCGTGAGCAGTCGGCGTGGTGGGTGCTGGGCACGTCGGGCGCGTTCAACGCGGCGGTGCTGCTGGTGGCGTGCTGGCGGTTCGGCCGGCGGGACTTCTGATGGGCGGCCCGGCGGAGCGGTTCCGGGGGGCCCTTGCGCTGCGGCGCGACGCGCGGGCGCGGCTGGTGGTGCGGTCGTGGCGCCAGCTGACGAGCCCGCGCCGCTCCGGGCGTGCGCACGCCGGCGCGGGGACGCTGGTGGCGGTCTCCGGCGGCGGCGACTCGTCGGCGCTGGGGCTTGCGCTGGCGTCGGCGGCAGGGGGGCAGCGGATCGTCTTCGGGCACGTGCTCCACGACCTGCGCCCGGAGGCGGAGTCGGCGGCGGACATGGCGGCGGCGCGAGAGCTGGCCGAGCGGGTCGGGGCGCCGTTTGTCTGGCGGGCGGTGCGCGTGCGCGGGTCGGGGGGCAACGCCGAGGGGCTGGCTCGGCGGCTGCGCTACGCGGCGCTTGTGGAGATGGCCCGGCAGGTCGGGGTTGGGTTTGTGGCCACGGGGCACCAGGCCGACGACCAGCTCGAGAGCGTGCTGATGGCGGTGGTGCGCGGCGCGGGCGCGTGGGGCGCCGCCGGCGTGGCGGCGCGGCGGCGGCTGGGCAGCGGCGTGGAGGTGGTGCGGCCGATGCTCGGCCTGAGCAGGGCGGAGGCGCGCGGGCTGTGCCGGCTGGCTGGCTGGGGCTGGCGCGAGGACGCCAGCAACGCGGACGCTGGGCGGCTGCGCGCGGCGCTGCGAGCCCAGGTGACGCCGGCGCTGGAGCGGATCCGCCCCGGGGCCTCGCGGCGGGCCGCTGTGAGCGCGGGGCTGATCGGTGGGGCGGCGCGATCGCTGCGCCGCGAGGCGCTGGGGGCGATGCGGCGCGCCGCTGTGACGGAGGCCCCGGACGCTGCGGTGGAGATCGGCCCGGTGGGGGCGGGCACAGTGGGGGGGGCGGGCGTGGGCGATTCGGGAGAGACTGGGGGCATGGGGGGAGGGGTGGGCGCGGCCTGGTCGCGCGCGGCGCTGCGCAGCACGCCTGGGGTGGTCGTCGGCGAGATGCTGCGCATCGCGGCGCGGCGTGCTGGCGGCGGCGGGGACAGGCTCACGGCGCGGGCCGTCGGGGCAGCTGCGCGGGCGATCTCTAGCCAGGGGACCCAGCCGCGCGTGTTCGAGTGGTCGGCGGTGCGCGTGCGCGTCACGGCGCAGCGGGTGTGGGTGGAGCCGCGGCGTGGGTCACGGCAGGGCGCCTGAGCGTGTGCCCTGGGGGCTGGTTCGTGCGGCCAGCGCGGCGTCGGCGGCGCGGGCGCGCTGGGCCAGGGCGGCCATGAGGTCGGCGTGCTTGTGGTCGAAGAAGTCGAGCAGCTCGCCGCGCGGCCCGATGAGGAACAGGTAGGGCGGGTGGGCGATGTTGAGCATCGCTGAGCCGTCTTGGAGCGGGATGGGCGTTCCGGCGTCTTCCCAGGCGTCGAAGCCCAGGGCCTTGACGATGGCGCGGACGGTCTGGGCGTACGCGCCGCCGGGGGGTGGCGGGGGCTCGGTGGCGAAGGTCCAGGCATCGGAGCGCGCGCCCAGGCGCTCGGCCCAGAGGCCCATGGCCTGCGGGGTGTCGTGGGCCGGGTCGAGGCTCATGACCACGAACCTGACGCCGGTGTCGCCCAGCGTCTTGGCCAGCGAGAGCATCTCGGCGGTCATGAGCGGGCAGATGAAGGGGCAGTTGGAGAAGACCGGGCCGAGGATGGTGACGCGGCCGGAGAAGACGTCGGGGGTGACGGGGGCGCCGGAGGGGTCGGCCAGCTCGAACGGCGGCACTACGACGCCGGCCAGCTCGGCCCGCTGGGCGAGCGGGTCGGCGGGTGCTGCTGGCGTGGCTTGCAGGGGCGCGCTGGGGGCGCTGGTGAGGCTGGGCAGAGCCAGCAGGAGTGTCAGGGACGAGAGGAAGAGCGTTGCGGCGCCGATGGCGATGATGGTCATGGCGCCGGGCATCGGCGCGCGCTGGTCGGTGGCGTGTCGTGCTGGCGTGGGCCGTGCTGGCGTGGGCCGTGCTGGCGTGTGCATGGTGGGCTGCGGTGGCACGGGGGGTGGGGGGTGGGGGTGGGGGTGGGGACGGGGTGACACACGGTGGTGTGAGAGGAGTGTATGGGATCTTTGGTTTAGCGGTTTCGGCCGCGGGCGATGACCGCGGCGGCCAGGCAGACGCCCAGGGCGGCGAAGGCGCCGGAGCCGGCCCAGGCGGCCCAGTGGGGCAGGTCGGCTGAGACGCCCAGGGCCCCGCGGATGAGCGCCGAGGGCCAGGTCAGGGGGTTGAGCTGCATGGCGGCGGTCATCCACGGGGCGGCGCCCCGGAGGGGGAACATCGCCCCCGAGAGCAGGAGCATGGGCATGAGCAGGGCGTTCATGACGCCGTGGAAGCCGGAGGTGGAGTTGACGGCCCAGGCAGCTGCCAGGCCCAGGCCGGTGATGCCCGCGCACAGCAGGGCCAGGCCCAGGAGCGCCACCGGGAGCCCCAGCGGGGTGGGCACGCCGAGCATCAGCACCGCTGCGAGCAGGACGGCGGCGCTCTGGGCCCAGGCGATCAGGCCCGCGCCCAGGAGCTTGCCGGCGACGATGGACGCGGTGGGGGCGGGGCTGACCAGGACGCCCTGGAGGAAGCCCTCCTGGCGGTCCTCGATCAGGGACATGGCCGCGAAGATCGAGGAGAAGACGGCCGTCATGACGGCGGTGCCGATGCTCAGATAGACGGCCAGGCTGACCGGGGCGGGGGTGTCCTGTGCTGGGACGGCGGGGATGGCGCGGGCCAGGCCCGAGGCTAGGACGGCCCAGACCAGGACCGGCGTGGCGATGGAGGCGACGACGCGGGCCGGCTGACGCGTGACGCGGACGAGCTCGCGGTGTGCAAGGGCCAGGGCGGGGCGTGTCATGCCGGTCGCTCCCGGGGCGCGTCGGTGGGCCGGGCCGGTGCGGCGTGGGCGGGCTGCGGGTCGGCGTTGGTATCGGCGGGGTGCAGGTCGGCGCCGGTGCGGGCGAGGTAGACGTCGGCCAGCGTGGGGGGGCCCAGGTGGACGGTGGCGCCCGCGGCAAGCAGCGCCGGCGTCGCCCGGGCCAGCGCGTGGGCGAGCCCGGCGGGGGCGGTGGCGCGGAGCGTGCCGTCGTGGCGTGCCAGCGTGCCGGGGTCGAGCCCGGCGGCGACGAGGATCTCGGCGGCGCGGTCGGCCTGGCCCGGGCCCGGGCGCACCGAGAGCGCCAGGCCGCCGACTTGGGCCCGCAGCTGGTCCGGCGAGCCGTCGGCGACGACGCGCCCGCGGTGGATGAGCAGGACGCGGTCGGCGCGGTGGGCCTCGTCCATGTCGTGGGTGGTCATGACGATGGTGCGCGCCGGGCCGCTCGGGGGCCGGGCGATGGCGGCCAGCGCGTCCATGAACTGGGCGCGGGCGGCCAGGTCCAGGCCCGCGGTGGGCTCGTCGAGCAGCAGCAGGTCGGGGCCCGGGAGCAGGGCGCGGGCCAGGTCGGCCCGTCGCGCCAGGCCCCCCGAGAGCGTGCCGACGCGGTCGTCGAGGCGGTCGAGGATTCCCAGGAGCGCGGCGGTGGCCTCGATGGACTGGCGCGCCCTGGCCCGGGGCACGCCGTGGACGGCGGCGGCGGCGCGGAGGTTCTCGCGGATGCTCAGGAGCGGGTCCAGGGCCGGGCTCTGGAAGGCCACGCCCAGGCGGGCGCGCAGCTGGCCCAGGGCCCGCGCGGTGGGCGCGGGCCAGAGCGTGTGGCCGAGGGCAACGAGCGATGGCGGCCCCGGCGCAGCGGGCAGCGGCGGGGCGTGGGGAGGTGGAGCGTGGGGTAGCGGTGGCGGGGGCGATGCGGGGGGTGGGGGTGGGGGTGGGTCGGGGGTGTCGAGCGTGGCCAGGATCCGCAGGAGGGTGCTCTTGCCCGAGCCGTTGGGGCCCAGGAGCGCGACCCACTGGCCGGCGGGGACACAGAGCGAGACGCCGTCGAGGGCTCGGCGGGCTGGGCCGCGGCGTGCGCCGAACGTCCTGGAGAGGCTGCGGGCCTGGAGCGCGCTGTGCGGGTCTGGGGCCGGCATGGCCGTGTCTCTGGAGGGGTGGTCGAGGTGGGGTTGGGTTAGCGCAGGAGCATGCGCAGGAGGACCTCGAGGGACATGGCCAGCAGCAGGACGGGCAGGTGCACGATCGAGGCGATGAACAGGGCGCGGGCGGCGCCGCGGTCGGGGGAGTAGAGCAGCCGAGCGGCCATGGCCAGGAACATGCCGCCGGTGATGGAGGCGGTCAGGATGTAGGGCATGGCCAGGCGGTCCGGGAGGATCCAGGCCGGGGCCAGCGTTGCCGGCAGGAGCAGGGCGCTCCAGAGGACGATGGTCAGGCTGGTGAACCGGCCCGAGGGGTCAAAGAGCGGGAGCATTCGGAAGCCGCCGCGGGCGTACTCCTCGCGGTGCATCCAGGCGATGGCCAGGAAGTGCGGGACCTGCCAGACGAACATGAGGACAAAGAGCGACCAGCCGCCCAGCTCGGCCAGGCCCGCGGCGGAGACGACGGGGCCGGCGGTGTTGGCGGCGGCGGTCCAGCCGATCAGCGGCGGCAGCGCGCCCGGCACGGCGCCCACCAGCGTCGACAGCGGCGTCAGCGGCTTGATGGGCGTGTAGAGCAGGACGTAGACGGCGATCGTCAACGCGGAGACGCCCGCGGGGGCCAGGCCGCAGCAGAGGGTCAGCGTTGCGCACCCGCACAGCGAGAGGAGCGCGCCGATGGCCGCGGCCCCGAACGGCGAGACGCGCCCGGTGGGCAGGGGCCGCGTGGCGGTGCGCCGCATGAGGCCGTCCCGGCGGCGCTCCCACCACTGATTGAGCGTGTTGGCGCCGGCGGCTGAGAGGGCCGTGCCCAGGGCGCACCCGGCCGCGGTCAGGGCCAGGTCGGCCGAGCCCCAGGCCCGGCCAAAGAGGCTCAGGACAAAGCCGATGGCGGCGGTGAGCGTGACCAGCCGGGTGATCCTGGGCTTGGAGAGCTCCAGGACCAGCGCGACGCGCCGGCGCAGGGCCGCGCGCGCGTCGGCGGTGGCGGGGCCCCACACGCCCGGCTGGCGCACCAGGCGCGTGACGACGACGGCCGAGGTGGGCTTGGGCTGGGCGGGTGTGGCGGCGGGGAGCACCGTCGGTGGCACCGGGCATGATACGAGGCGCCCGGGCCGGCTGATGGCCTGGGCGTATCATCGTGCGCGCCCCGGGCGCTCCCGCGGGCGGCAGCGGGTCCCGGTAGCTCAGTTGGATAGAGCAGCCGCCTTCTAAGCGGCAGGTCGTGCGTTCGAGTCGCACCCGGGACATTGGCCGAGCGTATGGGCAGCTATGAACAACTCAGCGCGCGGGAGTGATGGCGTCCAAGGGAGCGGTGCGGGTGGGGCCGGCGCGGGCGCGGGAGGCGCGGGTGGGGGTGAGGCAAGCGAGGTGCGGATCCGTCGGGCGACCTCGGCTGATGCCGGGGCGATCGTGGCGATGCTGGGGCGTTTCATGGCGATGCACGCGGCCATGAACCCCTGGCGGTATGTGACCCAAGAGGAGCCGGCGGTGGCCTTCAGGCGCGCCCTGAGCGATCCGGGCGAGCGGGTGCTGCTGTGGCTGATCGCTGAGCGGCCCGGCCCCGGCGGCGAGGCGGTGGGGTACCTGATGGCCGAAGAAGAGGCCGAGGACGCGATGCTGTGGTACCCCACGACGGTGGTGGTGCACGACGTGTACGTGGAGGAGTCGGTGCGCGGCGGTGGGGTGGGTCGTCGGCTCATGGACGAGGCGCTGGCGTGGGCGCGCCAGCGCGGGGCGGAGCAGGTCAGGCTGTACACCGACGAGCAGAACCTCGCGGCCCGCGCGCGGTTTGCCAAGCTCGGGTTTGTCCAGACCATGCGGGAGATGAGCCTGCGGCTGGGCGGCGGGCGGGGCCCGGAGCGCAGCGGGGGTTTGCAGGATTGACCGGGGGCGGGGGGGATCTATCATTACGACCCTTGGGGCCGACCGCGACGGACGCACGAGAGTGCCGAGGCGCGGTCAAGGGGTTCTCGCTGCGGCAGCGAGAGCTCCAGCCCCCGACACCGGCGCGGTGACGCCCGCTGCCGGTGTGCACGCCGCGGTGAACGCGACGCCCGCGCACGATCCCGTGCCGGTGGCCCGCGAGACCCGCGCAGCAACGCGTGTGCGTGTCCGCGTCGAGGCCGGGCGAGAGCCCATTACACGGGAGCATTCGGGCAGTCCAAACCCGCGCCGGGGCCCTGTGCACGAAGGCACGGGCCGGCCTCTTGGCCGATGGTGTAACGGTAGCACAGCAGATTTTGGTTCTGTTTGTCCAGGTTCGAATCCTGGTCGGCCAGTTCGAGCGCACGCCGGACGGGCGCGGCCCGGCCTGGGGGGGCACGCTCGCTGGGCGAGCGGGCCTGTGCGGACCGCTTCGTCGGTGAGCAGGGCGGGGGGCGAGGGGTTTGGCAAGCTCGGGAGCGGCATGGCTACTGGCAGCGCGTCGAGCACGAGCAGCGCGGCGACCGAGGGGGGCGATCGTGCGCCCATCGCGGTGATCCTGGCGGCGGGCAAGGGGACGCGCATGCGCAGCGACCTGCCCAAGGTGCTGCACGAGGTCGGCGGTCGGCCGATGTTCTGCGCGGTGGTCGACGCCTGCCGGGCGGCGGGGTGCGCGCGGGTGGTGCTGGTGGTGGGGTACAAGCAGGAGGCGGTGCGTCGGGCGGTCGAGGGGCAGGGGCCGCGGTGGGCGCAGGGGATCGAGTTTGCCGTCCAGGGGGAGCAGCTGGGGACCGGCCACGCGGTGCTGGCGGCCAAGGGCGCGCTGAGCGGGCATGTGCAGCCGGGGCGGGCGTGCTTCGTGCTTGCCGGGGACGGGCCGCTGATCCGTGCGCAGACGCTCGGGGCGCTGCTCGATCGGCACGCCGGGGCCAAGGCGGCGGCGACGCTGGCGACTGCGCAGATCGAGGACCCGACCGGCTACGGCCGGATCGTGCGCGACGGCGCGGGGCGGTTTGCGGGGATCGTCGAGGAGCGGGAGGCGAGCCAGGCGCAGCGGGGGATCCGCGAGGTGAACCCGAGCTACTACTGCTTCGAGCTGGCCGCGCTGCTCGACGGGCTGGGGCGCGTGCGGCGGAACCCCGGGTCCGGCGAGTACTACATCACCGACGTCCCGGCCCTGCTGCTGGCCGAGGGGCGCAGGGTCGAGGTGCTGGCGGCGGTGCCGGCCGAGGACGTGCTGTCGATCAACACGCCGGAGCAGCTGGCCCAGGTGGACGCGATCTACCGGGCGCGGGCCGCTCGGCCCGGGGGGAGCGCGTGAGCAACGGCGTGAGCAACAACAACGGGCTCAAGATCTTCGCCGGCTCGCGGAACCTGACGCTGACCGATCGGGTGTGCGCGCACCTGCACGTGGATCGCGGCATGGCGCGCGTGGAGACGTTCCCCGACGGGGAGACGCTGGTCAAGGTCGAGGAGGACGTGCGCGGGCGCGACTGCTACGTGATCCTCTCGACGAGCCACCCCGTCAACGACAACGTGATGGAACTGCTGGTGTACATCGACTGCCTGCGCCGCGCCAGCGCCAAGCGGATCACGGCGGTGCTGCCGTACTACGGGTACGCGCGGCAGGACCGCAAGGACGCCGGGCGGGTGCCGATCACGGCCAAGCTGGTGGCGAACCTGATCACGTCGGCGGGCGCGCACCGCGTGCTGGCGGTGGACCTGCACGCGGCCCAGATCCAGGGGTTCTTCGACCTGCCGGTGGACCACCTGACGGCGACGCCGGTGTTCTCCAAGCACTTCCTGGGGGTGCGCGACCGGCTCGAGGGGCTGTGCCTGGTCAGCCCGGACGTGGGCAACGTCAAGGTGGCCGAGAGCTTCGCCAACATCCTGGGCGGGGAGCTTGCGATCATCTTCAAGCGGCGCGTCTCGGGGACGGAGGTCAAGAGCCAGACGATCATCGGGGACGTTCAGGGCAAGACCGTCCTGATGTTCGACGACATGATCTCGACGGGGGGGACGGTGGTCGAGGCGGCCGAGCTGGTGCTGGCCAAGGGGGCCCGCCGGGTGATCGCCGCGGCGACGCACGGGGTCCTGCCCACGGCGGCGTCGGTCGAGCGGCTTGCGCGCAGCAAGATCGAGCAGGTCGTGATCACTGACACGGTCTCGGACGACACGTCGCGTCTGGAGCCGCTCCGGCGGGCGGGCAAGCTCGTGGAGCTGTCCGTGAGCGCGCTGCTCGGGGACGCGATCCACAACATCCACCACAACCTGTCCATCTCCGCGCTGTTCGCCGGCGGCGCGGGCGTCAAACGCTGAGGCGCGCCGGCCGTCACCAAGCACCCGAGCGGGCCGCTCACGTCCGGCCCGCGCACCAGCCAAGGAACCACCACCATGCACGAGAAAGCACCCGTCCTCAAGGCCGACCTGCGCAGCCGCTTGGGCACCCGGTACGCCCGCCGAGACAGGGCCCAGGGGCTGCTGCCCGGGGTGATCTACGGGCACGGGCAGGAGCCGGTCGCGGTGAGCTTCCAGGCCGAGCAGGCCGTGCGGCTGATCGAGTCCGGCGAGAAGGTCTTCCGCCTGGACATGCCCGGGTCGGCCCACGCCGACGAGGGGCAGATGATCCTGGTCAAGGACATCCAGTTCGACTACCTCGGGGACACCATCGTGCACGCGGACTTTGCCCGCGTGGACCTCAACGAGCGGGTGCGCTCGCGCGTGCACCTGGACTTCCACGGCGAGGCCAAGGGCCTCAAGACCGCCGGCGCGGTGATGCTCCACCCGACGACGGAGCTGGACATCGAGTGCCGCGTGGTGGACCTGCCCGACGCGGTCGTGGTCGAGGTGGCCGAGCTGGACGTTGACGGCGTGATCACCGCGGCGGACGTGAAGCTGCCGCTGGCGGACATGAGGCTGCTCACCGACGGGCACGCGGTGGTGGCCCAGATCGTCGTCCAGAAGGAGGAGGTGGCCGCCGAGGCCACCGCGGTGAGCGCCGAGGCCGCCGGCCCGGAGGTCATCGGCGAGAAGGAGCGCGCCGAGAAGGCCGCGGCCAAGGAGGGCGGCGCCAAGCCCGCCGGCGGAGCGGCCAAGCCCGCGGCCGGCGGAGCGGCCAAGCCCGCGGCCGGCGGAGCGGCCAAGCCCGCCGCTGGTGGCGCAGCCAAGCCGGCGCCCAAGAAGTGATCCGGCGGGCCGGCGCGTGGGCTGCGGCTCACGCGCCGCGTCGGCCGGGGTGCCCCGGGCGCGCGCCAGGGGTCAGGAACCGTGGAGGCTTGGAGGTCGTGCGGAGATCATGAAGCTGATCGTCGGGCTGGGCAATCCCGGGAGCGAGTACGCCACCACGCGGCACAACGCCGGGTTCATGGCGCTCGATGCCGCTGCGCGCCGGCTCATGCCCGGCGAGCTGCCGCGCGGCCGCTTCGGCGGCGAGGCCCGCGAGGGCCAGGTGGCCGGGGCGGCCGGGG
>PNJV01000003.1 GCA_013822085.1 Isosphaera sp. | reverse complement strand
ACCCCCCCCCACCCCCCCACCGCCCACCGCCCACCCTCCCAGCCCCTCAGCTGAACCATTCGCACGCCCCGGCGCCGCTGTTTCTTGCCAGATATCCGGACTGCGCGCCATCTCACGGCCCCAGCGCCGCGCTGCGCGGCCGCGCAAGCCCCACCGGGCGCACACCCGCACACACCGCAGGGTTTCACCGATCCCACACATCCTCTGTGCCGGTTCGTGGCACACAGCCGTGGGTGTGGTACGTTCCATTGGGGCCCCGCCCTCTGGAAGACAGGCCCCACAGCCGCGGGCGCTCCCTCCCCCGCGACCGCAGGAGACGAGATCATGAGACGCGCCGGCCCCCTCTGGGCCATCTGCACTTTGGTGGTGTTCTTGATGGGCGTTCTGGCCCCCGCTGGGCGTGCCGTGGCCCAGCAGGTCATCGCGTCCTGGAACTTCAACAACCCGGGCCTGGACCCGGCAGCGCCCCAGCCCAGCGCCGGCGCCGGATCGGCGCGGCTGATCGGCGGCGCGCTCTCGACGGGCTTTGCCAGCGGCTCGGGCTCGAGCGACCCGGTCCAGCCCGGCAGCGGCTGGCAGACCGTCAACTACCCGCCGCAGGGCCTGGCCTCGGGCAGCGCCGGCGTGGTCTTTGCGGTCCCGACGACCAACTTCACCGGGATCTCCCTGCGCTTCGACCTGCGCCACGCGGGGGGCGCGTCTCGGTTCGTGCGCGTCCAGTTTGCCACCGACTTTGATGCCGTCTCGGGCCAGGCCACCTGGCTCGACGCGCCCGAGTCGGCCGGCGGTGGCCCCCTGGCCGGCGGCGAGCCGGCGGCGTTCGTCAACGCCCGGAGCGTCTCGTTGGCGGGGATCGACGGCGTGGACGACAACGCGCGCTTCGCGGTGCGCATCGTCTCGGTCTTCTCGCCCGACGAGTTCCAGGTCGGCGGCGGGGGCGCGATCTTCCCCGCTCAGAGCGCCTATCAGGCCACCAACACCGCGGGCGCTTACAGCCCCGCCGCGTCGCTGCGTTTCGACCGCGTGGAGGTCTCCGGCACACCCACTGATCTGACCGGCCTGGGCGTGGCAGCGACCCTCACGCCCCCGGCTGTGTGCAACGCCGCCGGCGAGACGTTCTCGCTTGGCGTGATCGTCACCCCCGCAGCGGGCCCGGCGGTCGCCGGCGCGCAGGTGTTCGCCGACCTCTCGGCGGTCGGGGGCGGCACCGCGGTGCCCGTCGGCGCCCAGGGCGCGGGCAACTTCGGCGGCACGTTCCAGGTCCCCGCCGGGATCTTGCCGGGCGACGTGACCATCCCCATCACCGCCACCGCCCCCGACGGCAGGGCCGGGACCACCTCCGTGACGCTGCGGCTGCTCGCGTGCGTCAACGACACGCGGGCGCCGGTGGTGATCTCGCAGGTCTACGGCGGCGGCGGCGAGCCGGGCGCGGCCTTCAACGCCGACTTCGTCGAGATATTCAACCGCGGCGCCGCGCCGGTGAGCCTCGACGGGTGGTCGGTGCAGCACGCCGTGGCGACCTCCGCGGCGGGCTTCGAGGACGACGCCGACGTGGTCCCGCTCTCGGGGACGATCCTGCCGGGGCAGTACAAGGTGGTGCGGTTCACCGACGAGCGCCTCCAGGGGGCCGCCCTGCCCGGGGTGGACTTTGTGCGCTCGGCCACAGCGGGGGGCATCGCCACGGCCTCGGGCCGCGTGGCGCTGGTCGACGCGGGCACGCCCATCGGGGGCGACTGCCTCGACGACCGGATCATCGACCAGGTCGGGTGGGGCGCCGGGGTGGTGTGCGCTGAGGGCGACCGGCCGGCCGCGGGCACCTCGGTGAGCACGGCCCTGCACCGGCGCGAGGCGGGGGCCTTCGACTCGAACGTCAACGCCTTCGACTTCCAGCTGGGCGCCCCGGCGCCGCGGACGCGCGCCACCGGCGGGTTCCTGGCCGTCTTCCTGCAAGAGCCCGCCCCCTCCGGCGTGATCTGCCGCGACGACCCGCTGACGCTCCGGGCGACGGTCTGGCCGGCGGCCGACAGCTCGGACATCCTCGTGCGCGCCGACCTGACGAGCCTGGGCGTGCCGGGGCTGGTGCCCCTGAGCGACGCGGGCGGCGGCGTGTGGGAGCTGACCCTGACGCCGGCGGCGGCCACGCCCGAGGGCCTGGCGGACATCGCCGTGCTCGTCACCGACGGCCAGGGCCGCGGCGACACCGACGCGGCGCGTATTTCTGTGGGCGTGTGCCAGGTCTCGTGCGCCCCGGTGGTCATCGCGCGGTTTGCCACCGTGGGCGGCGCCTCGGTCAGCGGCGTGCGGGCCGACTACGTCGAGCTGCGCAACCGCTCGGCCGAGCCGGTGGACGTGGAGGGGTGGTCGGTGCAGTACGGCGGGCAGAGCGGCGCGCTGCGGCTCGACCGCGTGGTGCCGCTGGGGCTCGGCGGCGGTCAGGCCGGCCAGCGGGTGATCCCGCCGGGGGGCGCGCTGCTGATCCAGATGTCCGCCGCTGGGCTTGGCGCCCCGCTGGGGCAGGCCGACGTCGTCGCGGCCCCGGCGATCGACATGGAGACCGTCGGCGGCGTGATCGCGGTGGTCTCGGGCACCGAGCCGGTCGGGTCGCTGGTGGACGGGCCGAGCGTGGTGGACCTGGTTGGGTACGGCTCGAGCGCGGTCTTCCGCGGCGTGCGCGGCGCCCCGACGCTCACCGCGGGCTTCGCCGCGGCGCGCGGCGACAACGGCTGCGCCGACCGCGGCCAGAACGGTCTGGACTTTGCCGCTGCGCCCATCGGCGTGCTCCCCCTGAGCAGCGCCAGCGAGCCGGTGGCCTGCCCGCCGCTGGCAGAGGTGTGCCTGCCGCCCCCCCAGGCGTGCTCCCCGGCGGACATCGCCGACGAGCTTGGCCTGACCGTGGCCAACGGCGGGGGTCCTAACGGCGTGCTCGATGGCAACGACTTCGTTGCGCTCCTGGCGGCGCTGGTGCTGCCCGAGGGCGACCAGGGCAGGCTGGTCGTGGACATCGCAGACTTCCTTGGCCTGACAACCCTCGACGGCGGGGGCCCCGACGGCGAGGTCGACGGCAACGACTTCGTTGCGTTCTTGACACTCTTTGCGCTGGGCTGCCCGCTCTGAGGCAAGCGCGAGCGCAACGGGTCGAGGTGGCGGGTCGCGTCAGGCCATGAGCCGGAGCCGCTCGGGCAGGGCGCTCAGCTCGACGCGCTGCGGCCACTGCGCGCCCGTGTCCAGGTCCTTGACCGTCGCCTCGGACCCCGACTCGACGATCGCGGCGCTGCGAGCGCCGGCGTCGGAGGCTTCCTTGAGGAGCTTGCCGATGTTCTTGGTGCCCTTGTAGCTCCGCCGCGCGTGCAGGCCCGCGCGACGCAGGGCCGCCAGCAGGCCGGGCACCGCCGCGTCCGAGGCCGGGTCGCCGTTGGAGATCACGTACACGTCGGGGCGCAGGCCCAGCTCTCGGGCGATCTGCGCGTCGGCGGGCATGAGCCCCTTGTCCTGGAGCAGCAGCGAGAGCACCACGTCGCCCATGCCAAAGCCGCAGGCCGGCGTGGGCGGCCCGCCGAAGGTCTCGATGAGGTTGTCGTACCGGCCGCCGCCGGCGACGGCCCTCTCGCCCTCGGCGATGACCTCGAAGACCATGCCGGTGTAGTACGCCAGGCCGCGGGCGATGCGCGGCTGGATCGCGCACCAGTCGCCCAGGCCGCACTGGCGCAGCGCCCCGAGCAGGGCCCGCAGGTGGGCCGCGTGGGGGCTCTGAGCGCTGGCGATGGCGTCCAGGGCACCGTCGAGGGCGTCGGGGTCGATCCCCAGGGCCTGGACCTGGGCGCGGTACCGCTCGGGCGGGAGCTTGCTGCGCGCGTCCAGGGCCTGGAGCGCCGCCTGCTCGTTGCCCGTGCCGCCGCAGGCGGCGACGGCCGCTGAGACAGCCCGCCGGTCGTTGATCTGCACGCGCGCCTGCGCGGGGGTCAGGCCGCAGGCCTCGAGCAAGCCGACGCACGCGGCGATGACCTCGGCGTCGTAGGCGACCAGGGAGGTAGAAACGGCCTGGCCGTCGGCGGGGCCGTCGGCGGGGGTCGTGGCGGGCTCGCCGCCGATGACGTCGCAGTTCCACTGCATGAACTCGCGCAGCCGGCCGCGCTGGGGCTTCTCGGCCCGGTAGCAGTGCTGCTGCCAGAACCACTTGGTGGGCTTGGGCAGCTGGGCGGCGCGGGCCGCGTAGAGCCGGGCCAGCGTGGGCGTGAACTCCGGGCGCAGCGCCCACGGGGCCGCGGCGTGCTCGCCGCGCAAGAGGGCGTCTCCCATGCTCTTGACGCCGGCCTCGTCCTTGCCCGAGAAGACGCCGAAGATCTCCGAGACGATCCCCGGCCCGGACTTGACGGTGTAAAGCTCGGTGTGCTCGAAGGCGGGGCCGTCGACCTCGTCAAAGCCGTGGCGCAGCGCGACGGTGCGCCACTTGGCCTCGATCCACCGCCGGCGGGCCAGGTCCAGGGGATAGAGGTCGCGCGTGCCGGTGGGGCCTTGGAATCGCGGGGGCATGGGGGTGCAAGATATGCCGCGCGCGGGCCGCGCCGTGCCCAGCTGACACCCAACCCACCGCGGCGGGCCCGCAGCGATCAAGGCCGACAGCGCCGGCGACGCCGCTGGATTAGCGGCGGCGGCGCAGCGCCAGCACGCCGCCAAGGCCGAGCAACCCAGCCGCGCCGGGGCCGGGCACGCCGGGGATGCGTGGCTCGGAGAGGCCCGTGCCGTACTGGAACGAGACGTTCTGGATCGAGCCCAGGTCGAAGCCGACGGGCAGGCCCGAGAGCGTCAAGACCACCGTGTCGACGATCAGGGGCGTGCCCAGGAGCCCGCCGTTGCCGGTGGCGATGTTGTCCGCTGCGGAGGTGATGCCGTACTGGAGGCCGTCCGGGCTGGTGGGGGGCTCCAGGTCCGGGCCGGGGAAGCGATCGGGCGGGCCGAAGAGGTCCAGGCCGACGGAGCTGAGGCCGAAAGTGCCGCCGCTGACCGGGGCAAAGCCCGAGGCGAAGGCGAACTCGCCCCCGACCACACCGCCGGCGGGCTGAGGGTCGTTGACCACGAAGCTGCCGGCGCCGAGCACGGCGCTGACCCGGCTGAGCGACGGGGCGCTGCCCGAGAAGCTCCAGAAGACCGCGGTGAGGATGTCCGTGGGCACCAAGGCGTCGCTGACGGAGGTGTTCTTGAGAGTCACCACCAGGTTCGAGCCGGACTGGGCGAACTCCACGCGGGCGGCGCGACCGAAGGCGTCGGACCCGGTGAAGACCACACCGCCCAGCGCCGAGGCCGAGCCCATCACGCCGCAGGCGACCAGAGCCGCTGCGATCGACGCACGTGTCTGTGACATCTCTGCTCACTCCAGAATGCAACACCGAACTGGCGGGCGCGCTCGTCTGGGAGCGTGCGCCATTGACACTACACCATGACGGCGGTTCTGTCCAGGATTTCCCGCTCTTTGCGCTCTCGCGGGACAGGAACAACACACCACGCGTATGTGGCAATTGAAAATGGGCAATCTGCGTCGGGCGGGGAGGGCCGCGAGAGTCGGATAAGTGGTGCCGGTGCGCGCAGGGCGTGCGAGGTGCCTTGGCAGGTGGGCGCGGGAGGGCGAGGGTGCGGGAGGCGGGGTGTGGGGGGTTGGAGGCGGGGTGTGGGGGGTTGGAGGCGGGGGGTTGGGGATGAGGCGCCGCGCCTCGGGGCTGGTGGGCGATACCATCGATCCCGATGCCCCAGATCACCATCAACGGAAAGACGGTCGAGATCACGCCCGGCGAGATGATCATCAAGGCGGCCAACCGCGCCGGCGTCGATATCCCGCAGTACTGCTACCACGACGGCCTCTCGGTGGTGGCCTCCTGCCGGATCTGCTTGGGGGAGGTGTGGCAGCCCGACGCCAAGACCGGTCAGCTGGCGCCGCTGATGGGCGGCAAGCTGCTGCCCACGTGCCAGACGGCGGCCCAGGACGGGATGGTCGTCTACACCGACTCGCCCAAGGCCGTGGCCAACCAGAAGGCCGTGATGGAGTACCTGCTGATCAACCACCCGCTGGATTGCCCCGTGTGCGACCAGGCGGGTGAGTGCTATCTGCAGGACTACTCGTACCAGTACGGCCGCGGCGTGTCGCGGTTTGAGGAGACGAAGGTCAAGCAGCCCAAGAAGGACCTTGGCCCGCACGTGTACCTGTACGCCGACCGGTGCATCATGTGCACGCGGTGCGTGCGCTTCACGCGCGAGGTGTCGGGGACCGCCGAGCTGCTGGTCGCTGGGCGGGGCAACCGCGAGGAGATCGACATCTTCCCGGGCCAGGCCCTGGACAACCCGCTGTCGGGCAACGTGGTGGACCTGTGCCCCGTGGGCGCGCTGCTGGACAAGGACTTCCTCTTCGCCCAGCGCGTGTGGTTCCTCAAGAGCGTCCCGTCGATCGACGGCCTGACCGCCAGCGGCGACAACATCCTGATCGAGCACAACGACGACACGATCTACCGGGTCAAGCCGCGCGTGAACATGGCGGTGAACAAGTGGTGGATCACCGACGAGGTGCGCCACGGGTGGAAGTTCGTGCACAGCCCCGAACGGCTGCGCCAGCCGGGCGTGCGCCGCTACGGGGTGCGCGCCGACGCGGACTGGCCCGGGGCCGTGCGCGAGGCGGCCGAGGCGATCGGCGCCGCGCGCGGCCGCCACAAGGGCGTCGCGGTGGTGCTCAGCCCGATGCTCTCGTGCGAGGACGCCTACGAGCTGGGCTCAGCGGTGCGCGCCATCGAGCCGACTGCGATCCTGACGCTGGGCCCCGTGCCGCGCCAGGGCCAGGACCAGACCTTCCCGCCGGGCAGGGCCGACGGGTTCAAGGTGTGGGCCGAGAAAGCGCCCAACGCGCGCGGCGTCGGCCGGGTGATCGAGGCGCTCGGGGGCGACGTGCGCTCGTTCGAGGACGTGGTGCGCGTCATCGATCAGGGGCACATGGGGGCGGCGGTGATCACCGGCAGCTACCCCAGCGCCTGGGCCACGCCGGGGCTGCTTGGCGCCCTGGGCGCGTCCGGGCCCGGCCGGGTGACGGCCGTGGTGATCGACACGCTCGCCAGCGCCCTGAGCGAGCGCGCCGACGTGCTCCTGCCGTCGGTGACCTGGGCCGAGAAGGCCGGGACGTTCGTCAGCGGTCGGGGCATGGCCCAGGCGTTCGAGCGGGCCGTCAGCGCGGTGCCCGGGGCCCGCGCCGAGGGGCAGGTCGGCCTGGACCTGGCGCACGTGGCCCGCGGGCTGGCCCTGCCCGGGCCGGTCTTCAACGCCGCCCAGACGCGCGCGACGATGGCGCGCGTTGGTGGCCTGGAGGAGCTGGTCCGCGGCGTGGTCGCTGCGAGCCTCCCCGTCGAGCAGACGCCCGACATGGAGGTTGTGGAGCTCTGACCGGGCCCGGCGGGGTTGCCGGGCCTGCGCTGCGTGCTTGCGGCGGACGGTGCGGGCCGCGGCGGGCGGGCTCGGTCGCATCGGGCGGGGCCTTGTGACGGCCCGGCGCGTGGGGGCAGGCGATGGAGACCAACTGGCCGGTGATGATCTCGGTTGCGGTGCTCTTCCCGGCCTTCGGGGCGGTGGTGTTCGTCTGGTGGCGGCGGCAGTACGGGGTCCGCGCTCGGCCGGGCCGGCTTGAGCAAAGCGACCGCCGCGTGGTGGTGCTGCCGGGCCCCGAGCGCACGCCCTCAGCCGGCAACGACGACGGCCACTCCCGGCGGGCCGCTGCGACAGCCGATCCACGGGCCAAGGATCACGCGTGACGACCTCACCCCAATCGCATGACTCCCCCGAGGGCCGCGCGCCGGCCGAGCCCGGCGTGGCCGACAGCGCCGCGGGCAATCCGTCCGAGCTCACCGGTCCCGTCTCGGCGCGGCTCGAGGGCGTGATCGATCTGATGCGCGAGATCTCGGTGCACACCGACCCCAACGAGATGGTGCTCTCGTACGGCACTCGCGTCAGGCGGATGGCCGGCATCGACGGGTTCGTCTCCGTCTCTCGGCGTGGGATGCACCCGCCGACGTTCCGCGTGACGCGCACCAGCCAGTGGGAGCACACGCCCGACCCGTGGCGCGAGGTGGATCGCCAGCCGGTCTACTCAGGCGGCGTGGTGGCGCGCTGGCTCTACGGCGACCGGCCGCAGCTGGTCAACGACTTTGCCTGCCCGCCCGAGGACCCGATGTACGAGTTCCTCAAGGGCGTGCGCTCGCTGGTGGCCATCCCCAACTACGACCGGGGCCAGGCCCTGAACATGACGCTGCTCTACAAGCTCCGGCCCGGGGGCTTCCGGCCCGAAGAGTTCCCTGATCAGGTGTGGACGTCGAACCTGTTCGGCCGGGCGACGGCGAGCCTGGTGGCCACCCGCCAGCTGCGCGAGATGAACGAGGCCCTCGAACGCGAGATGCAGACGGTCGCCGACATCCAGCGCTCGCTGCTGCCGACCACCACGCCGCTGATCTCGGGGTTCAACTTCGCGACCTTCTACCAGACCTCGCGCAACGCCGGCGGGGACTACTACGACTTCTTCCAGCTCGGCGGCGAGCGGCTGGGCGTGCTGGTCGCCGACGTCTCGGGCCACGGCACGCCGGCGGCGGTGCTCATGGCCATCCTGCACGCGATCGCCCACCTGGCCCCCGCGCAGGCCGCCCAGAGCCCGATGGCGCCCGGCCTGATGCTGGCGTACCTCAACCAGGCCCTGACCAAGCGCTACACGGGGCAGTCGGGCGTGGGCGGCATGTTCGTCACGGCGTTCTACGGCGTGCTCGACCCGAGCAGCGGCGAGCTGTGGTACGCCTCGGCGGGGCATCCGCACGGGATGCACCGCAAGCCCGACGGGCGCGTGCTGCCCATGGAGGCCGCCCAGGGCCTGCCTCTTGGTGTGCTGGACGACACCGAGTACGCCGAGTCGTCCATCCGCCTGGCGCCCGGCGACGGCGTGGTGCTCTTCACCGACGGCATCACCGAGGCCATCGGCCGGCAGACCGAGGACGGCGTGGTCAAGAGCGTCATGTACTCCGAGGAACGCCTGCGCGAGGTCGTCGGCGCCGCCGGCAACGACTCCGAGCACGGCCCCGTGGCGGGTGCCATCCAGACGGCCATCCTGACCGACCTGGAGCGCTTCTGCGCCGGCATGCCCCCGTCGGACGATCGGACCATGGTCGTGATCAGCCGGCGCAGCCAGGGCGCCGATCGCGCCGGGCCTCGCGCAGCGGCGCGCCCCGCCGGCGTCATCGCCTGAGCCGCGGGCGACGGGCCGACCGGCCGCCCGCACACCGGAGCACCCGTGCCGCGTTACGCGCTGCTTGTGGCCTACGACGGGACCGACTTCTGCGGGTGGCAGAAACAGGAGCCCCCCGCATCGGCCGGGCCGGCGGCCCAGGACGGCGCGGGGCCGGCCTATTCACCTCACACGCCCCTGCTCGAGGGCGCGCCCGAGGGACGCGTCAGCCTGCGCACCGTCCAGGGCGTGCTCGAACGCGTGGTGCGCCAGGTGGTGCGGGAGCCGGTCGAGCTGATCGGCGCCAGCCGCACCGACTCGGGCGTGCACGCCGAGGGGCAGGTCTGCGCCTTCACGTGCCAGCCGCTCGAAACGACGGGCCCGTCGCCCATCGCCGACGCCCCGCCGGCCCCGCGCGGCGTGGGCTGGCCCGCCGACCGCGGCCCGGCGCGGCTCTGCCAAGCCGTCAACGCGCGCCTGCCCGACGACGTGGCCGTGCTGGCCGCCGCCGCGGTGCCGGCCGGCTTCGACCCCGTCGCAGGGGCTGTGCGCAAGCGCTACACCTACACCATCCAGTTCGGGCCGCAGCGCCCGCTGTGGGACCGCCGGACCGTGCACTTTGTCCGCGCCCGGCCCGGCGCGCTGCCCGACACCGACGCCATGCGCGACGCCGCGGCGGCGCTGGTGGGCACGCACGACTTTGCCGCCTTCGCCGCCGCCGGCCACGGCAGGCTGAGCACCGTCCGCACCGTCCACGCGTGCCAGATCGCCCTGCTCCCGAGCCCGCGCGACGCGGGGACACGCCTGGAGATCTCCATCGAGGGCGGCGGGTTCCTCTGGAACATGGTGCGAATCATCGCTGGCACGCTGCTGGAGGTGGGCCTGGGCCGACGCGACCGGGGCTCGACACGCGCCGCCCTGCGCACGCGCGACCGCCGCGACGCCGGCCCAACGCTCGCCCCGACCGGCCTGTGCCTGCGCTGGGTGCGCTACGAGCCGCCGCCGGCCTTCGTCCACGCCTCCGAGCCCGACGCGCGCCCGTCGCCGGCCTGAGCCGGCGGTACAGTCGCACCGATGCGCGTGCTGCACGTGTCAACGCGGCTGATCCTGGGCGGATCGCAGGAGAACACCGCGCTCTCGTGCCAGGGCCAGGCCGCGCTCGGGCACGAGGTGCACCTGGCCTACGGGCCCATCGAGGGGCCCGAGGGGTCATTGGCCGACGAGGTCGAGCGCTACCGCACCCCCGACGGGCGCCGGATCCTCACGCACACCGTCCCGGACATGGTCAGGCAGATCAGCCCGCGGCGCGACGCCCGCGCGCTGCGCCAGCTCACGTCGCTGATCGAGTCGCTGCGCCCCGACGTCGTGCACACGCACAGCAGCAAGGCCGGCGTGCTGGGCCGGCTCGCGGCCTGGCGTGTCCTGCGGGCCTCCGGCGGCGAGCGGCCCGCGGTGGTGCACACCGTGCACGGGCCGCCGTTCATGCCCCTGGTGGGCGGGCCGGCTGCTCGCGCCCGCACGGGGCTGACCAACGCGCTGTACACCATCGCCGAGCGGCTGGCCGCTCGGCGGTGCCACCGCATCGTCAGCGTCGCCGACGCGATGACCGCCCAGTTCTTGGCCAGGGGCATCGGGGACCCGTCCCTCTACGTGACCGTCCGCTCGGGCATGAGAACCGGCGATTTCTTGCACCCGACGCCCGATCAGACGCGAGCCCAGGCCCGCGCCGCGCTGGGCATCCCGCCCGACGCGATGGTCTTCGGCACCGTCGCCCGCCTTGCCGAGCACAAGGGCCACGCGGACCTCCTCGACGCGCTGGCGGGCGAGCTCCGTGCCCGGCGATCGTGGCGGCTGCTGTGGGTCGGCGACGGCTCGCTCAGGAGCGCGCTCGAGCAACGCATCGCGTCGCTAGGCATAGAAAATCGAGTCATCATGACCGGCCTGGTCCCGCCGAGCAAAGTCCCGGGTCTGGTCCGCGCGATGGACACGCTGGTCCACCCGTCCTGGCGCGAGGGGCTGCCCCGCACGATCCCGCAGGCCCTGCTCTGCGGCGTGCCCGCGATCGCCTACGACTGCGACGGCGCCCCGGAGGTCTGCCTCGACGTCACACGCGTGGGGCGCGATCGGGCCACGGGGATCCTCGTCCCGCGCGGCGACACCGCCGCCCTCCGCCGCGCAGCGCTGTGGATGGCCGGCCACCCCCTCGACCGCAAGGCCATGGGCGAACGCGGCCAAGTCATGTGCGCGGCCATGTTCGACGACGCCGCCATGGTGCGCCAGCTGGAGGTGGTGTACCGGGACGCGATCCGATCTCGCCAATCGCACCGCGCACGCGGGCAAGGGTCCAGCGAGTCATCGCACGCCGATGCACGGCGACACGATGCCCAGTGACCCGATACCCAGCAAACCGATGTGTCGCGTGATCAATCCTCGGGCACCTCGTCGCTGGTGACCACCGCGCGGAACGCCTCACGCAGGCGACGCGTGACCGGTCCCTCCGCGCCGCTGCCGATGCGGATGTCGTCGATCTGCGTCACCGCGATGATCTCGGCCGCCGACCCCGTGAGGAAGACCTCGTTGGCCGACTTGACCTCCTCGGGCCGCATCATCCGCATGGTGCACGGCACGCCGTGCTCGGCGCACAGGTCGATCACGAACCGCCGAGTGATCCCCTCGAGGATGCCCGCCTCGGTCGGCGGCGTGTAGACGTGCCCGTCCCTGATGACGAAGATGTTGTCGCCGGTGCACTCGCTCACGTACCCGTCGGTGTTGAGCATGATCGCCTCGTGGCACCCCTCGTCGATCGCCTCGACCTTGGCCAGGATGTTGTTGAGATAGTTGAGCGACTTGATGCGTGGGTCGAGGCACTCGATCGGCGTGCGCGGCCGGCCGGCCACGATGATCTTCATCCCCTTGTCGTAGAGCTCCTTGGGGTAGAGCGCGATCTGGTCTGCGATGCACACCACGCCCGCCACGGGGCACTTGCGCGGGTCCAGGCCGAGCGTGCCCGCGCCGCGCGTCACCAGGAGCCTGATGTACCCGTCCACGAGACCGTTGGCGGTGATGCAGTCGCGCATCACCTGCACCATCTCGTCGCGCGAGATCGGGACGCTCAGCCGCAGCGCCTCAGCGGACCGCCACAGCCGCTCCATGTGCTGGCCGCACTTGAAGACCTTGCCCTTGTAGACGCGGATGCCCTCGAACACCCCGTCGCCGTAGAGCAGGCCGTGGTCGAACACGCTCACCATCGCCTGGCTCTTGGGGAGCATGCGTCCGTTGACATAGATGATCGGGGCCTCGCCCGCGACCACCGCCTCGCTCTTGTGGAAAAAGTGCAGCGTCGGGTGATCCCGCGCGACCTCGCGGCGAGCCTTGCCCGCGCCGTTTGGACGCGGCTCGGCGGCCTTGACGCTGCTCGGCCTGACGGTCGCTGTCTTCTTGCTCCCAGACTTGGTCCTCATGGCGCTCTCCTGTCGTGCGTGTCACGTCGAACCATTGCTTTCTCGACAGCTCATAGTACCCGTACCGCGCGAGCGAGCACTGCGGCTATGACCAAAGGCAGTATACATAGCATATCTGTGCTTTACACATCGATATGTCATGCGAGCACACTATCGACACCGACGCGCACCGCCATCCACAGCTCCCGCTGCCGGCCCAGCTCTCGCGCGCCGCTGGCGCTGAGCCAGTACGACCGCGCCCTGCGGCCGCTCGGCCCGATCGTCCAGCGAGACCTGACGTGCCCCCGCTCGACGAGCCGCCGCATCGCGGGGTAGAGCGAGCCCTCCTCGATCGTGAACACCGCCCCGGACTTGCGCTCGATGGCTCGGGCGATGCCGTACCCGTGCAGCTCCCCTGCCGACGCGATGACCGCCAGGATCATCGGCTCTAGCGTGCCCTGAAGGACGACCGGCCGGTGCCCGGTCCCGCTCGTGCGTGCTGTGCCCATGCACATATAGTATGGCAAGGCATTGAATAACGATGCATTGCACAGACTCTGCGTATGACGGATCAAGTAACACACAAAGGTGTTATTATCTACGGCCCGACCGCCAGCGGCAAGTCCGACCTGGCGCTCGGGCTTGCGCGCAGACTCGTGACTCAGGGGCGGCCGGCCGAGATCGTCTCCGCCGACGCGTTCCAGGTCTTTTGCCGCATGAACATCGGCACAGCCAAGGCCTCGCCGGAGGCACGCCTCGAGGTGCCGCACCACCTGATCGATGTTCGTGACCCGCACGACCATGCCCCGTTCACCGTCGAGGATTGGGCGTCGCTCGCAGAAGAAGCGATCGACTCGGCACGCCGGCGCGGGGCGGTCCCAATCGTTGTCGGCGGGACGTCGCTCTATGTTCAAACGCTGCTCTTTGGCATGTTCCGCGGCCCGCCCGCCGACCCCGGCCTGCGCGCCTCGCTGTCCGGTCTCGGCCATGCCGAGCTGCGCCAGCGGCTGCTGCGGGCCGATCCAGCCGCCGCCGAACGCATCCACCCCGCCGACCTACGCCGCACCGTCCGCGCGCTCGAGGTCTTCCATCTCACGGGCAGGCCGATCTCGTCGCTCCAGACGCAGTGGGGCGCGGGCGCCCCACGCAGCGATCTGCGCTTGTTCGTCCTGAGCCAAGAGACGCCGGAGCTCAACGGCAGGATCAACGCGCGCGTGCGCGCGATGATGGAGCGTGGCCTGCTTGAGGAGGTCAGGGGGCTCCTTGCGCACGGCCCGCTGAGCCCGCAGGCATCGCAGGCGATCGGCTATCGGCAGCTGGCGCAGCACCTGGCCAACCCAGCCGCGTGCCCGCTCGGGGACGCCGTCGAGCGGATCAAGATCGAGACGCGGCGCTTTGCAAAGAGCCAGCGGACCTGGTCGCGGCGTTTCATCGGGAGCGTGCCGGGGGCGATGACGATCAGCGCGGGCGACCAAGGCCGCCTGCTCGAAGCAACAGGAATGGCCGCGCATAAATGAGGCGGCGTGCTGCTTTGGCGATCCGCTTCCAAGCCTTCCGGGGGGCATGAGTTATTGAGAGACCAGCGCGGACAGGAACGCCACGAAGTCGTTTCCGTCGACGACGCCGTCCGGGCCGCCACCGTCGAGCAAGGTCAGCCCAAGGAAGTCGGCGATGTCCGTCAGGCGGGCGGCCGGCGAGGCGGCGCCCTCGGCCAGGGCCGACAAGAACAGCACAAAGTCGTTGCCATCAATGATCCCGTCCGGTCCGGGCAAACCGAGGAAGTCGCCCACGTCCGCGGGGCTGTAGCCCGGCGTGATCAGCAGGGCCGTGTTGTACGCCTGATCAGCCGCGTCGGTGAATGAGCCGCTGGCGTCCACGTCGTAGACGATGCGGGCCCGCACGGCGATGGCGCCCAGCGAGAACCGCGAGCCAGCGTCGGGAACCTCGCCCAGCCCGGGCAGGACGCCCTGGTTGACGCTCGAAGACCACACGGCGCCCGAGTCAACCGAGTCGCCGTCGGCCACCGACAAGAGGTCCACGCGGTAGCTCAGCCCCGCGTTCCTGCCGCGGAAGACGTCGCCCACGCCCAGCAGCCGCTCGAGCCGGTAGCCGCCGTCGGCCTGGCGGTTGCCGCGGATCAGCCACACGCCGGGCCCGGCGCCAGCTGTCGGGGCCACGTTGGCGGTGAAGTACACGTTGCCGGCCGAGTCGAACGCCGGCGACGAGATCGACGGCCCGGAGCCCGCGGCGACGGGGGCGATGCGCCCGATGATCTCGTCTGCGGGCGCGCCGGGGAACGGGGCGCCGAAGACGGCCTTGCCCGTGCCCGGGCCGGCGCCCGTGTGGGCCGCCACGCCCCACTGGGCGAGCCCGGTCGTGCCGTCGAACGTCGCCACCGCGATGTAGTTGTCGGCGCCCTGCGGCGAGGCGGCGCCGGTGCCCGCGGGGTCCACCGTGCCGCCCAGGACCAGGCGCCCGTCGCCGAGCACCACCGCGCCCACCGGGCCGGACCCGCCGCGGAAGCTCACCTGCGAGCCGAAGTTGCCGAACTCGTGATTGCCAAGGTCGCCAAAGACCGCTGAGGGATCGAAGCCGTCGGCGGCATCGACGATCCCGCCGGGCGCCGCGGGCAGTTCGAGCCGGACCACGGCGCCGGGGAGCGTCGAGACGCCGGTCGAGCTAAGGCCGAAGGCCGACAGGCCGCGGACCTTGGTCGCCGAGGGGCCGATGGAGAGCGCCGCGCCGGTGATCACGCCGGCCGGGCCGCCTGGCGTCAGGAACGCGCCGCGCGTCACGCTGATGGGCCCGCGGGCCTGGGCCCCAGCGACCTGGTGCGCCCCGGTCTGGGTCACGCCGCCCTGGAACGTCAGGGCGCCGTTGAAGTCCAGGCCGAGCGTCGCCACCCGGCCGATCTCGCTGGTGGGCACGATCGCCGGCACGGACATGAACGTCGAGTCGCTCGAGAGCGCTCGCGTCGTCGCCGCCGCGTCGCTGCCGGTGGTGCCCCCGCCGGGGCCGGCGATCTGATTGATCGCGGCGCTGCGGCCGGCCGAGTTGACGCGCAGCCACGTCGGCAGCGTCACGCGGTTGACGCCGCCGGTGTTGAACCCGTCGGCCTGGATCGACACGTTCCCCAGCTCGTCGACCGACCCGACGCCCAGCGAGCTGTTGGCCTGGGCCGAGACCGACTGGGACGCGCTGGGGCGGTTGACCGCCGAGACCACCCGCGTCACGTACGACCGCGTCCGCGTGAAGCTGTCGAACGCCACCAGGGCCGTGATCACGTTGCCGTCGTCGTCCGGGTCGCCAAAGAGCGCGTTGGGGCCCGCCCCGAACTCGAGGAAGCTCAGGGCCATGGAGAACGCCTCGGTGCCGCCCACGGCAAGGAGCGACGGGGCGCTGTTCCGGGTCGCGTTGACGCCGGCCCCGGGCTGCGACCACAGCGCAAACGTGGCCGCGGGCAGCGGCGCCACCTGCGTGTAGCCCGCGCTGGCCGTGGTCGTGGCGATCAGGTTGTTGAGCCGGCCAGCGGCGATCGACGCGGCGCTCTTGGCCACGGGAGCGATCTGGTAGATCGCGCCGCTCGAAGCACGAAACGGCTGGAAATCGACCACGTAGCGCACCGTCTGTGTGCCGGTGGTCCCCGCCGCGTACGCCGACAACGCGTCCCCGACGGGCAGCCCAGCCGCCGACACCGAGTCCTGCCCATGAGAAACCGAGCAGGCCCCGCCGACAACCGCCAGGATCACCGCTGCTGACGCACGCCGCGCACGCACCATACATCCCTCCCATCGTCTCGGGGCCACCGATCGACCGGGGCAACCGATCGATCACCAGCGGCCCGGACTATTCCTCGCCCTGAGCAGGGCCGTGACGCTCCTCCGATCGGGGCGTCACACCCGAACAAGTCTGACACATCATAGAACAAAGACACGCCGGTGCTCACCAGATACACGGCTTCTCGGACTGGTGTTTTCCCCTTCCCGGCTTAGCGGCGTGCCGCTGCCCGGGCCAGGGCCAGCGGCTTGGGCTGGGCCAGGCGGTTCTCGATGATGATCTTCTGCTGGAGCAGGTAGTCGCGTCGCACGGGGTCGGGCTCGAGCAGCAAGGCCCTGCGGACGATCCCCAGGGCCTCCTCGTCGCGCGTGTCGCGCAGGTGGTTGACCCGCACCAGCCCCCAGAGCGAGTCGAGGTCGTTGCGGTCGCGCTCCAGGGCCTGCTCATAGAACGCGCGGGCCTCCTCGTACCAGTGCTGGCGTTCCCTGATCAGCCCGCGGTTGTAGACGGGGCGCGGGTCGTTGGGCGTGTGCGTCGCGGCTCGGTCGAAGGCCGCGTCGGCCCCGCGCGAGTCGCCCGCTTCCATGAGCAGGCTCCCCAGGTTGTTGTGGGCCGCTGCAAAGTCCGGGGCGACGCCGATCGCCTGCCGGTAGAGCTCGATCGCTCCCTGAGGGTTGCCGGCGTCCTCGGCGCTCAGGGCGCGCTCAGCGAGCCTGCGGGCCTGGGCGTAGTCGCGTCCGCCGCCCTGCCCGGGACGCCCAGCCGCGGCGCAGCCAGCACCGCCGATGCCCGCCCACGCCAGGGCGAACCCGATCACGACCCACCCAGCGATCCGTGCCCCTGCTGCCCGCATAGTTCCTCCTCTGCATACCACGATTCGCCACACCCCCGCACGCCACCCCCGACACCGTGCCCAATCCCGAACCACCCCAGCGACCACGCCGGGCCTCAGCCGGGCGGCTTGCGCTGCCAGCGGCTGAAGCTCAGGACCCCGTTCCACGTCGGCCGCTGATCGTCGGTCCCGCGCGCAGGCCTCATGGACACCCCGCTCACCTGCATGCCCTCGATCACGCCGGGGCCGCGCAGCAGCATGCGCAGGACCCGCTCGGTGGGCTCGTCGGAGTAGCTGAGCCTGAACTCGTTGAGCTCGAAGCGCGGGGTGCTCCTGGCGGCGTCGAGCGAGGTGACGATCCGCGTGTCGGTGAACCCCAGCTCCTTGGCCAGGTCCTCGAGCAACTGGGCCTGCTCTGGGGCCCTGCGGAGCGGGTCTGGACCGCCCGCTTCGGCGTCACCCTCGGCGGCGCCGTCGCCGGGGAGGCGCAGGGCCTCGATCTGCCCGAGGAGCTCGCCGAGCCGAGCCGCGCGGGCCTCCTGCGCCTCGAGCTGCTCGCGGGCCGCCAGGCGGGCGCTGAGCTGCCACCCCGTGTACCCCAGCGCGACCACCGCCGCGACGCCCCCGAGGGCCAGCAGCGTCGTGGGCCGGTTGCGACGCTCGGCCGCCGACGTCTTGGCGATCAGCCCGAGGCGCGCTTCCTCGAGCCGCTCGCGATCGCTCGTGTCCACGCCGCTCATGGCGCACCCCGCGCCGCGGGCGTGCCCGGCACCGCCTGCCACTGCCCCGTCAGGCGGTACGGCCTGAACCCCTGCGGGATCACCGCGCCGGCCTGGCCCCCCCCGTCCCCCCCACCACCACGGCCGGGGACCACCGACCAGTTGATCGACACCCTGCCGCCCTGCCGGATCGCGCGGAGTTGGTCCAGCTCGTCGAGGATCCGCGGCCCGGTCTCGGCGTTGGGCACCTGCAGCGTCACGCTGGAGATGGTGGCCCCGAAGCTCAGCTCGGTCAGCAGGGCCCCCTTGTCGCCCAGGACGCCCAGCAGGCCGTCGAGCTCGGCCAGGACCGGCGGCTCGGGCACCAGCGCAGCCCTGGCCCGGCGCAGCTCCGCCACGCGGCCCTGGAGCAGACCCACCGGGTCGGCGTCGTCGGCGCTGACGGGCACCAGCGAGGCCGCCCGCTCGAGCGTCGCTGCCGCGTCCTGGCGCGCACCGTCGATGCGCTGGCGCAGCCCCTGGATCCCGCGGCCGATCGACACGCCCACCGCCGCCACCAGCAGGGCCACGCACCACACCGCTGCGCCCGCCCAGCGGTAGAGCCCGCGCGTGGCCCGCCCGGGGCGCACCGTCAGCTGGTGCGCCGAGCGCCACGCCGGGGGCACCTGCCCGCGCGGGGCCGTGTCGTTGAGCGCGCCGCACAGCCGCACCAGCGAGGCGCCCAGCGGGTCCGGCTCGTCGACCGCCCCGACGCCGGCGCCCGGCCAGGCCGCGCCCAGGCGGTGCGCCAGCCAGCCCAGGCCGGTCGTCTGCTCCTGCGTCACCGCGGGCGCCACCACCGAGCGCGCATCGCCCACGACCACCACGCGCGCCGGCGCCATGCAGCTGCGCCGACCAGGCCAGCCACTCGGCCAGCAGCCGGCCCGCGTGCGCCTCGCTCAGGAGCACCCCCGGCTCGGCCGCCGCCGGCACTTGGGCCGGCTCGGGCCCCGCGTCGCCGGGGCTCTGCTGGGCGTATGCCACCCGCTCGACGGGCAGCCGCATCGAGCCCGCTGCCACCACCGTCGCGCGCACGGACCACGACCAGCTCAGCCGGCCCCCCGGCTCGATCAGCACCACCGCCAGCACCTGGCTGGAGCCCTGGTCGGCGACGATGTCCCGCGCCGGCTCGCCCGGGCTCGGCGCCGGCGGCGCCTCGTCGGCCGGGCGCGGCGACTGGTCCCACGCCTCGGCGACCGCGTGCCACTGCGTCACCACGCGCTCAGCGGCGACCCCGAGCTTGTCCAGCTCGTCCAGGAGCGCCCGCGCGGCCAGGTCGGGGCAGGCGAGCAGGCCCAGGCGGTGCAGCCCGGCGCCCGGCTGGCCCTCGTCGGCGGCCGCTGCGCCGTGCGCCGCGGGCTCGCCGAGTGCCTGCACCGACAGGTCCACGCCGGGGTCGCGGTCCTCGAGCCACGCCAGGCCCTCGGACGGATCGGCCTCGGTGACCCCCACCCCGCCACCTGCGCCCCCGCCGCCAAAGCCGGCCCGCGCCGCAGCGACGGCTGCACGCACCACGCGCGGCTGGGCACCCGGGAGCGTCATCCACCCGCAGCGGGCCCCGTCCAGGTCCAGGCACACGATCAGCGACGGCGACCCGGGCACGCGCCTCAGCGCCTGGGCCAGCCACCGCGCCGCCTCGCTGGGCCGATCGATCAGCGCCTCGGCCCCGCCATTAGCCGCCGCTGGCGCCCACGCCTCGACCCCGCGCGCGTGGGCCAGCCGCAGCCGGCGGATCTCCAGCGCGCCCCGCCCGCGACCGACCCACACCACCGCGTGGCTCATCGCTCCTCCCCGGGCTCTTCGCTCGGCGCCGCGGGGTTGGGCACCGGCAGCGATCCCGGCACGGCCGGCGGCGGCTGGACAAGCCGACCCCGGCTGTCCCTGCGGACGCGCGGCTGGGTCGGGGACGGCCTCGGGGGCGTGCTCAGGCGCTGGGCGTTGTCGCTGGTCCAGCGCTGGCCGGGGTCGAGCGCGGCGCCGCGCTGGGCCTGCGCCGCGGGGGGCGCCGAGCCGCGCAGCACCAGGCTCTCCTCGACGCCCTCGGCCGTGCGCACCACCACCCGGCGGTCCTCGATCCGCAGCACCTCGAACCCGCCTTCGATCGTCTCGCCCTCGCCGACCATCACCTGCCGAGCCGCCCGGTCACGCCGCAGGATCGCGCGCCGGAACTCGGGCCCGACGATCGCCCCGATCATCTCCCACTTGCTCGCCACCGCGGGCGCGTCGGGCGCTGGGGATTCACCGGCGTCGGCCGGGCTCGTCTGGCCGCCTTGGGCCACCTCCGGAACGACCGCGGGCACGTTGGTCACGGGCCGCGGCGGCACCGCTGGGGCCACCGCGTCGATGCTCAAGGAGAACGTCGCCTCGTCGTACACGTCACCGGCGGGCGCCCAGACCGGCAGCGGCGGCTTGGGCTCGCGGCCGCGCTGCACCAGGATGCTCAGCCCCTCCGACGAGCCGCCGCGCACCGCCGGGAGCACCAAGACCCCTAGCGCCAGCGCCAAGAGCACGGCGGCGCCCAGGCGAACCCGACCGGTCATGCGCTGTGCCTGGGCTCGATGCATGCTGATCCTTGCTCGGTCCCCGCTCGGCTGACCCGCCGGCGGCTCAGAGCCCGGCCCCGCGCCGGCTCCTGCGGCCACACGATACCCACCCCGCGCGCACCCTTCACCCCGGGCGCGGGCAAGTCCGGCGCCCCCACCCGGCACGAGGTTCGCTCACCGGGCGATCGCGGATTCCGTCGGATCCGAGAGCCACTCCGGGCGCGACACCCCCCCCGGCCCGATCGCCCCCCACGACAGGACGACCCAATCGACCCGCTGCCCCTGCGAGATGGGCGCGCCGGCCTGACGGGCCAGGTCCGGGATGCGCCCGCGCACCAGCCCGCCTTGGTGGACCTGACGCTCGCCGGTCACGCCCCTGGCCTCCACCTCGACCCACCACAGCTCCGGGTCAAGGGCAAAGAGCGCGCGGAGCTGCTGGGCCCGGGCGGTGCCGTCGATGGCGGCGGCTGCCAACGAGTCCAACGTCGCCAGGCTGAGCGGCCCGGCTTGGCGGGCCCGGCGCAGCTCGTCGGCGAAGCGTGCGGCGCTCGCGTCCTGGGCCACCGCGCGCGCCAGCGCTATGACCACCGCGTCGGGTGCGCTCAGGGCCGAGACCCGGCCCGGGCCGCGGTCGCGCAGCCGTTCGGGGGGGACGCTCCCTTCAGCCAGCAGCAGCTCGGCGGCCCGGCTGAGCACCAGGCCGTCGGCGTTCTCTTCCGACTCGGGCGTGAGCCGGCGCGGGTGCCCCTGCGCGTCGGACAGGCGGACGCGCAGACGCAGGCCGTCGATCTCCATGTCGAACCCGATCGGGCCGTCGGCCAGCGACTGGCCCTCGCCCAGGGCCACGCCGTTAGACCAGGACTGGAGCACCTCGGCCAGGCCCAGCGAGAAGTGGTGCTGCACGTAGCCGTCCACCTGCCGCCGCGTGGCAAAGCTCATCTGGGCCACGCGCAGGAGCATGACCGCGCTCACGCCCGCCGCTGTGGCCCCGAGCAACAGCACCAGAAGCATGGCAAAGGCCCGACGCGGGCGCGTCCGGTGCCTCACGGGCCGCCCTCGGCGCCCGGGGCCCCGCTGGGGTCGCCCCGGCGGTTGCGCGAGCCCCCGTCAGGACGGACGGCGTCTTCCCCGCTGCGCCCAGCGCCGTCCGACCCGACACCCCCACCCCCACCCCCACCCCCGCGACCACCGCCGCCGCGACCACCACCCCCGCCGCCGCCACCGCGACCGCCTTCAGCGCGCGGGCGCGGCAGGGCGCCCGCCTCGATGGCCGCCTCGATCCCGACGATGTCGCTGAGCTTGGGCTCGCCGCCGAGGACCCAGCCAACCTCGAGCATCCACCGCTCGCTCCTGCCGTGAACCGTCTCGACGAACAGCTCCACATACGCCGGCAGGTCACCCCGGGTCTGCGTGGTCACGTCGATGGTGTCGAAGGGGCGCAGCTCGGACCGCGTGTCCGTCAGGACGCTCCGGAGCACCGACCAGCGCAGGTCGCGGATGCCGCGGGCCACGACCGTCGAGCGCAGGGGCTCCGGACGCGGCGCGCCCTCGGGCCGGCCCGTGTTGGGCGGGAGCAGGTCCCAGAAGACCGTCATGCCCTCTTGGCCGGGCTCCTGGCGCAGCTCGAAGGCCCCGCGGACCGTCGCTGGGCCCACCGCGGTGGTGGCCGACCCGAGGATCGGGGGCTCGCTGACGACCAGCTCCATGCGGTGAACGGGCCGGTCCACGCCCGGCAGCGTGACGCGTTCGAGCGCGAGCCTGGGCGGGATCGGCGGCTGAGCGGGAGCATCCAGCGCCCCTTCGGGGAGCGCCAGCGCGTCGGCGTCGGCGCCGCGGCGGCGCTGCGGCGAGCTTTGGGCTGGCGCTGCGTTCTGACCTTCGGGGGAGTTCCGACTTTGCGGGGAGTTCTGACGCTGGGCGTTGCGACGCGCCTCGGCGGCCCGGTTGATGGCGATGGCCGCGGTGGCGGCGTTGGCAGGGACGTTCGAGCCGTTGGGAGCGGCGTTCTCGGGGCGGGCCAGCACGAGGGTGCGCATCGCGCGGCGGGCGGCCGTGTGCAGGCGGGCCAGCTCCAGCTGGTCCTGGGCCCGGGCCCGGCTGGAGGCATCGACCCGGCGGAGCATCAGCGACACCGAGACGAACGCGAGCATCAGCGCCGACCCCAGCGCCACGGCCAAGATGACCTCCAGCAGCGAGAAGCCGCGCTGGGACACGCCACGAACGCCTCGGCGACGGCCGGTCATGGGCGGTCCTCGTCTTCGCTCGGCCGTCGGACGCGGTTGCCCGGCGCGCTGCTGCCCGAGCCCGTGGCCCGGCGGCGCTCCTGAGCCCCCCCCGAGAGCCGGCCCAGCAAGGACTGGGTGAGCTGGCTGGGATCGAGCCGAGAGGCCGAGTCGATGTTGCGCGTGATATCAATGGGGTTGCGCAGCCGGCGCAGCTCGGCGAGCCGGTCACCGCGCGCAGCCCCGCCGACGCCGTCGGGCACGCCCAGCCAGACCCGGGCGACGATCAGCTCCATCTCCGTCGTCAGCCGGGTGCTCCTCTGCGCCGCCCCGCCCGGGGCGGCGGGGGCGGTGGCCCGCGGCTGGAGCACGGCCCGCGGCGGCGGCTCGATCTTGGCCGGGATGACCTCCAGCTCCCAGCGGAACAGGTAGTTCCCGTCGTTGTACGGGAGCGAGTCGTCCGGGAGCTGACTCTCGTCGTCGAGGAACTGGAGGATCAGGCGGTTGGCCAGCTCGTGGCCGGCCCGGGCCCGGCGCTGGCGTTCCTCCGAGCGCGTGATCTGGAACATCACCGAGGACACCGCCCCAGCGATGCCGGCCATCATCACGGTGGCCAGCAGGACCTCCAGCAGCGTCACGCCGCGGCGGGCGTTGGGCCTGAGCGACTGGCGTTGGGCGCGCCGGGTGTGCACGTGGGTTCGCCGGTGTGGGTCTGGGGAGGTGGGGCGGGGAATAGGGCGGGGGGTGGGTTAGTTGCTCGCTGGGGCGGCGGCGGCGCGCTGATCGAATGTCCACACGTTGAGGTCATCGCCGGTGCCGAACTGCTTGTCGCGGCCCGAGGAGATCAGGTCGTAGGGCTGGTCCTCGTTGGCGCCGGACTGGCCCGGGAAGCGGTAGAGGAAGTCCTGCTTCCAGCCGTCCTGGGGGATGCGCTGGAGGTACCGATTGGCCCCGGTGCCGGAGGCGAGCTCGGCCAGCGAGGCCGGGAACGCGCCGGTGTTGGCGTTGTAATCGGTCAGGGCGGTGCGGATCTGCGAGAGGTAGGTCCGGGTCTCGCTCAGGCGGGCGCGTTCGAGGTTGGAGCTGATGGCCACAACGCCGATGGTCGCCAGGATGCCCATGATCAGCACGACGAGCATGATCTCCAGGAGCGTAAAGGCGCGTCGGGGGTGATGAGCGTGCGGTCGGCGGGTCATGGGGGAGTTCCTGGCTTGCGCGGTGACCTGAGCTGCGGGCGGATGGCTCTTGTACGTGCCGATCGCCCGGGCCGATGCACGCGGTGCGGGGCTCTGAGAGAACTTTACGCGCAGCGGCCGGGCCGGCGTGGGCGGGCCGGGGCTCAGGTCCCGATGTTCTGGGACAGTGTCAGGATGGGGATGAGCACCGCCAGGAGGATGGTCCCGATGATCAGGAACATGACCACGACGGTCAGGGGCTGGAGGAGCGCCACCAGGCGGGCGCTGCGGCGGTCGACCTCGGCGGCCATGTCGCCGGCGAGGGTGACGAAGGCGGACTCGAGGTCGCCGGTGCGCTCGGCGGCGATGAGCAGCTTGCGCGTGGCGATGGGCAGGGAGGCCACCTGCTCGATCAGCTCGCGCAGGGCCCCGCCCTCGACGAGGCGCTGGCGGAGGCGGTCCATCTCGGCGCGCAGCGTGGGGTGGTTGATGGCCTGGTTGCCCGTGGCCAGGGCCTCGCCGAGCGTGACGCCGGAGCGCGTCATGGCGGCCATGACGCCGAAGAACCGCGCCAGCTCCTGGGCCAGCACGACGGCGCGCAGCAGCGGGGCGCGGCGCATCAGCACGCCGAGCCAGCCGAGCACCGCGCCGCGCGCCGCGATGGCCGCCACCAGGCACGCCGCGGCGACCGCGGCCACCGCCAAGACGTTGCCCTGGATCCAGCGCCCAAGGCCGGTCAGGAACGCGGTCAGCAGCGGTGGCTTGGCACCGGTCTCCTCCAGCTGGCTGCCGATGGTGGGCATGACCCCGACGATCAGCACCAGGCCGACGCCCACGGCGATCACGATGACCACCGCCGGGTAGATGGCCAGGGTCAGGGCCTTGCCGGCGACGGCGGCCCCCCGGCGGGCGGTCTCGGCCAGCTGCCGGCCCGCGCCGGCCAGGTCCCCCGAGCGCTCGGCGGCGCGGTAGACGGCCACGGTGACGGGGTCGAAGCCCCCGACGCGCTGGCAGGCCTGCGAGAACGACAGGCCCGAGGCGACCAGCTCGCGCAGGCGGCTCACGCGGGGGCGCAGGCCCGCCGAGACCGTCTCGGCGACCACCGCAAGGGCCTCGACCAGGGGCACGCCGCGCGAGACCAGCTGGGCCAGCTGCTCGTTGAGGACGATCTGGTCGGCCAGCGAGAGCGTGGAGCGCTGGCGCACCTGGCCGGGCAGCCGCAGGGCCCGCATGAGCAAGAGCCGCTCGCGGCGGAGGGTCTCGGCCAGCGCCGGTCGGCTGGGCGCGGCGCGCACGCCGAACCGGCGCGCCCCCCCCGGGCCGACGGCCAAGAAGAGGAACGAGGACATCGCGCCGACGCTCGCCTTGCTCATGCGTGCATGAGCGTACGAGCGCCCCGGGGCGGCCGATGCACCCGCCGCGGTGCCCATACGCTGGGCGCGGTGGCCGCCGACCCCCAAGGACAGCCCGACGCGTGCGCCCCGCTGCGGGCACTGCTGCCGGCGGCGGCGCTGGCCCTGGTGTTGGCCGCCGTGCGCCTGGTCTACCTGCTCTGGGGCAGCCCGTACGAGCTGACGGAGGACGAGGCGTTCTACTGGCTCTGGGCCCAGCACCTGGATTGGTCCTACGCCACCAAGGGGCCCGGCATCGCGCTGGCGATCGCCGCGAGCACCGCGGCGCTGGGAGACACCGAGGCCGGGGTGCGGCTGGTGGCGGTGGTGTCGGGGGCGATCGCGGCGGTCGGGGTCGCTGGGCTGGCCGCGGACATGGCTGCGCCGCTGGGCCCGCGGCGCTCGGCCCGCGGCGCGCTGCTGGCCGTGGGGCTCTTCAACCTGACGCCGGCGTTCCAGGCCACGTCGCTGCTGGCGACGATCGACCCGCCGTACCTGGCGGCGTGGTCGCTGGGCATGTGGGCGGGGTACCGCGGGGTCTGTGCGCGGAGCGGGGCCGGGCTCCTGGTCCTCGGGGTGATGGTCGGGGTGGGGTCGTTGTTCAAGCACACCGCGCTGCTGCTGCCGGCGGGCGTGGGCACAGCCGCGGTGCTGGCCCGCGGCTGTGCGCGGGTCCCGCTGCGCGCTTGGGCGTGGCTGGCGGGGGCGGCGGCGCTGGCCGCTGCGGGGCTGGCCCCGGTGGTTGTGTGGAACGCGCAGCACGACTGGGCGACGGCGTGGCACCTGCTGGGGCACCTGGGGATCGGGGCCGAGGGCGGCGCGGGCGCAGCGGCCCAGGGCGCCCCGGTTGGCGGCGCTGGGGGTGCGGGGGGGACGGGGCTGATCGGCGCGAAATACGCCGTCGAGTTCG
Source organism: Isosphaera sp. (assembly GCA_013822085.1). Taxonomy (GTDB): domain Bacteria; phylum Planctomycetota; class Phycisphaerae; order Phycisphaerales; family UBA1924; genus WM-009. The sequence continues at coordinate 81,440 of PNJV01000003.1, read as the reverse complement.
TGGGCGTCCAGGCCGGCGTGCTGGCAACGGTGCTGGCGGCGATCGTCTTCGGGCTGGTGCGCAGCGGGGGCGTGGGGCTGGCGCCGGCGGCGCGGCGCGTGGCAGTCGGGATCGGGCTGCCGCTGGCGGCGTTCTACGCGGCGGTCTCGCTGCGGACGCGCGTCGAGGGCAACTGGCCGATCGCGGCGTACCTCTCGCTGATCTCGCTGGCGGGCGCCACGCTGGGCGCCGTCACCGAGCCGGTGTGGCGCCGCGGCCGGGGGCCGGGCGACCGCCTGGCGCACTTCGCCTGGCACTCGGCGGTCATCGCGGGGGCGGTCGTGGGGCTGGGGATGCTGCGCCTGGACCTGGTCCGGCGGGGCCTCGAGCGGCTGGGCCCGGGCGCAGCTGGGGCGGTGCCGATCGGCCGGCTCGTGGGCGGGATGGCCATGGCGGCGCACGCCGAGCGGCTGATGGCGGGCCTGCGCGACCAGGGGCTGCCCGAGCCGTTCGTGCTCAGCCAGCACTACGGGCGCGGGGCTCAGGTCGAGTTCTACCTGGCCCGCGCCGGGGGCCACGCGGCGGGGCGGCCGAGGGTGCGCGTCAGCTCGTCGCGCACCGGCGGGCGGGTGGTGCAGCAGGAGCTGTGGCCGGAGTACTCGCTGGACGAGCCGGGGCTGATCGGCCGCGCAGCGGTGATCCTCTCGGACCACGACACGCCGGAGCTGTGGCGGCCGTACTTCAGTCAGATCATCCCGGTCGGGGTGCTGGACGGCGGCGTGCGTGGGACGCGGTTCGGCTTTGTGGGGCTCGGCTTTGCGGGCATGCCACGCCCGGCGCGCGCGGGGTACTGAGCCACCCAGCCCGCCCGTGCGTGGCCGCCTTGAGCAGTCCAGCGGCGGTCGTAGCGCTCAAAGACGATCCAGCCGCGGTGCATGATCAGCACGGCGTCGCCGCTGCGCTCCGAAGAATCGGCGGCGGCTGTGCCGCGGGTGTCCCAGTCAGCGTCGGCCGCGTCGGGGGCTTTGGGGTCCGGCAGGATGACGCCCGGGGCCGTGGTGGCGTGCGTCACGTAGGGCGGGGCGTATCGGGCCGAGAGCGCAGCGTTGTGGACCGCGCTGGCGGCGACGGCCGCGCAGGCCAGGGTGAGGTTGAGCATCGCGGCGTTCTTGAGCGCGTGGAGGATCACGGGGTGCTCCTGGGGCCGTGCGGGGCCACGCCGGGCAAACGAAGCGGCGCCGGGTGTATTGCCTGGGCCCGGCCTTGAGGGTCCGATCACGCCGCGCCCGCGCCTGGGGCCGGCGCGTTGGGGCGTCGCACGCGGCACGCTTTGACGCGGGGCGGCGGCGGCGGGCGGCCGGGGATGCTGCGGGCAGCGCGGCGGGTCGATGAGGGGGGTGCAACGCGGCAAGGTCCCGTCGTGGGTGCGCGCCGCCGGCGGGCACGGCGCGCGGGGGCCACGCGCCGCGGGCTGGAGGCGGCAGAGATGGACAAGGCCAGTGTCATCGGGTCGGCGCTGATGTTCGGCATCATCGCGCTGGTGTTCTGGAAGGCCACGCACGGGCACCTGGAGGCCCTGTGGTCGGACAAGGGCTTCTACATGGTGGTGGTGGGGACGGCGGCGGTGATCTTCATGGCCATGCCCATGGAGCGGATCGTCGGGGCGATGGGGTACATCAAGGCGTTCATGTTCCACAAGGGCCAGAGCCCGGTGCAGGTGGTCAAAACGATCAACTCGCTCTCGGACAAGGCCCGCCGGGAGGGGATCCTCTCGCTGGAGCCCGAGGTGGCCAAGCTGAGCGACACGTTCCTGGCGGCGGGTCTCAAGATGGCGATCGACGGGGTGGACCCGGACTCGATCGAGTCGACGCTGCGGATGGAAGTGATGTCGATGCAGGAGCGGCACAAGTCGGGCAAGAAGTTCTTCGACCTGATCAAGGTCTACGGCCCCGGGCTCGGGCTCGTGGCGACCCTGATCGGGCAGGTGGGCATGTTCAGCGCGCTGGGCGGGTCGATCGAGGTCATGGGGCACGCGCTGGCCGTGGCCGTGGTGGCCACGATGTACGGCGCGCTGATGGCCAACGCGGTGGCCGGCCCGATCGGCGACAAGCTGGCCCTGCGCTCGTCGCAGGAGATCCTCACACGCGAGATGGTGATCCAGGGCATCCTGTCGATCCAGGCGGGGGACAACCCCCGCGTGACGCTCGACCGCATGCTGGCCTTCGTGCCCACGCCGCAGCGCGGGCAGTTCAAGGCCGCCGCCTGAGCCGGGAACCAACACAGCCGACGGGAGCGCGCCGATGTCCGACGAGAAGCACAACCAGGGCGCCCACGGCGCGGCCGAGGGCGGCGAGCACAAGAAGCACAAGAAACACCACCCCCACCGCCACGAGGAGCACGAGCACGAGGAAGGGTGGATCGTCTCCTTCGCCGACAACGCCCTGCTCCAGATGGGCTTCTTCGTGATCCTCCTGGCCCTGAACATGGGCGAGAAGGCCAAGGGGCCCGCCGACCCGGACGGCCCCGAGGGCGGCGCGGCGATGTCCGCGGCCATGCTCGACGGCGTCATCTCCATCCGCGAGGCGTTCAACAACCCCGTCACCCTGGACTCCAAGAACGCCAACGACCTGCCGCTGGTGCAACGCCTGCGCGAGCGCGCCGGCTCGGGCAACGCGACCGACCAGGGCACGCCCGGCCAGAAGCAGCGCGTCCAGGCCACGCCCCCGACCAACTACACCGCCCCAACCGGGACCGTCGGGTTCGAGCAGGGCTCGGCCCAGATCAGCAGCGCCGCCCGGCGGACGCTCGAGTCGGTCGCCGGGCAGATCGCCGGGGGCAAGTGGGTCATCGAGGTGCGCGGCCACGCCAGCGCCATCGAGGGCCGCTCCGGCGTCGACGCCTCCATGCGCCTGAGCTACGAGCGGGCCCTTGCCGCTGCGACCGTCCTCAACCAGCACCGCGTGCCGTGGGCCAACATCCGCGTCGTCGCGTGCGGCGACAACGACCGCTACAGCCCCTCGGCCTCCTCAGCGGGCTTTGGCACCAACAGCCGCGCCGAGATCATCGTCACGCGCGAGCCCATGGCCGAAGACCCCTTCCTGCGCGGGCCGACCAACGGCCAGTAAGACTCGCCGGCCGCGGCTTGGCCTCGTGACCCCGCTCTGCCACGGGCCGCTGCTGCCCGTGCCCCGCTGGATGCCTCAGCCCCGAGCCCGATCGGCTACGGTTGGGCGTCATGCCCGTGGGCGATTGGCAGTTCTGGGTCGTGTCGCTGATCGCTGCGGGGGCCGCGGCGATGATGCTTCGTCGGGTGGTGCCCGTGCCGGGCCGGCGCGGCCGAGCCGGGCGGACGCGCGTCCGGCTGACCGTCAGCGGTCGGGCCGCGGCGCGCTCGTCGAGCCCGCGGCCGGGGCGGGGCTGATCGCAGCGGCGTAGCCGGGCTGGCCGACCTGTCGCAAGGGGGGCACCTCGCGGGCAAACCCCGAACGGCGCGGGTCCGATTTGTCGTGGCCCGGGCTGAGCGAGCGATCAATACTTCATGCCCCGCGTCGGAGGCCGAATGAGGGTGGTGCGCGGGGTGCGATGCCGTTCTGGCACGCGTGTGGTTCGGTGCACACCCGATTGGAACAAGGACCCGACATGAAGACGCGATCGCTCGGCGGACACATGGGTATGTTGACTGGGGCTGCGGTGGCGGCGGCGGCGCTGGCCGGGCTGGCGCCCGGGGTGGCCTGGTCGCAGCTGCGCGTGGCGACGTGGAACATCACGCGCTACGAGGGCGGCCGCGTGGCGGACATCCAGAACACGGTCTACGGCCAGTTCGACCCGCCGGGCGCAGCGCCGGTGCAGCAGTTCATCCCGGACATCATCCTTGCGCAGGAGATCTTCGGCGCCTCTGGGTCCAGCGGCGCGGGCCCCGCGGCGGCGCCCGGGCCGGGGATCTCGGCGTTCGTCAACGCGCTCAACTCGGTGCCGGGCGGGCCGACCGACTGGGTCGCTGCGCCGTTCCTGCTCAACTCGGTCAACCACAGCTCGAGCAACTCGCCGCCGTCGATGTTCTACCGCTCGAGCAAGGTGGAGCTGGTCTTCCCGGTGACGCGTCTGACGACGGGGACCGGCTCGTGCGACACGTGCCCGCCGCGCGACACGCTGCGCTACCGCGTCCGGCTGATCGGTTACCCGGAGGCGACCGCCGCCCAGACGGACATCTTCCTGTACAACTCGCACTACAAGGCCGGCAGCACGACCACGGACCAGACCCGCCGCGCGCCCGAGGCCCAGCGGATCCGCAACGACATCGAGGCCCTGAGCTTCGCGTTCCCGCAGGCCCACATCATCCACGGCGGCGACTTCAACACGCAGTCATCGAGCCAGCAGAACATGCAGATCCTGCTCGGCTCCAACGACCTGAACCAGATCTTCGACCCGATCAACCGGCTCGGGTCGTGGAACAACAGCGGCGCCTTCTCGCTCGTGCACACGCAGGACCCGGCCGGCGGCGGCGGCATGGACGACCGGTTCGACATCCTCTTTGTCTCGGCGGCGCTGCGCGACGGGGCGGGGCTGGACTACAACGGCTCGGCCACGGCGCCGTACTCGTCCTCGACGTGGAACGACCCGAACCACTCCTACCGCGCCTGGGGCAACGACGGGACGTCCTTCAACACCGCCCTGCGCACGGTGAACAACTCGTTCGTGGGCCAGGGCATCGCCCAGTCGATCATCAACACGGCGACGACCGCCGGCGGGCACATCCCTGTGTACCTGGACCTGCGCCTGCCGGCGCGGATGCTCGCCCAGGGTGTGATCGACCTTGGCGACGTGCCGCAGGGCTCGCCGGCCACGGCACTGATCCAGGTGGCCAACACCGACCCGCAGCTGCTGGAGCGCTACTCGCGCAACGGGCAGTTCGCCGCGTTCCAGGCGCTGTCGGCGAGCATCGATCAGTACCCGGCGGGGTTCAGCGGCCCGTCGGGCCCGTTCGTGGTCGTCGCCGGCGCGCCGGTGACCCGGCAGGTCACGCTGGACACCTCCGAGCCGGGATTCAAGAGCGGCGTGATCGTCATCAACGGCAACGGCGTGCCGTCGAGCCTGGCCGTGCAGGTGGTGGCCAACGTGACGCCGGTCGGCCCGGCCCCGTGCTCGCCCGTGGATATCGCCGATTCGTCCGGCCTGAGCGCGGTCAACGGCGGCGGCCCGGACGGGTTGATCGATGACAACGACATCGCCGCGTTCCTCGTCGCGCTCACCTTTGCCGAGGCCGACCCGAGCGTCGTGCCCGTGATCGACATCGCCGATGCCGTAGGGCTCTCACGGCACGACGGGGGCGGGCCCGATGGGGTCGTTGATGGCAACGACGTCATCGCGTTCCTGAACCTCTTTGCGGCTGGCTGCGCGGAGACGATCCGACCGGCGACCGAACGCGGCATCGACGCGGCTGGGCAAGGGATTCGCTTCTGACCACGAAGCCCACCCGGGGGAACCTGGTGGGCTTTTTTGACGCAATTCGCGGGTTTGCGGGCCCTGATTATGGATGCGCCGCGCGCGATCGAATCGCGCGACATGTCAGCGTCGTATGAAACGGAGGCCCGGATCGTGCAGAACCGGGCCGGGAGGCTGACATGAAGTCATACACGTTCGGCGTGGCTGCGTTGATGGTGCTGGGCGCCGGGTCGATGGCCAGCGGGCAGGGCGCCGGTTCGCCGGCCCCGACCGGGAACGACGTGCGCCAGTGGCTGGCGGGGCTGGACGGTCCCGAGGTGCCGCAAGCGTCCGACGCGTCGGAGTGGCTGTGGCAGACCGAGAGCTTCAGCCAGGGCGGCGCCGCGAGCGAGTTCGACTGGGGCACCGGCGACCTGATGAGCGAGGGGTTCGACTACGGCACGTGGACCGACGACGAGCAGGGCGTGGAGGCCTGGGCCCCGGAGTCCTATCTGCGGTGGAGCCGCGGGCTCGAGGTCGTGTTCTTTGACCTGGCGGACCCGCGCCTGTTCGCGGGGTTCGGGTTTGGCCGCTCGATCCTGATCCCCAAGACCGTGACCGCTGACGCCGTGGCGGTCGCGTCGCCGGGCGTGATCGTGCACAAGCCGGTGCTGATCTACGACCCGCTGATCGTGACCAATGCCGCGTATCACGGCCCGACCTTTGTCAGCACGAGCTTCGTCCACGGCGGCGCGTACCACTTCCAGGACGTGCGCTTGCGCAGGGGCTTCCACCGCGGGTTCAATCGGGGGTTCCATGGCGGGTTCCACCGCGGCTTCCATGGTGGCTACTACCGCGGGTTCCGCGGCGGGTTCCATGGCGGCTTCCACCGCGGCTTTGTGGGCCCGAAGGTCTTCATCGGCCCCAAGATTTTCATCGGTCCCAAGTTCCACCACGGCTTCCGGCGTATCGGCCACGCGCCCGGCGTGTCGCTGTCGTTCTCGTCCGATGGCTTCTTCTTCGGCATCAACACGTTCGGCCACCACGCCCCGCACGGGCGGGCGCCGGTGTACGTGAGCCCCTTCCACGCCAAGGCGCACGCCAGGGCCAAGTCGGTCGCTTTCGGGCACGCCCACGCCTGGCCGTGGCACCACCCGCACAAGGACGCCCACGCGGCGCACCCGCACGCCGGACGGCCTGACCACCACAGCGCGGCGCGGCTCGACCGGTCGGTGACGACCGGCGTGAGCGTGAGCGTCACGGACTCGCCCGGCGCGATCGTGAACATCGGCCGAGGCAGCGCCAGCCGCTCGGGGGGATCGATCACGGTGCTGGAAGGCGATCAGCGCCGCGGCGCGTCGGGCGGCCTGGACGGCGCGTTCGGCAATGGGCGGCGCGACTCCTTTGTCCAGCGTGCGGCGCCACGGGTCCGCCAGCCCGCGCCGAGCGTCGCGAGCGCCGGCTCCCGCGGGCGTGACGCGTCCGCAGCGGGGGCGCGGGCGGACCGCGGCCCCGCGCCGAGCCCGAGGGTTCCGGTGGCGGACGCGACGCGGGTCGGGCGCGACCGCGCAGCGGGCATCCCCGTGCCGGCGAGCGTGGACCGGCCGAGCCGGCGCGCCACGCCGACGGCCCAGCCCGCGCGCGGCCGTCAGGCCGAGCCCACACCGCCGACGCGCGTGGGTCGCCCCGAGCGTCCCCAGGCCGGCGGCCCAGCTCCGATCGCGCGGCCGGCGCGGCCCGCACCCGAACCCACCGCGCCCGCTGCTGGCCCTCCCACCAACCGGCCCCGCCCCGTCGCGAGCCCGCAGGGCGACGGGCGCCCAAGGCCCACATCGCGCCCCGGCCCGACGCCGCGTCCCGGTCCCACGACCCGCCCCGGCCCGAGCGCTGGGCCAACCACCAGGGGCCCGGCAGCAGGGCCCAGGGCCTTGCCGACGGCTGACGCGGCCCCGGCGCCCGCGGCGAATCGCAAGGCCGAGGCTCCCCGCGTTGCAACTGAGGCTCCCCCCGCTTCGGCTGAGGCGGGCGCAGCCCCGCAGGGCGCTGCCACGCCGGGCGCCGAGGCCCCCAGCGGCGACCAGGACTAAGACACGCGGGCCCCGATGGAACCACATGGCCGTGTGACGCGAATCGCACAAAGACTCCTGCACACCGTCCGTCCGACCTGGAGCTTTCCCCTGGAGCTCCGGTGGCGGACGGTTGTGTTTTCTGGTTCTGTTTGCGCCCCGATCTACCAAACTGTGCGCCGTGCGCGGTGAGAACCGAGAAAACCCCTGGCGATGCAACCCGGCTGCCGTGGTATCAATATGTACGTGTGAAGCTCTGCGCGTGGCGGGCGTTGACCGCTGGCGCGTCGGTCTCCGGCGTGTGGCGAGCGGCCCGAGGATCAGCGGCCGGAAGGAGCGGACGATGGCACAGGCAGCTCAGACCCACCGAGCCGTTGAGATGGGCGTGGGCCGGCTGCGCAGCTGGCGTCGGCGTGCGGCAGTGGGCGCCGTCGCGCTGACGCTCGGGGCCGGGGGCGTTGGCGTCTGGGCGTGGAACGGCGCGGGGCCAGCGGCGGGCGAGGGCGGCGGGGCGCGGGTGATCTCGGACGACGCGGTGGCGCGGGTGACGGACTTCGAGGTGGAGGTGATCTCGACCGGGGTGCTGGCGGCCGCCAAGCAGATCGAGGTCAAGTCGGAGCTGGAGACCGAGGCGTCGCTGATCGAGCTGGTGGCCGAGGGGTCGGTGGTCAAGCCCGGCGACGTGCTGGCCCGGCTGAACGTCGAGGACCTCGAACGCCGCGCCAGCGACGCCGAGCGCAACCTTGAGACGGCCCGGTCGGAGCAGGCCGTGGCCGACACGCAGTACGACATCCAGCTCAACGAGAACGAGAGCGCCCGGCGCAAGGCGGAGCTGGCCGTGGACCTGGCCGAGCTGGAGCTGCGCAAGTGGGAGCAGGGGGACGTGCGCTCGCGCCGGCAGAGCCTGGCGGTGACGCTCGACGCGGCGGAGCGCAACCTCTCGCGGCTGATCGAGAGCACGGAGAAGATGCGCGGGCTCGTGGCCGAGGGGTTCGAGACGCGCAACCGGCTTCAGCTGGAGGAGATCGACCTCCGCAAGGCCAAGGCGGAGATGGAGACTGCGCGGCTGAACTTGGAGGTGTACGAGCAGTTCGAGCACCCACGCGACCTGAGGAAGAAGGAATCGGACCTGACCGAGGCGCGGGCGGAGCTTGCCCGGACGCTCCAGCGCAACGATCGGCAGGTGGCCCAGGTGACGGCCCGCAAGCAGGGCGCGGCGCAGATGGTGTCGCTGCGGTCGGGCGAGCTCGACAGGCTGCAAAGGCAGATCGAATCGGGGGTGGTGCGTGCGCCCTCGGGGGGGCTGGTGATCTACGGGAGCACGCTCCAGCCGCGGTGGAACGACAACCAGGCGCCCCTCTCGGTGGGCAAGAAGGTGTTCCGCGGGGAGCTGATCGCGGCCCTGCCCGACACGTCGTCGATGGTCGCGTCGGTGAAGGTGCACGAATCGGTGGCCGGCCGGATCAGGCCCGGGCAGCGGGCGACGGTGCGCATCGACGCGGTCGGCGGCCAGAGCGTGGCGGCGGAGGTGCAGTCGGTGGGGGTGCTGGCAGAGAGCCAGGGGTGGATCAACGAGCAGGTGCGCGAGTACACCGTCAAGCTGGCGCTGGAGCCCAACGGCCTGGAGCTGCGCCCGTCGATGCGCTGCGAGGCGGTGATCACGCTCGAACGGGTCGGCCGGGCGCTGACGGTGCCGATCGAGGCGGTGTTCTACGAGGGGCCCGTCAGCTACGTCTACCTGACGGGGCGCGGGGCGCTGGCCCGGCGTCCGGTGAAGATTGCGCGCAAGAGCGAGCGGCTGGTCGAGGTGGTGGCGGGGCTGGGCGAGGGCGACCGGGTGCTCGTGCGTCAGCCCAGGCCCGGCGAGGCGAGGGTCGTGCCGTGGGAGCCCGAGGAGCTTGCGGGGGTCGGGCTGCGGCTCGGCGATGACGGCAAGATCGTGGCCATCGACCCGCCCGCGGCCGCCACGCCCGAGCCGGGCATCGGTGGGGCGTCCGCGGCCGACGCGGGCCAGCCGGGCGTTGTCGCCCAGTCGGACCAGAAGGCCCAGAGCACCCCGCCCGATCCCGCGGCCGGCGGCGTGGGCATCCAATAAAGCGTTTGTGCTTGTCAGCGGGGCTGCGCGGGCCGCTGAGGCGTGGTAATCTGGTGGGTGATGCAACGAGCGCAGCAACGGGCGGTGCGGCGAGGGCGAGGGCGGCTGGGCGCGGCGAGCGTGGCGGCTGGCTGCGTGTTGGCGGGGCTCGCCGTCGGGGGCGGGTGTGCGCGGCGGTCGATCACGGTGACCAGCTCGCCGGCGGGAGCGATGGTGTGGCTCAACGACGTGCAGGTGGGCCGCACGCCGGTGGAGGCGGACTTTCGCTGGTACGGCATCTACGACGTGCGCCTGCGGCTCGACGGCTTCGAGCCGCTGAGCACCAGCAAGAACACGGGCCAGCCGTGGTACGAGCTGCCCGGGCCGGACCTGGTGGCGGGGCTGGTCGGTGCGCGCACGCGGGTGCGGTGGCACTTCGACCTTGAGCCCACCGCTGAGGCACTGGACCGACTGACGGCGGAGCAGGACCTGCTGGCCCGCGCCCGCGGGCTGGCGGCCGAGTCGGCTGCGCTGGGCGAGCGCGAGCTCGGGTCGGCGGGATCGAGCCCAAGGCCAGAGGGACCCGAGCCGGCGGGACTCGACCCAGCGGGATCAGCGCCGGCGGGGCCAGTGCCAGCCGGCCCAGAACCGGCCGACAGCCCGAGCGCCAAACCCGGCGCCGGGCAGGGTCCGGCGAGCGCCCGCGGCACAGCCGAGCCGTGATCGGGCCGATATGCTCCCGCACGATGGCGACCCAAGAGCACCAGCGCGGCACACCGATCACACCCGGCGAGCGGGTCAGCCCCGGGCAGCGCGTCCGCGTGATCCAGCAGGTGCCGCGGCAGGAGTTCGGCGGCGGCAGCATGGCAACGGTGATCGAGGGGACCGTGGTGCGCTTCGAGCAGATGAAGACCGGCTCGTGGTACGCCCACTCGCGCGACGACAAGCTCTGGCTGGACCGGCTGGTGCTCCGAAGGGACGACGGCGAGACGGTGTACCTGAACCTGGACCGGTACTCGCTCCTGGAGCGCCTGGGCTGAGGGCCACGGCGGCGGCGCAGGGCCGGTTACACTGGCGCCGTGAGCGGAACGAGCGGACAGCACGGGTGGCTGGGGGCGTACGCGGGGCGGTTCGTCGTGTTCGAGGGGCCCGACGGCTCGGGCAAGTCCACGCAGTTCCGCAGGCTCGTCGGCGCCATGGGCGCAGCCGGCGTGGCGTGCACGGCGGTGCGTGAGCCCGGCGGGACGCACGTGGGCGAGGCCGTCCGCGGGGTGCTGCTGGACAACGCGCACGCGGGGATGTCGGTGCGGTGCGAGATGCTGCTCTACATGGCCTCGCGCGCCGAGCTGGTCGAGAGAGAGATCGTGCCGGCGCTGCGGGCGGGCAGGGTCGTGCTCGCAGATAGGTACGTGCCCTCGACGATCGCCTACCAGGGCGCCGCGGGGGGCCTGCCGGTGGCGGACATCGCGGCGGTGGCACGGGCGGCGACGACCGGGCTCATGCCCGACCTGGTGCTGCTCTTTGACATCGACGCCGACCGCGCCGCGGCCCGGCTCAGCCCGCTGCTGGACAGGATGGAGTCCAAGGGCCGGGCGTTTCATCGCAAGGTGCGCGATGGGTACCTCCGCCAGGCCGAGGCCGACCCGAGGCGCTTTGCTCTCATCGACGCCGCTGAGCCCGAAGAGGCCGTGTGGCGGGCCGTGCTGGGGGCGCTCCGGGAGCGCATCGAGGAGCTGCCGGCGGTGGGGCCGCTGGTGCGCCGCGTGCCCCCCCAGGGGTGAACGCACGCGGGCGGCCACACGGGCCGGTCGCGGGTGCCCGGTTGGAGCGCCAAAGCCCGCGGCGCCGATGCAAGAAACGGCCCGGGGGCTCGTCTTATGAATATGCTCCAGGCCATGGACGACGCCCGATGCCCACGATCCTGAACCCCACGCCGGCCTATCTGCTCGCGCTGATGGTCGCGTACCTGTGCGGCTCGGTGCCGTTCGGGTACCTGGTCGGGGCGGCCCACGGCGTGGACGTGCGGACGGTGGGCTCGCGGAACATCGGGGCGACCAACGTGGGGCGCGTGCTGGGGCGGCGGTTTTTTTATCTGGTCTTTGCCCTGGACGCGGCCAAGGGGTTCATTCCCGTGGCGGTGGCTGGGTGGTGGCTCAACACGCTGGGCGACGGGGATACTCCGCCGTGGCGGTCGTGGTCGCACTTGGCGGTGGGCGTTGCGGCCCTGCTGGGGCACCTGTACCCGGTGTGGCTGAGCTTCCGCGGCGGCAAGGGCGTGGCAACGGGGTTCGGGGTGCTGGTGGGCGTGTTCCCGACGCTGACGCTGCCCGTGGTGGGCGCGACGCTGGTGTGGGTGGCGGTGTACCGGGTGTGGCGGTTCGTGTCGCTGGCGTCGATCGTCGCGGCGTTGTCGGTGCCGCTGCTGACGCTCCTCTCGGGGGCGATGATGCGCGGGGCCGACCTGATCAGGCCCGGCTGGGGGCGCGGGACGCTCTTCCACTGGTACTACATCTGGCCGTACCTGATCTTTACCGGCATCATGGCGGGGCTGGTGGTGTTCCGGCACCGCGCCAACATCCGGCGTCTGGTGGCCGGGACGGAGCTGCGCTCGACCGCGGAGCCCTCGCCCCCCCCGTACCCCCCACCACCACCGCACGCCCTGCGCCACCGCCGGTGAGCCCGCGCGTTCAGGCGTGCGACGTGCCGGCGTTCTCGACGAGCGCAGCGATCGCGAGCAGCGCGGGCTCGCCCATCGGCGGGCCGACGAGCTGGACGCCGACCGGCAGCTCCTGGCCGCGGTCGGGCGTGGTGCCCATGGGCAGGCTCAGGGCGGGCAGGCCGGCGAGGTTGACGCCGACGGTGAAGGCGTCTTGGAGGTACATCGAGAGCGGGTCGGAGGTCTTCTCGCCGATCATGAACGCGGGCCCGGGCGTGACCGGCGTGAGCAGCGCGTGGCAGCCGTGAGCGAACGCGGCGTCGTAGTCGCCCTTGATGAGCCTGCGGGCGCGCAGGGCGCGGCCGTAGTACTGGTCGGCGTAGCCGCTCGAGAGGGCGAAGGTGCCCAGGAGGACGCGCCGGGTGACCTCCGGGCCGAAGCCCTCGGAGCGCGAGCGCGTGTAGAGCTCGTCGATGCCGTCGAGCGGCCCCAGGGCGGCGCGGCGGCCGAAGCGCACGCCGTCGAAGCGCGCAAGGTTGCTCGACGCCTCAGCGGTAGCGATGAGGTAGTAGGCGGCGATGGCGTGCTCGGCGTGGGGCATCTGGACGGGGACCAGGTGCGCGCCGGCGTCGCGCAGGGCCCCGGCGGCGCGGTCCAGCGCGGCGCGCACGCCCGGGTGGAGCCCCTCGGTGGCCTCGGGGCCCACGACGCCCACGCGGAGCGACGCGGGCGCCCGGCCGAGCGGCTGGCTCATGTCGGCCGCGGCGTCGGGGAGGCTCGTGGCGTCGGCCGGGTCGTGCCCGGCGATCACGCGCAGCGCCAGCGCCGCGTCAGCGACCGAGCCGGCGATCGGCCCGATCTGGTCGAGGCTGGAGGCGTAGGCCACCAGGCCCAGCCGAGAGACCCTGCCGTAGGTGGGCTTGAGCCCGACAACGCCGCAGAAGGCCGCGGGCTGGCGGATCGAGCCCCCGGTGTCCGAGCCGAGCGCGATGGGGACCACGCCCGAGGCCACCGCGATGGCCGAGCCGCCCGAGGAACCCCCCGGCACCCTGCCCGAAGCCGTAGGGTGGCTCGCTGGGCCGTAGGCCGAGCGCTCGGTGCTCGAGCCCATGCCGAACTCGTCCATGTTGGCCTTGGCGATGACGACGGCGCCCGCTGCGGCGAGCCGCGCCACAGCGGTGGCGTCGAACGGCGAGCGGTACCCGGCCAGGATGCGCGAGGCGCAGGTGGTGTGCCCGGCGGTGGTGCAGATGTTGTCCTTGATCACCACGGGCACGCCGCAGAGCGGCCCCGGGGCCGCGCCGGCGTCGAGCGCCGCGTCGAGGGCGTGGGCCCGGGCCAGGGCGTGCTCGGGGAGGATCTCGGTGAAGGCGTTGGTGCGGGACTGGACGGCCCGGGCGCGCTCGATGGCGGCGGCGACGACCGCGCCGGCCGAGTCCTGCCGCGCAGCGACGCGGCGCGCGATCGACTGCGCGCTCGCGGCGATCACGCCCCACCCCCCCCATCCCCCTCGCCCCCCCCGACCAGCACCGGCGGGACGCTGATGAACCCCTCGAAGCACGCCGGGGCGATGGCCAGCACCAGATCGGGGCTCATGACCGGGCCGGGGGCGTCGCCGCGGAGCGTGATGGGACGCTCCAGCGGGGTGGCCAGCGGGGCCACGCTTGCCAGGTCCAAGGCGGCCAGGCGGTCGGCGTAGTGCAGCACGCGGGCGAGGTCCTCCGCGACGCCGGGCAACTCGGCCTCCGGCACGCTCAAACGGGCCAGCCGGGCCACGCGGCGGACCAGCTCAGGCGTGAGCTGGAGCGGGGTGCTTTGATCGGACTGCTGGGCCATCGGGCCAGTGTACCGGGGGAGGGCCCCTGAGGGACCAACCCCGGCCGCGGGCGGTGCGTATAGACGGTGGGCCCGGGCCGTCAATGCGAGCCGACCGCGCGGGCCGATAGAGGTGATGCCATGCCGGGCGCACCCAAGACGGACCTCACCCCCGAGCTGCTCGACCACATGCACGCCATCCGCGCACGCGCGATGGAGTACGGCCTGGACTTCTTCGAGGTGGTCTTCGAGGTCCTGCCGTTCGACACCATGAACCAGATCGCCGCCTACCAGGGCTTCCCGGTGCGCTACCCCCACTGGCGCTGGGGCATGGAGTACGAGAAGCTCTCCAAGCGCGACGCCTACGGCATGGGCCGGATCTACGAGATGGTCATCAACAACGACCCGGTGTACGCCTACCTGCAGGAGAGCAACTCGGTCACGGACCAGAAGCTGGTGATGGCCCACGTCTTCGGGCACGCGGACTTCTTCAAGCACAACCTCTGGTTCGGCAAGACCAACCGGCGGATGCTCGACGAGATGGCCAACCACGCCACGCGCGTCCGGCGGCACGTCGACCGCCACGGCCACGAGGCGGTGGAGCGGTTCATCGACGCGTGCCTCTCGATCGAGTCGCTGATCGACACGCACGGGCAGTTCATCCCGCGGGCCGGCGACTGGGCCGACACGCCGGCCCCCGAGCAGGAACGCAACCCCGCGCGGGCCTTCGTCCCGGAGAAGCTGCCCGCCAAGGACTACATGGACGCCTTCATCAACCCGCCCGCCGAGCTCGACCGCCAGCGGCGGGCCTACATGGAGGCCCGCGCCGCGTCCCGGGGGCGGGTCCCGACACGCCCGACACGCGACGTGCTCGGGTTCCTGATCCACGAGGCCCCGCTGGACGAGTGGCAGCAGGACATCCTCTCGATCGTGCGCGACGAGGCGCTGTACTTCGTGCCCCAGGCCATGACCAAGATCATGAACGAGGGGTGGGCCTCGTACTGGCACTCCAAGCTGATGACGCGGCACTTCGTGCACTCGAGCGAGATCGTGCAGTACGCCGACCAGCACTCAGGCGTCGTGCACATGCCGCCGGGGGGCTTCAACCCGTACAAGATCGGCATCGAGCTGTGGCGCGACATCGAACGCCGCTGGGACACCGGCCGGCACGGCCCGGCCTGGGAGGCCCTGGACGCGATCGGCGCCCGCGAGGCGCACGACGACCGCTCCATGGCCGGGCGCGAGAAGATCTTCCAGGTCCGGCGCATCTACAACGACGTGACGTTCATCGAGGAGTTCCTGACCGAGGAGTTCTGCGAGCGGCACAGGCTCTTTGCCACCCGCAAGGACCCGCACACGGGCGCGGCCAAGGTCGCCTCGCGCGACTTCCCACGCGTCAAGCAGACGCTCCTCCACCACCTGACCAACCGCGGCGAGCCGTTCATCGCCGTCGCCGACGGCAACTACCGCAACCGCGGCGAGCTGTACCTGGCCCACCAGTGGACGGGCCTGGAGGTGGACGCGGCCCGCGCCGCCCAGGTGCTCATCAGCCTGCGGCTGATCTGGGGCCGCCCGGTGCACCTGCACATGCGCATCCGCGACGACCACTGGCTGCTCAGCTGCGACGAGCCGGCCCAAGGGCCCGAGCACATCAAGCGGCAGAAGATCTCCGACGAGACGCCCAGGCCGGCGCACGCCGTCGCGTGACGCCACCTTTTTAGGTGTTCCGGGGACGCGGCGCCGCGCCCAGAGGGTCGCCACGCACGCCGAGGCGTCAGCCCGCCCGGCCGAAGCGCCTGGGCTCCTGCTTGACTATTTCCCACTTGCTCGAGCCGAGCAGCTCGACCGCGCCCTCGCCCAGCGCGGTGCGGAGGCCGTCGATCAGGTCGGGCCCGATCGGCACGCGCGAGGCTGCGCCCTGCAGCTCGAACACGACCAGCGCGGGCGGGGACTCCAGGCGCAGCGCCAGCTCCACCGCGGCGGTGGGCGCAGCGCCGGGCGCGTCGTGCCGAGGCGCGCGGGCCTCGGTCGCGGCTCGCTCCCCCGCGGCGCGGAGGATCGACGCGGCACGGTCGATCGCCGCGGCGCTAGAGCCGTTGTGCCGCGACTCGTCGATCACCACGCGCAGCCGCTTGGCCAGCGCCAGCTCGCCCTCGGCCAGAGGGATCACGCGATCGCAGACGATCTGCGGCTCGCCGCGGTTGTAGTCAACCTTGCCCTGGACGAAGACCATCGCGTCGGGCGTGATCGCCGGGCCGCAGCGCGCAAAGACCTCGACAAAGGCCACGCAATCGAGCTGGCCGAGGTGATCCTCGACGGTCACGACGGCCATGCGCTGGCCGGCGTTCTTGCCGTTCTTGAGCGGGATCACGCGCACCTCCGCGACGAGCCCGGCCAGGACGACCCGGCTGTCCTGCGGCGCCAGGCGCTCGCGGACCTGGCGGGTGGTGGCGTTGGCGATGCGGCGGACGAGCTGGCGGTGCTGATCCAGCGGGTGGCTGGACACATAGAAACCCAATGCTTCCTTCTCGTGGGTGAGCGTCTCGGACTCTGACCACGCGCGGACCTTGGCCGGGAGCTGCGCGTCCGCGGCTGGCCGGCGCGACGCCGGCGGCTCCTGGCCGGCGGGCCCACCAAAGAGCGAGCCCTGGCCGGACGCCCTGTCCTGCTGCGCCCGCGCGCCCGCCTGCACCATGCCGTCGAGGGACGCGAGCATGGCCGCCCGCGCGCCCCTGCCGTGCAGGCAGTCGAGCGCGCCGCTCTTGATCAGGGCCTCGAGCGTGAGCTTGTTGACCGCGCCGGGCGTAGCGGCTGCGCCGCCGTTGCCCCCCGAGCCGCCGACGGGCACCCGCTCGCAGAACTCGGCGAGCGTGCCGAACGGGCCGCCCTTGTGCCGCTCCTGGATGATGGCCACGATGGCCTTGTCGCCCACGCCCTTGATCGCGCGCAGCCCGAACCTGACGTGGCCGCGGTGCGAGGCGGGGCCGTCGCGGGCCTCCTCGGGGCATACCACGGAAAACGATGCATCGGAGAGATTGATGTCGGGCGGGCGGACCTCAACCCCGGTCTTGACCGCCCGGCCGCTCTGCGGATCGATGAACAGCGTCTGCTTGCAGTCTTCCAGGTACGGGACCCAGTCGGCGGCCTGCATCGCGGCGGACTCGTAGGTCAGGAACGCCGCCATGTACTGGTTTGGGAAGTACGTCTTGAGGTACGCGGTCTGGTAGGCGACGATGGCGTACCCGGTGGAGTGGCTCTTGTTGAAGCCGTAGCCGGCGAACTTGAGGATCAGCTCGAAGAGGTCCTCGGCCTGCGCCTTGGTCAGGCCCTTGTCCTGGGCGCCGGCGAGGAACTTGGGCCGCTCCTTCTCGATCTTGTCGTGCTTCTTCTTGCTGATGTTCTTGATGAGCGAGTACGCGTCGCGGAGCTTGATGCCGCCCAGGCCGTGCACGATCTGCATGACCTGCTCTTGATAGACCATCACGCCGTAGGTCTCCGCGGTGTGGCGGTCGACGATCTCGTGCACGGACGGGACCGGGGCCTCGCCGTGCTTGCGGCGGTTGTAGTCCGGGATCAGGTCCATGGGCCCCGGGCGGAAGAGCGCGTTGGCGGCGATGAGGTCCTCGAGCCGGTCGGGCCGCATCTCGCGCAGCAGGCGGCGCATGCCGTCGGACTCGAACTGGAACACGCCGGTGGTGTCGCCGCGGCGGAAGAGCTCGAAGACGCGCTGATCGTCCATCGGCAACCGGTCGAGGTCCAGCGGGTGCGGGCCGCCGTCGCCGGCGAGCCTGCCGACACACGCGTAGGTGTCCTGGTCGGTCATGCCCTGGAGGATCAGCCGCTTGCAGCGCTCGACGACGCTGACGGTGCGCAGGCCCAGGAAGTCCATCTTGAGCAGGCCCATGCGCTCGCACGTCGGGCCGTCCCACTGGGTGACGACGTCCTCGGTGCCCGGCGGGCGGTAGAGGGGCACGATCTCGTGCAGCGGCCGAGTGGCGACGATCACACCGGCGGCGTGCACCGAGCTGTGGCGGGCCTGGCCCTCGAGCGATCTGGCCGTGTCGATCAGTCGTCGCACCTCGGCGTCGCGCTGGTAGCGGGCCCGCAGCTCGGGCTCGGCCTCCAGGGCCTTGTCGAGCGTCATGCCCAGCTGCTCGGGCACGAGCTTGGCGATCGGGTCGACCTGCGCCGGCGTCAGGCCCAGCACGCGGCCGACGTCGCGCAGCGCCGCCCGGGCCTTGAGCGTCCCGAAGGTGATGATCTGGGCCACGTGGCCGTACTTGCGTCGGACGTACTCGATCACGCTGGCGCGGCCGTCCTGGCACATGTCGATGTCGATGTCGGGGTACTCGGAGCGGTCCGGGTCGGTGAACCGCTCGAAGAGCAGGCCGTAGCGCACCGGGCACGCGTTGGAGAGGCCCAGGACGTAGCCGACCATCGTGCCCACGCCCGAGCCGCGGGCCAGCGCCGGGATGCCACCCGCGCGGCCCCAGCTGACAAAGTCCCACACGATCAGGAAGTACGCCGAGATGCCCTTGTCGGCCAGGATCTTGAGCTCGCGCTCGAGCCTGGCTCGGCGCTCCGATGCCTCGCGTTCCGATGCGTCGCCCGGCGCGGCGCCCGCGGCGGGGTTGCCGTACCTCCAGATATAGCCGCCCTCGGCCAGCCTCCGCAGGGCCTCGTCGCACTCCTGCTTGGACACGGCCAGCGCGGCCTGGCGGTCGGCCTCGCTCGCCTCGGGCGGTATGACCAGCGGGACGACCTCGAACTGGGCGCAGTACGCCTTGTACCACGCGGTCATGTCCCCGGCGTAGGCCGGGTCGGTCGGCTGCGGCAGGCCGTCCCAGCCCGAGGGCTGGCCCGCGGCGCTGCGACGCCGGACGCGGACCATCGGCGCGTTGCTCTGCCCGATGGGAAGTTTGGCTATGCATCGCCCGGCGATGGCTGTGGTGTTGTCGAGCGCTTCGCGGCCGGCCTGGCCGTACTGCGCAAAGAGCTCTCGCATCTGCGCGGGGCTCTTGACGTACAGCTCGGGCGTGTAGCGCATCCGGTCGGGGTCGTTCTTGCCCTTGCCGGTGGAGATGCACACGAGCGTGTCGTGGGCGTCGTGGTCGTCGGCGGTCAGGAAGTGGGCGTCGTTGTCGCACACCAGCGGCAGGCCCAGCTGGCGCGAGAGCCGGATCAGGTGCCCGTTGATCGCGATCTGCTCGGGTACGTGGTGCTGGAGCTCGACGAAGAACCGCGGACCGGTGCCGGTGTCGGCAAAGACGCCGGCGTGCCACCGGGCGCTCTCGACGGCCTTCTCCCAGTGCGACTGCTGGCCGGAGCGCTCGTAGGCCAGAAGCGCCTCGCCGATCTCCGAGCCCAGGTGGCCGTTGATGGCGATCAGGCCGCGGTGGTGGCGTTCGAGCAGCTCGCGGTCGATCCGCGGCTTGAAGTAAAAGCCCGTCAAATACGCCTCGGAGCACAGCACCAGCAGGTTGCGCCAGCCCTCGTCGGTCTCGGCGAGGAGCACCAGGTGGTACCCGCCGTCGGACACACCTGTGTATGTGCGGTCCCGCCGCGAGCCCTGCGCGACGTACGCCTCCACGCCCAGGATGGGCCTGATGCCGCGCTCCTGCGCCGCGGTGGCGAAGGCGACGGCGCCGAAGAGGTTGCCGTGGTCGGTGATGGCGACCGAGGGCATGCCCAGCTCTTTGACGCGGTCCAGGAGCCTGTCGATGCGGTTGCCGCCGTCGAGCAGGCTGTACTCGGTGTGCAGGTGTAGGTGCGCAAAGCCCCCCCCGTCCCCCCCGATCGCCCCAGGGACTGCCCCGACTTCCGTGCTCATGCGGCGCTCCGTGCTGCGCGGGTTCGGCCCGGCGCGGCCGGTTCGACCCGGCTCGGGATGATACTTTCGCGGCGACCCGTCGGGCCCGCGGGTCATCCGACACCCGAGCTTGGGCCCTGGCAGAAATAAAAAACGGCGCTGGCCACTGCTGGCAAGCGCCGTGGGGTTGCTGGCTGGTCGGCGCGGCTTTACTCGCCCGCGGGACGCGCCTGGAGCGTGGCCGGCACCGTCAGCACGCGCTGGCCGCGCTTGACCGTCAGCGAGACGACCTGCCCGGGCGTGGCCGCTGCGAGCATGGGCACCCACGCCTCGACGGACTCGATGGGCCGGCTGTCCCAGTGGGTGAGCAGGTCGCCGGCGACGAGCCCGGCCTTGTCGGCGGTGCCGCCCGGCGTGACGTCACCGACGAGCACCCCGCCGCTCTGGCCGTAGTTGCCCGGCGCGATGCCGAACCGAACCGCGGTGCCGCTGAGCCCCCCCGCCCCACCACCCGCACCGGGCACGGCTTGGGCGCCCTGGCCCTGCGCGGGGGCCGCGGGCGCAGCCGGCGCGTCGTCCCAGCGGTCCGCGCGGAGATCGACCGACTGCCCCGTGGCCTGCGTGAACTCCAGCGGCTGGGCCCGCGTGGCCAGGTCCTGCGCGATGCCCATGACCATGTCGATCACGCGCACGGCCCCGACCGGGTTGATGTGCACGTAGGTGTCGCCGGGCTGGTGATACTGCGGGTGGATGCCGCTGAAGAAGTGCAGCGACGGGACCTGCGCGCCGTAGAACACCGCGTGGTCGGAGGGCCCCTGGGCGCCGGGCAGCTGGGCCACGTTCAGGCCCGACCGCTCAAAGTGCGGCGCCAGGATGTCGGCAAAGCCCTTGGCCGAGCCGATCCCCGCCACGTCCACGATGCCCTTGCGCACGCGCCCGATCATGTCCATGTTCAGCATGGCGTAGACCTTGTCGGCCGGCACGGGCAACGCCCGGACGAACTCCCGCGCCCCGACGAGCCCGGACTCCTCGGCGCTAAAGACCACGAAGATGAGCGACCGGGCCTGGGCGCTCTCGGGCAGCTCGGCGTACTGGCGCGCCATCCGCTCGGCGGCCAGCAGCACGCCCGCCGTGCCCGAGGCGTTGTCGTCGGCGCCGGGGTGCAGCTGACCCACGAACCCGCCACGAGAGCCGAAGAACCCGTACCCCACGTGGTCGTAGTGACCGCCCACGACGACGTACTCGCTGGCCAGCGCGCCCCTGCCCTGCACGAGCCCGGCGACGTTCCCCGTCTTGACCGGCTTGGACGTGGCCTTGACCTTCACCGACGCCACGGCCTTGAGGTCGGCCAGCACGTGGCCCGCGTCGGCCTGCGCGCGAAGGTCCTTGATGCTCGTGCCGGCGGCCACGGCCAGCGCGTCGAAGGCGTCCTCCGTCATCTGGAGCACCGGCACGCCCAGCGTCCGCCCGCCGGCCGCGGCCTGGAACCTGTCCAGCCGACCGGCGCGGGGGTCGTCCAGCCCCGGCGGGTTCACCACCACGATCCCCGCCGCGCCGCGCTTGGTCAGGGCCTCGAACTTCTGCGCAAGCCCCGCCGAACGCGTGAACTGCCCGTCCTGGCCCAGCCGGCTCTGGCCACGCTCGTTGAGCGGCTCGAACCGGAAGACCACCACCAGCTTGCCGCTCAGGTCCAGGTCCGCGGGCAGGCCATGGTACTGCTCGCTCGTCTCAAGGCCGTAGCCGGCAAAGACCATCGGCAGCTGCGCCGGCTCCTGACCCGGCGTCGAGCCGGTGGCGCCCAGCGGCGTGAACTGCGCCGGCCCCAGGCTCACCGTCGCCCCGCCGGGGATCGACCACGCCAGCGACTTGTCTTCCAGCGTCAGCCGCGGCGCCATGTCGAAGGGCTGGCGGTACGTGGGCTGGCCCCCCTCCTGCGGGATCACCGGCCGCAGCCCGGCGCGCTTGAAGAAGAACTCGGCGTACTCCGCCGCCAGCTCGTTGCCGCGCTCGCCCGGCGCGCGCCCCTCGAAGAACGGGCTCGAGAGCGCCGTCACGTGCTGGAAGTACGCCTGCTCCTGGGCCGTCAGGCCCTTGAGCGTGTCGATGAGCGTGTCAGCGGCCTTGGCCGAGGCGCGGTCGTCGGCGGTCGCAAACGTCCCAGAACCCGCCCCAGCCCACGCGAGCCCCTGCGGCCCCGAGACCACGACCGAGGCCAGCAGCCCCGAGGCGATCAGCAGCCTCCGAACCACGCACACGCCACCAAGACCAGCCATGCCGATGCGACGATCCTGCGTGCTCATCCTGTGCTCCAATGGGCCCCTTCGGGGGGGTGATGGGGCTGGGGGCACACCCGAAAGGGCCCGCGCGGGCGCCGACCGGGTGTGTACCGGTGCCATGGCACATCTTTGCACATCCGACCGCCCCCGGCCGCACCTTTCCCGCCGATTTCCTCCCCGAGCGGGATATCGTTTTCGGTGAGCCCGCGCTGCTCAGGGGCACCAGCCGCCCACCCTCACTGCGCCCCGGGCGTGGGCTCACCGGACGTCTCCGCCGATTCGGATGACCACCGGCCGCGACTTGCCCCCATCGGTACCACACATGTCCACCGCCATCCCCCCCAGCGCCGCCAACGCGGCCGTCGCCGTCCGTCCCATCGCCCCGGCTCAGGTGGCCCCGACCGGCAACGGCCGACCGCCCGCCCAGCCCCTCACTGCCAACTCCCCCCACGCCACCGACGCCGTGGCCCAGCCGCAGGACGCCCGCGCGCTCCTGTCTCTGGCCGGCTCGTTCGTGCACCGGCACATCGGCCCGAGCCCCGAGGAGATCGGCCGGATGCTGGCGGTGATCGGCCAGCCCTCGCTCGAAGCGCTGAGCGACGCGGTGGTCCCCGCGTCGATCCGGCTCGCCCGCCCGCTGGCCCTGCCCGGCCCGCGCGACGAGGAGGGCGTCCTGGCCGAGCTGCGCGCCATCGCCGACGAGAACCAGGTCTTCCGCTCCATGATCGGCATGGGCTACCACGACACCGTCACGCCCCCGGTCATCCTGCGCAACATCCTGGAGAACCCCGGCTGGTACACCCAGTACACGCCCTACCAGGCCGAGATCGCCCAGGGCCGGCTCGAGGCGCTCCTGAACTTCCAGACCATGATCAGCGACCTGACCGGCCTGCCGCTGGCCGGCGCCTCGCTCCTTGACGAGGCCACCGCCGCAGCCGAGGCCATGAGCATGTGCCTCTCGATCGCCGGCGGGCACGACGCCGCCCGCAAGGCCTTCCTGGTCTCCCCGGCGTGCCACCCGCAGACCATCGCCGTGTGCCGCACCCGGGCCCAGGGCCTGGGCATCGAGCTGCGCGTGGCCGACGTCACCCCCGAGTCCGCCGCGGCCCCCGACCTGTGCGGCGTGCTCGTCCAGTACCCAGACACCACCGGCGCCATCGCCGACCCGCGGCCGGTGATCGCCGCGGCGCACGGCGGCGGGGCCAAGGTCGTCCTGGCCACCGACCCCCTGGCCCTGACGCTCCTGACGCCCCCGGGAGAGCTGGGGGCGGACATCGCCGTCGGCTCGGCCCAGCGCTTCGGCGTCCCCATGGGCTACGGCGGGCCGCACGCGGCGTTCATCGCCACCCGCGCCGAGCACGCGCGCCGCATGCCCGGGCGCATCATCGGCGTCTCGCGCGACGCCCACGGCAACCCCGCCCTGCGCATGGCCATCCAGACCCGCGAGCAGCACATCCGCCGCGAGAAGGCCACCAGCAACATCTGCACCGCCCAGGCCCTGCTGGCCATCATCGCCTCGATGTTCGCCGTCTACCACGGCCCTGCGGGCCTGCGCACCATCGCCCTGCGCACCCACGCCCTGACCCGCGCCCTGAGCCGCGCCCTGACCGCCGCCGGGCACGCCGTGCTCACGCCCGACGCCTTCGACACCCTGCGCGTCCGCCCGGCACAGCGCACCACCGCCCGGGGCGTCCTGGCCGCGGCCCGCGCAGCCCGGATCAACCTCCGCGACTTTGCCGACGGCACCCTGGGCATCGCACTGGACCAGACCACCGCGCCCCAGGACGTGGCCGACCTGCTCGGCTGCTTCGGCGTGGCCCACAGCTCGGCCGACGCCGTGGCCCATTCACTCGATGGGCTGCCCCAGGAGCCCGCATGGCCCGAGCCGCTCCGGCGCACCTCGCCCTTCATGTCCCACCCCGTCTTTAACACCTACCACTCCGAGCACGAGCTGCTCCGCTACATCTTCCGCCTCCAGGGCCGCGACCTCTCGCTGGCCCACAGCATGATCCCCCTGGGATCGTGCACCATGAAGCTCAACGCCACCGCCGAGATGATCCCCGTGACCTGGCCCCAGTTCGGGCGCCTCCACCCCTTCGCGCCCGCCGAGCAGGCGCGCGGCTACGCCACGCTCTTTGCCCAGCTTGAGGGCTGGCTGGCCGAGATCACCGGCCTGGCGGCGGTCTCGCTCCAGCCCAACTCGGGCAGCCAGGGCGAGTACGCCGGCCTGATGGTCATCCGCGCCTACCACCAGGCGCGCGGCCACTCCCACCGCACCGTCTGCCTCATCCCAGAGTCGGCCCACGGCACCAACCCCGCCAGCGCCATCATCGCCGGCTTCCGCGTCGTGCCCGTCGCCTGCGACGCCCAGGGCAACGTCGACCTGGCCGACCTGAGCGCCAAGGCCCAGCAGCACGCCGGCGAGCTGGCCGCGCTGATGGTCACCTACCCGAGCACCCACGGCGTCTTCGAGGAGGACATCGCCCAGATCTGCCGCGTCGTCCACCAGCACGGCGGCCAGGTCTACATGGACGGCGCCAACATGAACGCCCAGGTCGGCCTGTGCAGGCCGGGCGACATCGGCGCCGACGTGTGCCACCTCAACCTGCACAAGACCTTCTGCATCCCCCACGGCGGCGGCGGGCCCGGCATGGGCCCCATCGGCGTCGCGGCGCACCTGGCGCCCTTCCTGCCGGGCCACCCGGTCGTCTCCCCGGGCACCGCCGGCGCCCAGGCCATCGGCCCGATCTCGGCGGCCCCCTACGGCTCCCCGAGCATCCTGACCATCTCCTGGGTCTACATCGCCCTCATGGGCGCCCAGGGCCTGACCAAGGCCACGCAGGTCGCCATCCTCAACGCCAACTACCTGGCCAAACGCCTCGAGCCCCACTTCCACATCCTCTACCGCGGCCGCTCCGGCCTGTGCGCCCACGAGTTCATCCTCGACGCCCGACCGCTCCAGGCCTCGGCCGGCGTCACCGTCGACGACATCGCCAAGCGCCTCATGGACTACGGCTTCCACGCCCCGACCATGTCCTGGCCCGTCGCCGGCACGCTCATGATCGAGCCCACCGAGAGCGAGAGCACCGACGAGCTCGACCGCTTCGCCGACGCCATGATCGGCATCCACGCCGAGGCCCAGGCCATCGCCACGGGCGCCTCCGACCGCCTCGACAACCCCCTCAAAAACGCCCCCCACGCCGCCCACGCCGTGACGGCCGACACCTGGACCCACCCCTACTCGCGCCAGCAGGCGGCCTTCCCCGCACCCTGGGTCCTGGGGCGCAAGTTCTGGCCGCCCGTCGGCCGCGTGGACAACCCCTTCGGCGACCGCAACCTCGTCTGCTCCTGCCCGCCCATGAGCCAGTACGAGCACGCGCCCGCCCAGCGCTAAGCCGACCCGCTCAGGCCGGGACGACGCCCGCTTCTTGGCCAGCTTCGGCGCCAGCTTCCGGGCCCGCGTCCCGGCGCGCCCCGCCGCCGGCGTCTGACGCGGCCACCGGCCCAGCGCCGTCCTCGTCGGTCAGCACCGCGCCCAGCACGCTGGCCAGGCTCATGCCACGCACCGACGCCACCTGGGCCCGCCGCAGCCGCCGGACCACGCTCTCGCGCACCTCGCGCGTGGTCTGCCCCGCGTCGGCGAGCTCGAAGCACGCCTCCAGGACCGGCCCAAGGCCGATCCGCTCGGCGGGCATCGAGAGCACCCACTGCCCCTCGCGCTCCTCGGCGCCGCGGTGAACCCACCCGTTTGTGTGCATCCGCTCGAGCATCTGCCCGACCAGCCGCGGCTCGATCCCGCAGGCGCGCGACAGGTCCTCGGCGCTCACCCCCTGGCCGCGCCCGAACGCCCGAGCCACCAACGCCAGCACCGGCACCCCAGCGGCGGGATCCACCCACCACGCCCGCCCCGAGCCCGTGGCCCGCTCGACGAGGTTGGCAACCCCCACCACACGCCCGCGCCGACCGGTCTGGATCAGGTACGCCAGCCTCAGCCCCAGCAGCACGATCATCCACAGCACGTACACCCACATCAGGAACAGCGGCAGCAACGCCAGCGACCCGTACAGCGACTGATACCCAGCGCCCGTCACGAAGTTCCGGAAGCCCCACTTGGCCACCTCCAGCAGCACCCCCCCGACCAGCGCGCCGGCAAGGGCCGCCCACACCCGCACCTTCGTGTTGGGCACGATCACGTACAGCACCCACAGCAGCACCGTGGAGATCAGCACCGTCACCCCGAAGCCCACCCCGCGGATCAGCCGCTGCGAGATCCCCGACCCCGCCCCGCCCAGGCCCGCCCCGCTCAGGCCGCCCAGCGCCTCCCCGCGCACGGCCGCCATCGCGCCCTCGACGGTGCCCCGCGCCGAGCGCCCCGGGTCCGTCGGGCTCGCCAGGCCCGCCTCCCACCGGGCTGCGCTCGCGCCCTGGGGCCCCGGCGCCCCCTCGACGGCCTGGATCTGCGTGCTCACCACGCGCTCGGCCGCCGCGGTGAACCGCTCGCCGACATAGAACGAGCCGTACACCGCCAGCGGCCCCAGCGTCACCACCAGCCAGTACTGGAGCACCCGCTGCTTGAACGACCGCCCCCGCGCCACCCCGTACACCGTGTTGAACGAGTTCTCCACCTCCACCAGCAGCGAGATCGCCGCGTAGATCAGCGTCAGGGCCGACACCAGCCCGATGGCCCCGAAGTTCAGGCCCCTGAACCCCTTGAGGATCCCCTGGATCCACCCCTCGATCTGCCGCAGCCCCGCCTCGCGCTGGGCCTCGCTCAGCGCCGCAGCTTCGCCCGCATCGCCTCCGGTGGCCACCGCCTTGCTCACGATGTCCGCAAGCCCGGCCTGGTCGATCACCCGCCGGAGCAGCTGCTGGATCAGCGCGTCGGTGTTGGAGAACAGCTGGAGCGTCAGCAGCCCCACCAAGAGCAGCGGGATCAGCGAAAAGATCGTGCGGTACGACAGCGCCGCGGCCATCAACGGCAGCGTGTCGTGCCCCAGCCACCGCTGGAGCCGGTCCAGCGCGCCCTGCACGCTGACCCCGCGCAGCCGGCCCCGCGGCGCGCCGGTCGTCACGCCGTGCTCGTCGGTCTGCGGCTGCTCGCCCTGTTCGATCGGTCGCTGGTGCACACCGGTATTGTCGGCCCGCTGCGCCCGCCACGACAGACCCACGCCACGATTCACACCGCCGGAGCATCGCTCCCACCGCGGCACCCGCCACGCACCCGCGGCCTTGCACCTGCCCGGGCCCCCAGCCCCGCCGTCCAGGTACCATCGCCGGTGCCAACGCCAACCACCCCGGAGCCTGACCGCTCCCTGATCCGCCGAACCAAACCCACCCCCCCCACCACCCGCACCCCTCCCGCGGACACCGACCCCGCCGATTCCCCCGCGCCGCGCACACCCCGCCGCCGCAGCGCCCTGGCCCCAGCCGAGCTAACCCAGGACGCCCAGCCCGCGCCGACGCCAGTGCCCGTCCCGCTTCGTGAACCCGATCATCCCCCGATCACCGACCCGCTGCGAGACGCCTCGCGCCCGGGGGCGCTGCGCCTCCAGCGCTTCCTGGCAGACCTGGGCCTGGCCTCGCGCCGCGCCGCCGAGGACCTGATCCGCCGCGGCCGCATCGCCATCAACGGCCAAGTCGTGACCGCGCCGCCGATCTTCGTGAGCCCCTCCCAGGACAAGGTCGAGATCGACGGCCGCGCCGTGCACTCCCCCTCGCGCCGCCGCTTCGTCTACGTGCTGCTCAACAAGCCGCCGCGCGTCCTGACGTCCCTGGCCGACCGCGGCGCTGTGGGCGGCCAGCGCAGGACCGTTGCCGACCTGGTCAAGCACCCCACCGCCCCGCGGCTGTTCCCCGTCGGCCGCCTCGGCTTCCACGACTGCGGCCTGGTCCTGCTCACCAACGACGGCGACCTGGCCCACCGCCTCACCCACGCCCGCTACAAGGTGCCGCGCACCTTCCGAGTCACCGTGCGCGGCGAGGACATGCGCCAAGCCGCCGACACCCTCAGCCGCAGGCTCAAGGGCAGGGCCAAGGTCACCATCGCCGACGCCCGCGCCGGCTCCGATGACGAGCCCGACCGCCCCTCGCCCGACGGCAAGGGCCGGCTCGGCGGCCGCAAGCTCGTGCTGGACGTCTCGCTCCTCTCAGCGCGGACGAGCAACCTCGAACGCGTGCTCATCGAGTCCGGCCTCAAGGTTGATCGCGTCAAGCAGACCGCCATCGGGCCCCTGCCGCTTTCGGGCGTGGCCCAGGGCGCCTGGCGCGAGCTGGAGCGCAGCGAGGTGGCGCGCCTGCGCGGCGCCGTCGGCCTCTGACGGCGGCCTCAGCTGTGACCGCGAACGGGCGCTCAGCGGGCCCCGAAGGCCGCGCCCAGCCCCGCCTGGCCGGTCAGCGTCAGCAGCCGGTTCTGGTTGAGGATCGGGATCTCGCTGCCGGTCGCTTCCCGCAGGAACCGCTCGTACTGCCCGGCCTCGTTCTGCTTCTGCACGAAGAACGAGATCACCTCCGTCGAGGCCGTGCCCGCCGGCTGGGGCGGCACCACCGGGCGCTCCCCCAGGACGACAAAGTCCACCTCGCCCGAGAGCGTCTCGACCACCTGGCCGCCCCACTGGGTGATCAGGGCCCGCACGTCGTCGCGCCCCAGCGGCGTGGGCGTGCCGCCGCGGAGGTTGAAGTCCCCCGCGATGAGGAACCGGTAGACCTTGGCCGGGTCGTAGACCGCGTTGACGATCACGTCGCCCTGGGCGATGCTGTGGGCCCGCGACCCGACGCCGCGCGCCCTGGGCCGCACCACGCGCGCCCGGCTCGTGGCGTCCTCGATGGCGATGATCTCGATGGCCGCCTTGCCCGGCGGGAACTCCTCGCTGGTCTGCCCCGTGCGCGGGTCGAGCACGGGCACGGGCCGCACCTGCGAGCCGTCGCTGTACACCTCGAAGGTCTGGCCCAGGAAGACGCGGTCGCGCCGGCCGCGGTTGATAAACACGACGTCGCCCGCCGCGTTGTCCACCACCGTGACCTGGCCGTCGACCAGGGCGAACTCCGGGTCGGCCACCAGCCGCTCGCCGGGCCGCGTGCCCTGGAGCTCGCGCAGCCGTGCCTGGGCCGCGGCCAGCTCCCCGCCGAGCCGCGCGATCTGGTCGGCGTCGCGGGCCCGCTGCTCGCCCGCCTCGCGGGTCGTCCGCTCGATCTCGGCCCCAGCGGTCTCCACGGCCTCCTGCACGTCGCCGCGGAAGGTCTCCAGCTCCTGGCGGTACCCGCGGACCTGCGCGTTGAGCGCGTCGATGGTCGTCTTGCTCTGCTCGCCCTGCTGGCGGACCAGGGCGTTCTGGTTCTCCAGGTCCGAGCGCGCCGCGGCCGCGGCCGCCTCGGCGTCGCGGGCCCGCTGCTCGGAGCGCGCAAGCGACGAACGCTGGTCGGCCAGCGTGGAGACCAGGTTCGACCCGCCCAGCGGCCGCAGCGCACCCTCGACCCGCTGCTTGAGCGACGTGAGCGAGTCGCCGCGCGAGCCGGAGACCAGCTGGCTGATGTCGCCGAACTGCTCGGTGAGCGCGCCGACCAGCGAGCGGTTGTCGCGCTTGGCCGAGTCGATCAGCGTCCGCACCGAGCCCAGGTTGCGCTCGCTGGCGCGGATGATCTCGTCGGTCTCCTGGCGGAACGCGGCCAGCTGCTGCTCGGCCGTCTGCTTCTGCCCCACAAAGACCAGCGTGAGCACGAACAGGGTCAGCGTCGCCAGCGACAGCACCGCGATAAGCACGCCCACGCCGGTCGAGATGGATGACGATCGTGCCATGTCCGCTGTTCCTCCCGATCGGGTGTCCGGTACCGATCCACGAGCGCCGCGACGCGGGCCCCGGGCACCGCCGCTGCACAGCCCTGAGTGTCCCCGCCACCACGCCCCGCGTCAACACGCGGCACGCCCACGGGCCATCACCATAGACAACCTATCCGATCGCCGCGACCGGCCCACCCCCGCCGCCGAGCCGGCGACCGGGCCTCTCACACGCCCGCGGGCCCCGGGCGGGGCGCGCCCCCGGCCCGGTCCGCCTTGCCGCTGCGCCGAAGCTGCGCCACGATCCCCACCACCGACACGACAAGCCACGCCCCCACCCACCCGCTCGACGAGACCTCCGCCCACCGCGGCGCCGGCCCCAGCGCCTGCACCAGCCACCACCCGCTCGAGAGCACCAGCCCAGCACCGAACATCGCCGTCACCGTCGCCGCCGACCACCGCGGCTTGCTCACCCCGCCCAGCACCCCCAGGAGCATCCCACCCACGGCCCCCACGATCACCCACAGACGCTCGGCCGTCGGGGTGCGGTCCCACAGCGTGCGCGCCTCAGCCCCCACGATGTCAAAGAACGCCGCGATGCGCTCCCCGGCCCCGCGCGCAAGCTCGATGGTCGCGCTCGGTCGCTCGTCACCCGAAGAGGGGTCCTCAAGCCCGAGCCGCTCCCGCGCTTGACGCTCCAGGACCTGCCCCAGCTCGTCGCTGACGACCCCCACCCCCCCCGCGTCGCCCTCGGCATCGAGCACGATCTCCGGCAGCTCCAGCCCCCCGATCCCGTCCCCGGCGACGGGCTGGCGGTCGCGGAACGCCGCCAGCGTCACCCCGACGCCCATCGCCACCGCCACGCTGATCACCACCCCGAACGCCAGCGCCGTGGCGACCTTGTACGCCAGCAGCGCCGCCAGCAACCCAAGCACCATCCCGACCCCCGCCGTCACCAGCACCGGAACCCCGGGCGCCTGCACCACGCCCGTCACCAGGGCCACGGAGCACCCAGCCCCGATCGCCGCCCCGAGCACCGCCGCGGCCCAGCGCAGCACGCGCCGGCCCATCGACCACACCACAACGCCGCCGACCAACACCGTGGCCGCGATCGCGTGCGCACCCCAGGGCAGGGCCTGAATGCCTTCCACGACGCGGTCGATCGGTTCCAGAGCTTCGGGTGCCAGCATGCTGGATTATTGGGCAGACACCGGGCGGCCTTGCGCAAGCCCCGATCAACCCGTTCCCCGCCCCGATCCCCTGCGCACTCCCCTCTGCCGGGCCCCGGGGCAGGCACCCGCGCCATGAGCCCCCGACCCGCACCCCACACACAGGCCGCGTCCCCAGGGCGCCTCAGCCGCCCAGGCCGCGCAGCTCGTCGCGCAGGATCGCCGCCAGCTCGTAGTTCTCCGATTTGATGGCCTCGTCCAGGCGGCGCTGTAGCTCGGCGCGCGGGCTCAAGGGCAGCTTGGGCACCAGCGCCTCGCGCATCCCGCGCAGCGTCTGCACCTCGGCCGACTGATCGAACCCCGACTCCTGGCCGCTGGTCGTGAAGTGGTGCCGCAGCGCCTCGAGCCCGTCGTCGATGGCATGGATCGCTGCCTTGGGCTCGTTGTCCTTGATCGCCTGGCTGGCCAGCGCCCGGGCGCGCATCATCGTGATGAACGCCCGGAACGGCTCCATGGCCTGCCGGTCGGCCTCCGACGTGCCGTGCTTGTGGCACAGGTCCAGGACCCGCAGGTTCCGCGACGTGTCGCGCACCACGCCCTCGAAGTCCTCGAGCACCAGCAGCGACATGTACCGCTGGTAGTACTGCACCGCCTCGTCGCGCAGGTCCCGGCACTGCTCGCCGCTGAGCGAAAACTCCGCCTGCTCCGGGTCCGTCGCCTCCGACCTTGCCTGGTCCAGCCGCGACTCGTGGTACTCGAGCAGGCTCTCGAACCCGAACGGCCTCTGACCGTCGGGCCGCCCCTCGGTGTGCATCTGCAAGATGCCAAGGTCCACACGCATCTGGATCCGCGGCTCGCCGTCACGCCCAGTAATGGTGCGGACGTTCAATCGGCCGGGTTCGAAGGGCCACTGCTTGAGCAGGCCCGAAATATCTGGGTTCGTCGCCACGTTGGCCGGATGATATGGACTGGCGCTTTGCGACATCTCGCCCGCCCAGCGCAAGAGGCGCCGCCCGGCCGACCTGCGCCCCTGCGTGCGCCCCGCCCTGCGCGTCAACTAGGACAAACCCAAGGACAAGGACCCATAACCAAGCCCGTGTCAATCTCCTGTCAATCCGCACCGGCTCACCCATGCGTGCTGCCGCAGGAGCCCGCCGGGGACTTAGGATCCATCAAGGCACCGGCGCCGCGGGACGATTGCAACCGCTGCATGTGCGTTGCGTAGCGGTCTGGCATGGGGCCGGTACACTGGCCCTCTCTCGTGATGGCGCCCGGCCCACCCGGCGCCGAAAGGGGTAACGGCTTGGCACTCACCAGGTCGATCCGTGCTGTGGCGTTCGGCGAGGTCCAGAACGGCCTCCAGATCTACCTGCGCCAGATCAACGAGGTGCCCCTGCTCAACGCCGAGGAGGAGCGGCGCCTCGGCTGGGCCGTGATCAACGACAACTGCCCCATCGCCCGCGAGCGGATGATCCGGGCCAACCTCCGCCTGGTCGTCTCCATCGCCAAGAACTACGCCAACCGCGGCCTGTCGCTCCAGGACCTGATCGAGGAGGGCAACGTCGGCCTGCTGCGCGCCGTCGAGGGCTTCGACCCGGCCCAGGGCGCCCGGTTCTCGACGTACGCCTCGTGGTGGATCAAGCAGGCGATCAAGCGGGCGCTGATCAACGCCGTCCAGCCCATCCACGTCCCGGCGTACATGGTCGAGCTCATCGCCCGCTGGAAGCAGGCGGCGCGCCGGCTGGAGGCCTCGCTGGGTCGCCCGCCCACCCTCCAGGAGATGGCCGACGATCTCCAGCTGCCGATGCGCAAGCTCCGCATCATCCGCCGGGCCGTCAAGGCCGTCAAGGCCCCGAGCCAGTCGCCGACCGACGACAACGGCGACGCGCTCAACTTCGGCGACGCCCTGGCCGACCACCGCGCCGGCCCCCCCGCCGAGACCATGATGCGCCAGGACGAGCTCTGGACCATCCGCAAGCTCCTGGACGCCATCGACGAGCGCGAGGCCCGCATCCTGCGCCTGCGCTTCGGCTTCGACGGCCAGGAGCCCCTGACCCTCAAGCAGATCGCCGCCGAGATCGGCATCTCCCGCGAGCGCGTCCGCCAGATCGCCGACGAGGCCCTGCGCAAGCTCAACGACCAGCTCAACGACGACCGCCCCTCGCGCTACTTCCGCCCCGGCGCCATCATGGGCGACGACACCGCCGCCCCCTCCCAGCGCGTCGGCTGATCGCGCCGGCACCAGGCGTGCTCGTGCCCGGCTCGCCCGGCCCTCAGCGCTGCGGGCCCGCCGGCGGCCGCTCGCCCGCTGCGCCGCCGCCCTGGGCCCCAGCGCTCCCAGCCCCAACCGGCCCGACGCCCAAGCGCCCGGGCACGCCGTTGCCCTCGGGGCCCGCCGACAGACCGTTGCCCCCAACCGCCGCGTGCGCGGGGCCGGGGCCACGCCCGGGGTCGATGGCGTCGGACGTGATCGGGTGGTCGAACTCGTCGCCGCGGAAGAGCGAGCCCAGGTACACCCGGCGGACCATCTCGTCGTTGATCAGCTCCCTGGGTGTGCCCTCAGCGAAGGTGCGGCCCTCGTCGATGATGATCGCGCGGTCGCACACGCGCAGGGTCTGCTGCACGTTGTGGTCGGTGATCAGGCAGGCGATGCCGCGGCGTGTCAGCGCGCGGATCTCGCGCTGGAGGTCCTCCACGGCGATCGGGTCCACGCCGCTGAAGGGCTCGTCGAGCAGGATGAGCTTGGGCTGGGTGACCAGCGCCCGGGCGATCTCCAGCTTGCGGCGCTCGCCGCCGGAGCAGGTCCGCGCCGGGTGCCGGGCCTTGTGCGCCAGCCGGAACTGGGCCAGCAGCTCGGCGGCCCGCGCCCGCCGCTGGGCGCGCGTCAGGTCCAGCGTCTGGAGGATCGCCAGCAGGTTCTGCTCGCACGTGAGCCGCCCGAAGACCGACGGCTCCTGCGAGAGGTAGCCCATGCCCAGGCGCGCTCGGCGGTACATCGGCAGCGACGACACGTCGCGCCCGTCGAAGACGACCCGGCCCTCGTCGGCCTCGATCATCCCGATGGCGATCCGGAAGCTGGTCGTCTTGCCCGCCCCGTTGCGACCCAGCAGCCCGACGATCTCGGCGCGGTCGACGTGGAACGTCACCCCGCCGACCACCGTCCGCCCGGAGTAGCTCTTGCGCAGGTTGGTCGCTTCCAGCAGCGGCACGTGCCTGAGATTATGCCCGCCGCGCCCCGGCGCGCCGGGGCCGGGCCCAGTACCATCCGTCCGCGGCCCGCCGCACGCTCCCGGAGACGCCCACGATGCCCCCAACCGTCCCCACCACGCCCCCCCAGGCCACGCCCCCCCAGGCCACGGACCCCTCCCAGGCCATCGCCGAGGTCCGCGCCACCTACGACCGCCTCCGCGCCGAGGTCCACAAGGTCATCGTCGGCCAGGACGAGGTCGTCGATCAGATCCTCACCGCGATCTTCTGCCGCGGCCACGCCCTGGTCGTGGGCGTGCCGGGGCTGGCCAAGACCCTCCTGATCAGCACGCTGGCCCGCACCCTCTCGCTGGGCTTCTCGCGCATCCAGTTCACGCCGGACCTGATGCCCTCGGACATCACCGGCACGGAGGTCATCGAGGAGGACAAGTCCACCGGCTCGCGGGCCCTGCGCTTTGTCAAGGGCCCCGTCTTTGCCAACGTCATCCTCGCCGACGAGATCAACCGCACGCCCCCCAAGACCCAGGCCGCGCTGCTGGAAGCGATGCAGGAACGCCAGGTCACCGTCGGGGGCATGCAGCACAAGCTCCCGGCCCCGTTCTTCGTGCTGGCAACCCAGAACCCCATCGAGCAGGAGGGCACCTACCCGCTCCCCGAGGCCCAGCTGGACCGCTTCATGTTCGAGATCAAGGTCACCTACCCCTCGGCCGACGAGGAGCTGGAGATCGTCACCCGCTCCACCGGCGCCGCACCGCCGGCCGTGCACGCGTCCATGTCCGCCGAGGAGATCGACCGCGTGCAGGCCCTGGTGCGCAGCACCCCGGCCCCGGACTACGTCCTGCGCTACGCGCTGCGGCTCGTCCGCGCCACGCGCATCAAGGAGCCCATGGACGGCGGCCTGCAAAGACCCAAAATGATCGAGCAGTACGTCGGCTGGGGCGCCGGCCCGCGCGCCAGCGAGTACCTGGTCCTGGCCGCCAAGGCCAGGGCCGTGCTCTCCGGGTCGCTCCACGTGACGCCGGAGCACGTCCGGGCCGTGGCCAAGCCCGTCCTGCGCCACAGGGTGCTGGTCAACTTCAACGCCGAGGCCGACGGCGTCACCCCCGACGACATCATCGACGCGCTGGTGCGCGAGACCCCGGTCGAGGGCGCCACCGCTGAGCAGAAGCGGCAGATGGACGCCGTGATGCGCTGACCGCGGCGCAGCCGCGCTGGCAACTCCCCGGCTGCGCACGCCCCGGCGGGGGCGCCACCGGCCCGGGACCACTCTCGCCCAGCCCGCCCGGCCCGCCCGGCCCGCCCGTGCGCACAGCCTGCACGCGCACGGCGGCGAGCACGAACACGCGCGTCGCCCCGGGCGCACCGGCCGCAACCCCGCCGATCAGCCCGCGTGCCGAAGCCGCTCGCCCACCTGCTCGAGCACGTGGTGGGCCACCTGCGAGGGGTTGTAACCGCCCGGGAGCGTCACGCACGCCTTGTTGTGCAGCCGGCACATCTCGCGCACCTCGGGGCCGTCGTGGGTGTTGCACCAGCGGATCATCACCATGACCACGTCCACGTCCGGGCGCGAGATCTCGGTCTCGAACGGGGCCGTCGAGGCGTGGTCGCGCTTGGAGAGCCACCGGACGTCGCGCAGGGCCAGCGACTTGCGCAGCGACTCGACCGCCTCGGGCTTGGGAACGCCGCCGATCATCACCAGCACCCGGTCGGCCAGCAGCTGGCGGGC
The DNA here is from genome assembly GCA_013822085.1 of Isosphaera sp. Taxonomy (GTDB): domain Bacteria; phylum Planctomycetota; class Phycisphaerae; order Phycisphaerales; family UBA1924; genus WM-009. The sequence continues at coordinate 45,471 of PNJV01000003.1, read as the reverse complement.
CCGCTCGATCTCCGCCGAGTCGGCCCGGTCGTCCTCCCCCTGACCCTCGCTCTCGGCCGCCCGCTGCGCCACCTCCAGCAGGCGCTCCCGCAGGGCCTCCTCGGGACACTCGACCAGCAGCGCGCCCGCCAGCGGCTCCAACGCCGCCGACAGATCCTTGGGCAACGGCGAGCCCGCCACAGCCAGCTCGCCAACCACCTGGGCGATCAGCGCCCACGACTTGTCCGGCTCCACGGCACGCCCCTGGGCCAGCTGCCCCGCGTGGTACCGGGCCCGCGAGACCGACTCCTTGCGCGCCTTGCCGGCCTTCTGCTTGCCCGCCAGCTCGCCGACCACCTGCCGGGCCTGCTCCAACGCGGCGCGAGCCTCCTCCACCGTCGCCTTGCTGTCGCGCGTCAGGTGCTGGGCGATGTACACCCGCCGTTGCTCGGTCTGGTCGCGCAGGAACCAGAACACGTCCTCCTGGTCGCGGTCGATCTCGCCGGTCGGCAGCGACTCGCGCAGCGCGCACTGGGCCGTGGCCAGCAGCGGCAGCAGCTTCTCCATCAGCCCCTGCGGCGCCTCGGGGTCCGACGCGGCCGGCACGATCAGCGACGCCGCCTCCTTGAGGATCCCGTAGGCCTCGGCGATCCGCTCGAGCCCCTCCGGCGGCGTCCCGTCGCTGGGCGCGACCATCCACAGATAGGTCTTCTCGGCCTTGCCGCGGTCCAGCAGGGCCAGGTACTCGGGCTTGAAGTCGAAGATCGTCGCCCCCTGGGCCACGCCCCGCGCCCGCCGGGCCGCGAAGAGGCAGCTGTCGGCCTTGAGCTCGCATCGCCGCGCCAGCGCCGCCACGTCGAGGCCCTGCCCGCGGCGCGACGCCGGCACCTCCACGCCCTCGGCGGCCCTGCCCTGCGACACCACGCGCGGGCCCGTGACCGCCGCCGGCGCACCCGCTGCGCCCATGCCCCCAAGGCCCTGCCGCAACGCGTCGGCGAACTGCCGGACCTGCTCCGGCTCGACCGCTGCCGCCGGCGCCGGCTCGGCGCGGCGCTGCGCCGGCCCGTGCCCCGCCTGGCCCGTCACGCCCGCCGCGTCCTGACCCTCGGGCGGGGCCAACGCCGCGATCGCTGAGGCAAGCTCGCGCAGGGCCCCGGCCAGTGCCGGTGACCGCGTCGCCCCTTCGCGTATCGCCTCGATCAGCCGCCCAAGCGCGTCCAGTGGTCCCGGTTGCATGCCTGCCTTCCATCCCGCCCGCCGTCGTGCCGCAGCGGATCGAAAGCATAGATCCCAAGGCGGGATTGTCTCGCCCGCCAGGGCGTATCCCTATGCCGCGGTTGCGACAGAGCGGCCCGTCCAAATTGACACGCACCCCGGCTCCGATGCCGGGGTGCGTGCCCAGGAGGGTTCGTTCAGTTGTCAGACGCCCTTGAGATCAGGGCTGGTCGGGGTTGGCCGGCTTGGGATCGTCGCCACCGCCGAGCCGGCGCAGGAGCTCGCTCAGGCGCAACTCGATGGCCCCGAGCCGCTGATCGAGCATGGCGCGGAGCTGCTCGTCGCGCTCGGCGTTGCCGCGCGGCGACGACCACCGAGCCTGGTCTGCGGATCCACCGCGATCGCGTCCAGCCGCTCGCGCAGCTCCCGGTTCTGCCTGAGCAGCTGCTCCTGCTCTTGCTTGAGGGCTCCCTGGAGCCCCCTGAGGGCGTCCTGGTCGAGGAGCTGCCTGAGCTGCTGGCGCTGGGCCTGGCGGAGCGCCTCGCGGGCGTCGTCCTGGCCGGCCTCGCCCCCGCGGCCGATCACGCCCACGGGCTGGACGGTCTCGATGGTGTGCTCGCTGGTCTGGCCGGCTCGGCGGACCGTCAGCTTGACCTGCGAGCCCGGCTCGAGCGCGCCGATCACCCGGCGGACGCTCGGCTCCGGGGCGGCCTGGCCGTTGATGCTCACGATCACGTCGAAGGCCTTGAGCCCGGCCTTGGCCGCGGGCGAGTCCGGGCGAACGTCCAGGACGACCGAGAAGTCATCGGGGCTCAGGCCCAGGTAGCCCGCAAGGTCGGGGCTGGGCCTGGTCAGCGAGACGCCGATGACGGACTTGGGCGGCTCGGGCATGACGCCCAGGTCGATGTCCAGGTCCAGCGGGCCGTCGAGGCGCCTGCGGAACCCGCCATCGGGCGGGGCCAATCGGCCGACCCACGGCGCGTCGTCGGGGCCCCAGATCATCACCCGGCCGCCGGGGATGTCGCCCCTGGGCCCACCCCCACCCGGGAACAGCTCGGTCACCTTGAGGTTGAGCTCGCGCGCCAGGGCGCGGGCCTCCTCGTCGCTCAGGGCCACGCCGTTGCGCTCGGCCTTGACGATCCTGTCGCCGTCCATCTCGATGCGGACCTGGTCGCCGTCGCGGCTGAAGGAGAAGGTCCGCTGGACGCTGACCGGGGGCCGCTGGGCGGCGGGCGCGTCGGCGGGGGGCTTGGGGGTCTCGGCCACGGGGGCGGGCTGCAAGCCAGCCAGCGCGACCACGGCCATCAGCAGGTGCAACGTCGCGTGCATCGTCGTGTTCTCCTTGCCCGGTGACCCTGACACCGGGCCCATCAGTGCCGCCGGCGCCCGGTCGGGGCGGCGTGGCGGCGAGCGTGCCCCGTCGTGCCGCTGCGCGTGCTCGCTGCGCGACGGCGTGCCTATGCCAGATGCGCCCCGCGGGCCAACCCGTCGGCGCGCACCCGGCGGTGGGCCGTATCAGATCGGGTCAGAGCCGGGCTGGGCGAACTGCCCGGGCCAGAGCGGGATCGTGATGCTCCGGCCGGTCTCGTCGGTGCCCAGGCGCTGGAGCTGCTCCAGGCGGGCCCGCTCGATGATCGGCCGGACGAAGATCACCTCGACGCTGCCGTCGGGGTTGGGCGTGGCCGAGATCACCATGCGGTCGTTCATCTCGCCCAGGACCTGGCCGGAGCGCTGCCCCAGCTCCAGGTACGAGCGCATGGCCTCCTCGGGCGTGCTGGGGGCGGCCAGCTGCGGCCCGAGGCCGGAGGTCATGGTTCCCGCGCCCTGCCGGGCTGCCGGAGAGAGGAACTGCATGCCGACGGCCAGGGTGAGCATCGCCGCCACGGCCCACCCGGCCATGCCGCGGGCCACGGAGCCCGCCCCGCCGGCCAGACCGGCGCGCACCGAGGCGCGGTGGGCCGCGTCGGCGCGGTGGGCCAGCACCAGCGGCGCGTCCTCGGTGGGCAGGGGCGCAGCCCCCGCCGCCGAGGCGCTGCGCGACGAGATCACGCCCGAGAGCGCCTCGTCGATGGCACGGGTGTGGATCAGCTCCGACCAGACCAGCTCGTCGGCGCGGGCGATGTCGCGCAGCAGGGCCCACTCGCGCGCGGTGGCCCGGCCGTCGATCAGCCGGCTGAGCAGCAGGTCGCGGCCGGCGGGGTCGATCAGCGGCGCAGCGGGCGGGGTGTGTGGATCGTGGGGTGTCATGGCGGGTGTCTTGGGTGCGTGGGCGCGAGGGCCCCGGCCGGGCCGGGCCCGCGTCAGTTCCAGATGCGCGTGGGCCGGTGAACCGTCACCGCCGGCTGATCGGAGCCGGGCCCGGACGCCGCAGCGGCCACGGCCCGTTCTCGGAGCATGCGCCGGCCGCGCGCAATCCGCGTCTCGACCGTCGTCTCGGGCAGGTCCAGGATCGCCCCGATCTGGGCGTAGCTCAGGTCGTGCACCACGCGCAGCAAGAGCGGCTCGCGGTAGCCGTCGGGGAGCTCCTGGGCCAGGCGCATGAGCCTGGCGCCCTCCTCGCGGGCCGCCGAGCTGTCCGCCGAGCCCTGGTCCACCGCCCCGCCGGCCCGGCCAAGGGCCTCGCCGTCGTGGGGGTCCAGGCCGCGGGCGAGCGACCGCCGCCGGACCGTCCACCGCCGCCCGCTGGCGCGGGCCGCGTTGACGGCGATCGTCCGCAGCCACGGCACGAACGCCCCGGCGTCGGAGAGCGTGTCCAGCTTGGCCACCACCGCCGAGGCCACGTCCTGCATCAGGTCGTCCAGGTCCGCCTCAGCCGGCTTGTGCGCCAGCAGGATCGTCGCCACCAGCCGCCGCTGGCGGTCCCACAGCGTGACGGCCTGCTCGCGCGTCAGCACCGCGCCGCTGCGCACCCGGGCCGCTGGCTCATCGGGCACGCCCACGTCGGCGGCGCCGATCAGCTCGGCCGAGTCGCTCAGCGGGGCCGCTGCGTGCGCCGGCTCGATGCGGCCGATCACATCGGGGCCCGGCCGGGGCGTGGCGGACGCGTTGGGGATCGATGGTTCATGCACCACGACAGTTCCCATGCCCGCCCAAGGCCGACGCGGCCGCCGGTGACGCGCACGTGCGCTCTCACCGCGCCGCCCGCCTTCGAGGTATTCCGATGCGCTGCGCGGGCGTTTCCGGCGGGCGCAGAGGTCGGATCTCCTGGCTGGGCGCCTTCAATATACCATACAAATATCAAACACGCAAGCGCCGCCCAAAGAACCGCAAAGACCGATCGCGGCGCGGCCCCGCGCTGCGCTGGGTCAAAGACGAAAAACGCCCGCGGGCGCGGGCGCTTGAGGGCGACGGGGGGAGGCGCAGATGCCCGTGCGAGCAGGGGCTTGGGCGGTCGCCTTAGCGTTGCTGGGTCGTGCTGCGCGTCGGGGCGTTCGCGGGGGCAGCGGTGGTCCCCGCGTCGCTGGGGCGGGCGGGGGCGCCCGGGGCGGCCACGGGCAGGCCGGACTCGCTGGCGCCGGAGCGCTGCTGGCGGTAGCGTTCGCGGTACTTGCTGGCCAGGACGCTGTGCTTGCTGGACATGTCAACGGCCCGGCCCTGGATGAAGGCCCTGGAGATGTCGGTGGTCACTTCGAGGGGGTCGCCGTTGGCGATGAAGAGCGTGGCCCGCTTGCCCGGCTGGAGCGAGCCGAGCTGGTCGGCGACGCCCAGGATCTCGGCGGCGCCGAGCGTGATGGCCCGCAGGGCGGCCTCGTTGCTCAGGCCGTGGGCGACGGAGATCCCGGCCGAGTAGGGCAGGTTGCGCTCGCGGGCGGTCTCCTCGCCGGTGTTGAGCGCAAAGCGGACGCCGGCCCTCTCCAGCCGCCCGGCCAGGCCGTAGTTCTCGTCGTAGGGCGAGTCGTCCCGGCGGGGCAGGAGCACGGGCGCGTCGATGATGACGGGGATGTCGCGCTGGCGGAGCAGGTCGGCGCACAGCCCCGCGTCGCGGCCGCCCACGATGACGATCTTGAGGTCCATCTCGTCGGCGAAGGCCACCGCCGCGGTGATCTGGTCGTAGTCCTGGGCCTCGACAAAGACCGGGCGCGTCTGGGGCGAGGCGCGCCCGCCGAGCGCGTCGCCGAAGGCCTCCCAGCGCACGTCCACCGGCGTGGAGGGGTCGCTGGCCCGCTGGGCCAGGTAGGCGCGGGCGCCAACGAAGGCGTCGCGGATGGCGCCGACCCGGCGGCTGATGTCCTGGGACTGCTCGGCCTCGGAGCGCTGGACAAACGGCGAGCGCACCACGCGCATCAGGGGCCAGGAGACCACCAGGCCCGCGGACCTGCGCACGGTCATCTCCTCCCACGTCCAGCCCTCGTTCTGCATCACGCTGGCCGTGCCGGGGAAGGTGCCCCCGCCGCTGGGGAAGGCCCCGAACGAGAGCACGCCGTTCTGGCGCGTCACGGGGATCAGGGTCGAGTCGGCGTTGACCGCCACGGCAGCGACCACCTCGGGGCTGATGTCGCCGGTCTCCAGGAAGTCGCGCGTGGCCCGCACGGAGCTGATCTCGACCAGGCCGATCTGGGTCGCCGGGGCGATCAAGCCCGGGTAGACGCGCTGGCCCTTGGCGTTGATGACCTCGGTGCCGTCGGGGAAGGTCGGGGCGTCGCCCATGGCCCCCACGGCCCGGATGGTCCCGCCGTCGAAGAGCACATAGCCCTGCTCGATGGGCGCGCTGCTGACGGGGTGGATCGCGGCGTTGACGATCGCCACGGGGCGCGACTGCGGCGGCGCCTTGACGGTCAGGTCCTGGGCCAGCGCCGGGGCGGCGAGCCACCCGGCGATGCCGGCGACCAGGGCCAAGGCCCCGCGGCGGGTGCCGCGTGCGGGGTTGCGGTGTGCTGCGTGAGTGGTCTTCATGGGTGTGTGTCTTGCGAGCGCTCGGGCGTGCCGGGCGCCGGGTGTGCTGAGTGGTGGTGACGCGTGCCGGGGGGATGGAGGGTGGAGGGTGGGGAGGTGCGTGGGGTCAGAACTCGCAGCCGCACACGCCGGTGCGGTGGGCGGCTGGGTCGATGCCCCGGCGGATCATGTCGAGGTAGTGATCGTCGATGGCGCGCTGGGCGTCGTCCTGCATCTGGGCCAGGAGCGAGGCCGGCCGACGCCGGGGCCCAGCGGGCGCCGTGCCGCGGCCGGCGGTCGCGGGGGCGTCGCGCAGGAGCTTCTGGGTGATGCGGGCGCGGTGCTCGGCGTTCTGGGCCCGCAGCTCGGCGTCCTTCTCGATGGAGAACAGCTCGCGGCCGTCGACGTAGGTGCGCTCGCAGCGCGTCATGGTCGAGAGCGGCGAGGCGGACCAGACGGCGATGTCGGCCTCCTTGCCGACCTCGATGGAGCCGACGCGGTCGGCGATGCCCAGCTGCTTGGCCGGGTTGAGGGTGACGAACTTGAGCGCGTCCTCGGGGGTCAGGGTGTGGGTGCCGTCGGGGAGGCGGGAGTACTTGCGGGCCTTGCCGGCCTCGATGTAGAGCCGCCGGGCCAGCTCGTCCGAGTCGGAGTTGAAGGAGACGACGACGCCCTGCTCGGCCATGATCGGGCCGCCGGCGGGGATGGCGTCCTGGACCTCGACCTTGTAGGCCCACCAGTCGCTAAAGCCCGAGGCCCCGATCGACGACTCGCGCACCGCGTCGGCGACCTTGTAGCCCTCGAGGATGTGCTGGTAGGTGCCCAGCTTGAAGCCGAACTCGGCCGAGAGGCGCGCCAGCATGAGGATCTCGTCGGCGCGGTAGCTGTGGGCGTGGACCAGGCGCGTGCCCTCCATGATCTCGACCAGCGCCTCGAGCTCCAGGTCCCTGCGCACGGCCTCCCCGCGGGCCCGGGCGGCGGCGTACTCCTTGGCGGCCAGGAAGCGGTCGCGGATGAGGGCCTCGACGCCCATGCGGCTCTGGGGGTAGCGGGTGCCGCCGGCGCCGGGGAAGTTGGCCTGCACGACGTTCTCGCCCAGGGCGAACTTGATCCCGGCGATGGCGCCGGCCACGTGCAGGTCGTCGGGGTGGCGTGCGCCCCAGCGGTTCTTGACGGTCTGGCTCTGGCCGCCGATGGGGTTGGCCGAGCCGTGGAGGGAGTTGACCGCGGTGACGCCCCCGGCCAGCTGGCGGTACCAGCTGACCGAGTCGGGGTTGGTCACGTCCTGGATGCGGACCTCGGAGGTGATGGTCTGGCCGCCCTCGTTGACACCCCCGGAGATCCCGGTGTGGCTGTGGGCGTCGATGATGCCCGGCGTGACGTGCTTGCCGGTGGCGTCGATGACGCGCGCGGTGCCGTTGATCGTCGGGATCGAGGAGGCGGAGCCGACGAAGGCGATCTTGCCGTCGCGGATGACCACGGCCCCGTTCTCGATCGTGCCCGCCGGGCCGAGCGTCCAGACCGTGCCGCCGGTGATGATCACCAGCTCCTGCGGCGGCAGCTCGGCCAGGGCGAAGGCGCCGAAGGGGTAGCCCGGGAGCCGCTCGGGGACGTTGGGGGTGGCCTCGGGCTCGTCGGCTGCGCGCGGCGTGCCGGCGACGCTGCGGCGGGCGCCGCTGAGCTGGAACACGCCGGCGTCGTTGGTGCTGGTGCCGGTGAAGCTCTCGCCGGCGAACTTGAGGCTGATGGTGGCCTGCTGGGCGTTGCCCTCGGGGCCGATGGTGGCCGTCAGGACGGCCTGGCCGGTGCCGGCGTTGAAGGTGCCCTGGTCGATGTTCGAGGGCCCGAAGGGCGTCTCGATGGTGCCCGTGACCGTCCCCTGGTTGTGCGCCAGGGCCATGGTGATGTCCAGGCCGCCGGGCGGGAAGGGGGCCGGCCCGGTGACGCGCACCGACCAGCTGCCGCCGACGGGGTCGTCGGCCGCTGGGGCAGCTTCGCCCTCGGGGGCCTGCCCGCCGGGGGTGCGCTGGGGCGCGGGCAGGTCGGCCTTGTCCGAGACGCGCGCCGCGGACCATTGATAGCTCTTGCCGTCGGTGGTCCTGAGCTGGCCGGTGAGGGTCTGGCTCTTGCCGGCCTGGTCGAGCCCGATGACGCCGGTCAGGGCCGCGCTGCCCTCGCCGGCGCGCACCAGGGGCTTGGCGTCCATCACCATGGACAGCCGGCCGGCGCTGACCGAGACGTTGGTAGCGCGCGACCGCGTGTCGCCCTCGACGAGGGTCACGGCGTTGTCCCTGCCGATGACCAGCGAGCGCTCGCCGGCGCCGACGGTGCCCACGACCGTCAGCTTCCAGGTGCCCTCCAGCGGGCCGGGCGCCGGGGCCAGGTCGTAGGCGTTGCCGTCCACCCACACGCCCAGGACGCGGCTCTGGCGGTCGAAGAGGGGCCGGTCGAGCACGACCAGGTTGGCGCGCTTGCCCGGGTCGATCGAGCCGAGCTCACCGGCCAGGCCCAGCAGCGCCGCGGGGCGCGTGGTGAGCATCTCCAGGGCCGCCTGCTCGGGCAGGCCGTGGCGGACGGCGCTGCGGAGGTTGGTCAGGAACTGGCCGCGGTCGCGCAGGCGCGACGAGGTCAGGAGCGGGCTCAGGCCGGCCTTCTCCAGCCGGGCGGGGTTGGTGGGGGCCTGCTCCCAGGTCATGAGCGTGCGCAGCTCGATGGCCTCCAGCTCGCCGATGGACCCGGCCTGGGGCTTCTCGGGGAAGCTCAGGGGGACGATCAGCTGCGGGCGGTCGGCCACGATCGCGTCGAGGCGGCGGAACTCGGTGCCCGAGCCGACAAAGACCATCGGGCGGTTGAACTCTCGGCCGATCTTGATGCCGCGGAGCAGCTCCAGCTCGTCCTCGACCGAGAAGGCGATGAGCGAGCCGCCGGGGGCGCCGCGGGCCAGCGCGTCGAGCGCCGAGGGGTCGGCCTCGGCCTGGTTCTGGGTGCGCAACTGGGCCTGGGCGGCGCGCGAGTCGGCGTCGTAGAACGTCTGCCGCACCAGCGCGATGGCGCCCATCTTGGAGCCCGGGTAACCGGCCCACCGGTCGGTCGGCCCGCCACCCCCACCCGCCCCACCGCCGCCCCCACCCCCGCCGCCAAAGCCCCCGCCCAGCTCGAGCGAGAGCACCTGGAAGGCGTCGGGCTTGATCACGTCCGGCCTGGGCAGGGCCAGCTCCGGCGGGGTGTCGTTGAGCGCCACCACCGCCCCCGAGCCGCGGAAGATCCCGCCGCGCGGCGCCAGGGCCGCCACGGTAAAGCCCTGGGCGCGCAGGGCGCGCATCGCCGCCTGGTCAAGCCCCGGCCCATCGAGCACCGAGCGCTGCGGCGTGACCCGCGGGTTCCAGTGCACGCCGGGCGAGCCGTCGGCCGGGCGCGGCGCGTCGACCTCCACGAACGGGTCGATGAACCCGGGGTACACGTGCAGGCCCTTGCCCTGGTGGACACGCACGCCCGGCGGGGGCGCCTGGCCCTGGAGCACCGCGGCGATCCGCCCGTCGCGGATCACCACCGTGCCGTTGTCGATCACGCGCGTCGGCGAGACGTGCACCGTGGCGCCGACGATGGCGTCGGCGCTGAGCGGGTCGCGCCCGGGCCGGTTGGGCGGCGGGCGGAGCGGGTCGCTCTGGCCCAGGGCCGCCACCGGTGCGAGCGTGGACAGGGCGACCAGCGCCAGGGCCCTCAGTGCGGCCCGCGCTGTGCGCCGGGCGTTCCGCGGTGCGGTCGCCGGCCGATCGTGCGTTGTCGTGTGCATGGCCGCCAGAATACCACACCCCGCGCCGGGATTGCAAGCCGAAGGCGCCGGGCCCGCCCCAGGCCGTCACCTGAGCCGCCCCGGCCCAATTGCCCACTCCCCAAGCCCGCCCGAGCGCGGTATGCTGGCAGCGCGTCCAGCGCCCACCGCGGCGGGCCAGGCGAAGGAGCCCCGTCATGTCCAAGGTCGCAGAAGGCAACGCCATCATCGGTCAGTCCGGCGGGCCCACCGCCGTCATCAACCAGTCCCTGGTCGGCGTCGTCGAGGGGCTCAAGGGCTTCAAGCCCATCAAGCGGATCCTGGGCATGCGCCACGGCGTGGACGGCCTGATCAAGGGCCTGCCGACCATCGACCTGACGGAGGTCCCCCAGGCGCACCTGGAGAAGGTCGCCAAGACCCCGTCGGCTGCGCTGGGGTCCTCACGCGCCAAGCCGACGGAGGCCGACTGCGTCAAAATCTTCGAGCAGATCCGCAAGAACGACATCCGCTACTTCTTCTACATCGGCGGCAACGACTCGTCGGACACCTGCCGGATCGTCCACGAGATGTCGCAGCGAGCGGGCTACGACCTGCGCTGCCTCCACGTGCCCAAGACGGTCGACAACGACCTGATGTACAACGACCACACGCCCGGCTACGGCTCGGCGGCGCGGTACGTGGCCATGGCCTTCATGGCCGACGACCGGGACAACTTCTCCCTGCCCGGGATCAAGATCAACGTGATCATGGGCCGCAACGCGGGCTTCCTCACCGCCGCCTCGGCCCTGGCCCGCCACCACGAGGACTGCGGCCCCCACCTGATCTATCTGCCCGAGGTGCCCTTCGAGATCGACCGGTTCGTCGAGGAGGTCAAGGGGGTCATCGGCAAGCTCAACCGCTGCCAGATCGCCGTCTCCGAGGGCGTCAAGGACAAGGACGGGACCGAGATCGGGGCCAAGCTGATCCAGGGCGCCCAGACCGACGCCCACGGCAACGTGCAGCTCTCGGGCTCGGGGGCCCTGGGCGACATGCTCGCCAACCTGATCAAGGAGCGGATCAAGAGCCCCTCGGGCAAGCCCCCGCGCGTGCGCGCCGACACGCTGGGCTACATGCAGCGCTGCTGGCCCGAGCCCTCGCCCGTCGACGCCGCCGAGGCCCGCGGCGTGGGCTGCAAGGCCGCCCAGGAGGCCATGAGCGGCACCACCGACGGCTCCATCGCCATCATCCGCAAGTCCAACCACCCCTACCGCGTCGAGAAGCACGTGGTCAGGCTCATGGACGTGGCCGCCAAAACGCGCCACATGCCCGCCGAGTTCATCAGCGGCACGCACGACGTCTCCCACGACTTTATCGATTACTGCAAGCCGCTCGTCGGCGAGCTGCCGCAGATGGAGCGCCTCTAGCCCTCCCCACCCCTCCCCACCCCAACCCCCACCCCCACCCCCCGCCTTGCGCCTCCCTCACCCCGATCTGCCGACCCAGCCCCCCCGATACCGTGACGCCGATGAACCCCGGAGCACACCCCGCTGAGGCGCCGGCGCTCCGCCCTGCCACCCCGAGCGACCCGCCGGGTGCCCCCCGCAGGCTCCTCACGCGGCTGCCCACGCCGGAGCAGATCGCCGCGCTGCCGCGTCCCCCCGCGCGGCGCCGGCTGCCCAAGTTCCTCCGCTCGGCGCGGGCCCTGGCCAGCACGCTCCGGGCCGGGTGGCTCGGGGGCGAGGGGGCCGGGACGGCGTGGCGGCTCCAACGGCTGGCCCTGACGCGCATGCTCCGGCTCGACCCGTCGGCGCGCAAGCACCTGCGGGCGCTGTACAACTTCCCGCTCGACTCGGTCCGTTACTTCGAGGCGCCCTTCGTGCGGCGAGCGCTGCGCCGGGCCGCCGGCGCGGGCCGGTTGGGGTCGGTGGCGGACGTCTCGTCGCCGCGCAGCGTGATCCTCCTGGCGCTGCTGGACCACCCGCGCCTGCGCATCGACGCCATCAACCCCGACGGGGCGGACCTGCGGGCCACCGCCGGGCTGCTGCGCGCCGCTGGGCCGGGGCTGGCACGCCGGGCGACGCTCCGCCACGCCCTCGCCGAGGCCTCCGGCCTGAGCCCCGGGTCCTACGACGCCGTGACGAGCGTCTCGGTCTACGAGCACATCCGCGACGAGCGCGCGGCCCTTGAGGCCGCCTGGGACCTGCTCCGCCCGGGCGGGCGGCTGGTGCTCACGCTGCCCTGCGCCCGCGAGCCCTTCGAGGAGTTCTTCGACCGCGACGACTACGGCGTGCAGACCCCCGACGCCGACGGCTGGTACTTCGGCTGGCGGATCTACGGCCCCGAGGACGTCCGGCGCCGCCTGGTGGACCGGCTGGGAACGCCGGCGCGTGCCGAGTACTTCGGCGAGCGCCAGCCGGGCTTCTTCTTCCGCCAGCGGCAGGCGATGCTCACCGGCGTGGGGTGCAGGCTGTGGCGCGAGCCCCTGACCGTGGCCGAGTCCTACGCGCGCTTTGCGCGCCTTGAGGACCTGCCCGGGCTGGGCGTGATGGGCCTGGAGTTCGTCAAGCCGTGAGCCAGGCGCCCCCACCGGCGGGCCTCGACGCTGCGCCGGCCCGGCGCCCTGGGCCCGAAGCGCGCGCCCAGCGGCCTGCGCCCCTGCGCCTGCGCGTGGTCGATTACGTCGCCAACCCCGGCGGGGGCATGCGCTACATCGCCCAGGCCCTGGGCGCCATGTCCGCCGTCGCCGGCGGGCTGTCGATCGAGGTCGTCTCGCACAGCCAGGCCCTGGAGCGGTACCGGGCGGGGCTGGCCGAGGTCGGGGTCGCCGCGGCGTACACCGACGCCCCGCCGCGCAACCGGGCCGCCCGGGCGCTCTACGGCGCGGGGCGCGTCAAGGCCCTGCGCAGGTGGCTCGGGGCCCGCGGCGTGCACGCGCCGATCCAGTTCGAGGTTCCGGGGTGGGTCGCCCGCGGCGGCGCCGACGCGGTGTGGTTCCCGTGGATCCACCTGCACATGCCCCCGCCGCCAGGCCCGGCGCCGGTGGTGGCCACGCTGCACGACCTGATCTTCTTCACCAGCCCCGAGACGCTCCCGCCGGGCCAGCACGCCCGCGAGAGGCGCGCCGTCGAGGGGTGGCTCGGCTCGGGACACCGGGTCGTGATGACCTCCCGGGCCACGCTGGGCACGGCGCGAGAGCTGTTCGGCGTCGCCCCGGACCGGGCCCAGATCATCCGGGTCGCTGAGCAGCACCGCACCGCGGCCCCGGCCGACCCGCCGGCGGCGTGGGCCTGGGCGCGCGGGCCCTTTGCCCTCCTGCCGGCCAACCTCTCGCCGCACAAGGACCACGAGACGGCCATCCGCGCCTGGGGCGCCTGGGCACGCGCCGCCGGCACGCTCGATGGCGGCTCGGCCCTGTCGGCCGTGCCCGTGGTGCTCTGCGGGCGCGACGCCGACCTGAGCGCGCGCGGGCGGGGCGCCCAGCTGGCCCGGCTGTGCCAGGCCCAGGGCCTGCGCCTGGGGGTGGACGTGATCTCGCTGGGATTTGTCCAGGACCCGGTGTATTTCGGGCTCCTCCAGCGGGCCTGGGCGCTGGTGATGCCCAGCCGGCACGAGGGGGGAGGGAGCTTCCCCGTGGCCGAGGCGGTGCGGGCCGGCGTGCCGGTGGTCTGCTCGGACATCCCGGTGCTGCGCGAGCACATGGAGGCCATCGGCGGGCGTGTATCATGGTTCGGTGTCGGGGATGCCGATGACTTGACGACGCGACTGGCGGCCCTGCGCGCAGACCACGCGCGGGTGTCGGCCGAGGCCCGGGCCCGGGTGTCGGCCCTGTCCGACCGCGGCTGGGACCAGGTCGCGCGGGAGTACCTCGATGTCATCGCTCGCGCCAGCCGGCTCGCCGAACACGCCCGTGCCCGCCCCTAGCCGCGCCCAGGTCCAGACGCCCGAAGCGACGCCCCGGCGCATCCCCGTGGCGGCCCCGGACCTGTCGGGCAACGAGGAGCGGTACGCCGTGGAGGCGATCCGCTCGTCGTGGATCTCCTCGTCGGGCGCGTTCCTGGACCGCTTCGAGCGCGAGTTTGCCGCCCTGTGCGACTCCCAGAGCGCCCTGGGCGTCTCCAACGGCACCGTCGCGCTGCACCTGGCCCTGATGGCCCTGGACGTGCGCCCCGGCGACGAGGTGCTGGTGCCCTCGCTGACGTACATCGCCACCGCCAACGCCTGCCGCTACGTGGGCGCCGAGCCGGTCTTTGTGGACGTCGACCCCGCCACGTGGTGCATCGACCCGGCCAAGCTCGAGGCCGCCGTCACCCGCCGCACGCGCGGGATCATCGCGGTGCACCTGTACGGGCACCCGGCGGACATGGACGCGATCAACCGCCTGGCCGCGGTGCACGGGCTCTGGGTGATCGAGGACGCGGCCGAGGCCCACTTTGCCACCTACAAGGGCCGCGTGGCCGGGTCGCTGGCCCGCTGCGCCACGTTCTCGTTCTACGGCAACAAGATCCTCACCTGCGGCGAGGGCGGCGCCGTGACGGTCTCCGACCCGCAGCTGGCCCTGCGCATGCGCACGCTGCGCGGGCAGGGCGTCGACCCGGCCCGGCGGTACTACTTCCCCGTCACCGGGTACAACTTCCGCATGACCAACCTCGCCGCGGCGATCCTGTGCGCGCAGCTTGAGCGCCGCGAGCAGATCGTCGCCAAGCGCCGCCAGGTCTACGCCTGGTACAGGGAGCGCCTGGCCGGCGCGCCGGGCGTCGGGTTCCAGCCCATCGCCCCCTGGGCCCAGATCACGCCGTGGCTCATGTGCCTCCAGATCACGCCTGAGTTCGGGCGCTCCCGCCAGGAGGTCATGGCGCACATGGAGAGCCAGAACATCGAGACTCGCCCGTTCTTCATCCCCCTGCACACCCTGCCGCCCTTCCGCGCCGAGAGCAGGGCCCGCAACGAGCACCTGCCCGTGACCGATCGCCTTGCCCAGTGGGGCATCAACCTGCCCACGTACCCGGGCATGACCGAGGGGGACGTGGACCGCGTCTGCGCGGCCCTGGCCTCGGCGCGACGCTGAGGGGCCACCGGGCATGCAAGAGCCCATCACCGTCTGCCTCGACGCGCGCATCCACCCCGGCGCGATGGGGGGCGTGGAGCAGTACGTCTCCCGGCTGGGCCGAGCGCTCCTGGACCTGAACCCGCCCGACCAGCGCTACGTGTTCCTGGTCCACGACGCCGGCGCAGCCTGGGCCCGGGCGGCCATCGGGCCCGACGCCAGGCTCCTGAGCCTGCCCGCGGGGCGGCTCGGGCGTGGCCGCATCAAGAAGCTCCGCCGGCGGCTCAAGCGCGCCGTCTCGGCGGTGACCCGGCCGCTGCGCCGGGGCGTGGGCATCCCCGACCGCGTCGCCCCGGCGCGCTCCCCGGGCGTCATCGAGCGCGCCGGCGTGGACCTGATGCACTTCACGTACCAGGCCGGGTTCCTCACCGCCGTGCCCACCGTGTACCAGCCCCACGACGTGCAGCACCTGCACCTGCCCCAGTTCTTCTCGCCGCACGAGATCCGCAAGCGCGAGACCCTCTACCGGGCGTACTGCGCCGCGGCCAGGGCCGTGCCGGTCTCCTCCGAGTGGACCCGCCAGGACCTGATCCGTCAGTACGGCCTCCCGCCCGATCGCGTGCACGCGGTGCAGTACCCGCCGCCGCACCTGGACGCCCCCGAGCCCACGCCGGGCCAGGTCGCCGACGCGCGGGCGCGCCTGGGGCTGCCCGAGCGCTTCGTGTACTACGCCGCGACCACCTTTGCGCACAAGAACCACCTGGGCCTGCTCGACGCGATCGCGCACCTGCGCGACGAGCGGGGGCTCGCCGTGCCGCTGGTCTGCTCGGGCAAGCAGACCGAGCACTTTGCGCTCGTCCAGAGCCGGCTGAGCGCGCTGCGGCTGGAGCCCCTGGTCAGGTTCGTGGGCTTCGTGCCCGCCGCGGACGTCCGGGCCGTCTACCGAGCCGCGTCAGCGGTGGTGATCCCGACGCGGTTCGAGTCGGCCTCGTTCCCGCTGTGGGAGGCCATGGCCGAGGGCGTGCCGGTGGCCTGCTCGGGCGTGACATCGCTGCCGTCGCAGGCCGGCGACGCGGCGCTCCTCTTCGACCCGGCCTCGCCCGCGCAGATCGCCGAGGCGCTGGCCCGGCTGTGGACCGACCGGGCCCTGGGCGCGGCGCTGGTGGCAAAGGCCAGGGCCCGCATCGCCGGCTTCACCGCGCAGCGCGCCGCGCGCACCTTCCACGCGCTCTACCGCGTGGCGCTGGGCATGGAGGTCACGCCCGAGCAGCGCGGGCTGCTTCACGGCGGGGCCATCGGCTGAGCCCGCGGGGCTGCAAGGCGAGCCGCGCCGCGGGCGCAAGCGCGCGGGGCTGTTGGCTGCGCTTGCGGGTTGTCGGCGCAGCTCAGCCGGCCTCGAAGCGGTCGGCGATCCACTCGACCATGCGCAGCGAGGACATGGCCAGTCGGCGGGCCTCGGCGACGGCCTCGAGCTTGCGTTGCCACAGGCCCGGGTCGGCCAGGGCCTGCCTGAGCACCTCCAGCCCGCCCTGGCCCAGGTCGGGCAGCCGCACCACCGCCTCGGGCGGGATCATCGAGTCCATGGCGCGGGACCCGAAGTAGACGGGGACGCACCAGCAGGCCAGGGCGTCCCAGAGCTTCTCGCTCACGTAGAGGTCGGTGGCGCCGTCGTTCTCGATGGCCAGCGCCAGCCGCGCCGGGCGCAGGGCCTGGCCCTTGTCCATGACCGGCCCGCGCGTGCCCAGCTCGGCCGGCACGCCGCGCCCGAAGAGCTCCATCTCCACGCCCGCCGCCCGGGCCATGCCGATGAACCGCAGGCGCTCGACGTGCCCGGGCAGGAAGCCCTTGCCGCTGGTCACGCAGGCCAGGGGGACGGGCTTGTCGCCGGGCTGCCAGCTGCGCCAGTCGTGGACGGTGCCGGGCAGGGAGAAGGTGCTCGGGAGCCTGAGCCGGTGCGTGGCGCGCGGGTCGGGGCCAAAGACCGCCCGCGCGTGCGCCTTGGCCCAGGCGTAGCCCTGGTCCTTGACGTACACGGGGGGCTCGTAGAAGACCACGTCGGTGCGCTGGCGCGGCGTGCGCACGCGCTCCCAGGCGTGGGCCATGCGCTCGTCTTCCAGCCGGCCGCGCCAGACAGCCCACTTGCGCCGCCACCCCCCCAGCCGCATGCGGTACTCCCCGGGGATCGGGCTGCCGAAGCTCACGAGGTTGGGCGCATCGGTGGCGTCGTTGATCAGCCGGACGCCGCGGTGCTGGCCCATGGGGCCGTCGCACTGGTTCCAGAGCCAATCGGCCTGATGGTCCCGCTCAAAGAGCACGCCCACGTCGATCACGCCGGCCTCCCGATTGCGCCGCGCCCGCGGCTGCCCCCCCGCTCCCAGCCAACCCACTCCCAACCTACCCGCTCCCAACCGCCCCGCTGCCTGCTGCCGCTGCCCCACGTGCCGAGCCGCTGCCCCGCCGCGCCACGCTCAGATCCTCACGCCGGCGGGCGCGGTGAGCCGGGCGTCCTGGTGCTGGCCGGTGTTGCGCGTGCCCGCAGCGGTGATCATCAGCAGGTGCACCGGCTCGGGGGCCACGGGGCGGTGCTCGACGCCGCGCGGCACCACGGCCATCTCGCCCGGCCCAAGCCGCAGGTCGCCGTCGCGGGTCTGGATCGTCAGCCGACCGCTGACGACCATGAACAGCTCGTCCGCCTCGGCGTGGCTGTGCCAGATGAACTCGCCGTGGAGCTTGGCAAGGCGCACCTCCTGGCCGTTGACCTGGGCCGCGATGCCGGGCCGCCAGTACTGTCGCACCTGCGCCAGCGACCCGGCGATGTTGACCTTCTGGATCATCGGTCCCTCCGTGCGCGCCCGCGTGGGCGGGCGCGCCAGTCACGGGCGAGTGAGGCTGGCCAGGTCCGTCCTGATGCGGCCGTCGAGCAGGGCCGGCTCGTCGCTGCTGCCCAGGGCCGGCACGCGGACGGGCAGGCCGTCGCGCACCTGGGCCCAGCCGACCATGGCCAGGGCGATCGGCCGCCGGCCGAGCATCGGCGAGATCGTCGCCGACGTGACAGCCCCCGCGGCCACCCACTGGCCGTCGGCGTCATCGCCCGCCGCGGGCGCCACCAGCACCGGGGCGCCGGCCTCCGGGAGCAGCGGCACATCGGCGTCGCCCTGCGCCTCGAGCCGCACGCACACGAGCCGCCGCTTGGGGTGCCCCAGCGAGCGCATCCGGGCCACGATCTCCTGGCCCAGGTAGCACCCCTTGGTGAACGAGACGCGGTCATCGAGCAGCCCCGTCTCGGCCGGGAGCGTGTCCGGGCCGAAGTCGATGAGGTACTGCGCCTGGCCGGCCTCGACGCGGGCCATGTTCACCGCCTGCCAGCCGATCGGGCGCAGCAGCGGCCGCGGGTTGGGCCCGCTGTGACCGGGCGCGTTGTGCGCCGCCAGCGCCAGCAGGGCCCGGTACACCGCCTGGGCGCCCTGGACGGGCGTCGTCAGGTGCAGCCCGATCTCGCCGGTCAGGTCGAAGCGCTCGACGATCACGCTGTGGCCGGCGATCTCGACCTGTGACACACCGCCGGGGGCGATCTCGCCCACGGGCGCCCCGCCGAGGCTGCGCGCCGCGACCGAGGCCAGCGCCGCTGCGGCTCCGGGCCCGTGCAGCTCGAGCCTGTGCAGCGCCGCCGTCAGGTCGCGCAGCGTCACGTCGTCGGCGATCACGTAGTCCCCGAGCGTTTGGAGCAGCCGGCCCACGGCGCAGGCGTCGGCGTCGATCAGCACGCGGTCGGGCAGGTTGAGCAGGCGCACGTCGGCGTCGATCCGCCCCTTGCGCGAGAGCCAGAACGACCGTGCCGAGCGCCACAGCCCCGCGCCCAGGGTCCACTCCTTGAGCTCCTGGGTCATCATGCGGTTGAGGAACGCCTGGCGGTCGGCCCCCGTGACCTCCACCACGCTGCGCTGCGGGCTGTCGACCAGCCCCGCGCTCTTGCGGATGACCGCGTACTCCAGCTCAAGGGGCGCGTAGGCCTGGACGAAATCGATCGGCTCGCCGGCCTGGTGCGCCGGCGTCTGGCCGGGCGACTGGCCCGCGGTTGGGCCCGCGGTTGGGCCCGCGGTTGGGCCCGCGGCGGGGGCCCCCCAGCGGTCCAGAGCCGCCTCAGCGGCGCGGTGCATCGGCAGGATCGGCGAGAGTCGGGCCATGTCGTCGGAGGGCTCCTGTTGCTAACGTAGGACCACCGCGCCGAGCACCACCAGGCGCAGCCCGGAACGAACCACCATGGCAAAGCAACGCCCCGCCGCCCCGCACACCCCAGCGCCCCGCCCGGCGCGCGCCCCCGGCCGCGCGGGCGCCCCCGGCGCCGGCGAGCTGAACATCGACCTCCTGCGCAGGCTCTGCCTCACGCCGGGCATCCCGGGGCGCGAGGAGCGCGTGCGCGAGCTGCTCACGGCCGAGATCGCCGGCCTCTTCGACGAGGCCTCCACCGACGCGCTGGGGAACCTGGTCTGCCGGCGGGCCCCGCGCACCGGCAGGGCCGTGCGCTCCCTGGCCAAGCCCCCGCTGGGCCGGCCCACACGCGTGCTGCTGCTGGCCCACATGGACCAGATCGGCTTCTACGTCCGCCACATCGACGACATGGGCTTCATCCGCGTCTTCCCCGCCGGCGGGTTCGACACGCGCAACCTCTTCTCGCGCCGGGTCACGCTGGTGACCGAGTCGGGCGACCTGCCCGCGGTGCTCAACCCCGGCGGGCGGCCCGTGCACATCGCCTCCGACGAGGACAAGAAGAAGATCCCCGACGTCAAGGAGCTGATCGTCGACACCGGCCTGGACGCCGCCGAGGTCAAGCGCCGCGTCCGCCTGGGCGACTACTGCGTGTACGCCGAGCCCTTTGCGCAGGCCGGGCACAAGTGCGTGGCCCAGGCCATGGACAACCGCGTGGCTTGCTGGCTCGGGGTGGAGGCCGTGCGGGCCATCGACGCCGCCGGCTCGGGCCACGCCTGCGAGCTGATCGTCTCCTTCACGACGCAGGAGGAGGTCGGCCTGCGCGGCGCCAAGACGTCGAGCCACGCCGTGGCCTGCGACATCGGCGTCGGGCTGGACGTGACCCTGTCATGTGACACGCCGGGTGTCCCACCCGACGAGGCCGTCACCGAGCAGGGCAAGGGCTTCGGCCTGCACCTGATGGACTCGTCCTTCATCGCCGACCACCGCCTGATCAACGACCTGGAGGCCGTGGCCAAGCGGCACGGCATCGCCTGCCAGCGGACCATCCTGATGCGCGGCGGGCAGGACGGCGCCGCGGCGCAGCAGTCGGCCTCGGGCGCCCGGGCACTGGGCGTGGTCGTCGGCACCCGCTACATCCACACCGCCGCGGAGATGATCGACACCCGCGACCTGGCCGCGGCCCGCGACGCCCTGGCCGCGTGGATCCCCACCATCGCCTGACCCCAAGCGCGCCCGGCAGCCCCACGCCGGGCCGCCGACGCTCACCCGGGGCCAAGCCCCAGCAAAGTGCGCCCAGCGCGGGCTGTGCCAATGAACTTTGTGTCAAGGCCGCGCACCGGCCCAGCCGGGGCGATCTACACTCTGTTCCATGCCCCCGCATGAGCGCCCGCTGAGCGACGCACCGCCCGGCCCGTCCACCGTTTCGCACCCGTTCCCCCCGACCTCACCCACACCCCAGCACACCCACCACGCGGCGCAGTCGCCGCTTGGCGCGCACGCCCCCCACGCGCCCCACACCCCCCACACCCCCCACACCCCTCACGCGGCGCTGGCCGGCCAGGCCGCTGAGGCGCCCAGCGCCGCGGCGCTCCTGTCGGGCGTGGCCACGTCGTCGGCGCAGGAGTTCTTCTCGCCGATGCCGCCGGGCTACCGCCCCGGGTACCACAAGTATGTGTTCGTCTTCGGCACGGTCATGTCGGCGCTGGGCAAGGGGATCTTCGCCGCCTCGCTGGCCAAGCTCCTGCGCGACAAGGGCCTGACGGTCGCCCCCATCAAGCTCGAGGGCTACCTGAACATCGACGCCGGCACGCTCAACCCGTTCCGCCACGGCGAGGTCTTCGTGCTCGACGACGGCACCGAGTGCGACATGGACCTGGGCACGTACGAGCGGATGCTCGACCAGGACCTGACCCGGCGGAACTTCACGACCAACGGGCAGATCTTCTCGACGATCGTCGACCGCGAGCGCCGCGGCGACTTTGCCGGGCGCGACGTGCAGATGATCCCGCACGTGACGGGCGAGGTGAAGCGGCGGATCCGCGAGCTGGCCGTGCAGGGCGACGGCAAACGCCCCGCCGACGTGGTCTTCGTCGAGGTCGGCGGCACGGTGGGCGACTACGAGAACGGGTTCTACATCGAGGCCCTGCGCGAGCTGGCCTTCGAGGAGGGCCCGGGCTCGTGCTGCTTCGTCGCCCTGACGTACGTGATCTCGCCCCCGGCGCTGGGCGAGCAGAAGAGCAAGGCGGCCCAGCTGGGCATCAAGCGGCTGATGGAGGCCGGCGTCCAGCCCCACATCATCGCCTGCCGCGCCTCGGAGCCCTGCTCGCCGACGGTGATGCAGAAGATCGCGATGTTCTCCAACGTGCCGCTCAAGCGCGTCTTCTCCCTCCACGACCGCCCCAGCGTCTACACCATCCCCGACGAGATGCGCTCCGACGGCCTCGACCGCGAGATCATGTCCATCCTGGGCCTGCACGACCGCGTCGACGCCGCCCACGAGGACCGCTCCCGCGAGCTGTGGGCCTCCTTCGTCCGCAGGCTCAGCCGCCAGCACACCCGCTCGATCACCGTGGGCATCACGGGCAAGTACGTCTCGATGCGCGACGCCTACGCCTCCATCGACAAGGCCATCGAGCACTGCTGCGCTCACCTGGACTGCCACGCCGACGTCCGCTGGATCGACACCACCGAGCTGACCGAGTCCTCCGCCCACGCGCGCCTCCAGAGCGTCGACGCCGTCATCGTCCCGGGCGGCTTCGGGGCGCGCGGCGTCGAGGGCAAGATCGCCTGCGTCCGCCACTGCCGGACGCACCAGATCCCGTACCTGGGCATCTGCCTGGGCTTCCAGGTCGCCGTCATCGAGTTCGCCCGCAACGCCCTGGGCATCCGCGACGCCAACAGCACCGAGTTCGACCCCGCCTGCAACAGCCCCGTCATCTCCGAGCTGCCCGAGCAGAAGAAGATCGAGGGCCTGGGCGGCTCCATGCGCCTGGGCGCGCAGGACGTCCTCCTGACCGAGGGATCCCTGGCCCACTTCCTCTACAGCAACCGCCTCTCGGTCCGCGAGCGCTTCCGACACCGCTACGAGGTCGACCCGGCGTTCATCGACCGGCTCAGCCAGGCCGGCCTGATCTTCTCCGGCCGACACCCGACCCAGCCGATCATGCAGGTCCTCGAGCTCCCGCAGCCCGCGCCCGACCCGGCCCAGTCCCACCCGCTGGCGCACCCGTTCTTCATCGCCGGGCAGTTCCACCCTGAGCTGACCGGTCGCCCGCTGCGGCCGCAGCCGCTGTTCATGGGGCTCCTGGCCGCGGCCATCGCCCGCCGCTCGGGGTCCACCGACCGCGGCGCAGCGGAGATCCTGGGCGACCCGGCGATCTCCCGCTGGATCCGCCCGCCAGCGCAGCCGGCCGGCGCGCCGTCGCCGCAGGGCGCAGCGTCGCTCCCCCGTCAGGCGGCCCACAGCTCGTAACGGTCCGCCGGGGCCTCAGCCCGCCGCCGGCATCCCCATCATCCGCCGCCACGCGCTGACCTGCCCCAGGTGCATCATCATGTGCCCCGTGGCCAGGAACGACACCAGCGCGCCCACCGTGGGGAAGCGCTCGCGGTTGGCCTCGTTGGGGTTGGGCCGGCCCATGACCTCGTCGGCCACCGCGGGCAGGGCCTCCAGGAGCGCGCCGTGCGCGCTCTTGTAGCGCTGGAGCAGCTCCGCATAGGCCGGGTACACCGCCCCCGACGCGTCGTCCTTGCACTCGACGCCGGGCTTGAAGAGCTCGTCAAAGCCGGGGTACACGTAGCTGGCGTGCCCAGGGTGGCCGGTCAGCTCCAGGCACCTGGACGGGTACAGGCACAGGTGCCCGAGCACGAACGACGGGTGGTTGGACACCACCAGCTGCCCGCCCGGCCGAGCAAACCGCGCCGCGTCGCCCGCCTTGATGTCCTTGTACAGCCCGTCGCTGTACCCGAGCGTCCGCTTCAACGTCGTCGCGATGATCGAGCCGATCGCACCCATGTCGTTGCTCCTGGGCCCGCCCGCGCCGGGGCGATGCGCGTCAGTATACATCCCCGCCGGCACGCCCCGGCTGCGCGCTCAGACGCCGATCAGCCGCGCGTACAGGCTGCGCGCCACGCTCAGGTCGGTCGTGCCCGCGATCACTGCCCGGCCGTCGCCAAAGACGGTCACGTCCAGCCCCTCCCAGGCGCCCCCGGCCAGCCGGCCGGTCATGACCGCGCCGCGCCCCTGCCCCCGGAGGGCGAACCGCCCGTGCGCCCCGAGCCTGGACGCCAGCGCGCCCAGGTCGATGGTGACCGCCGACGCGCCGGCCTGCCCTGGCATGACCCGCACCGCCCCGCGCCCCCCGCTGAGGCGCGCACAGACCACGCCCTCGCGCGTCCAGCGCGCCCCGCTGAGCCACTCGTGGGCGCGGGCCCCGTCTTGACGGCACGCCGGGCACGCCGCGTCCGGCTCGGGCAGAGCCACGCGCTGCCAGCGCCCCAGCTGCGCGTCGATCGTCCACAGCGCCCCGCCAAAGCCCGCCACGCCCGCGGGCGCAGCGAGCATGCGCACCGCCTCAGCCGCCTGCATCGCCCCCACCATCGCCGCCACGGGCCCGAACACGCCGGCCACGTCGCAGCTCTGACCCGCCACCTCCGCCGGCGGCTCCGGGAAGACGCACCGCAGGCAGGCCCCGCCGGAACGCTCGAAGCTCGCCACCATCCCCGCCCACCCCACCGCAGCCCCGTAGGCCACCGGCACGCCGTGCTTGACCGCCGCGTCGTTGAGCAGGTACCGCGTCTGGAAGTTGTCGGTGCAATCCACCAGCACGCCCGGCCGCGGGTGCGGCACGATCAGCCGCTCGACGTTCTCCGGCGTCACGTCCTCGACCAGCGCCTCGGCGCGCACGCCGCTGTTGATCAGCGCCACGCGCCGGGCCGCGGCCTCGGCCTTGGGCGCGCCCTGCTGAGCGTCCGCCTCGCTGTAGAGGCTCTGCCGCTGGAGGTTGCTCGACTCGACCAGGTCGCGGTCGATGACCGTCAGCCGGCCGACCCCCGCCCGGGCCAGCAGATCGATCGCCGCGCACCCCAGGGCCCCGCACCCGATGACCATCGCGTGCGCGGCGCCGAGCCTGGCCTGGCAGGTCGCCCCGAAGCCGGGCAGCCGCGACTGCCGGTCGTACCGCCCCGCGTCGCCGATCGCGTCCGTCGCGTGGTCCACGCCCGATGATAGAGGTGAAACGCCCGGCGGCGCGCGCCGCGCCGGGTCGATGGTTGTCCAGGGTGCTGGATCGGCTCAGGCGAAGTGGGCGAAGGCCTTGTTCGCCTCGGCCATGCGGTGGGTCTGGTCGCGCGTGGCCATGGCCTTGCCTTCCTTCTTGGCCGCCGCGTAGAGCTCGTCGGCGAGCTTGGAGGCCATGGGCCGGCCCTTCTCCGCCCGCGCCCCGTCGATGATCCACCGGAACGCCAGCGACTGCTGCCGCTTCTTGCTCACCTGGATCGGCACCTGGTAGTTGGCGCCGCCGATGCGCTTGGAGCGCACCTCGACGAACGGCTTGACGTTCTCGATGGCCATGTGGAAGACGTCGATGGCCGCCTTGGGCGCGTTGGGGTCGGTCTCTTTGGTCAGCTTGGCGGCGATGTTGTCCAGCGCGTCGTAGATGATGCGCTGGGCCGTGGCCTTCTTGCCGCGCTCCATGACGCAGTTGATGAACTTGCTCAGCGTCATGTCCTTGTGCTTGGGGTCAGGACGCAGCGACTCGGCCGACCGTGTAAAAGACTTTGCACCCATAGGCTCGATGCTCCTGCGCCCGTGCGCCCGTCACCCGAGGCCCCTTGGGCGTCTCACCGCGGCTACTCGCCGCAGAGATTCGACGCGACAGGCCCCGCCCGCCCCACGACAATCAACCCCCACACGCCACCGGCCGCAAATCCCTCGCCCCCCGCACGCGCGTGCCTGGCTCAGGAGCTCTTGCCGCGCTTGGCGCCGTACTTGGACCGGCCCTGCTTGCGCTTCTCGACGCCCAGGCAGTCCAGCGTGCCGCGGACGATGTGATACCGCACGCCGGGCAGGTCGCGCACGCGGCCGCCGCGCACCATCACGATCGAGTGTTCCTGCAGGTTGTGCCCCTCGCCGCCGATGTACGCCGTCACCTCTCGGCCGTTGCTCAGCCGCACGCGGGCCACCTTGCGCAGCGCCGAGTTGGGCTTCTTGGGCGTCTGCGTACGCACGATC
Organism: Isosphaera sp.; assembly: GCA_013822085.1. Classification (GTDB taxonomy): domain Bacteria; phylum Planctomycetota; class Phycisphaerae; order Phycisphaerales; family UBA1924; genus WM-009. The sequence goes on along the minus strand of PNJV01000003.1, from coordinate 20,172 downwards.
AGGCACACCCCGCGCTTCTGCGGCGCAACGTCCAGGTCGCGGCTCTTGGACTTGGACTTCTGCGGCGTCCGCGGGTTGCGGATCAGTTGATTGATGGTCGGCATGGCGTCGCTTCAACCCCGGCTTGTGCACGTCGATGGTCACCCTCGCGGACCACGCCCGCGGGGGTCAGGATGATACCGGCCACCACCGCTCCGGACAACCGCCACCCGCCAACCCCCACCCGCCCCGGCCCCCCGCCCTACCTTGCGCCCATGCCCCAGCTCACGCTCGCTGCGCTCCAGCGGCTCATCCACGACCGCTACTTCGCCACCGACTCGGCCCGCGGCACGCCGGCCACGTTCATGTGGTTCATCGAAGAGATCGGCGAGCTCTCCACGGCGCTGGCGCACAACGCCCCCGACAGGTCCCCAACGCCCGAGCAGCGGGCCAACCTCCACGAGGAGTTCGCCGACGTGCTGGCCTGGCTCTGCACGCTGGCCAACATCAACGGCGTCGATCTTGAGCGGGCCCTGGAAAAGTACACGGTCCGCGGCGTCAGCGGCGAGAAGCACTAAGACCGCCACTGCCCCAGCCCCAGCCCCCGCCGATCACCCGACGCCCAGCCACCGCGTCACGAACCCGACAAACTCGCCCTTGGCCTCGGCGGCCACGCGCCCAAAGCCCGCGTGCTCCTCGGGCGCGCCCGTCTGCGGCCAGGTGTGCAGCCGGACCTCGACAGCCGCGTCGGGCCCAGCTCGTTGACGCACGCGCTCGACGAACCCGCGCACGCACGCGATCGGCACGACGCGGTCGGCCTCGCTGTGCAGCGCCAGCAGCGGCACCGGCCTCCACCGGCCCACGTGCAGCATCGGGTCCAGCCTGTCCAGCCTGGGTTGGGCCTCCTGGGGCCCCAGCCCCGCCGACGCCCCCAGGCCGCCCGACGCGTAGAGCATCCCGAGGTCCCCCGCGGCGCTCTCCACAGCGGCGCACACAAACGGGTGGTCGTCGCACAGCCGACGCAGCGTGACCATGCCGCCGGCCGACATCCCCCCGATGGCCATCCGCTCGACGTCGAACCGCGCCCCCGCCTGCCGCTCCCACCACGGGTCGTGGAGCGCCTCGATCACGCGGTCCACCTCCTCGACCGCCCGTTCGAGCAGCTCCAGCGTGTGCTCCGGCTGGCGCAGGTGCCCGTGTGACGCTCGCTGGCCGTGCCCGGGGAGATCGATGGCCACCGTGGCCACGCCCGCCCTGGCCAGCCGCAGGTATCGCCCGGTGTCCAGCTCCTTGTTCACGGTCCTGCCGTGCATCCACACCACCACCGGCGCCCGGCCTCCCCCAGCCGTGAGCCCCGGGTGCACCACCAGCGCGGGGATCCCGCCGCTGGGCCCGCCCTCCAGGAGCGCCCACCGCGCCACGCGCTCGAGCGACGCCGGCAGCGTCACTCCCTCCGGCCCGCGCATCGACGACTGACCCACGTGCTGCCTCCCTGCGCCTGCCCGCGGCCTGCGCACCCGCCGCCCCCTTAGCAACCGACCACGCCCATGACCTCGGCGCTCAGCCGCGCCGCTGCGTCCCGCACCGCTCCCTGCCACCCACCACTCACCCGCGCCGCCCCCGCCGCCAACGTCGGCCCCCTCGTACGCGTAGATCACCGACCGGCTCGCTGTCACCAGCACGCCCGCGTCGTGCGCGCCGGTCCGCTGTGGCCGGACCATCCGCTGCACGTCCTGAGCCGTGCCGCCCTGCGCGCCGTACCCCGGGACGAGGAAGACCTGCGCCGGCATCGCGAGGCGCAACGACTCGGCCTCGGCGGCCTTGGTCGCCCCTACCACCGCGCCCACGCAGCTCAGGCCGCTCGCTCCGATGCGCCCCGGCTGGGCGCCCAGCTGGGCCACGCCGCGGGCCACCGCGTGCGCCACCGTCCCGCCCGCCGAGAGCTCCTCGCCCTGGAGCCACCCCGAGCCGGCGTTGCTCGTGCGCACCAGCACGAAGACCCCGCGCCCGCTGCGCGACACGAACGGCTCCAGCGTGTCCATCCCCAGGTACGGGCTGACCGTCACCGCGTCAGCGGGGCTCTGGCCCTCGAACATCGCCGCGGCGTAATGCTCGGCCGTCACCCCGATGTCCCCCCGCTTGGCGTCCAGGATCACCAGCAGGCCCGCGTCCCGGGCCTGGCCCATCACGCGTTCCATGGCCGCCACCCCCGCCGAGCCGTACCGCTCGAAGCACCCAGACTGCACCTTCACCGCCGGCACCCGCCCCGCCACCGCCCCCACCACCGCGCAGCCGAACTCCCCCATCGCCCCGCCGCGCGCCGCCGGCCCGGCGCCCTGGCCGCCCGCTGCCCGCCGGACACTCTCGGGCAGCCGCTCCCACACCGGGTCCAGCCCCACGCACACGGGCCCGAGCCCCCCGCTCACCCGCTGCGCCAGCTCGTCAGCAAAGTGCATCCCGTCCTCCGCACCGCGCCCATCGCCCCGCGAGCACAGCATACGTTTGCCACGTGGAGCCCGCGCCGCGCCACATCGACCTCGACCGCGCCCTGGGCCTCTCGCTGACCTGGGCCGACGGCTCCGCGTCCTTCTTCCCCATCGCCTACCTCCGCCACATGTCCCCCTCAGCGGACCAGCGCCAGCGCCGCGCCGAGCAGGCCGCCAACCCGCTCGCCGTCATCCCGGCCTCCTCCGCCCCGGGCTCTGCGCTCAGCGCGACCTCCGCCGAGCTGGTGGGCAACTACGCCATCCGCGTCGCCTTCTCCGACGGCCACTCGACGGGGCTCTACACCTGGGACTACCTCCGCTCCATCGACCCCGCAAACCCCGCCCCGCCCCCGCCCGAGCCACCGATCGACCCGCACATCTCGCCGCTCGGCCTCCCGCCGCAAGCGCGCCCCTGACCCCCCCACCCCCCACCACCGCACGCACGACGAATGCCCCCCGCGCCCCCCGCCCGGCCTTCGCTGGCCACGCCGCTGCACCTGATCAAGGGCATCGGCCCGCGCCGCGCCGCCGCCCTGGCCCAGCTGGGCCCCAAAAACGTCGGCCAGCTCGTCGCCTGGCTCCCGCACCGCCACGAACGCCACGAGCCCCTGACGCCCATCGCCCTGCTCGTCCCGGGCGCGATCGTCACCGCCACCGGCACCGTCACCGCCACCCGCGTGGCGCTCCGGGCCAGGACCCCGCGCTTCCAGGCCGTCCTCGTCGACGACTCCGGCCGCCTCGACCTTATCTGGTACAACGCCCTCTACGCCCGCGAGTCCGTCCGCCCCGGCGTGCGCCTGCGCGTCACCGGCAAGGCGACCAAGGCCCCCAAGGGCGCGGGCCTTCAGATCGCCAACCCGCAGTTTGCGCTCCTGCCGCCGCCCGAGCCCGCCGGGGCTATCGATGACGAGCCACCGCCGAGCTCGCCGACGCTCGTCCCGAGCGTGCCGACCCCAACCTGGGCGCCCGTATACCCAGCGGCAGCATCCATCTCGTCGCGCCACATCGCCCACTGCCTCCGCGCAGCCCTGCCGATGGCGCTGCCCCTGATCGAGGACCACTTCCCGCCCGACTTTCGCGCCCTGCACGGCCTGCCCGAGCTGCGCGACGCCTACGCCAGCATCCACGCCCCCGCCGACGAGCCCGCCATCGCCGCCGCCACGCGACGGCTGGCCTTCGACGAGCTCTTCCTCCTCCAGCTGGGCATGGCCATCAAGCGCCTCCACCGCCTCCGCGACCGCCCGGCCCCAGCCCTGCCGTGCACCCCGACCATCGACGCCAAGGTCAGGGCGCGCATCCCCTTCCAGCTCACGCCGGCACAGAACCGTGTCATCGCCGAGATCACCGCGGACCTGGCCAAGCCCCAGCCGGCCTCGCGCCTGATCCAGGGCGACGTCGGGTCGGGCAAGACCGTCGTCGCGCTCTACGCGATGCTCCTGGCTGTTGCGGCACGCCGGTCGGCGGCGCTCATGGCGCCGACGGAGATCCTCGCCGAGCAGCACCACCGCACCATCAGTGCCTGGCTCAAGGGCTCGTCCGTCCGCGTGGGCCTGCTGCACGCCTCGCTGCCGCGGGCCCAGATCCGCGACGTGCGCCAGCGGCTCGCCGGCGGGCAGATCGACCTGGTCATCGGCACCCACTCGCTGATCGTGGCCCGCACCGCGATGCCGAACCTCGCCCTGGCCGTCATCGACGAGCAGCACCGCTTCGGCGTCCACCAGCGGGCCGCGCTCAGGGCCATCACCGACGGCGTGCCGACCACGCCGCACGTCCTGGTCATGACCGCCACGCCCATCCCGCGCACCCTAGCCCTGACCCTCTTTGGCGACCTGGACGTCTCGACCATCGACGCCCTCCCGCCCGGCCGAACGCCGATCACCACGCGCGTCGTCCCCGCCTCGCAGCGGACCCAGGTCTACGGCTTCGTGCGCGCCCGGCTGGAGAAAGGCCACCGCGCCTTCGTCGTTGTCCCAGCCATCGATGCGCAGCCGACGACACATTTTCGTGACACGTCCGGCGCAGGCCACGCAGCCGTCGGCCCGACGCCCCCCGCTGAGGCGGCCAAGCCGCGCTCGGTCCACGAGCTGGCACAAGAGCTCACCGACGGCCCGCTGGCGGGCGTTCGCGTGGGCGTCATGCACGGCCGGCTCCCCCCGGCGGAGCGCCAGGCCGCCATGGACGACTTCCGCTCCGGGCGCACCCGCGTGCTAGTCGCCACCACCGTCATCGAGGTGGGCGTGGACGTCCCTGAGGCTTCGGTCATCGTGATCGAGGACGCCGACCGCTTCGGCCTCGCCCAGCTCCACCAGCTCCGCGGGCGCGTCGGCCGGGGGTCGCTGCCGTCGGTCTGCGTCCTTATTTCGCCGGAGAACGACGCGTTGTCCAACGACCGGCTCCTCACCCTGGCCCAGACCAGCGACGGCTTCCGTGTCGCTGAAAAGGACCTGGAGCTGCGCGGCTTTGGCGACTTCTTTGGCGAGAAGCAGTCCGGCTCATCCCACTTCCGTGTGGTCAGCTTCCCCCGCGACGGGGACCTGCTCCAGCTGGCCCGCCGCGCCGCGCAGCACTGGGCCGATCAGAGCCCGTCGCTGGATCAGCCACGCGACGCGCTGCTGCGCAAGCGGCTGCTCAAGCTCTACGGGGAGTGGGTGCGTCTGGGCGATATCGCCTGAATGCGCCACAATGCTGTGTCGCATCCAAAGCTTTGCACGTGGCACAATTATGTGTGGTGTCGTTTGATGATTTGCGCACCGCGCCGCCAAAGCGCGTGCGGTTGCGTGCCAAGTGCGCCACGATCGTGTATGCTCGGGCCGTGACGCCAACGTCGCTCCATCAACGCATGAGCGAGATCACGCAGGGCCTCTCGTACCGCCGGATCGGGCAGATCACGCGGCACAACCACGAGACCGTCCGCCGGTACATGACCAAGCAGGTGCCCAGCGTCGAGTTCGTGCGTGCGCTGTGCACGAGCCTGAACGTCTCGGCGGACTGGCTGCTGCTGGGCCGCGGGGCGGTGTCGGCACCGCCGGAAGGTCCGGGCGGGGCGGCCGAGGCGGGCCCGGCGCCGCTAGGCTCCGACCTGAGGACGCAGGTCGAGTCGGTGTCGGCCCGGCTGCACCGGGTGGAGGCCTTTCTGGGCCTGCCCGGGTCGCGGGGGGTCAAGCTGGAAATCAAGCCTGTGCCGGGCCGGCGTGCGCTCGGAGTTCCTGGGCTGGCCGACACGGCGCTGTCGGAGATCGGGCACGCAGCGACCCCCGAGCCGGAGCACCCGCATGAGCCCGTCACCCCGAGCCCCCCGCCCGCTGGACCTGCCGGGACGAACGCCTCGGCGGGGTTCGAGCGTCTCACTCTCGCTGAGCAGCGTGCGCGCTACATCGCCGACGCTCTCGGCGAGGGAGCAGACGCGGGCGCTGATTGAGTTCATCCGGTCCGGGCCGGACGAGCTGACGCGTCGGTGGGTCTCGGTCCTGCGCGCGGTGCCGGCGTCGGAGCGCGCCGCGGTGGTGGCGGCGGTCGAGCGTCGTGTGGCCGAGGTGTACCGCGGCCGGTCGAGCGCGGGCGCGCAGCCGGGGACCGGCCGAGTCGGGCGGCGCGCAGCACGGCCCGCCGGCGACGGGGATCGCGCTGCGCGTCCCGGGCAGGTCCGGCTCATCGGCGGCGGATCCGCGGGCGTGCCGGCGAAGGTCTTCGACGTGCCCGCGCGCCCCAGGGCACGCCGGACGGGCTGAGCGCCGGTCGGGAAAGGGGGCCAGGCCCATCGCGCGGACGCTGCGCCGCTGGGGGGCGCTGGCACGTAGCATCGGTGATGCCGTTCAATCAGCGCCTGGCCGACGAGCTGGCACGCATGGCCAGCTGCATGGAGCTCCTGGGGGTCGACGCGTTCCGGGTGCGGGCCCATCAGCGGGCGGCGCGGGCCATCGAGTCGGACCCGACCGACCTGCGCGAGCTGATCGACCGCAGCGCCAACGAGGCAGCGGCCAAGGCGGCGCTGCGCGCCATCGAGGGCGTGGGTGACAAGATCGCCGACAAGGCCCTCGAGTTTGCGCGAGATGGGGCCATCGCTGAGGCGCGCCAGCTTGCCGGGGAGGTGCCGGCGGGGCTGCTGGCGCTGCTCGAGGTGCCCGGGCTGGGCCCCAAGACGCTGCGGGCGCTGTGGCAGGGGATCGGGGTGACCGACGCGGCGTCGCTCAAGCGGGCGATCCACGACGGGACGATCCTGACGGTGCCGCGCATGGGCAACAAGGCCGTGGACAAGATCCGGCACGCGCTGATGATCGTGGAAGAATCGGCCGGGCGGCTGCGGCTGGGCCCGGCGTGGGCGGTGGCGGCGCGGATCGTCGAGCACATGCGTCGGCAGGTGGGCGTGGTCGAGGCGCAGTTCGCCGGCTCGCTGCGGCGCGGGCGCGAGAGCGTCGGGGACATCGACGTGCTGATCGCGGCCCGGACGCCCGAGGACGCCGAGGGCGCCCACGGGGCGTTTGTGGCGATGCCGGGCGTGACGGCGGTGCTGGCCTCGGGGAAGACTCGCTCGTCGGTGCGGGTGGCCATCGAGCCCGACCCGCGGTGGGAGCCGCCAACGGGCGGCGACGGGTCAGGCGGCGGGCCGGGGCCCGGGGCCGGGGCCGCAGCGGTGCCCAGCGTGCAGGCGGACCTGCGGACGGTGCCGCCCGAGTCGTGGGGCGCGGCGCTGATGTACTTTACGGGCTCCAAGGACCACAACGTGCAGCTGCGCGGCCTGGCGCAGTTGCGCGGGCTGACGCTCAACGAGTACGGGCTGTTCCCGGACGAGCCGGGGCCGGACAAGCCGCCGCAGCAGCGCGGCGTGCGTGCGATCGCGGCGCGGACGGAGGGCGAGGTGTACGCGGCCCTGGGGCTGCCGGAGCTGCCGCCGGAGCTGCGCGAGGGGCGCGGGGAGCTTGGGCTGGCCGCGGCGCCGGGGCTTGTGCGTGAGGAGAACATCCGGGCCGAGCTGCACGCGCACACGACGGCCAGCGACGGCTGGCTGAGCGTGGTCGGGCTGGCCGAGCGGGCGCGGTTGCGCGGGTTCCACACGGTGGCGGTGACGGACCACTCGCGCTCGTCGACGATCGCGCGGGGGCTCGACGCGGCCCGGCTGCGGGCGCACGTGCGTGCGGTGCACGAGGCGCGGTCGCAGGTGAGCGGGATCACGATCCTGGCCGGGTCGGAGGTGGACATCCTGGCCGACGGCTCGCTGGATTACGACGACGACCTGCTGGGGCTGCTGGACGTGGTGGTGGCCTCGCCGCACGCGTCGCTGGACCAGCCGCCGGCGGTGGCGACGGCGCGCCTGCTGCGGGCGATCGAGCACCCGCGCGTGCGCGTGCTGGGGCACCCGACGGGCCGGCTGGTGCTGCGCAGGGCCGGGCTGGAGCCGGCCATGGGCGAGCTGTTCGCGGCGGCGCGGGAGCACGGCGTGGCGCTGGAGATCAACGCGCACTGGATGCGGCTGGACCTGCGCGACACCCACGCCCGGGCCGCGGCGGAGGCCGGGTGCCTCATCGCCATCAACTGCGACGTTCACGCGCCGGAGGACTTTGACAACCTTCGCTTCGGGGTCATGACCGCCCGGCGGGCGTGGATCGGCCCCGGGCCGGTGGTCAACACCTGGCCGGCCGAGCGCCTGCACGCGTGGCTGCGCAGCGGCCGGCCCGGCGCGATCACCTAGGATGCGGGGATGTTCGAACGACTCTCAGAGGGTTTCTCGTCGGTCCTGCGCACGCTCTCGGGCAAGGGGCAGATATCCGAGTCCAACGTGCGCCAGGCCATGGCGCAGGTGCGCGAGGCCCTGCTCGAGGCCGACGTGGCGCTGGAGGTCGTCGAGGGCTTCACGGCCGAGGTCCTGCGGGACGCCGTCGGGCGGGACGTGACCAAGTCGCTCCAGCCGGGGCAGGAGTTCATCGGGATCGTCTACGAGCGGCTGGTGGAGCTCTTGGGCGATGGGCCCGCGGTGCCGCCCGAGGCCACGCCGGAGGAGGCGGCCAAGGCGCTGATGCAGGACGGTCCGGGCGTGACCCAGGTCTCGCCGGGCCCGACGGTGGTCATGATGGCCGGGCTCCAGGGCAGCGGCAAGACGACCACCTGCGGCAAGCTGGCAGCGTGGCTCAAGAAGCGCGGGCGGTCGAGCATGCTGGTGGCGGCGGACCTGCAGCGCCCGGCGGCGGTCGAGCAGCTCCAGACCGTGGCGGAGCAGGTCGCCGAGTCGGCGCCCGGGGCGGCGCGGGTGCTGTTCTACGGGGAGCCGGACCAGGTCGCTGAGTACGGCAAGGCGGTCGGGGCTGCAGTGGGCGTGTGCCAGCGCGGGATCGCGGCGGCGCGGGCCCAGGGTGTGGACACGGTGATCCTGGACACCGCCGGGCGTCTGCACGTCAACGACGCGCTGATGGACGAGCTGTCGCGCGTGGCCAAGCTGCTGGGGCCGCACCAGATCTTCCTGGTGATCGACGCGATGACCGGGCAGGACGCGGTGCGCTCGGCCAAGGCCTTCCACCAGCGCCTGGAGGTCGACGGGCTGATCCTGACCAAGTTCGACTCGGACACGCGCGGCGGGGCGGCGCTGTCGGTCAGGCGGGTGACCGGGGCCCAGATCCGCTTCATCGGGGTGGGGGAGAAGATTGACGCGCTGGAGGAGTTCCACGCGGCCCGCATGGCCTCGCGGATCCTGGGCATGGGGGACGTGGTCTCGCTGGTCCAGCGCGCCCGGGAGCAGGTCTCCGAAGAGGAGGCCAAGCGCCTGGAGGAGAAGCTGGCCCGCGGCGAGATGACGATGGACGACTTCCTGGGGCAGATGCGCTCCATCCGCCGGATGGGGCCGCTCAAGCAGGTCCTGGGCCTGCTGCCGGGCGTGGGCTCTGCGCTCAAGGACCTCAACCTGGACGACTCGCACCTGGACCGCATCGAGGGCATGGTCAACTCGATGACCAAGGCCGAGCGCAAGGACCCGGAGCTGATCAGCTTCAGCCGGCGGCGCCGCATCGCCGGGGGCTCGGGGACCAAGCCCGAGGAGGTCGGGGCGCTGGTCAAGCAGTTCCAGACCATCAGCACGCTCTCCAAGCGCCTGGCGGGGATGTCGGCGGCGGAGAAGGTCCGGACCGTCAAGCAGCTGGGCGCCTCGCAGGGCGCCATGACCGGCATGGGCAGCCCGCTGATGCGCACCCGCGGGAGCACCCACACCGAGTCGGTCAAGAACCGCTTCAAGAAACGCCGCTGAGCCGGCCGGCCCGCTCACCCCTGTGGGTGATTAGGGATGATCGCGGCCCTCGTCAGGACCGGCGCCGCCAGCACACCCACGGGTGTGTCCGCCTCAGCGCAGGGCCGGGGGCGCTCAAGTCGGTACCCCCTGAGCCGATCTCCCCCATGAACCGCCCGGACGCGGCGTGGAGTAGCCATGGCCCAGACAAGCTCAAACCCTGACGGGACCAGCCGCGGCACGCACGGCGCTGTGACGCCGGCGGTGGCACCCTCGCCGGCGCTTGACCGGCTCCTTGAGTACCAGGACGTGCACCCGGTCTTCCAGCCGATCGTGAGCCTGAGCAGCGGGGAGGTGTGCGCCTTTGAAGGGCTGACGCGCCCCGGGCCCGAGTCGGGCTTTGCCGGCGCCGCGGACCTGTTCGACGCGGCGGCGAACGCGGGGCGGTTATGGGAGCTTGAGAACCTGGCCTGGCGGGTGCTGCTGGAGAAGGCCGAGGGGCTGCCCGACGGGACGCAGCTGTTTTTTAACTGCAGCCCCGAGGTGGTCTGCGACGCGCGGTTCCCCGACGCGCTGGAGGCCAAGGTTCGGGCCCACCCGTGGCTGAGCCCGTCGCGGATCGTGCTGGAGGTGACCGAGCGCGGCGAGTCGGTGGAGGTCCCCGGGCTGATCCGGGCGGTGGAGGAGATGCGGGCGCGGTCGTTCGTGATCGCCGTCGACGACGTTGGGGCTGGGGCCAGCGGGCTCAACCGGGTGATGTCGCTGAGGCCGCAGTGGCTCAAGCTCGACCGGGGGCTGGTCCAGCAGATCGACCGCGACCGGTACCGCCTGAACCTGATCAAGTTCCTGATCCACTTTGCCAACCTCTCGGGCGTGAGCCTGATCGCTGAGGGGATCGAGCGGGCCGAGGAGCTGGCGGCGCTGGTGCAGCTGGGCGTGCGGTTCGGGCAGGGGTACTACCTGGGCCGCCCGGCGCCGGTCTATCGCCTGATCGACCCGGCGCTGGGCGACTGGCTGCGTTTCCGCTCGGCGGAGGCGGAGCGCTCGCGGCGCAGCGACCCGGCGGCCTCGACGCTGGGGGTTCTGGCCGAGCCGGCCGACGCGGTGCAGTCTGCGCAGCCGATCAGCGAGGTGGCCAACGACCTGCTGCGCCAGCCGCGGCGGCGCGGGGTGGTGGTGATGGACGGGCGCCGCTGCGTGGGGTGGTGCTCGCGGCAGGCGGTGCTCGAAGCGGCCCGGACCAGCGGGGCCGCCGACCCGATCGGGTATCACACGCGGGCTGGGGTTGCGCCGCTGGCGCCCGAGGCGCCGCTGCGCAGCGCCTTCGAGCTGCTGAGCGTGCGCGACGACGCGGACCTGGCCAGCCCGCTGGTGATCGCCGACCGCGAGCGGGTGCTGGGCGTGGTGACGCTCCAGGCGGTTCTGGCCGCGGCGGCGGGGGATCACGCCCTCTGGGGCACGCGCAAGGCCACCGTCACGGGGCTGCCCGACCGGGTGCAGGCCGACATGCGCATCGCCGAGCTGATCGTCGAGTCGCGCGGCCGCGCCGCCACGGGGCGCACCGCCGACCACGGCGCGGCCCTGATCGACATCCGCCGGTTCAGCGACTTCAACGGGGCCTTCGGCTATGAGCTGGGCGACCGCCTGCTCCAGGACATCGCCGACCTGATCCAGTCGGAGGTCACCGGTCGCCTGGCCGAGTCGTTCCTGGCGCACCTGGGCGAGGACCGGTTCTTCCTGGCCGGCCCGCGGGGCGCGCTGAGCGAGCGGCTGGCGTCGCTGCGGTCGCGCTTCGACCAGATGATGGCCTTCGCCCCGCGATGGGCCCCCGGCCCCGACGCCCGGCCGCGCCCCGAGCACGACCCCAAGCCGGACACGCCCCTTGCGGTGCCCATGACCGGCGTGGGCATCCGGATCCTGGACCTGGGCGGCGTCTTTGAGCGCATCGACGACCCGCGGCAGCTCTACCAGATCGAGCAGCAGCTGCGCCAGCGCTCGCGGGCCCTGGAGCGAGCCTCCGGGCCGACGGCCACGCTGCTGCTGACCGACCAGCGCCACGAGGACCTGCGCAGGTCGGCCTGAGCGGCTCGCTCTGCTGGCGCAGCGCCCGCCACGCGCCCAGCCCGCGGGCGAGCGGTCGTCCATACGCTTGGGCGATGCACCAGAGCAGCGACACCGATGCCCGCAGCGCCGGGCAGGATCAACCGGTAGCGCCGCCGGCCGTGGGGCCGGCCCGGCTGACGATCGGCCAGCGGCTGGCGTGCGCGGTCGCGGCGGGGGCGTTGCTGGCGGGCCTGGCGGTGGCCGCGTCGCTGGTTCCCGACCCCGACGGCCACGGCACGCACGAGCAGCTCGGGCTGCCCGCGTGCGGGATGGTCGTGGCCACGGGCCTGCCCTGCCCCACGTGCGGCGTGACCACGGCGTGCGCTACCGCTGCTGGCGGGGACCTGATCGGGGCGGCAGCGATCCAGCCGGTCGGGGCGATCGGGTCGCTGGTCACAGCGGTGCTGGTGTGGGGGCTGGCGTGGAGCGCGGCGACCGGCTCGCGGGTGCTCTCGGCCCTGACGGGCGTTCTGAGCCCTCGGCTGATGTGGGCGGGGCTGGGCGTGCTGGCCGGCTCGTGGGTCTATAAACTGCTGACATGGAACGCGACCAACGGATGAGGCGTCGCCGGCGCGGCGTTGGGCGGTGGCTGGGCTTGATCACGGCCGTCGGCACGCTTGCGCTGGGCGGGTGCGCCGTCGGGGGGGCCATCGCGGCGCTGGAAGAGAGCCGCAGGCGCAACTCCACGCGCCAGATCGATGGCGAGTACGGCGGGCTCAAGGGCAAGTCCTTCGCGGTGATCGTGACCGCCGACCGCTTCGTGCAGGCGGACAACCCGGAGCTGCTGCCGCGGCTGACCGAGCAGGTCTCCGAGCGGCTGGCGCGCCAGGCCGAGGCCAGCGGGTACGTCCCCGCGGCGGAGGTGCTGGACTTCCAGCTCAACACGCCGCGCTGGGTCACGATGGCGTACGCCGACGTGGCCGAGCAGCTCGGGGTGGAGCGGCTGGTCGTCGTCGAGCTGACCGACTACCGCCTGCACGAGCCGGGCAACCAGTACCTGTGGAACGGCGTGGCGGCGGCGACGGTCGGGGTGGTCGAGGTCGGGGGGCCGCTCGATTCGGACTTTGCCTATTCCAAGCTGGTGCGCGTGTCGTTCCCCGACAAGGACGGCTACGGGCCCAACGACCTGCCCCGGGCCGCGGTGAACACGGAGCTTGCGCGCCGCCTGGCCGACCGGGCTGCGTGGCTGTTCTACAACCACCAGGAGCCGTACTACCCGGATTATTGATCTCGCCCGCGCCCCACTGCCTGCATTTGCGCACCCGCGCCTACTCCCACACGCACACGCACACCCGCCCCCATGACCGCCCCGGAGCACACGGCCATGCGCACTGACCCCGACCACGCGCACGACCGCCCCAGATCCGCCCCGCTGAGGGGTTGGCTGGGGGCGCTGGCGCTTCTGGCGCTGTCGGCGGCGCCGGCGTGCAACATCGTGGGCCCGGCGGTGTACTTCATCGGCGGCCCGGAGAAGGCCCCGGCCGTCTACACGCTCGACAAGGACCGCCCGACGGTGATCTTCGTCGACGACCGGTTCAACCGCGTGCCGCAGCGGTCATCGCGCGACCTGATCGGGGTCACCGCCGAGCAGCTGCTCCTGGACGAGGAGCTGCTCACCGACGCGATCCAGTCGCGGCAGGCCACCGCGGCGGCGCGGCGGGAGCGATTCAGCGAGCCGCTGACGGTCGCGCAGGTGGGCACGGAGGTCGGGGCCGAGGTGGTCGTCTACGCGACGGTGGACGAGTTCACGGTCTCGGTCGACGGGTCCTCGCACCTGCCGCGTGCGGTGCTGCGCGTCAAGGTGGTCGACGCGGCCAGCGGTCAGCGGCTCTGGCCCGAGCCCGGCGCGCCCGCCGACGCGCACACCCTGACCGTCACGGCGCGGCAGCAGCGCACGCCGATCAGCACCCGCGCCGAGCGCGCCCAGGCCGAGCAGGACCTGGCCCGCTGGGCGGGCATCCGCCTGGCGCGGCTCTTCTTCGAGGCCTCCGCCGAGCTGGACCCGCGCGAGCTCTCCGAGCTGCGTTAGAGCCCGCGCCAGGGCCCACGAGGCGGCCCCAGCCTCGGGCCCGCCCGACCGGTACGCTTGGCCTCGATGACCACTCGCGGAGCCGACCAAACGCCGGTGTTGCACGTGCTCTGCCCGAGCCGGGACGGCGCCGCGTGGGCGTTGCTGGCCGGGCGTGCGGCGAGCGGGCTGCGCGGCCGGCACGTCGCAGCGGTGGCCGGCTCGTGGGGCGACGCCCGCGGTGCCCACGCCGCGGGCCTGCCGGAGGTGGTCGGGCTGGGCTCGCCCAGGCTTGCCGGGCTGCCCGCGGCCCTGCGCGCCCGGCGGGTGGCCCGGGCCCTGCGCCGCCGGCACGGCAGAGCCCCGGTGGTGCTGTGCTGGTCCTCGTGGATGTTCGGGGCGCTCCACGGCGTGATGCCCGACGCGCGGCTGACGCTGGTGCCGAGCCACCTCCCGGCTGAGACCTGGCGCAGCACCGGGGCGTCGGTCCGCTGCCTGGTGCCCGAGGGCTCGGGCGTTGTTACGGGGCTGGGGGAAGCCGCGGCGCAGCGCGTCGAGCGCCTGCCGATGCCGGATCTCGACGCCGGGTGGGAGGCCCAGCGGGCCCGCGCCCGGGCCATGCTCGGGGCCCAGGGCGACGAGGCGGTGGTCGGGCTGCTGGCGGACCCGCCCTCGGAGGGCGACGCGCGGCTGTTCGCATGGGTCATGGGGATGGTGCACGTCTCGGGAGAGCGTGCGTTGGGCGTGGCCTCGTCGGGCAGCTGGCAGACGCGCCGCGCGGCACGCTACCTGCGCCTGCACAAGCGCGACTGGGACGTGCGCCTGTGCGACGGGCCGGCGCTGGGCTGGCTGCCCGGGTGCGACATCGCCGTGTGGGGGTCCGACCCGGGCCGGGTGTCCGGCTTGGACGCGCCGCCGCTGGGCGGGGCCGTCCTGGCCCGGTGCGCCGCATCGGCGGGCGTGCCGGTGATCGCCCCGCGCGACCCGGCCTGCGACGCCCTGCTGCTGGGGGCGGCGCCCTGGCTGCTGGCACGGGGGCCGACGATGCTCATGCTCGCCACCGCGCTCCACCCGCTGGTGATCGACCCGGCGCAGCGCCGCGCCGCGGGGCAGGCCCTGCGCCGGGCCGTGCGCGACCGCGGCGACTCGGCCGGGTTCCTGGCGGCGTTGTCGCGCGCTACTGGCCTGCTGGTCCGGAGCCCGGACCAGCCGCCGGCAGCGGCCGCGTCGGCGCTCTGATCGCCGGCCCGGCTGCGGCCCGCCCGCGCCGAGCGCGCGTGCCCGCTGAGGCGGCGTGGCGCCCGCGGCGTGCCTTAGCGCACGGGGCGCTGCCCGCCGCGGATGGCGCGGGCGCTGACGTTGAAGCGCAGGGCCTGGGTGCCGAACTCGACCTCGGGACGCGTGCGCCAGCCCCAGAACGCCGGCACGCCGAAGGCCTGCGAGGGCACCGGCGGGTGGAACTGGAGCGCCACGGGCAGGAGCCGCTCGGTCTCGTCGTGGGCCCCGAAGTACTTCCAGGCCTGGTTGATGCGCGGGGCCCTGCTGCCGGAGCGGCGCTGGCGGGCCACGTCAACGGGGATCCAGAGCTGGTCCTGCGTGTCGGGGGTCAGGGCCCAGAACTCGACCCAGGAGCGCAGGTTGGCGTTGAAGAGCCCGGCGCCGCGCGGGGCGTCGTCGACGGCGATGACGGTGCGCGTGGGCAGGCCGATCTGCCGCAGGGCGGCGGCCAGCAGGGCCGTCATCTCGTGCTCGCTGCCGCGGCGCTGCCTGGCGGTGAGGGCTGCGCCGCCCAGCTCGAAGCCGGCCAGCTGGCCGTTGCGCGAGGCCACCAGGCCGTTGCCCGAGACCTGGACGTGCTCGAGCACGCCGGCGGCGATGGTCTTGGCCGCCTCGACGGGGCGGAGCTTGGCCGGGTCGCGCTTGCCCAGCCAGCGTTCGATGAGCGGCGCCAGCTCGGCGCGGGTCTGGGCCGCCTCGGCCGGGTCGCGGACGTACTCGACGAACGCCTGGGGCTCCAGGCCCGTGCGCGCGTCCTGCGAGACCGGCGGGGACCAGGCGATCTCCATCGCGGCGCGCTCGTCGAAGCGCAGGTTCCAGGTGTCCAGCGGGATGTCCACGTTCAGCCGCA
Organism: Isosphaera sp.; assembly: GCA_013822085.1. Lineage (GTDB taxonomy): Bacteria > Planctomycetota > Phycisphaerae > Phycisphaerales > UBA1924 > WM-009. Next base: position 4,261 of record PNJV01000003.1, on the reverse strand, counting down.
CGTTGCTGGCCAGGTCCGCGGGGTTGTCGAACCGCCAGCTGCCCAGGCGCGAGCCGGACTGGAGACCACCTATAAAGGTGAACGTGCTGGGCACCTGCCGGTCGCTCACGCGCACCTGCCAGGCCAGGTCCCCCGGCACGAAGCGCGACGAGGCGGTGGACTCGACGATCGGGAAGACGATCGCGGCCTCGTCGAAGCGCAGCGTGCTGGCGTCGGTCTCGGTGAGCACGCCCTCGATGATCCGCCGGAGGACCGGGCTTTGCAGGAGCAGGTCGGCCCGCAGGAGCCACTGCTCCTGGTCCTGGCGGGTGAAGATCCGCTGGGCGATCGACGGCCCGCGCGCCGAGCGTCCGCCGCCGGTGTTGCGCGGCTGGGCCAGCGCGGCTGAGGGTCGCCACAGCCCGGGGGCCAGCGCCCCGGCAGAGAGGAGCGCGGCGATCGCCAGGGCCCGCCGCCGGTCCATGTCCACGCCCTGGCGCGATGTGCCCATGTGCTGCCTCCGGGGGCTGAGGCGCTCACAGGGCGCCCTCGGCCCAGGTCGATTCGCGTCTGGGGGCGGCCGGGATGCTGCGCAGCAGCGGTCAGGCCGTGAAACATCGACGCTGCGGCGTGGCCAAGCGGGTAAGCGCGCCGCGGGCCAGCGCCGCGACCGAACGCGCCCCGATCGAGTCAGGCTTGCTCGCGCGCTGCCGGGGCGATCACGGTGACGCTCGGCGGCTCGGCGGGCGCGGCAGCTGCGAGATGCGCCGGCTCATCGGCGGGGCCGAAGTGGCCAAGGGCGCCCAGCTCCTTCTCGGTGGGCAGCTCCTTGATCGACGCCAGGCCGAAGACCTCCAGGAAGGCCTTGGTCGTGCCGTAGAGCAGCGGCCGGCCGATCTCTTCGGCGCGTCCCACGACGGTGACGAGCCGGCGCTCTGTGAGGGACTTGATCACCTCGCCGCAGGCCACGCCGCGGATGGCCTCGACGCCCGCGCGGGAGATGGGCTGCCGGTAGGCGATGATGGCCAGGGCCTCGATGGCGGGCTTGCTCAGGCCGCGTCCGGCGCGGAGGCCCTGCATTGCCTCGATGACGCCGCGGTGCTCGGCCAGGGTGACCAGGCGGTACCCGCCGGCGAGGGCCTCGATGCGGAAGGCCCGCCCGGTGTCGGCGTACTGCCTGTTGAGCCAGTCCACGGCCCGCTGGACCAGGGCGGCGGGATCGTCGTGGCCGTGCGGCTTGCGGCGTGTGGGGCGGGGCGGCTCCGGGGCGGCCTGGGCGGGCGCATCGGGGGCGGGGTGCTGCGCGGGCTGGGTGAGCCCCAGCGCAGCGGCGATGCGCTCGGCCGAGACCGCCCGGGGGCTGGTGATCAGGGCCGCTTCGATGGACGCGGCCAGGCGGGCGACGCCGCCGCCGCTCGCCGATGTGTCGCCCAGCTCGGGGCCGTGCTTCATCGAGCCTTCACCTTTCGATGAGCCCGCGGAGGCGCGGGCCGTGGTCCGGGACGATACGCTCCGGGCATGCCCGTCTCGATATTACTCGCCATCGGCGCCGGGGTGTGCTTCGGGGTCGGCGAGGTGTGCGCCAAGTACGTGATCGGCTCGGGGCAGATCGGGCCGATGACGCTCCTGGCGGTGCGCACGGCCTTTGCGCTGCCGCTGGTGATCCTCTCGGCGTGGCTGGCGATCTCGTGGGCTGGGACGGAGCCGGCGGGGTGGCGCGGGGCCTCGCCGAGCGTGCTGGCCGCGGCGGTGATCGGGTCTGGGGTCCTCACCGGCGCGCTGGCGCTGGCGTTGTTCTACTCGGCCATGCGGCTGTCGGACATCACCGTCGTCAAGCCCATCGCCTTCGGGCTGGCCCCGGTCACCGCGGCGCTGGTGGCCCACGCGGCGGGGCTCGACCGCGTGACGCTGCCCAAGGCGATCGGCATCGCGCTGATCGTCGTGGGCGTGGTCGTGCTCAGCTCGGCCCGCCACGCCAAGCCCCCGGCCCACGCGACCGCCGAGCCCCGGCGCACCCCCGACGCCCCCGGCTGATACGATCGCCCATGGAGATCGTCGTCAACGGTCAGTCGCGGGAGCTGCCCGACGGCTGCCGCGTCCCTGACATGCTCGAAGCCCTGGGCCTGGGCCGGGCCGCGTGCGCCGTGGAGATCAACCGGGCCCTGGTCCGCAAGGCCGACCACGCGGGCACCACGCTGACGCCGGGCGACCGCGTGGAGATCGTCACCCTCGTCGGCGGCGGCTGAGCCATGCCACCCAGCGCACCCAACGCCCACACGCCCGAGCCGAGCGCCCCGCCGCTCTCGGCCCGCCTCTCGCCCGAGGCGCCGCTGCGCCTGGCCGGGCGGGAGTTTGGCAGCAGGCTGATCGTCGGCACGGGCAAGTACGCCAGCCACCAACTGATGCGCGACGCCCTCGACGCGTCGGGCGCCCAGGTGGTCACGGTGGCCGTGCGCCGCGAGCGGCTGTACAACGCCCAGGGCCAGTCGCTCCTGGACGCGCTGGACCTGGGCCGGTACACCGTGCTGCCCAACACCGCCGGGTGCTTCACGGCCGAGGACGCGGTGCGCGTGGCGCGGCTGGGGCGCGAGCTGCTCGAGCAGCTGGGCAACCCCGGCTCGGGCTGGGTGAAGCTGGAGGTGCTCGGCGACAAGAAGACGCTCCTGCCCGACCCGGTGGGGACCATCGAGGCCACCGCCGCCCTGGTGCGCGACGGCTTCCAGGTGCTGGCCTACTGCTCGGACGACCCGATCGCCGCGCTGCGCGTCCGCGACGCCGGCGCCGCAGCGGTGATGCCCGCCGGCTCGCCGATCGGCTCGGGGCAGGGCGTGCTCAACAGCGCCAACATCCTCCTGTGCCTGGAGCTGCTCAAGTCGGCCGACCCGGGCTACCCGGTGATCGTCGACGCCGGCGTGGGCGCAGCGAGCGATGTCTCGGTGGCCATGGAGCTGGGCGCCGACGGCGTGCTGCTCAACACCGCCATCGCCCACGCGGGGGACCCGGTGCTCATGGCCCGCGCGATGCGCGCCGCCTGCCGGGCGGGGCGCGATTCCTACCTGGCCGGGCGCATCGCTCGGCGGCTCTACGCCTCGGCTTCCTCGCCCTGGCAGGGCGCCATTTCGTACATCCCGGGCGAGTGACCACCCGCGCCCGGCACGCGCGCAGGGGACCAAGCATGCCACACCGACCTCACCAGCGTCAGCGCCAGCGCCGGTCGCGCAGCCAAGGCGGCGCCGGCCCGCGCACCGTGCCGACCGCGTCCGTGCGGGCCAAGCGCCAGGCCGTGCGCGTGCTCGGGGCCCTGGCCGCGGCGATGCTGGCCGTGCTGCTGCTCGGCCTGCTCTACGCGATCGCGCTGGGCTAGGGGCGATCGCGCTGGGCTAGGGGCGATCGCGCTGCGCTAGGGGCGATCGCGCTGGGCTAGGGGCGATCGCGCTGGGCTAGGGGCGCAGGCTCGCGGCCCGGGCCGCCGCCCGCTCGCCGGCCCACGCCAGCCACGCGGCGCCGGGTAGGGCAAAGGGCCGGAACTTCTCGACCACGCCCGCCTCCTCGCTGAACAGCAGCGCCCGGCCGGCGCCCAGCGACGCGGCCGTGGGCGCGTCGATCAGCGCCGACGAGTCGGCGGCCGACATCTGCATCAGCACGCGCGCGTCGAACTCGCGCAGCAGCGACCGCTCCATCCAGCGCGTCAGGTTCGCAGCTGTGTCCACCCAGGCCACCACGTGCACGCCCACAGCGGGGCCCTCGCGCAGCACCTCGGCCAGGAGCCGGTCGGCGGGGGGGGCCTTGTCGTCGGCCGAGCTGGAGAAGTCGAACTCGTTCTCGGCCCGGCGCAGGGCCCTGAAGCGGTGGAGCCCGTGCACGAGCAGAGCCCAGGGCGGGGGCGGCTGGGCTCGGCCGTGGCCGTTGCCCACCGCGAGGTCCTCGGCGCTCAGGCGGCGGCGCGTCTCGGCGGCCATGCGCTCGATGGCGCCCGCCGCGTCGCGGTAGCCCACGGCCTGCGCCACGCCCACCATCGCCCCGGCAAGCCCGGGCAGCACGCCAGCGACGGCAGAGTCGGCCGGGGTGCCGTCGAGCAGCCACACCCGCGCGCCGGGGGCGCAGGCGAGGCTCGCAAGCGCCGCTGCGCTCAGCGCCGCTGCGGTCTCCTCGCGCTGGCCGACGACGAGCAGGTTGCCGCCCGCCTGCCGACGCAGCGGCGCGCTGGTCCGCTCCTTGATGGCCACCGGCTCGCCCAGCCAGATTCGCGCCGGCCGGGCTGGCACGCCCCCGGCGGCGGCGG
>PNJV01000002.1 GCA_013822085.1 Isosphaera sp. | reverse complement strand
GGTCCCCGACATGGCCGAGAGCTTCTTCATCAGCTCGGCCAGGCTCTGCTGCATCGCGTCGGTGGACCTGGCGCACGCGCCCAGCTCGTCGGCGGTGCTGTCGCCCAGGGGCGCCCGCGCCAGGTCGCCGCCGGCGATGGCGCTCATGCGCTCGGAGAGCGCCGCTGAGCGACGCCGGACGCTTGCCGCGATCCAGACCCCAACAGCCGGCGAGACCAGGCCCACGCCCACGCGAGCCCAGATGACCACGCTGTGCGAGAACATCCCGCTCTCGACCATCGACGCAACGAACATGCCTGCCGACCCGGCGACCGCCATGGAGACGATGACCACCGCGCCCAGCGTCGGGCCCCGGCGCAGGCCGCCCTGCGCGTCGCGGGTCCCGGAGAACCGCCACGCCATGACGCCCGAGACGAACAGCACGGCCACGCCGCCCAGCAGGTACATCTGGGACTCGAACGAGCGCGATTCTGGCGCTCCGCCAGCGCCCGGGCGCTCGCCCGCGGTCGCGGACGAGCTCACCACGACCGGCGCCGGACCAGCGCTCAGCGGGGCGGTGTGCCCCTGCGTCTGCGCCGCCACGAGCGGGCCGGGTTGCTCGGCCTCGCCCTGGTGCGTGTCCGCGCCGCTGTCCACGGCGTGCGTGTGCTCGGCGTAGGCCGCTGGCGTGCTGGCGCTCGCGTGCGCGACCTGCGGCTCAGGGGCGTGCGCGGCTATCGGGCTCGCCCCCGCGTGCGCGGGCGTCTCGCTTGAGACCGCGCCAACGTGCGCGTGCGCCGGGCTCGGCGTGCCCGGCTCGGCGTCGCCGCGCGCGATCAGCTCGGCCTGGTCGCTCAGCGGGCCGATCCAGCGCACCTGGCCCGTGGCAAGGTCGTACACGGCCCCGACCAGCTCGACGCTGCCCGACTCGAGCGCGGCGCGGATCGCCTCCGAGCCGCTGAGCAGGCCGCGCATCGAGTGCTCGACGTTCGCGTTGACGGCGTGGGCCAGCAGCTCCTTCTCCGTGGCGTCGGGGAACGCGGCCCGGGCGGCGCGCACCGCCGGCGCGATCTGCCCCACCAGCGACCCGACCGCCCCGTGCATCGGCGTGCCCGAGACCGCCGCGGCCACCGCGCCGCACGAGCTGTGCCCCATGACCACGATCACCGGCACGCGCAGGTGCTCCACGGCGTACTCGACCGAGCCGATCTCGTCGGGCCCGGCCACGTTGCCGGCCACGCGCACCGCGAAGATGTCGCCCACGCCGCGGTCGAAGACCCGCTCGATCGGCACGCGCGAGTCGGCGCAGCTGACGATCGCCGCCATCGGCGTCTGCCCCTGCCGCGCCGTCAGGGCCACCCGATCGGTCCCCGCGTTGATGTGCTCGGGCTGCCCCGCGGCGAAGCGCGCGTTGCCCTCCGTCAACGCCGACAGGGCCTCGTCGGCGCCCGGGCCGGCCAAGGCCAGCGAACCCGAGGCGGCGCTCAGCAGCGCGCAGGCGGCCCACAGACGACGCGCCGATCCGTTCAGGCCTCGCGGCATAGCCAGCTCCAAAGGACCGGGCACGGGGCACGATAGCTGATCGCGCCGGGTCCGCGAACCGGGTCACTTTGGACGTATCGACCGCTTCGGCCGGCGACTCAAGGCCGCCGGGCCTCCGGCTCCGGCCGCGCGGGGCGCCGGGCGCAATCCACACGCGCGGGCCACCCGGCCGGCGGGTCAGAGGTTGCCGCGGCGAGCCTGCTCGGCCTCCAGGGCCTCGAAGAGGGCCTTGAAGTTGCCCTTGCCAAAGGACTGGCTCCCGCGCCTGCAGATGATCTCGAAGAAGAGCGTGGGGCGGTCCTGGAGGGGCTTGGTGAAGAGCTGGAGGAGGTAGCCCTCGTCGTCGGCATCGACCAGGATGCCCAGCTGGCGCACCTTGTTGTGGTCCTCGCGCACGGCCTGGTGCCCGTGCTTGACGAGCATGGCGTTGACGCGGTCCCAGACGCTCTGGTAGTAGGCCTCCGGGATGGCCAGGAAGTCCACGCCGCGCCGCCGCAGCTCCGTGATCGAGTGCAGCTCGTCGTCGGTGCGCAGGGCCAGGTGCTGCACGCCGGGGGTGCCCGCGTGCCAGTCCAGGTACTCCTGCACCTGGCTCTTGCGTTTGCCCGGGGCGGGCTCGTTGATGGGCATCTTGATCAGGTTGTTGCCCGAGGCCATGACCTTGGACATCAGCGCCGAGTAGTCCGTCCCGATGTCGTGCTCGTCGAAGTGCTTGAACATCTTGAACCCGAGCACGCTCTCGTAGAACGCGACCCAGTGGTTCATCCGGCCCTCCTCGACGTTGCCCACCAGGTGGTCCACGTACTTGAGGCCGCACGGGTTCCGCTCGTTGTACTCGTTGAGCGCCGACTGCTTGGCGTGCGCGAACGTGGGCGCAAAGACGCCGCCCTTCTTGAGGGCCTCGTAGGCGTAGCCGCCGCGGCGCTCCACGAACGTGTGCACCACGCGCCCGTAGGTCTTGATCGAGGCCGTCACCACCGTGCCGTGCGCGTCGGTCGTCTCGGTCGGCTCCTGGGCCGGCTCGCCGCCGTTGCGCACCGCCTGGCGGAAGGCCGACTCGGCGTCGAAGACCGTGAAGGCCACGTCCTTGACGCCGTCGCCGTGGCGCAGCAGCTCGGCCGCGGCCGGGTGCGCGTCGGTCAGCGGCGTCTCGAGCACGAAGCGGATGTTGCCCTGCGTGAGCAGGTACTGGGCGCTGCGGCGGGCCCCGGTCGTCAGGTCCGAGACCTGCTGCACCTGGAAGCCGAAGGCCGAGGCGTAGAAGAACGCCGCCTGCTTGGCGTTGCCCACGTAAAAACGCACGTGGTCGACGTCCACAAAGTGCAGCGGGTCGGACGAACGGTTGCCCATCGTGCTCGGGGTGGTCGCGGCGGTGGTCATGGTGCCTCCGGGTCATGCGTCGGGCACGGCTCGGGCACAGCGGGCCCGACCTCTGCACGCCCCATCAGCGCGCGACGCGGGACACTCTACGAAGCCAACCGCCCGCGCGGCAGGCACGCGAACGCCCCCGATACGCAAACGAGACCCGAACCGCAAAGTTGCTCGCCGCAAACACCTACGGCCGATATGGTTCTTTGCCTTGAACAGCGTCCCCCCCAGCCCGATCGAACTCGCGGGCCAGCAAACGATCCGGATGGGCCCTTACCAGCTGATCCGCCAGCTCACGCCCGGCGTGCTCGCTGAGCGCTGGCTGGCGGTGCACGAGCGCACCCAGCGCACCCACGTGCTGCACCGGTTCACGGTGGCCTCGGACCGGGCCGCCTCGCGCCGCTTCATCCACATGCTGCGCCGGGCCGAATCCCTCAAGCACGCGCACGTCCTGCCGATCGAGGCCGTCTCGCTCGATCACCGCGGCGTGCCCTTCGCCATCACCCCCTACACAGGTGATCAGGACGGCCTGATGAGCCTCGACCGCCTGCTGCACATCCACGACGGCTTCCTGAGCATGGAAGAAGCCCGCAGGGCGCTGCGGCAGCTCCTGTCGGCGGTCGAGTTTGCGCACCGCGAGGGCGTCTTCCACGGCGTGCTCGGCCAGCGGGAGGTGCTGGTGGACCGCAGCGGCTGCCTGCTCATCGAGCTCTACGGCCTGGCCCGGGGCCTGCTCGCCCCGGACGCGCAGCCCAGCGCGTCAGAACGCCTTGAGGTGCGCTCGGTCTTCGAGATCGGGTACCAGCTGCTGACCGGCCTGCGCGCCGACGACCCGCACATCCCCCCCACTCGCGTCCTGCCCGAGCTGAGCGAGGACTGGGACTCGCTCTTTGACATCGGGCTGCACACGGGCTTTGCGTCGGCGGCGCACGCGCTCAGCGCGGTCGATCTGTGCGCGTCCGGCAGGTCCGGCCGGGGGCTCTGGCGCATGCGCTCGGCGCTGCGGACGCTGCTCAGCCCAAGCCGCTAAGGCCGGCTATTGCCCGGGCGCCGGCGCGACCGCTGGGGGCTTAGCGGGCGACGGCGGCCCGGCACGCTCACGGTCGGTCGTGGCGCCGAGGCCCGCGGCCGGCTCGGTGCGCGGCTGCTCGGGCCAACCGCTGTTGAGCTGGTCCAGTTGCTCCTGGCTCAGCCGGCCGGCAAAGTCGGCCCTGACTCGCCGCGCCAGCTCCTCGGCGTGGGGCATGGCGTTGGAGAGTTCGAGGCCGACGAGCCAGACCTCGGCGGGCGCGCCCAGCTTGGCGGCCTCCTCCGGGCGGTTGAGCCAGAGCAGCGCCAGGGTGAGCTGATCGTCGATCCGCCTGCGGGCGGGCGGGTCGGTGGCCCAGGCGAGCGTCTCGCCGGCCAAGAGCGCCGAGGCCGGCTGGCCCACGGCCATGCGCGTGCGCATCAGCAGGAGCACGCCCTCGACCAGCGCGCCGGGGGCCAGGCCGTCGGCGCCGTCGGGCACGCCGGCGGTGGCGCGCTGGGCCAGCGGGGCCAGGACCGCGTCGCGGAGCCAGGGCTCGGGCGTGCCGGTGGCCAGGGGCAAGCGCGCCGCGTCGGGGATCTGGGCCGCCAGGGCGCTCAAGGCCTCACGCCGAGCGGCGAAGCTGGGCGCGGGCAGCTCCATGGCCTGGGCCCAGTTCTCCGGCGTCAGGCCCAGCCGGACCGCGGCGCCCAGCGCGGTGGCAAAGAGCGTCGGGTCGCCGCCGGCAGCGCCCAGGACCCACTGCGCGTACATCGGGCGGGGCGCGCCCAGGAGCGCCTCTGCGGCCCGGAGCCGCACCGCCGGCTCGTGCTCGGCGAGCAGGCCGCGCACGGCCTGTGCGTCCGACGGCTCGCCCACGCTCAGCAGCAGCGCAAGCCCGGCCGCCGGCGCCGCCGCCAGCTGCTCGCGCCGCACCGCGTCCAGGAGCGCCCGCCGCTGCTCGGGCGTGGGCAGGCCCCCGTTGCGCACGGCCTCCGCCGCGGCCATCATCGCCGGGCCCGACGCCTCGCCCACGGCCGCCCACCGCGCCGCCGGGCCCAGCAGCTCCGGGCCGGGCCACCGCGCAGCGGCCGTGAGCAGCGCCGCGGCCACCCCGGCGTCCGTCTCGTCGCTGAGCCGCTGGCGCACGCGGGCGGGGATGCCGTCGGCCGTGATGCTCGGGGCCGCCGCGAGCACCCCCGCAGCGCCGCGCCGCACCTCGGCGCTGGCGTCGTTGATCATCGCCCCGACGCGCTCGATCACCGCCGGGTCCACGCTCCTGGCGTTGGCCAGCTCACGGCTGACAAGCTCGAGCCCCAGCCGACGCAGCGACACCAGGTCGTCCCCGAGGACCTCAAGCAGCACCCCCGAGCGCTGGTCCGGCGCAGCGTTGAGGAACTCCCGCCGGCGCATCTCCGCCACCCGGCCGACCAGCCCCCCGATCGTGCCCGATTGGGTGTCGGCGCGTCCCGCCAGGCCGCGGGTCAGCTCGGCGCCCCACTGGGCCTGGTCCATGCCGCGCACCCGCTCGACCCAGCCCCGCCACGCCGGCAGGTCCGCCGACAGATCGGCCCGGCCGCTGAGCCGGCGCAGCGCCGCCAGGGCCGCGTCGCGCACGGCCCGCTCGGCGGGGCCGCCCTCGGTGGCCCGGGCGTCGGCGCGCTGGGCCATCGCCAGCAGCGCCCCAGCGGCCCCGGGCGTGCGCACCGACCCCAGGGCCGCGGCGAGCTCGGCCCGCACCTCCGTCGCAGCCCCCGGCTCGATCCCAACGATCGATCCGCCGATGGCGCTGCCGGCAACCGCCTGGCGGGCCACGGCGCGCAGGATCGTCACCGCGGCGCGCCGCTCGCTGTCGGCTGCCCCAGCGCGGGCCCCGCGCTCGAGCAGTTCAACAAGCTCGGCGTGCCTGGCCGGGTCCTCCAGCCACGCCGCTGCTACTTCCGCCGTCAGCTCGGCCGAGGCTGCGCCCCCCGCCGACTGCCCAAGCCCCGTCGCCGGCGGTCCGGCACGCAGCGGACCCGTGCCATCGGCCCCGCTGCGCCCGGCCCCAAGGCCCAAGAGCGCCGCGCACGCCACAGCCAGGCCGCAGCGCCGCCGCAGCGTCAGCCCCGATCGCCCCGCGCTGTGTCTGTGGGTCCGGTGCACCGCGACTCCTTGGCAACGCCTGATTCGGCTTGCGCGCCGGGCGTCCGCGATCTATTCGTGTTCACGCCGACCGGGGATGTCTGGTTCGGGCGGTCGGGGGGATTTTCACGCCGGCCCGGTCTAGCGCAGGGCGCGGGCCTGCTCGATCCCGCGGCGCTCGTGCACAAAGAGCCACAGCAGCGCCAGCCCCACCCCCAGGCACCCGGCCAGCACCGCATAGGCCGCCGCAGGGCCCGCCGCTCGCTCCATCCCGCGGTAGACGATCAGGCCGGCCACGCCCGAGAGCTTGTGGGCAAAGCCCCAGAGCCCGAAGACCTCGGCGCAGCGATCCCCCGGCGCCAGCAGCCCCACCATCGCGCGCGAGGCCGTCCCCAGGCCCCCGAGCCCGAGCCCCACAAGCACCGCCACGCCCCAGAGCACCCAGCCGCTGCCCGACCCAGCCCCGCTGCCGCCCCCGCTCCCCGCCGCCGGGGCGACGCTGACCAGCCCCAGCGCCACCACCAAGAACCCCGCCGTCGCCACGATCCACACGCCCAGAAAGACCGTGATCATCCGCCGATGCCCGAGCCGGTCCTGAAAGGCCCCAGCCAGCAGCGCCCCGACGCCGGAGGTGGCCGCGACCACCAGCGCAAAGACCAGCGTGGACTCCATCGAGTTGCCGAAGGAGCGGGACATCAGGCCCAGGTTGTAGATGTACGCCCACGTCGCCATGCTGTAGATGAAAAACACCGCCAAGAACCAGCCGAGGACCGACGACTTGCCCGCGCGCTTGGCCGAGCCGGCCAGCCGGATGAAGCTGTCCCTGACCAGCCCCCAGAGCCCGACCGAGCCGGCCGCCCCCCCACCCCATCCCACCCCACCCGGCCCGCCCGGCCCCCTGGGCCGGTCGCGCAGCACCACCAGCGCCGGGACGATCCCGAGCAAGAACCACACACCCGCGATCAGGAAGATCCAGCGCCACTGGCCGGGCGCGCGCCACCCGAGCCCGGCGATCAGGCCGTAACTCAGCGCGATCAGCAGCAGCGCCCCGACGTACGACATGCCCCACCCGATCGCCGACACGCGGCCCATGCTGCGCTCGTCGGCCAGCTCGGGCAGGAACGAGCCGAGGAAGTTCTCGCCCAGGCCCACAAGCAGCCACGCCGCGGTGTACAGCCCCGCCGCCGCCCACAGGTGCCCGGGCCCCAGCGCCGCCATGGACATGACCAGCACCGAGGCGAGCAGCCCGGTGCCGAGCAGGAACCTGGCGCGGGCGCCTCGGGCGTCGGCCAGCGCGCCCATCGGCGGCGAGACCAGGGCCACCAGCAAGAGCCCCGCCGCCGACATCGCCGTCCACCAGGTCTCGCCGGTGCGGCGGTCGGGCGCGATCACCTCGGCCACGTACGACGAGAACAGCAGCGTGTTGATCAGCAGCTGGAACGACTGGTTGGCAAGGTCGTACATCCCCCACGCCCACACCCGGGTGGGGTCCTTGAGCGACCGAAACGGCGGGAGGAACGGGAGCACGCGCCCAATGTATCCGCCCGCGCGCCCCGCCGCGCCCGGCGACGGCGTGCCCGGGCCGCACCGACCGGGCCGGCTCAGGGGGCTTCGATCGGCTCACGGCCGAGCCTGGCGGCGGCCTCGGCGACGTTGCGCAGCAGCATCGCCACGGTCATGGGCCCGACCCCGCCCGGGACCGGGCTGATCCACCCCTCGGGCCCGAGCGCCTGGCGCACGCGCTCGAAGACCACGTCGCCGGTCGTCACCGCCCGGCCGTCGGGCCCGGGCACGCGGTTGACGCCCACGTCGATGACCACCGCGCCGAACTTGACGTGCTCGGCCCGGACCAGCCCGGGGACCCCCGCCGCTGCCACCAGAACGTCGGCCGAGCGCATCAGGTCCTCGATCCCCGGCGTCCACTTATTGCACGAGATCACCGTGGCGTCCGAGCGCATGAGCAGCACCGCGATCGGCTTGCCCACCACGTCCGAGGCCCCGATCACCACCGCCCTGCGGCCGCGCAGCCCCCCCTCGGGGGCGATCCCGGTCGACTCGACCATCCGCACCACGGCCAGCCCCGTGCACGGCGCCAGCGACGACCGGCCGTAGACCACGTTGCCGATGTTGGCCGGGTTGACGCCCTCGACGTCCTTGGCCGGGTCGATCAGGCTCTGGAGCGCGTACGCGTTGACGCCCTCCGGGAGCGGCATGTGCAGCATCACCCCGGTGCACGCAGGGTCGGCGTTGAGCGCCCCGACGCGCCGCTCCAGATCGGCCATCGTCGCCCCGGCGGGCAGGTCGTGCAGGCGGTAGTCGATGCCCAGCTCGGCGCAGGTGCGCCCCTGGTTCTCGGCGTAGACCCGCGCGGCGCTGTCCCCGGCGGCGCACAGCAGGGCGTCCAGCCGCACCGGCACGCCGCGCCGCCGCAGCCGGGCCACCAGCGCCGCCGTGCGGACGCGGTCGCGGGCCGCCAGGGCCTTGCCGTCGATCAGGCGTGCGCTCATGCGCCACGAGCATACCCCGCGCACGAGGTACCATCGCCCCGTGAGCGCACCCGACACCCAGGCACAGCGCATCGCCCAGCTGCGGCACCTGCTCGACGCGGCCAACAAGGCCTATTACGTCCACGCCGAGCCCATCATGGCCGACCAGCAGTACGACCTGCTGCTCCAGGAGCTGGCCCAGCTCGAAGCCCTCCGCCCCGACCTGCACGACCCCGACTCGCCCACCGCGCGCGTCGGCGGCGAGCCGATCAAGGGCTTCCGCGCCGCCGCCCACGCCGTGCCCATGCTCTCGATCGACAACACCTACTTCGTCCGCGAGGCCGACAAGGACCCCGGCCCCGACGACAGGCCCAAGCTCTCCGTCGAGTCCTGGCTCAGACGCGTCGGCAAGGAGCTCGGCCTGGACCCGCCCAGCGACGACGCCCCCCACGCGCCGACGCTCTTTGCCCACGCCCAGGGCCCACGCGTCTACATCGATCCCAAGATCGACGGCGTGGCCGTCACGCTCCGGTACCAGCGCGGCCGGCTCGTCCAGGCCCTGACGCGCGGCGACGGCCTCCGCGGCGACGACGTCACCCACGCCGTGCGCACCATGCCCGGCGTCCCGCTGCGCCTGAACGCCCACGGCCTGAACGACCACGGCCTGAACGACCACGGCCAGGACGCCCCCGAGATCCTGGAGGTCCGCGGCGAGGTCTACTTCCCGCTCGTGGGCTTCGAGCGCGTCAACCGCCAGCGCGCAGCCGAGGGCCAGGAGCCCTTCATGAACCCGCGCAACGCCGCCGCCGGGACCCTCAAGAACCTCGACCCGCGCGTCGCCGCCGGGCGCAAGCTCGGCTTCGTCGCCCACGGCCGCGGGCTGATCAGCGACCCCGCCTTTGCACGCGGCCACGCCGAGCTCATCGATAAGCTCCGCGCCCTGGGCCTGCCCGCAAGCCCCCTGGGCCGGCTCGTCAGCTCCGCCGACGAGGCCGCGGCCGTCATCGCCCAGTTCGACGCCGCCCGACGCTCCCTCCCCTACGCCACCGACGGCATGGTCCTGCGCGTGGACTCCTTCGCTCAGCAGGACGCCCTGGGCCTCACCGCCAAGAGCCCGCGCTGGGCCGTGGCGTACAAGTACCCCGCCCAGCGGCTCACCACTCGGCTCATCCGCGTCGACGCCCAGGTCGGCAAGTCCGGCAAGATCACCCCGCGCGCCGTCATGGAGCCCGTCCTCCTGGCCGGCACCGAAGTGCGCCACGCCACGCTCCACAACTTCGGCCGCATCGCCGACGCACCCACCGAGCGCCCCGGCGTCAGGGCCGACATCCGCCTGGGCGACACGGTGCTCATCGAGAAGGCCGGCGAGATCATCCCCTACGTCGCCGGCGTCGTGCTGCGCGACCGCCCGCCCGACGCCATGCCCATCGCGCCCCCGTCTGTGTGCCCCGTCTGCGCCGGCCCGGTCGAGATCGAGCGCAAGGACCCCCCACCCCCTCCGTCTCCACCACCCCCTTCATCCCCCGCACCCCCTCCATCCCCCGCCGCCCACACCGAGCAGGCCGCCCACACAGAGCAGGCCCAAGCCGGCTCCGAGACCGGCCGCTGGTGCATCAACCCCGAGTGCCCCGCCCAGTTCCGCGAGAAGCTCGTCTGGTTCGCCGGCCGCAAGCAGATGGACATCGACGGCCTGGGCGAGAAGACCGTCGATCTGATCCTGGCCACCAGCCGGCCGCAGGCAGACGCGCACCCGCCCGACATGCCCGGGCCCACCCGCCCGATCCCGCTGCGCACCTTCGCCGACATCTACCGCCTCCACGAGCACCGCCAGGCCCTGATCGCGCTGCCGGGCATGGGGGCCAGCAACAAGAAAGAACACAAAAAGGTGGACAACCTGCTGGCCGGCATCGAGGCGAGCAAGCGCCGCGGCCTGGCCCGCGTCCTGGCCGGCCTGGGCATCCGCCACGTCGGCGACGCCACCGCCAAGCAGCTCTGCCGGCTGTTCAGGGACATCGACCACATGACCGCCGCCCCGCTGGCCATGCTCATGCCCAAGGCCATCAAGAGGGCCGAGGCCTTGGCCCTGGGCCTGCCCGAGGACCCCAAAGACCGCCCCGAGACCGGCCTGGCCTCCGAGACCGCGCCCACCTTCCACGCCTACCTCCACAGCGACGCCGGCCGACGCACCCTCGACGACCTCCGCGCCGCCGGCGTGGACCTGACCAGCCACGACTACGCCGACCCCGCCGCCAGCGCCGCCCCAAGCCCCATGGCCGGCAAAGTCCTGGTCATCACCGGCACGCTCGAAAAGTTCGAGCGCCAGCGGCTCAAGGGCATCCTCGAATCGCTGGGCGCCAAGGTCACCGGCTCGGTCTCAGCCAAGACCTCCGCGCTGATCGTCGGGGCTGAGGCCGGCACGAAGCTCGACAAAGCCCGAGAACTGGGCGTCGAGACCTGGGACCAGGCCAGGCTCATCCGCGAGCTGGAGCTGGCCGGCTATCGGGCCCAGTGACCCGCCGCTCGGCCACCGATCGTGCCAGACGGGGGATGGGGGGTGGGGGGTGGGGGGTGGGAGAAAGCTTCCGGGCTGTCACGCCCCACAGCCGCCCCGCGCCGCGCCCAGGCCCCTGCGCGGCTCATCCCCACGCGCGGGCTGCCGATGCTTGAGCCACCGATGCGCAACATCGAGATCAAGCTCGAGCTGCGCGACCCCGAGCTCGCCCGGGCCATCCTCCTCCGCCTGGGGGCACACCGCGTCGGCCTGGCCCACCAGCGCGACACGCACTACCGGGTCGTCAGCGGCCGGCTCCTGCGGCGAGACTGCGCCCACAAGCCCACCGAGTGGGTCCGCTACGACCGCGCCGACCGAGCTGCGCCACGCCACAGCGACGTGCGCATCATGACCGACGCGCGGGCCCGGGCCGAGCTGGGGCTGATCGGCCCCCAGGAGTGGCTGACCGTGGACAAGTCGCGCGAGGTCTGGTTCGCCAGCGTGGTGACCGTCTGCCTGGACCGCGTCGAGGGCCTGGGCTGGTTCATCGAGCTGCGCTCGCTGGTGACCTCCGACAACGACGACGCCTCCGCAGCGGCAGCGGTGGCAGCGTTCCGCCACGAGCTGACCCCGGCGCTGGGCGAGCCCGTCAGCGCGTCGTACCGCGACCTCGTCGAGCACGGGCGCTCCTGCCCGGGCCTGGGCGCGGTGGTCGAAGCGCCCACGCGGTGAGCTCTCGACCTGTCGCCCCCCGCACGCCCCCCGCGGGGGCTCGCTGCGTCAGCGGGCGCAGCGATCGGTCACACCCGCGTGGCGGTGCGGACGTGCGGGTCGGCGTCAACGGGCGCGTTCTGCATCGCCGCCCACTCGGCGCGCAGGGCCTCGACCATCGCCTGAGCCGCGGAGGACAGGGCCCGGGCGTGATGGCTCACCAGCGTCACCGCCCGCTCGAACCGCTGATCCGCCAGCGGGCGGTAGACCACACGCACGCCCGGCTCGGTCAAGGCGGCCATCCGCGGCACCAGCGACACCCCCACCCCCGCCGCGACCATGTTCCGGGCCATGCACAGCTGCCCCACCCGGCAGACCGTCCGCGGGTTGAGCCGGTTGGACCTGCAGAACGCCCGGACCTGCTCGCCCACGCAGTGCAGCTCGTGGATCACCACCACCGGCTCCTCGTCCAGCTCCGAGACCTCGATCTGCTCGCGCTGCGCAAAGGGGTGGTCCGCCGGGGCGCACACCAGCATCGGCTCGCTGCCCAGCGTCGTCACCTGGACCCGCTCGTCCTCGATCGGGCCGCTGCACACGGCCAGGTCCAGATCGCCCTCGACCACCCGCCGGATCAGCTCGCCGGTCAGGTCCTCGCGGATGGTCACCTCGACCTCTGGCGCTCGGCCGGCCAGCTCCTTGATCGCACCTGGGAGCAGGTACGGCCCGATCGACGGGATCGCCCCGAGGCTCAGCGGGCCCAGCCCGCGCGTCGAGGCCGTGGTGATATCGCGCCGGGCGTGGTCGGCCTCTTGCAGGATCCGCTTGGCCCGGTCCAGCAGCACCCGGCCCGAGTCGGTCATCACCACTCCCCTGCCCAGGCGATCGAGCACCCGGCAGCCGAGGGTCTGCTCCATGCGCGCAATCTGCTGACTCAGCGTTGGCTGGGTCACGCCGAGCGATCGCGCAGCCCGGCTAAACGAGCCCGATTCCGCCACAGCCACGAAGTACCGCAGTTGATTGAATTCCATGGGTTGTCTAAGGGGAATACGTCCGGTGAGGGCAGAAAAGGACGTCATCGTTTTCACAGAGGGGCATTTTTCCGTGGCCAAACACCCCCCACCCCTCCGTCTATCAGTGAGGCTTTTCACGTCGCGTTCAATAGGAATTTTTCCAGGAGGATCGCATGTTCTTGCGGATCGACCGGCTCCAGATCGATATGCCCATGCCCAAGGACCGAGACGCCAACGCCGCCGCCGCCGTCCAGGAGCTGCTGGGCGGGCGCTTCGGCGAGATGTCCACGCTGATGAACTACATGTACCAGTCCTTCAACTTCCGCAGCCGGGACAAGCTCCGGCCGTTCTACGAACTGATCTCGAACATCGCCACCGAGGAGCTCGGGCACATCGAGCTGGTCTCGGCCTCGGTGAACCTGCTCCTGACCGGCCCGCGCACCCAGAGCACCAACCCCGCCACGCCCAACCCCGTCGACGCGCCCCTGGCCGACGGCCTCAACGCCCGCAACACCCACCACTTCATCGCCACGCCCCAGACCATCGGCGTGGCCAACAGCATGGGCGAGTCCTGGCGCGGCGACTACGTCTTCAACAGCGGCAACCTGGTGCTCGACCTGCTGCACAACTTCTTCCTTGAGAACGGCGCCCGCCTCCAGAAGCTCCGCGTCTACGAGATGACCAAGAACCCCGCCGCGCGCGAGATGCTCGGCTACCTCCTGGTCCGCGGCGGCGTGCACGCCGAGGCCTACGCCACGGCCCTGGAGCAGCTCACCGGCGTCAACATGGCCAAGATGCTCCCCATCCCCAACATCCACAACGACAAGTTCCCCGAGGCACGCAAGTTCATCGACATGGGCATGCACCGCAAGCTCTACCGCTTCAGCCCCAACGACTACAAGGACGTCGCGGCGATCTGGACCGGCCCCTCCATCAACGACGGCCAGCCCCGCGAGGTCGTCGACGGCCCCCCCGCCGGCGGCAACCTGGCCGACCTGGGCCCGATCCCCGAGGCCTTCGCCCCCGAGTTCGACCCCACCGAGATATTCAACATCGCCCAGAAGCTGCACGCCAAGATGAAGTGACCGCCAGGCCACTGCTGTGCTGTCACAGCGAGGCCTGCGCTCATCGGACGCGACAACCACCCGGGCCGGCGCCTCGATGCGTCGGCTCTTTTTTTATTTGGCTCTCGCGCGGCGCACAGCGGTCAAGCGGCGCGGGCCGCCGGCACGCTCAGTGCGTGGCGGTGTTGTTCCGCCGGTTCACGTCCGGGTAGCGGGCGTCCGGGTCGATCTCCACGCGCGTCACCGAGCGATCGCCGGTGCGCACGGCCACCTGGCGCACCGTCCCCAGGGCCCAGGTCTGCGCCGGCACCGTGACGTCGCGCGACGAGCCGTCGGCAAAGGTCAGCCGCAACGCCACCGGCATCACCAGCTCGCCGCGGTTCTCCAGCGTGACGATCGTCTCGCCGGCCAGCTCGCCCGTGCCCCCGCCGAATCCCGTGACGGCCTGGTCCAGCACGCCACGCGACTCGAACCAACCCTTCCAGAACCAGCCCAGCTCCTCGCCGGCGCCGTTCTCCATGGCGCGGTAGAAGTCCACGGGGCGCGGGCTCTTGAATGCCCACCTACGGATGTACTCCCGGAACGCGGCGTCGAAGCGCTCCGGGCCCAGGATGTCCTCGCGCAGCAGGGCCATGCCCACGGCGGTCTTGCCGTACTGGAGCAGCCCAAGGAGGCGCGGCTGGATCGTGTCCGCCGGCAGGTCGATCGGCTGGGGGAGCGGCTCGGGGAACCGGCTGGCAAAGACGGCGGGCGACTCGCGCCCGGCGCGGCTCTCGACGGGCTGGCCGTAGCGCTCACGGCCGGCGTAGATGTTGATGAACGTGTTGAAGCCCTCGTCCATCCAGGCGTGGAGCTTCTCGTTGGTGTTGACGATCATCGGGAACCAGTTGTGCCCGATCTCGTGCGTGGTGACGCCGAACAGGCCCTCCTCGTCCTTGCGCTCCTCGCAGAAGATGATCTGCGGGTACTCCATGCCCCCGACCACGCCGTTGACGTTCGACGCCGAGGGGTACGGGTACGGGAACCACTTGGCGCTGTAGTGCTCGATGGAGGTCCTGAGCATCTGCGTCGCCCCGCCGCGCTCCCCCTGGGGCGACCAGAGCGGGAAGGCCTCCGGCGGGTAGAAGCTGTGGCACAGCGTGCCCG
The DNA here is from genome assembly GCA_013822085.1 of Isosphaera sp. Classification (GTDB taxonomy): domain Bacteria; phylum Planctomycetota; class Phycisphaerae; order Phycisphaerales; family UBA1924; genus WM-009. Next base: position 118,505 of record PNJV01000002.1, on the reverse strand, counting down.
AGCCGCCGGGGCCGATGCCGTCGCCGCGGGCCATCGCCGCGTCCCAGGCGAACGCGGCGCTGCTTGCCCACGCCACCGTGCGGACGTTCTGGGCACGGAACCGCCAGGTCAGCGGGCCGTCCCCCGCAGGACGCGAGGCCGGATCGCCGATCTCCTCCATCGAGCGGATCACCACCGTCTGGGCCGAGCCCTTGGCCCGCTCCAGCCGCGCCGCCTGCTCGGCCGTGAGCACCTGACCGGGGTTGAGCAGCTCGCCCGAGCACGTGACCAAGTGGGCGCGCGGCACGGTGATGTTGACCGTGTAATCGCCGAAGTCGGTGTAGAACTCGCCCTGGCCCAGGTACGGCAGGGCGTTCCAGCCGTTCACGTCGTCGTACTTGCACACGCTGGGGAACCACTGGGCCACCTGGAAGACCTTGCCCGCCTGGCTCTGGAAGATGCCGCACCGGTCGGCGCCGTACTCGGGCAGCTGGAAGCGCGTCAGCACGCGCAGCGTGACCGTGCCGCCGCCGGCCGGCAGCGGGGCCGGCAGCGCCACGCGGCCGAGCGTGTCGTGCACCCGCACCTCGACGGCGCGGCCGTTGACCTCAACGCTCAGGCCCTGGTACCCGCCGGTGAAGTCGCGGATGTTGCTAAACCGCCCGCCCGGCTCGTTGACGCGCGAGCCCCGGCTGTCGGGCTGAAAGAGGTTCTGCTCCAGGTTCAGCCACAGCTCGCGCAGCTCGTGCGGCGAGTTGTTGGTGTAGGTGATCGTGGTGGCGGTGCCGATCATGCCGGCGTCGTCGAGCGTCGCGTCGATGACGTAATCGGCGCGCTGCTGCCAGTAGGCCGGGCCCGGCATGCCCTCGGCCGTGCGCTCGGGCGTGGCAGCGGGCCAGGGCGCGGGGGCGAAGGCCGCCCACGGCTCGTTGTCCGGCCCGGCGTGGCCGCGCGGCGACGAGGAACACCCGCCGACGATCGCCAGCGCAACCATCAACCCCGCGGCGCGGGCAAGGCTCAGCGAATCGGCGGCGTCCACGGACAGCGAGGGGTGCTTCATGCCCCCAATATACCCGCGCACCAGCTGGCCGGCGCTGCGGCTGCGCTCGCCGTGGCCGAGGCCCTCACTCGGCCAGGAGCACGTTGAGCAGGTGCGCCAGGCGCACGCCGGCCTGCTCCATCCGCAGGTCCACCACGGGGGCGCAGTGCTCGGCGTACTCGCGTCCCAGCGCCGAGCCGGTCACGAACGGCTTGCCGTCGTTGAACCCCGCCGCCGAATAGGCGTAGCGGTTGGCCAGCGACCGCGACTCGAAGACCCAGCGGCCCACCGACTGGTGCAAGGCTTGCGTGGTGGCCGCGGCGCGGGTGCCGGGCTCGGTGGCGGTCCAGGCCAGCCGCTCGGCCGGGGTGATCTGCGCGTGCAGCTGCTCAGCCAGGCTCGGCCAGGGCGTGTCGCCCAGCGCGTCGAGGATGCCCGAGTCCCAGATCGCGTGCAGGTTCCTGCGGTCGCCGAGCCACTGGATCTGGATGTCGTTGCCGCCCCGGTCGGCGGCGTTGCCCGCGTGCAGCGGCTGGTGCAGGTCGCCCACAAAGTGCACGACGAACATCAGCGCCTGCCTGCGCTCCGCGTCGCTCGTCGACGGGTCGGCCAGCTTGAGCGCAAAGTCCGTCACGCCGTCGACGACGTTGCCCTGGGCCGGGCGCATGGCGGCGTGGTCGTAGCCCGCCGCGGCCGCGTCGAGGTTGGCGTAGTGCAGCGGGGCCGTCCAAGGGAACTCGTCGTTGGGCCCGCGGACACCGTCGGCCCACGAGGCGGTCTCCTGGATCGTCTGCTCGCCCATGATCGCCGCCACGCGCTGGCGCACCTCGGGGGTCAGCTCGCGCCAGGCGATGTCGGCGATCACCGAGTGGGCACGCCGGCCCCACCCGCCCATCGCCGCCACCGCGGCGCCCACCACCAGCACCAGCCACACGCGCGCTCGGGTCATGCTCTGCCTCCCTTGGCCCCTTGGGGGCCGCCGATGGTACCCGCGCATCCGCGAAGGCGGCACGTTGCCGCAGAGGCTCGGCACGAGCGCACGCCGCGGCTCAGCCCGCCACGCCCGGCCGCTGACGCAGCACACGCTCGACGCTCCGCTCGACCTCCGCCGCAAAGGCCCCGAAGCTGTAGTGCCTCTCGATCAGAGCCCTGCCCGCCTGGCCCAGCGCCGCGGCCCGGGCCGGCTGGCGGAAAAGCTCCACGCACGCGCGGGTCATCGCCGCGTCGTCGGGCGCCACGGGGATGGCCTCCCCAGCGGGCAGCGTGGCCTCGTAGCCGCGGTGCGAGTGCGCCGTGCACACGCACGTGCGCCCGTGCGCCAGCGCCTCGATGACCTTGATCTTGGTCCCGCCGCCGTTGTAGATCGGCGAGACCGCGAACAAGCACCCGCGATACCCGTGATCCAGCGAGGGCAAGAAGCCCGTGATGGTCACGCCCGGCACCCGCCCCCACCGCTCGCGCTGCTCGGGCGACATCTTCGAGCCGGCCACAGCCAGGGCCGCGCCGGGAACCTCTCGCACCACCCCGGGCCACACGCGCTCCAGGAAGCGGTCCAGCCCGCGGTGGTTCGGCGTGTAGTTCCAGCTGGCGATCACCATCGCCGTGCGGGCCGCGGCGCTGCCCGGCTCGGGCATCGGCTGCGGCGCGATCGGGCTCTCCGGCGGCGCGTAGGGCAGGTTCGGCAGGACGCTCACGCTGGGGTGATCGACCAGCGCCACGTCGCTCGGGCTGCACACCCAGGCGTGATCGAACGCGCGCCGGGCGTCGGGCACGGCACGCTCCAGCTGCCTCACATGGCGGCGCAGCACCGCTCGCTCCCACGCCGGGAGGCCCCGCCCCTCCAGCCGGCTCTGATAGGTCGTCGTCTCCACGTCATCGATGTCCAGGATGCTCGGCACGCCGAACCGCCGCGCCTCGCCCGCGCCGCCTCGCATCGCCGGGCTCAGGTAGCGCCCAACGACCAGGCCGATGCCGCGCCCCGCCGCAGCCCCGCCGCGCAGCGCCTCGATCAGCGGGCGCGACGCCAGCGGGTCGAGCCGGAAGTCGATCGACCGGCTGAGCGTGTTGTGCGCTAGCCGGTCGATCAGCCGCGGGTACAGCCGCCGCACGGGTGCAAAGGGCCAGCGGGCCCCCTTGGGCGTCACCCGGCAAAACACCGTCGGGCCGTGCACCGCGTGCGTCGCCGCGAGCTCCTCGGCCGTCATCAACGCCTCGGGCGCGCTGAGCAGGTGCAGCTCGAGCGTGCCGATCCGCCGCAGGGCCCGCAGCAGCAGGTTGGTGCGCTGGCGCCCCCCGATGATCGGGTGCTCCGGTGGTGAGTTCGAGACGTAGACGATCCGCAAGCCGTCGGGCACCGTCGGGGCTCCATCGATGCTGCCGCGGCAGCCGGCCGCTCTGCGCAGCGGCAAGTCTAGATCCGCCCGGCTCGGCCAGTGGCCCCGCCCGGACTCGAACCGGGAACCAAGCGATTATGAGTCGCCTGCTCTAACCGTTGAGCTACAGGGCCCGCACCGGGCTGATGGTACCGCGCGCCGCCGGCGGGGTTGGAAGGTCAGCGGCCCGAGCGGGCCGGCTCGAGGAGCCCGGTGGGGTCTTGGAGCAGCTCGATCACGCGGGCCAGCGCAGCGCCGCGGTGGCCCCGTCGACCACCCTGTGGTCGCACGCCAGCGAGAGCGGCAGCAGCCTGCCCACGCCCAGCATGCCGTCGCGGACCACCACGCCCTCGCGGGCTCGGCCAACGGCCAGGATGGCCACCTCGGGGTAGTTGATCACCGGCGTGGCGAAGCGCCCGGCGTGGCTGCCCACGTTGCTGATGGTGAACGTCGAGCCGACGAGCATCTCGCGCGGGGCCGTGCGGTCGCGCGCCGACTCGGCCACGTGAGCGATCTGTCGGGCGATCTCGAGCACCCCGAGCCCGTCGGCGTCGCGGATCACCGGCACCATCAGGCCGTTGTCGGTGTCCGTGGCGATGCCCAGGTGCACCGCGCGGTGCCGGGCGATCTCGCCCTCGCCGGTCTGGGGGTCGATGTCGCTGGTGGCGTTGAGCGCGCCGAAGCGCCCCGTCAGGGCCCGCGTGACCGCCGCGGCCACGAACGGCAGCAGCGAGAGCTTCTCGCCCGAGGCCGCCCCCAGCCGCCGCCGCACCGCGTCCAGCGCCGTCACGTCCGCCTCGTCCATCACGGTAAAGTGCACGGCCCGATCGACCGACTCGCGCAGCCTCCCCGCGATCGTCCGCCGAACGCCCCGCACCGGCACGCGCAGCACGTCGGCCCCCGGCGGGATCGCTGGCGTCTCCGGCACGCGCGGCGCGGCCTTGGCCGCGGGCGCCGCCGCTGCGCGGGCCACGGCTGTGTCGTCGCGGCGTGCCTCCTCGCGGCGCAGCGCCGCGGGCGCCGGGTGGCGCGCCGCCGGCGTCGAGCGGGGCGCATCGGCGGCAGCGCCGCCGCGCCCACCGCTCCCGCTGGCAGCACCGCGCACGTCCTTCTCGGTCACCCGCCCGCCGATCCCCGTGCCCGCGATCGCGTCGATCTCCACGCCCAGGTCCCGGGCCAGCCGGCGAACGGCCGGCGTGGCCAACGCCTTGCCCCCGGCCGACGAAACGCCGGCCAGCTCGCCCCCCACCGCGCCCACGACCGTGCCGGCGTCCTCGCGCTGGGCCGCCTCGGGCCCGGGACGCGTGCCGTTGCTGTGCCCCTGCCCTTGGCCGGGCAGGTGCGAGGCGATCTGCCCGCCGACGTCGCACGCCGCGTCGCGCTCGGCCGCGGGCTTGCCCTCGGCTGCGCCCTGGCCCACGAACGTGACAAACGGGTTGCCGACCTTGAGGATCTCCCCCTCCTTGCCGTGGACGGCCGCCACCACGCCCGCGCGCGGCGAGCACACCTCGGCCAGGGCCTTGTCGGTCTCCAGGTCGGCCAGCGGCTGGCCCTCCTCGACGGCGTCCCCGACGGCGACGCGCCACTTGACCAGCTCGCCCTCGTGCACGCCCTCCCCCAGGTCGGGAAGGATGAACACGTTCGGATCGCTCGACTTGTGCTGGGCCATCGGTCTGCTCCGGGGGTCTGGGCGCGGCGGTGCGCCCGCTCTTGGCCGCATCTTTAGTAGGCCAACACCTGGCGGATCGCCTCCCCGACCCGCTTGGCGTCGGGGAGGTAGTCGTTCTCGAGCTTGGCGTAGGGCATGATCGTGTCGAAGCCCGTCACGCGCTGCACCGGCGCGTGCAGACGCAGGAAGCACCGCTCCTGGATCAGCGCCGCGACCTCGCTGGCCACCGAGCACAGCCGCGGGGCCTCCTGCACCACCACCGCGCGGCCGGTCTTCTCCACCGACGCCACCACCGCCTCGCTGTCCATCGGGTGGATCGTCCGCAGGTCGATCAGCTCGGCCGACACGTCCTCGGGCAGCTCGTCCATCGCCGCCAGGCACTGGAAGACGCTGGCGCCCCACGAGATCACCGTCACGTCCGTCCCCTCGCTGACCACCTTGGCCTTGCCGATCGGGATGGTGTACTCCTCGTCGGGCACCTCCTCGCGGAAGGAGCGGTACACGCGCTTGGGCTCGAAGAACACCACCGGGTCCGGGTCGCGGATGGCCGAGAGCAGCAAGCCCTTGGCGTCCGTGGGCGTGCCGGGCATGACCACCTTGAGCCCGGGGTTGTGCGTGTAGATCGCCTCGGGCGAGTCCGAGTGGAACTCCGGCGCGTGGATGCCCCCGCCCACGGGCACGCGCACCGTCATCGGGACCGTCACCGTGCCGCGCGTGCGGTTGCGGAACCGCGCCGCGTGGTTGACCAGCTGGTCGTACGCCGGACCCAGGAAGCCCTCGAACTGGATCTCCGGGATCGGACGCATCCCGGCGATGGCCAGCCCGATGCTGGCGCCCATGATCCCAGACTCCGAGAGCGGCGTGTCGATCACGCGGTCCTTGCCAAAACGCTTCTGGAGCCCGTCGGTGACGCGGAACACGCCGCCGTTGAGCCCGACGTCCTCGCCCAGGCACACCACCCGGCTGTCGCGCTCCATCTCGTGGGCCAGCGTGCTGGTGATGGCCTGTACCAGTGTCATCTGTGCCATGGTCTGCTCGCGGACTGGTGATCGCCCCGGCTGGATGGTGCCGCACGCCGCGTGGCCCGGACGCCCGGGGCCGGTGTGCCAGTTCTGGATGCCTTGAGCGCGTGCGGGCCGGGGCTGTGGGTGCGGGTGAGGCGTGAGTGTGACGGACGGGTGCGTACGCGATTGACGGACCTGTGCCAGCGGCCGCGGGCACGCCTGAGCGGCGCCGGCCCGGCCAGCGATCCGCTGAGGGGCTCAGGCTCGCTGGGGCTCGCTGCGCAGGCCCGCCTGCGACGGGTCCTGCCCCAGCGAGCTGGTGCGCTTGGTGTCGCGCTGGAGGCGCAGCTCTGGGGGCATCTCCGCGTACAGGTGATCGAACATCTCCTCGGGCTTGGGGGGCGCGATGCCCTCAGCGGCCCGCACGACCTCGGTGGCAAAGGCCTTGGCGCGCTCCTCGCCGGCGCGCTGGCGCTGCGCGTCCCAGAGCCCCTTGGACTCGAGGTACACGCGCGTGCGCAGGATCGGGTCGCGGGCCTGCCACGCCTCGACCTCGGCCTGGTCGCGGTAGCGCCGCGCGTCGTCGGCGGTGGTGTGGTCGCCCAGGCGGTAGGTCATCGCCTCGATGATCGTCACCCCGCCGCCGGCCCGGGCCCGCTCCCGCGCGTCGTACACCGCCTTGTGCACCGCGAAGAGGTCGTTGCCGTCCACCTGCTGGCACGCGGCCCCGTACCCGAGCCCCTTCTGCGCGATCGTCTCGCTGGCCGTCTGCGTCTCCCGCGGCACCGAGATGGCCCACTGGTTGTTCTGGCAGAAGAAGATCGCCGGCACGCCGAAGGTCGCCGCGAAGTTGAGCGCCTCGTGGAAGTCGCCCTCGCTGGTGGCCCCGTCACCGAAGTAGGTGATCACCACGGCGTCCTCCCTGCGCAGCTTGGCCGCCCAGGCGATCCCCGTCGCGTGGAGCATCTGCGTGCCGATCGGCACCGCGATGGGCATCACCCGCACGCCGGGCGGCACGACGTTGCCGCGCTCGTCGCCCATCCAGTGCAGGTAGATGTGGTGCCAGGGCATGCCGTGCATGACCATCGCCGCGTTCTCGCGGTAGCAGGGCACGATCCAGTCGGTCCCGCGCCGCATCGCGAACCCGGAGCCCAGCGCCGCCGCCTCCTGACCCTTGTTCTGCGGGTAGGTGTACATGCGGTTGGAGCGCTGGAGCACGAAGGCGCGCTCGTCAACGGCCCGCGCTTCGAGCATCCGCTCGTAGAGGTGGAGCACCTGCTCGTCGGTCAGGATGCCGGGCGTGCCGGGCTTGCTCAGGGCCGGGTCGAGCACGCCGCGCTCGTCGAGGATCTGCGTGTGCTCGATCGTCGCCTGATAGACCGTCCTGATGGGCATCGCTTGGCCTCCGTCCGCTGCGGGCCCCCGCCCGCCGCGATCACCGCCCCACGCCGGCATCCTCACCGCCCCCCGCCTGCCCCACTGAGCACACCCGCCCGAGCGACCGCTCCGCACCGATCTCGCCGCTGGCCCGGGCTCAGTACCCGCGGCCGGTGGTGGCCACCGCGTGCGAGTTCTCCTGCGTGACCATCGGGTAGCCGGGGAACTGCGTGATGCCCTCCTGCCGGGGCGTGCGGCCGGTCCCGCGGGCGATGGGAGATCGCTCCGGGATCACGAACGACGAGTTGGGGAGCTGGTCGCTGTACCGCAGCGCCGCGTCGGCCGCGGCCAGCATCGACTCGTCCGTGTTGACGTACAGCTCGCGGATGCGCTGCTCGATCTCGCGCTCGGCAAGGTCGAAGAAGTGCACCGCCGCGGCACGGTCGCGCTCGAACTCCGGGTCGCCGCCGTTGCCCTTGGCCTGGTGGGCGCGGGTGTCGGCGTCGAGCTTGCTCAGCGTGCACGCCCAGGCGTGGAGCCAGATGGCCACGTCGGCCACCCGGGCCTGCACCGTCTGGCGGTCGAGGATCTTCACGTCCAGGGCCTTGCTCATGGCCTTGAACTGGTACGTCAACTCGCTGGCCTGCCGGGCCAGCCGCTCCCCGACCGGGGCCAGCTCGGCCAGCACGCGCGTGATCCGGCTGGGGCGCCGGCGGATGCCCAGGAAGACCTCGAGCCCCAGCGGCACGGCCTTGGACATGAGGCGCGCGTTGAGCGCGCCGCCGATCATGCGCGACAGGTTGGCCCCGAAGCTCTGATCGCCGTCCCAGAGCAGGGCCGTCTTGACCCCCAGCATCTGCTCGGCCAGGGCCTTGCCGCCGTAGCCGAAGATGTACGACTGCATCACCTCGTTGGCGCCCTCGACGATCAGGTTGATGCGCGAGTCACGGAAGACCCGCTCCACCTCGTTCTCGGTCATGTACGACTCACCGCCCATGATCTGGACGCCGTCGTTGACCACGCGCCAGCCCAGCTCCGAGCAGACCACCTTGCACAGGGCCGTCTCCACCTGGTGGTCCTCGTCCTTGCGGTCGAGCATCCCGGTGGTCATGTACAGCACCGCGTCGATGGCGTAGTCGTACGCGCACATCCGCGCGATCTTCTGCCTGACAAGCTCCTTGTCGGCCAGGGCCTTGCCGAACTGGAAGCGCGTCTGGGCCCACTTGATGGCCTGATCGCGCACGAAGCGCGCCCCCCCGAGCATCCCCGCCGAGAGCGTGCACCGCCCGTAGTTGAGGCACGAGAGCGCGATGTTGAGCCCCTTGCCCTCCTGCCCCAGCAGGTGGTCCCTGGGCACGCGCACGTCGTGGAACCGGATGCGCGCCTGCCACGTGCCGCGGATCCCGCACTTGCTGCGGTTCTTCTGGAAGATCTCCACGCCGGGCATGCCCGGGTGGCACACCAGGGCCGTCACGCGCTCCTTGCCGTCCTTGGTCTTCTGCTTGGCCATCACCGTAAAGAGCCCGGCCAGCGCGCCGCTGGTCGCCCACTTCTTCTCGCCGTTGAGCACGTAGTGCGCCCCGTCGGCCGAGAGCTCGCACCGCGTCTCCTGCCCGCCCGCGTCGCAGCCCACGTTGGGCTCGCTCAAACAGAACGCCGAGAGCCACTCCCGCGCCAGCTTGGGCAGCCAACGCCGCTTCTGCTCGTCGGTGCCAAAGAGCATCACCGCCTTGCACCCGATCGACTGGTGCGCCGAGACCACAACGGCCGTCGAGCCGCACGACATGCCGATCCGCTCGAGCACCCGGTTGTACGACGTGATCCCCATCCCAAGACCGCCGAACTCCTTCGGGATCGTCATCCCGAGCACGCCCAGCTCGAAGAGCCGCCCGATCACCCACTCGGGGATGTGCTGCTCCTGATCGATCAGTACCGACGGGTGCTCCGCCCTGAGGTACTCGTCCAGACGGGCCAGCAGCTGGTCGCACTCGGCCTGCTCGCGGGCCTCGGTCGTCGGGTACGGGAAGTAAAAATCTTCCTTGACCCGGCCCCAGAACAGGTTCTTCACCGGGCCCAGCTTGGTCGGCTCAGCCCCGAGCCATTCCTCGGCCTGCTCGAGCAGCTTGCGGTCCGCCTCCGAGATGCCCTTGAGATTCTTCAGGTCCGCCATGGCTCGCTCCATGCAGAGGGCTCGCTGCGCCGCTGCCGCGCAGCGCTCGCCCGCGTGCTCCAGCTGGGCCCTATGAAAGGCTCAGCCAGTTTGAACGAATTCTAACCCCAACCGGGTCATGGTCCCGCCCCAATTGCCATGTTTACTCGTTGTATACACCAAAAACACGGCACGCGTCCCACACCGCCCAGCCCCCTCCCGTATGCCCGATACCTCCCTCCCCCGCCCCCATCCTCTACCACGCCCCACCCCCCACTCCCCATCTCGCGCCGTGCCTCTCGCCCCCGCGCAGCTCGCGTCAGGCCCGGCGCAGGCCAGCGCCGCTCACTTCTTGGCCGAGCGCTCAAAGAACGCCTGGATCGCGGCCCTGCCCGCCGGCTCGCTGCGCAGCCGCACGAGCTCCCGCCGCTCCACGCCCAGCGCCCCCTGCCAGCCGCGCGCCAGCCCCTCCGACACCGCCCCGAGCACCGCGCGCGCCGGCTCCCCCATCGCCCCGACCTCGCCGCGCACCCGGTCCAACGCCGCTGACACCCGCTCCCGCACACCGGCCGCCCCGATCCACCGGCTCGGCTCGCCTCTCGCTCGGTCCGGCACCCCCGCCGCCTGCCCGCGTTCGAGCACCCACGCCTTGGCCGTCTCGATCAGCCCCGCTTCGTTCTGAGCCACGCGGTCGAACACCCCCGCCGACACCGCCTCCTCGTACTGCATCGGCCTGCCCGCCGCTGTCCGGCGGATCGCCTCGGCCGGGTCCATCCGCGCCGGCAGCAGGTTCGTCCCGCCCCAGCCGGGGCAGATCGACAGCCCCGCCTCCGGAAGCCCCACCGGGTACGGCTTGCCCGACCCCGACGGGCACCCGATCAGCCCGTCGCAGTGCATCGCAAGCTCCAGCCCGCCCCCCAGGACCGCCCCGTGGATCGCCGCCGCGGTCACCACCGGCAGCCCGCTCAGCATCCCGAACACGCGCTGCCCGCGCTCCAAGTATGCCCCCAGCTCCGCGTCGCTCAGCGCCTGGATGCTCTTGAGGTCCGCACCCGCGATGAACACCCGCGGCGAGGCCGACGCCACCACCAGCCCGCGCAGCCCGCCCACGCCTCCCCCCTGGACAAGCGGCGCCAGCGTCGCCTCGATCCGCCCGATCAAGCCCGCGTCCAAGACCACCATCGGCGACGGCGACTGGTCCAGCCTGATCACCCCGATCCCCGCGTGCGGGCCCGTCGCGTCGGCGTGGATCTCAAACGGCGTGGCACTCGGCTGTGACATAGCGATCCTCTTCCCCGGCCCTGCGCCCCAACCCCGACCGGCCCGCTCGATCCAGCTGGCCCGGCTGGCACGACCGACCTGCGCCACAAGTTAGGCCAGCGGCTTGCCCGAGCTCGCCCCGGTCTCTGCGTCGTGCAGCGCCAGCAGCTCCGCCGTCAGCGCGTCCGGCGCATCGCGCTGCCCAAGCTGCTCGATCAGCTCGCACACCGCGTGCCCCGCCCGCGCCCGGTCATACCCGGGACGCCATCTGAGATACTCCCGCGGCAGACCGCCGTCCTCGGGCAGCTCGGTCATCGCCGGCACATCTTCCCGGTTCCAATCGCGCATACGCCAAGGTTTGGGCGTCAGCCGCGCGCGGAACGACCGCTGACGCTCGCACAGCAAGGCGTACTTCGGGTCCGCCCGCAGCTCAGCGAACATCGCCCGCGTCCCCGGCTCAGTCGGGTCCATCGCCGGCGACACGATCGCGTACCGCAGCCCCGCCGCGGTGCGATACGCCCGCGCGCCCACCCCGCCGACCGAGCCGAGCCACCCCCGCAGCCGATCCAGCGCCGCCGCCTCGCCCGTGCGCCCCGCCGACCGGCCACCGCCCGTCCACGCGCGCTTGAGCCAACTCAGCGCCGGCGCCCTCGACAGGTCCACGTCCACGAACGCCAGCCGCGCCGTGTTGAGGATCACGCACCCCATGCGGTTGACCGTCAGCGCTGCCAATCGCTCACCGCCCGTGCCTCCGAACTCGCGCACGATCGGCTCGGGCGTGCCGCGCTCCCCATAGTGATAACTCTCCGGTCCGTCCCGGCTCTTGAGCGTCTCCCGCGTCAGGGCCACCAGCGCCTCAGCGGCCCGCTCTCTGGCGTCCTCGGGGCTGATGTCCGAACCGCGCCGCACGCTCAGACCGCCCACCCGCATCCCCAGCTTGTGCCCGTCCTGCATGCTCGCCTTCGCCCAGTACCGGTACAGCCTCATGCCCGACCTCCGCTGCCTCCCCGCCCGCTCCCTTGGTCAACGCCCGCCCCGCGCGGGCTCAGACCAGCTTCGAGCGCAGCCGCGCCTGCGTGTCCGGGCTCGCCAGCACCCGGGCCGAGACCTCCGCGGCGCGCAGCAAGAGCTCCAGGTCCCCCGAGCCGTCCAGCTCGTTCATCAGGCCCTTGGTGGCGCGCAGGGCCCGCGGCCCGCCGGTCGCCACCCGCGACGCGATCGCCTCCGCCGCCGGCAGCACCCCCTCGGGCGTCTCGACGCACTCGGACACCACGCCCAGCTCGTACGCCTCACGCCCGCGCATCAGACCCCCCATGAGCAGCACCCGCCGCGCACGCCCGGCCCCGATCCGCCGGACCAGCCACGGCGCCACCACCGCCGGGCACACGCCCATGTCCACCTCCGGGAACCCCATGGTGTTCTGCGCGTGCGTCACCGCCGCGTCGCAGACCGTCACCAGCCCGCACCCGCCGCCGATGGCCGCCCCGTGCACCGCCGCCACCGTCACGCACCCGAGCGCGCGCAGCTTCCACGTCAGCTCCGCCAGCGAGCGCAGCAGCTGACGCCCACTCTCGGCGTCCCCCACAGCCTGGCGCAGGTCCATGCCCGCACAGAACGCCGGCCCCTCGCCCGTCACCACGCACGCCAGCACGCCCCCATCGGCCCCTCCGCCGCCAGCTGCGCCCCCACCGCTCCCAGTCCCGGCCCCGCCGCACCACCCCGCCAGCTCGTCCACGCGCGCGTGCAACGCCGCCAGCAGCTCGCGCGACAACGCGTTGCGCCGATCCGGCCGGCGCAGCGTCAGCCGCGCCACCGCCCCGGCACGCTCGAGCCCCGCCAGCTCCTCGGACACCCGCACGCTCTGAGCGCTCATGCCTTGCTCCACGCAGCGGCCACCAGCCGCGCCTGCTCGTCCCCCCCGACCAGCCCGAGCGAGACGCCCAGCGCCAGCCGCGCCCGCCCCTCGTCCATGGACCCGTCCAGCTCCGCCAGCAGCGCCTTGGTCGCGTCGAGCGCGCCGGCCGGCTTGCGTGCCAGCTCCTGCGCCACCGCCCCGGCGCGCGCCAGGCACGCCGCCGCGTCGGCGGCGCACTCGTGGGCGATCCCCGCCCGCACCGCCGCGGCGCCGCCGATCAGCCCGGGGTCGAGCAGCCGCTCCCGCGCCGGGCCCCACCCCGCCGACGCCCCAAGCCCCGGGCCGGTGACCGCCGGCGAGATCCCCAGCCGCACCACCGGGTACCCAAGCCTCGCCCCAGCCTCCGTCACCACCACGTCCCCGCCGCACAGGAGCGCGCACCCGCCGGCAATGGCCGCCCCGTGCGCCGCGATCACCACCGGCACCGGGCTGAGCCTCAGCCCGCGCACCACCCCAGCCAGCCCGCGCAGCAACCCGCCCAGCCGCGCGGGCTCGTCGAGCACCGCCGCCATGTCGAACCCCGCGCAGAACACCGGCCCCGCCCCGCACAGGAGCACCGCCCGCGCCCCGCCGCTGACCTGCCGGCCCACCTCCGCCGAGAGCCCTTCGAGCATCCCCTCCGTCAGCGCGTTGCGCCGCTCGGGCCGCTCCAGCCGCACCACCCCGACCTCGCCGCGACGCTCACCGACCACCATGGCCCACCCCCAGGCTCTGCGCCACCGCCGCCGCCGCCGCCAGCCCCGCCCCGTCCACGCCGGTGTCGTACCCCGCTGCGCGCACCGCCGCTACCAGCGCCCGCGTGTCGATGTTCCCCGGCGCACGCCGGCCACCGACCGAGGCGTACGGACACCCGCCCAGGCCGCCCACCGCCCCGTCGAACGACCGGACCCCCGCCGACAACGCCGCCGTCACGCACGCCCCCGCCCGGCCGAACGTGTCGTGCAGGTGCAGCGTCAGCCCCCGCCGACCGCCCCCCCCGACCCCCCCGCCGCCCAGCTCCGGCGGCACACTCCGCCCGACCGCCTCGATCAGCGCCAGAACCCCGCGCGGCTCGGCAACGCCGATCGTGTCCCCGAGGTCCAGCTCGTCCACCCCCAGCCGCGCCAGGCGCGCACACACGTCGGCCACGCGGCCGGGCTCGATATCGCCCTCGTACGGGCAGGCGATCGCGCACGAGACGTACCCGCGCACGGCCAGCCCCGCCCCCTTGGCCCGGCCGATCACGCCCACGAACCGCTCGAGCGTCTGCGCGATGCTGCCGTTGGTGTTCCTCTGCGCGAACGTCTCCGACGCCGCCGTGAACACGCTCACCTTGCCGATCAACGCAAACCCCGCGCGGCGGTTGACCTCAAGCGCGCTCTCCAGCCCGCGCTCGTTGGGCACCAGCGCCGAGAGCACCACCCCCCCCTCCCCTGCCACCCCCGCGGCTCCGCCCTGCGCCAGCGCCGCAAAGACCTCCGCCGCGTCCCCGAGCTGCGGCACCCATCGAGGTGAAACGAACGACGAGACCTCGACCTCGTCCACCCCCGCGGCCATCACCGCTCGGACCAGCCGGACCTTGTCGGCGGTGGCCACGGGCGTCGGCTCGTTCTGGAGGCCGTCGCGTGGCGACACGTCGGTGATCCGTACGCGCCTGGTCATGGCCAGATGCTCCCCGCGGCCGCCCCAGCCCTACCGACGCACGGCCCGCGGCCGCCCCAGATCCGGCGATGCGCGGCGCGCCGGCTCCGTCCATGCTCCCGCGCAGCTGCGCCCGCTCCCCCCGCCCGCAAAGAAAACGGGCCCCGGTGCTTCTCAGCCGGGGCCCAGTGCGGTCGAGAGGAGTCGAACCTCCACGGGTTTTACCCCACTAGAACCTGAATCTAGCGCGTCTGCCAATTCCGCCACGACCGCGAACGCAGAGGCGAGACAATAGCCGCGCGCCCGCATACCGGCAACGACCCGGCCCTTCTGGGCAACAGCCTCCCCTGCGCCGCCACGCCGGAGCTGCTGCCACCCCCTACACCTCACCCCTACCCCCCACCCCCTACCCCCTACCCCCCACCCGCCACCTCCCACACTCCCCCGCCACCTCTCGCCCCGTCATCGCCGCGACGCGCTGGCGGCCGCGCCACAGCTCAGTCGCTCTCGTCGCCGGGCTCCTCCGACGCCTCGGCCTTGCCCCCCCCCGCCCCCGCCCCTGCGCCCGACCCGGGCGCGGGGGCCGCCAGCCGCACCGCCAGCACCTTGCGCCGGACCTCCAGGGCCAGCTCCCCGTTCTCCTTGAGGTACCGCTTGACGTTCTCGCGCCCCTGGCCCAGCCGAAGCTGCCCGTAATTGAACCACGCCCCGGACTTCTCGATCACGTTGGAGTCCACCGCCAGGTCCAGCAGGTCCCCGGCGGTGGAGATGCCCTCGGTGAACATGATGTCGAACTCGGCCTCGCGGAACGGCGGGGCGACCTTGTTCTTGACCACGCGCGCCCTCGTGCGGTTGCCCACGGTGACGTCGCCCTCCTTGATGGCCCCGGTGCGGCGCACGTCGATGCGCACCGACGAGTAGAACTTGAGGGCCCGGCCGCCGGTGGTGGTCTCGGGGCTCCCGAACATCACGCCGATCTTCTCGCGGATCTGGTTGATGAAGAGCACCGTGCAGCTGGACCGCGCGATCACGCCCGTGAGCTTGCGCATCGCCTGGCTCATGAGCCGGGCCTGCGCCCCGACCGTCGCGTCGCCCATCTCGCCCTCGATCTCCGACCGCGGGATCAGGGCCGCCACCGAGTCCACCACGATCAGGTCCACGGCCCGGGAGCGCACCAGCATCTCGCAGATCTCCAGGGCCTGCTCGCCCGAGTCCGGCTGCGAGACCAGCAGCGAGTCGATGTTCACGCCCAGCTTGCGCGCCCACGAGGGGTCCAGCGCGTGCTCGGCGTCGATGAACGCCGCCACGCCCCCGTCGCGCTGCACGTTGGCTGCGCACGTCAGCGCCAGCGTCGTCTTGCCCGACGACTCGGGGCCGAAGACCTCCACGATCCGGCCGCGCGGGATGCCCCGGCCGCCCAGGGCCAGGTCCAGCGAGAGCGCCCCGGTGCTGATCCCCGGCACGGCCAGGTACGCCTTCTCGTCGAGCTTCATGATCGAGCCCTTGCCGAAGGCCTTCTCGATCTGCAAGACCGTGGTGCTCAGCGTGGCCAGCTTCTCCTTGCTCGGCTCCTTGGCCGGCACGGGCCCGGTCCCCTGCGGGGCGGGGGCGGCCGTCGGCTGGGGCGGGACGCCCTTGGTCCCCTTGGCCGCCAGGGCCGCCTCAGCGGCGGGCGAGAGCTTGACCTCAAGCGGTGCGCTGGCCGAGGCCGCGGGCTGGCCACGACCGGCGCCAGCACCCGAGCCGTTGGACGACGATGGCAGACGAGACATATCAACCGCCTTTCTCGACCGGGCGGGGCCGCTGGGAGCCGTGCAGCGTCGAGGGCGACGCGCAGCGGCCCGGCGGGCGCAACCGGGACCCGGCGTGTGCCGCGTTGGCCCGCGGTGGGCCTGCGCGAGTCAGAGGCGATGCCGGACGCGAGCCTGACAGAACCATCTTACCACGTTCCGAACATCTTGCAATGTTTGGTCAAAGAAAGGTATATTTCTTCACAAATCAGGGACAACACCCTGTCAACCATCGCGGCCAAACGACGCCGGAGCACGAAAAGCTCCACGCAGAAATTCGCCTGCTGGGGCTCACTTTTCACCGCTCGGTGGCTGAGGGACTGGCGGGCTCGGCTGCGCGGTAGGTGCTGCGACCAGAAACGTCTGACGCAGCAGCGGCGGCGCAGCCTGATACACCCGGGCGATGCCGCCGACGGTCAGCACGAAGCGATTGTCGGCGGTGCGCGCGACGGGGATCATGACCGAGCCGCGGTGCTCGATCAGTTCGGCGGTGATAGTTCCCAGCGGGGTGGCCTCCTCGGCGGGCAGCGCAGCGGAGCGCACCTCGACGGCAGCGGCCTTGGTCAAGAAGACGGCGACCTCGTCGACCGTGGCGGCCCGCTGGGGCGAGAGCAGCACCGTGGCCGGCTCGGCGGCGCCGGGCGCGTCGGTCAGCTCGGCCCAGCCCACGGGCGTGCGGGTGAAGGCCGGCGGCGGCGCGGGCTCGGCGGACGCAGCGCCCGAGACGGTCAGCCGCAGGGCGCGGATGTCGGCGGGCTCAGCGTCGAGCGAGGCGCGCGCGATGAAGGGCTCCGGCAGGACCGGCAGCTGCTCGATGAGCGCGGCGTCGACGACAAAGATCGCGTCGGAGCCGTCGAGGGAGGCGTAGAGGGTGCGGCCGGCGTCGTCGGCGCGGGCGCCAAGGCGCAGCGTGTGCTGGACGGGCGAGGAGTCGGGCACGGTGGGCGGGAGCGTCAGGACGAGCGACGCGCGGGGCGCGTCCAGGCCGGCCTGGGCCGGCGTCGGCCAGGGCGAGTCGATGAACCGCCCGACGCGCAGCGAGGCGAGCGTGCTGAGCGTCCTGGCGACGGCCTCCGGCTCGGCGGGCGCGGCCAGGGGCTCGGTCAGCGCCCAGCGCGCCCCGCGGCCCGCGATGGTGATCCGGCGGGGCGTTCGCGCGGCCGGCTTGGCGTCCGGTGCCGCGACCGGCTGCGCGTCCGGTGCCGCGTCTGGGTCCTGGCGCCAGAACGTCACGCCGGTGGCTCGCGTGGCCGTCGGGAAGAGCAGCGTCTGACGCCAGGGGAGGAAGCCGGCGTTGAAGCGCTCGTGGACGGCCGAGCGGACGATCGCGGCGCGGATCGGGCCGCTGGTGCCCGGGGCGGGCAGGGCTTCGAGGAGCCCCTGGCCGGCGAGCGTGCGCGAGGCCAGCCGGTAGCGCGCCAGCTCGGCGCCGGCGGCGTCGCGCAGCACGAGCTCGGTACGCCCAGCGCCCTGGGCGCTGGTGGCCGTCGGGACGGCCTGGGCCCGGGCGTCCTTGAGCAGCGCCAGGGCCGCGGCGACGGCGTCGGGCTCGACGGGCCAGTTGCGCTCCTGGTACGTCCACTGGCCGCTCGACGGGTGGAACACGAGCCGCTGACGCGGGCCGTCGGACGGGAGCAGCTCGATGCTGCGGACCGAGCCGGCGTCGAAGGGCAGGACCAGGTCGCCGATGGGCACGGCACGGGCCTCGACGCCCGCAGGCGCAGCGATCAGCGGCCCCCGGGCGGCGTTGGCCCGGTTGTACATGACCACGCCCAGGACAGCCACGGCTAGAACGATGGCCACGAGGAGCGCAGCGACGATCGGCTTGCTGGACATGCACCAGCGTACCAGCCGCCGGGCCGGGTGGTAGAGTGCCGGCGCGGCTGGGCCAGGCCGGCGGCCCCTGTGAGCGACCGATCGTGAGCGACGCACCCCAGACAGGTCGGAGGCCGTGGATCGGGATCACGGCGGACGTGCGCCAGGAGGGCGGCGGCGCGGCGCGCGTGTCGGTCTCGGGCGCCTACGCCGAGGCGGTGTGGCGCGCCGGCGGGGCGCCGGTGGTGGTCCACGGCCTGCCCGGGGCCGACCCCGACGCTGTGGCAGCGGGCGTGCTCGACGGCCTCGACGGCGTCGTGCTCACCGGCGGCGCCGACCCGGACATGCGCGCCTTCGGCCTGGCCAACCACCCCGCGGCGGAGCTGGTGCACCCGGCGCGGCAGGCCTTCGACTTTGCCCTCCTTCGGGCGCTTGGCCAGAAGCCCGGGGTGCCGGTGCTCGGGGTCTGCCTGGGGATGCAGCAGATGGGCATCCTGCGCGGGGCCGGGCTGCTCCAGCACCTGCCCGACGAGTTCCCCGCCACAGCGGCCGAGCACACCGGCGACCGCCAGCACGCGGTGGTGCCGACGGACGGGGCCAGGCTCGGCGACGGCGCCACCCTGCCCGCGGGAGTGGTCACGAGCTGGCACCACCAGGCGCTGGGCGACGGCGGCTCGCTGCGCGTGCTCGCTCGGGCGCACGACGGGGTGATCGAGGCCGTGGACGACCCCGGGCGGCCGTTCTATCTCGGCGTGCAGTGGCACCCGGAGCGCACGCGCGACCGGGCCCTTGGGGACGGGCTCTTTGCGCGGCTGGTCGGGGCGTGCCTGGCGGCCCGCGGCGGGCGGGCTTAGGCGCCGTCGTCGGGCGTGATGGTCAGGCCGAGCGTGTCGTGGGCCGGGGCCAGGCAGGCGGCGTCGGTGCAGGCCTGGTACGTCAGGACGACGCGCGGGCGGCCCTGGATGGGGCCGGTCTGCTCGATCACGGCCTGGAACTGGACCACGCCGTGGTGGACGGTGTGCGTGAATGTGCCGTGGGACTCGCCGGCGGGGTAGTCGGCGTAGAGCCGGAGGCCCTGGGCGTCGGCCAGGTCCAGGCGGAGCGGGACGACCACGCCGCCGCTCTGCTGGCCGGCGAAGGCGGAGTTGATGTGGTAGCCCTCGTCGATCTCGAGCCTGAGCAGGAGCCTGCCCGGCTCCCGCGGCGAGACGACCAGCTCGTCGGCGCTGGTCAGCACGCGCACCACCGCGGCGCTGGTGGTGGGCCTGGGTCGGGCGGCGGGGTCGAGCGCCGCGCAGGCGTTGTCCCAGCCGGCCGGGTCCAGGGCCAGCACGCGCAGGAGCGCGCGGGCCGAGTTGCACGCCGAGGCGGGGGACTCGTGGACGGCCGGCGAGACGCGCAGCAGCGCGCGGCGGGCCGCGTCCAGGCGGCCGACTCGCCCGGTGATCTCGAAGGCGTCGAGCAGGGCGTGGAGGGCCAGGGAGACGCCGCTGGGCGTGGCCCCGTCGTAGGTGGAGCGCGGCCTGACGAACGGGGCGTCAGGACCGGCGCCGTCGGGGGTGTCGTAGAAGCCGCCGGCGTCGTCGGCAAAGAGCGCGGCGGCGCGGTCGAGGATCGCCTCGGCCCGCGCCAGGTACGCGCCCCCGCCGCGACCGGCCCGGTGCAGGGCCAGCAGGGCCGCGGCCATGGCGGCGGCGTCCTCGAGGGTGCCCATGGGGCCGGGCACGCCGAGGCGCTCGGAGCGCAGCACCGAGCCGTCGGGCTTGCACAGGCGCGCCACGGCCGCGTCGGCTGCGCGCTGGGCGCGGTCGAGCCACGCGGGGGCCTTGAGGAGCGTCGCCGCGTCGGTCAGGGCGCAGATGGCCATGGCGTTCCAGGAGGCGATGGCCTTGTCATCGAGCCTCGGGGCCGGGCGCTGGGCCCGCGCGCGCAGGAGGGCCTCGGAGGCGGCGTCGAGCAACGCCTCGTCGGCGGGGCTGGGGCGCGCGGCCAGCCGCAGGACGTTGCGCGGCGGGTCGGAGGGGTGGTGAGGGTCCTGGAAGTTGGGGCCGGCGCTCAGGCCCAGGAACTCGAGCGCGCGGGCGGTCTGGGCCGGGGCCAGGGCGGCGCCCAGCGCGTCCCGGGCCGACTGGGCGTCCCACAAGTAGTTGAGCCCCTCTCGGCCGCCGACCTCGGCGTCCAGGGCGGTGGCCAGGGCGCCGTCGGGGAGCGTCAGCTCGCGGTCGAGGAAGCCGACCAGCCGGGCGCACACCCGGGCCAGCCACGCGTCGTCCCAGAGCGCCGCGGCCCGGGCGTAGACGCGCAGGAGCAGGGCCTGGTCGTAGAGCATCTTCTCGAAGTGCGGCACGAGCCAGAAGCGGTCCACCGAGTAGCGGTGAAAGCCCCCGCCGAGGTGGTCGTGGATCCCGCCCAGGGCCATCGCCTCCAGGGTGTGACGCAGGGTGCGCTCGATGGCGGCGGCGGTGTCGGCGTCGGCGGCGCGCGGGAGCAGGTCAAGCAGAAAATCGAGATAGAGCGGCTGGGGGAACTTGGGGGCCCCGCCGAAGCCCCCGTGGGCGTGGTCGGCGGTGGTCAGGAGGGTCTGGGCGGTGCGCTGGACGTGCTCGACCGAGAGCGGCACGGGCGACTGCGCAGCGGCCAGGTGCTCGGTGACCGCGGCCGAGACCGTGGCCGACTGGGCCAGGACGTCGGCGCGGCGTCGCGCATAGGCGTCGGACATGCCGGAGAGCACCTGCCGGAAGGAGGGCCGCCCGAAGGCCGGCTCGAGCGGGAAGTACGTGCCGGCGAAGAACGGGCGCAGCTGGCCGGGCTCGAGGAACACGCTCATGGGCCAGCCTCCCTGGCCCGTGAGCAGCTGGGTGGCCGCCATGTACACCGCGTCGATGTCGGGGCGCTCCTCGCGGTCGAGCTTGACGGGGACGAAGCCCCCGTTGAGCAGCCGGGCGGTGTCGGCGTGCTCGAAGGACTCTCGCTCCATGACGTGGCACCAGTAGCAGGTGGAGTAGCCCACCGAGAGGAAGATCGGCACGTCTCGGCGGCGCGCCTCGGCGATGGCCTCTTGTCCCCAGGGCCACCAGTCCACGGGGTTGTGGGCGTGCTGGAGGAGGTAGGGGCTGCTGGCGTGGGCGAGGCGGTTGGGCATCGTGGGTCGCTCGTGGGTGCGGGGGTGCGGGGGTGCGGGGGTGCGGGGGGTGTGGATGGGGGATGGCGGTGGGGGCTCAGGCAGAAGCGATGGCGCTCAGACCAACACACAGCCAGGTGACTGTCGGCCGGGGGTGGGCGCGCAGCGGGCGCCCGGGGCGCGCCGGGGCGCCGGCTGATCGCATGGCGGCCAGGCTCGCCCAGAGCGCCGCGTCGTCGGGCGCGCGCCGCGCGGTGAGCGTCACCCAGGCGTCGGTGATGCGTTCGTGGTGCTCGTCGTCGCGGCCGACATAGGCCCCGCGGACATCGCCAAAGGCCCGGGCGTACTCGGTGGCGGCGGCCCGAACGCCGGCGATGAGCGCCCGCGCTGGCGGGGCGGGCAGGGGCTGGGCCGGCGACGGGTGGGGCGCACAGGTCAGGGCCGCATCGATGGCCCCGCGCAGGCGGCGCAGCTCGCGGTCGAGCTCGGCGCGCAGCTGGAGGAGCGTGTGGCCGTCGGCGCGGGCCAGCACCGGGATGCTCACCGTAAACACGGGCGGCGCGATCAGCTCCTCGGCCCTGCGGGCGACCGAGCCGGCGGCGCCCCCGGCCAGCCTCAGGACGGACATGGCGTGCCGGGCCGCGAAGGCGTCCAGGCCGGTCGCGATCGGGATGCTCACGCCCGGGTCGGGGCCGCCCTTGAGCAGGTCGGCGCAGAGGGTGTCCAGGTGGCGGCCGTCGTGGGCGAACCAGTCGCGGCGGAGGAACCGGCGCAGGGGGGCAAAGTGGGGCTCGGCGTCGATGCGCAGGCAGGCGTCGCGGGCGTCGTCGGCGGGGTCGGCCGGGTCGCTCGGGGAGCGCGTGGCCCGGACCAGGCCGTCGCGCCACAGCGGCCCCGACCACCGCCAGGACTCGAGCAGGCGGAGGTACCGCGGGTGCGTCACGAACGCGGCCCGGACGCTCTCGGGATCAAGGGCCGAGGCGCGGGACTGGGTGGGCAGGAGCGTGACGGCCTCGTCGGCCAGCAGCAGGCCGGCCATGGCCGGCAGCTCGCGCGACGTGAGGTGGTATGGGCTGGCGACGACCCGCACGGGTGACGTTATGAGCCGAGCGCGCTGGGCGCGCCGGCGGGTGTCGGGCCCGGGGCGGGCTCGGGGGAGCGCAAGGCCGCGGCGCCGACCCAGTCGGCCAGCCGCGCAGCGTGCCACGGGAGGGTCAGGAAGAGCAGCTCGTGGCCGACGCCGATCGACCAGCGCTCGGGGCGGCCGGCGGCGTCCCAGAGGCGGTCGCCCAGGTCGGCGGGCACGGCCCGGTCGGCCGAGGCGTGGACGAACAGCGTGGGCAGCTCGCGCAGCAGGCGCGCGGTGTGGATGGGATCGAGCGGGGCGTTGGCCAGGTAGTGATCGCTCAGGGCCTGGCGCTGGGCGGCGGTCGGGACGACCTGGGCCGGCGCGCTGGCGGCGGCCTGGCCGGCTGCATCCGCGCCGGGCGGCTCCGGCGGGTCGGGGCGCCACACAAAGGTGAAGGCGTTGATGAGCGAGGCGTAGTTCGAGCGGAGCGCCACCGAGAGCCAATCGGCGCCCCCGCCGATGAGCACAGCGGCGGACCACGCGGCGGGGTCGCGGGCCAGCACGGTGGGCAACACCAGGGCGCCGCCGCTCATGCCCACGAGCACGCGCGGGGCTCGGGCCAGCCCGGGGCGCTCCAGGATCACGTGCGAGAGCACCCCCTCGACGGCGTAGGCGCACTCGGCGGCGCGGTCGGACATCTCGCGGGCGATGGCCCGCGCAGCCGGGGAGGGGTCGTCGGGGCTGACGCGGTAGGCCCGGCGCTCGGTGAAGCGCGAGGGGTGCGAGAGCATGCGCAGCACGGCCCAGCCGCGGCCGCGGAACTGATGGACCATCGCGTCGATGACGTCCGCTGGCGTGCCAAAGACGCCCGGGAGCAGCACGATCAGGCCGCGGGGCTCGGGGTCGGCGCCCGAAGCCAGCGGCGCGTAGAAGGAGAACCAGGTGCGCTGGAGCTGGATGACCACGGCTGGATCGGGCGTGTCGGCGTCGGGCGCGCTGGGGGTGCTGGCGCGGGGGGTGGGCGTGCCGGGGGTGGCGATGTCTGGGCCGGCGCCGCCTTGGCCACCGCCGCCTGGCTCCGCGGCGACGGGCAGCCCTTCGAAGATCATCACCGCAGCTGGCAGGTCGGCTGGGGGCTGCGGCAGCGCGGGCTGAGCGAGCGCGGGGGCGCGGCGGGGCTCAGGCTCGAGGGGCTCGACTCGGCCGGAGACGAACTTGTAGTACGCGGCCGGCGCCAGGCGCGGGTCGGCGGCGGGCTCGTCGGTCGAGACGAAGAGGAACGAGCCGCGGCCCTCGCTGCGGACCTGCGTGCGGCCGGGCAGGACCGGGCCGAGCCGGCTGAGGCTCAGCAGCAGGGCGTCGGCGGTCAGCTCCTGCTCGATCCTGCGGAGGATCTGCGGCGTGCGCCGCATGGGGGTCACCGGGCGGCTCAGGCGGATGGGCACGCCCATGAGCGCGTGGCGCGGGGCCTGGCCGGTGGCCGGCTCGGGCGTCGCGGCGCGGAGCTGGCGGAGGGTGTTGCGGACCGGGACGCGGGCCGGCCAGGCGTCGATGGACAGCGTGTCGCCCTGGGACGGGTGCTCGGGCTCGGCGCGGGCTGCGCCGGCCAGCGTGGGCGGCCTGTAGACCGAGACGCAGGCCTGGAGGCCCAGAGCCATCAGGGCCAGGGCGGCGGCGGCGCAGCAGCAGCAGCAGCGGCGCGGGCGGGGCTGGGCGTCGCGCGGTCGTGGGCTCGGTGACGCATGCGGACGCTCCCACCATCCAGACGCAGCACGGGCCGGTGCGCGGACACCGCGACCGGGCGGCGCACAAGCGGCTATCAGAACCGGGCGTAGACGGCGTAGCCGGCCACCAGCACACCCAGCAGGATCATCGTCAAGAGGTTGAAGTAGGCCTCGACCAGGCGCTTGACGCGCGGGCCCTGCCAATAGAGCAGGCCGGCGACCAGGAAGAACCTGCCACCCCGGCCCACCAGCGAGGCGAGCGTAAAGGGCAGGACCGCGATGCCCGCCACCCCGCCGGCGATGGTGAAGACCTTGTACGGGATGGGCGTGAAGGCGGCCGCAAAGACGACCCACACGTCGTACTGGCGGTAGAGGCCCGAGACGCGGTCGAACTGGGCCTGGGAGAAGACATGCTTGAGGGCCAGCGGGCGGACCGACTCCCAGAGCCCCCAGCCGATGGCGTAGCCGGCCAGGCCGCCCAGGACCGAGGCGGCGGTGCTCACCGCGGCGTAGTAAAACGCCCGGGCGCGGCGCTCGAGGGTCAGGGCGATCTGGAGGACATCGGGGGGGATGGGGAAGAACGAGGACTCGGCGAACGAGACCACCGCCAGCGCGCCGGTGGCCCAGCGCCTGTGCGCCAGCGACAGGACCCAGTCGTAGAGCCGGCGGTGGAGCGCCCAGGCGGGGACGGGGCGCGGGGCCGGCTGGCTCGGCGCAGCGGGGCTTGGGTGGTCGGGCAACGGGTTAGACCTCGATGAGCATGGCCACGGAGTTGCCCCCGCCCAGGCACAGGGCCGCGACGCCGCGCTTGGCGCCGGTGCGGTGCATCTGGTGGACGAGGGTGGTCAGGACGCGCGCCCCCGAGGCCCCGATGGGGTGGCCCAGGGCGATGCCGCCGCCGGCGATGTTCAGCCGGGCCTCGTCGATCTTGAGCTCCTTGATGTTGCACAGGGCCTGGGCGGCGAAGGCCTCGTTGATCTCGAAGAGGTCGATGTCCGTGACGCCCAGGCCGGCCTTGCTCAGCAGGCCGGAGATGCCGGTGATGGGGGCGGCGAAGATGTCCTTGGGGCTCACGCCGCTGGTGTGGTAGGCCAGGACCCGGGCCAGGGGCTTGATGCCCAGCTGCTCGGCGACGGCCAGGGAGGCCACCGCTAGGGCGGCGGCGCCGTCGTTGATCTGCGAGGCGTTGGCGGCGGTGACGGTGCCCGACGGGGTGAAGGCCGGGCGGAGCTTGGCCACGGCCTCGAGGGTGGTCTCGGCCCGGATCCCCTCGTCGGCGGCCACGCCGGGGGACTTCTTGTCCAGGCACTGCTCGCCCGAGAGCGGCACCAGCTCGCGCGCAAAGTGGCCGGCCCTTGTCGCCTCGGCGGCGCGGTGGTGAGACTGCACGGCGAAGCGGTCCTGCTCGGCGCGGGAGACGCCGTGCTTCTGGGCGATGTGGTCGGCGGCGTTGCCCATGGCCCAGCACTCAAAGGCGCAGCGCAGGCCGTCGTACTGCATGTGGTCCTCGAGGGTGGCCGGGCCGAACTTGACGCCCTCGCGGACGCGCGACATGTGGGGCGCAGCGGACATGTTCTCGAAGCCGCCGGCGATGACCAGCCCCGCGTCGCCCGCCTTGATGGCCTGCGCCGCGAGCATGACCGCCTGCAGGCCGGAGCCGCAGACCTTGTTGACGGTGTGCGCGTTGATCGTCTCGGGGAGGCCGGCCTTGATGGCCGCCTGGCGCGCCGGGGCCTGGCCCAGGCCCGCCTGGAGCACGCAGCCCATGATCACCTCGTCGGCCCGGGCCTTGAGGGCCGGGTGCTCGGCAAAGAGCGCCGAGACGGCGTACGAGCCCAGCACCGGGGCCGGGACCTTGCTCAGGCCGCCGAGGAACCGCCCGATCGGGGTGCGCTTGGCGGCGAGGATGACCGGGGTGGTCGCGGCGGTGGCCATGCGGCGTGCTCCTGGGTCGCCGCGCGCGGGCGTCGTCGGATCCAGCGCGCAGGACCGCTGATGGTAGATCGCGGCCGCCCCGGCGGGCAGGGCGCGGGGGCGGCTGATACGGTTGGGCATGATCTCACGGCAACTGGCGGGGGTCTTTGCGCACCTGGACGAGGCGGAGAACGCCGGGATCGCCCGGCTGTGCGAGTGGCTGGCCATCCCGTCGATCTCGACGGACCCGGCCTATCGGGTCGAGTGCAAGCGCGCAGCCCAGTGGGCGGCCGACCACCTGCGGGCCTCGGGCCTGTCGGTGGAAGTGCTGCCCACGGGCCAGCCCGAGGGCGCGGGGCACCCCATCGTGACGGCCACGTCGGCCGGCGACGCGGCGTACAAGGGGCCGCACGTGCTGTTCTACGGGCACTACGACGTGCAGCCGGTCGACCCCGTCGAGCTCTGGGAGAGCCCGCCGTTCGAGCCGGTGATCCGCGAGGCGCCGGCGGGGGCTGGGGCCCGGGGCGGGGCCGGGGTTGGTGGCGGAGGTGGGGGTGCGGGCCGGCGGATCGTGGCCCGCGGCGCCGTCGACGACAAGGGCCAGGTGATGACGTTCCTCGAATCGCTGCGGGCCTGGCGCCAGGTGAGCGGGTCGGTGGCCGGCGGCGTGCGATTCACGGTGATGCTCGAAGGCGAGGAGGAGTCGGGGTCGGTGAACCTGGAGCGGTTCGTCAGGGCGCACCGCGGGCTGCTCAAGGACTGCGACGTGTGCGTGATCTCGGACACGAACATGCTCGGGCGCGGCCGGCCGGCGATCACCTACGGCGTGCGCGGGCTGGCGTACACGGAAGTGACGCTGCACGGCCCCAACCAGGACCTCCACTCGGGGCTCTGGGGCGGCCGCACGCTCAACCCCAACGCCGAGCTTGTCAAGGTGCTCTCCGAGCTGTGGGACAAGGAGCTGCGGGTGACGATCCCGGGCTTCTACGACCAGGTGCGCCCGCTGACCGAGGCGGAGCGCGCCGCCTGGGCGGGGCTGTCGACGGACTCGGCCGGGGCCCTGCGGCAGATCGGGCTGCCCCCCGAGGCCGACCGCGGGGAGGCGGGCTTCAGCGCCGTCGAGCGCGAGTGGGGCCGGCCGACGGCGGAGATCAACGGGATCTACGGCGGGTACACCGGGGCCGGCGCCAAGACGGTGATCCCGTCCCACGCCACGGCCAAGGTCTCCTTCCGGCTGGTGGCCGACCAGTCGCCGGCGCTGGTGCGCGACGCGTTCTTCGAGTGGCTGCGCGCCCGGACGCCGCCGGGCTTCCGGTGGGAGTTTCAAGACCACGGCACAGGGCCCGGCGTGACGGTGCCGACCGACTCGGTGCACCTGCGCGTGGCCCGGGCGGCACTGCTGGCGGCCACGGGCAAGGAGCCGGCGCTGATCAAGTCCGGCGGGTCGATCCCCGTGGCCGGGCTGCTCAAGGCCGAGCTGGGCATCGACACGGTCTTCATGGGCTTTGGCCTGGACGACGACCGGGTGCACTCGCCCAACGAGAAGTTCGAGATCGAGTGCTACCGCACCGGCGTGCGGGCCCACGCGGCGCTGATCGACGCGCTGCGCTCACTCTGACGCCGGCGCACCGGCAAAGGCCGCGGCCAGGGCGCCGTCGGAGACCGACTTGTTGTGCCTGGTGACGGCCCGGCCGCAGTCGGGGCAGCGCGTGGGGCCGTCGCGGCCGAGGTCCTCGTTGAGGATGACGAACGTGGGCGTGCGCGTGGCCAGGCCGGGCGAGCCGCGCACGGCGTGGCATCGCTCGGGCAGGAAGAGCGTGCGATCGCCCGTGCCGGGGTTGACAAACGGCGGCGACGCGTCGGGCGGGGCGCGGAAGTCGTGCCTGACCACGCCGGTGACCGAGTCCATGACCGTCAGCACGCGGCCGCTGCGGTTGAAGGGATCGGCGCGCAGGTGCGGCGCCGCCAGCCAGGCCAGCAGCGCCAGGCTGCACGCCGAGATCAGGCACGCCACCGCACGGCGTCGGGCGGTGCGCCCACCAGCGGTCGCTGGCGGCCCGGGGGGACCAGGGTGGTTGATGGGGCCAGGGTGGTTGATGGGGCCAGGGCGGCTGAGATGGACAGCGGCGGGCTCGGGCTGGCCCAGCGTCGGGCTGGCATGGGGCACGGGCTGGCTCCTGCAAGGGGGACGGGGCGTGTGCGCGTCAGGGGGCGTCAGGGGACCGTGTAGGGGGCGCTGCGCGAGGCCGTGGCCCCCTGGCTGGGGAAGAACGTGCGCAGCGAGGCCCACAGCGCGTGCCCCTCCATGAACGCGGTGCCGGCGGGGAGCCAGTTGCGGATCTGGCCGTAGGTGGCGTCGTCGCGGCTCTCGACGTGGCCGTCGAAGAAGGCGATGTTGGCGTCGGCTGAGGCGAGCACCCGGCCGGCGCCGGAGACCAGGTTGTGACGGAACGACCACGGGCGCAGGTCGCGGGCCAGGTGCGGGCTCTGGAGGTGCACGGCCCGGAGCGCCTCGCCCGGGGCGCAGGCGCGGGCCCAGGTGTCCGAGTCGTTGTACCACGGGCCCACGTCGCTAAAGGCCCCGCCGTAGCTGGCCGTGAGCGCGGTCTGGATCGAGGGCGTGAAGCTCTCGGTCTCGTTGCCGTAGCGGGCGCCCTCGCCCAGGAATGCCTTGACGGCCGGGGAGCCGACGCGCAGCGTGCGCGGGGTGTACCCGCGGCGGAGCACGTCGGACGAGCCCGGGTTGATGCCGACGGGGGTGTCGGCGGCCCTGCCCGTGTGCGGCGTGACCATCGCGGTGGTGGTGTGGTAGCTCAGGAGCGGCCCGGGGCCGATATCCACCCCGCTGGCGTTGGACTCGTGCGCAGAGACGATGGCCACCAGCGCGTTCTCCGGGCAGCGCATGGCGTCGATCCTGCGGAGCCAGTCGAAGCGTCGGCCGCGCTCGGTGCGCACGGCACCGGTGTCGGCCGTGGGCAGCGGGCCGGCGGCGATCTCGTCGCCGGGGCCCTGCATGCCCAGGAAGTGGGCCAGGGGGCCGTAGTGGTCGAAGTTCTGGACGGCGATGCCGTTGAACGTCGCCGCGGTGCCGCGCTTGGAGCGCAGCAGGGCGGGCACGACCAAGAGGTGGTCGCGCGAGAGCGCGTCCAGGCCGCTCGTGACCGTGGAGCCGACGATCTGGTCGCGGTGCTCCTGGGCGTACGAGGCCGCGGCCAGGGCCATGGAGCGCATGTTGGCGGCGCACCCCAGCGTCCGGCCCTGCTGGCGGGCCCGCGACAGCGCCGGGAGCAGCAGCGAGATCAGCAGCGCGATGATCGAGATCACCACCAGCAGCTCGACGATCGTGAACGCTCTACGCGTGCCCGGGCGTGGGAGACAGCGCCCGGCGCGCGTGCGTGGTGAACGGTGCATGGGTCGCTCCTTGTGCCCGGCACGGGCCGGGCGCATTTCTGTGTCAAACGACAGACTGCGCTCGCGCTGGCGCCCGCGAGGATGACAGGCACAGGGATGTTGCCCAGCGCCTGCGCGGGCCACACTTCTGTGCCGACTGACAGGTATACACGATCGAGCCGCCTTGCACGCAGCAACAAGTGTGAAACTGGCGCAGCTGTGGGTAATTCGTCGGCACGTACATAGCGCGTACAGCGGACAGAAACACACCCCTCAAGCGCGTGTGATCGTGGCCATACGCACCGCGCCGAGTGAGGTCAACACACCTAGGCAAAGGGTGTGGCCGCTGGTTGATAGGTACTCGTTGGGATGATGCGCGCGGGCCTGGGCGGAGTCGGCGATTGCGCAGCCCGGGCCTGCGCGTGCGCCCGGTCGCAAAGCCGCAGCGCGTGACGCCGCCGCGCGCGTGGCACACACGAAGGTGAATTCCCGATCTAGGTGGGCGGCCGCGGGTCGCGGGTGTGGCCGGGGGAGCCTGCGCAGCAACGAAACGCGCCAGGGCGTGTTGGCGGCGGCGCTGGCTTCAGGTACACTTGGCCCCGCACGCCCGGATGACGCCGCGGGAGTGGTCCGCGTCGCTCGCGGCCGCGACCCGGCGCCACACCAGCGCGAGCGCACACAAGGAGCGTTCAAGGCATGCCGAACGTGACCGACCCGAAGCTGCGGAGAAAGATCTTGGGCTACCTGGCGACGACGTCCAAGACCGAGCGTGAGATCGCCGACGAGCTGAGCATCCGGTACTCCACGTGCCACGAACAGGCGCGATCGCTGTTCAAGGAGCACGAGGTGAGCAGCCGGCTGGCGCTGATGATCAAGGTGAACAAGATCCGCCCGAAGCTCAACTAAGCCCCCCACCCCCCCGCAGCCCCGCACTCCCCGGCCCTTCCAACCCCGCGACAGACCGACGGACGAACTCGTGCGTCCGACGGCCTGTCAGGGCTCCCCTGGGAAGGCTTGTCAGTGCGGCAACCCGGGCTATCATCCCAGCCCCGATCGGAGCACCGGTCGGGGTTTTCTTGTCTGCGCAGGAGCATCGCTTGGTTCGGATCCGTCTGACGCGTATGGGTCGCCCGCACCGGCCGTTCTACCGCGTTGTCGCGGTGGACTCGCGCGTCAAGCGCGACGGCAAGGTCCTGGAGAACCTGGGCCATTACGACCCGACGGGCACCGCCGGCACGGCCCCCGTGCACATCAACGCCGAGCGCGTCAAGCACTGGCTCGGCCACGGCGCCAAGCCGTCGGACACGGTGCTGGACCTGCTGGCGACGCTCAACCTGATCGACGCCGAGGCGCACAAGGCGGCCAAGGCCAAGCGCGTCGGCTCCATCCAGAGCCGCACGGCCAAGAAGGCCGCTGCCACCGCCCCCGCCGCGGACGCCAAGCCCGAAGACGCTAAGGGCTGATCGGGCAACAGGCGGGGCAACGCGTCGCGCACGCTACCGCCGGCCCCGAGCCGGCCTGAGCCAGGCCGCCGCAGCGCTTGGGTGCTCCTGATCGTCCAACGCCGGCCGGCCCGCCCAACCATGCCGCCGCTGAGAATCGACATCCTGACGACCTTCCCGGAGATGTTCGGCCCCGCCGCTGCGGGGCCCCTGGCCCAGTCGATCCCCGACCGGGCGCGGCGAGCCGGGCTGGTCCAGTGGCACGCCCACAACATCCGCGACCACGCGGCGAACAAGCACGACAAGACCGACGACCGCCCCTTCGGCGGCGGCCCCGGGATGGTCATGCTGTGCCAGCCGTTGTGGGACGCGGTCAGGGCCGTCGAGGGCCAGGACTCGCGGTTTGCCACGCGCGTGCTGCTCACGCCGCAGGGCAGGCCGCTGAGCCAGGCGGTGGTCGAATCGCTGGCGGTCAAGCCGCGGCTGCTGCTCATCGCGGGGCACTACGAGGGCGTCGACGAGCGCGTGATCGAGGCGCTCGAGCCCATGGAGATCTCGGTCGGCGACTACGTGCTCTCGGGGGGCGAGCTTGCCGCGATGGTGCTCATGGACGCGGTGATCCGGCTGCTCCCGGGCGCGCTGGGGCACGAGGCGTCGGCGGCGATGGACTCGTTCTCGCCCATCGGGCCCGGGTGCGCCCGGGTGCTGGACCACCCCCACTACACCCGGCCCAGGGAGTGGATGGGTCGCTCGGTCCCCGAGGTGCTGATCTCCGGCGACCACGGGGAGGTGGAACGGTGGCGGCTGGCCCAGCGCCTGGCGCGGACCAGGGCCCGCCGGCCGGACCTGCTGCGCTGACAGGCCCGTCGGCGACCGTTGCCCACGGCCGTGACCATGGAGCCCCGAGCGGAGGGGCTATCATCGGGACTCATCTCCGCGGGCCCCGGCCGGGCCAACGAACCCCGGGCCGGACGGTCCGGCCCCCGCACGACTGGACACGCCATGGCAATTCAGCAGATCATCGAGTCGATCAACGAAACCTCGCTGCGCCGCGACGTCCCGCGGTTCGACGTCGGCGACACCATCTCGGTGCACAACCGGATCATCGAGGGCAACAAGGAGCGCGTGCAGGTCTTCACCGGGGTGGTGATCGCGCGTGCCGGCCGCGGGATCACGGAGATGATCACGGTCCGCCGGATCGTCGAGGAGCAGGGCGTCGAGCGGGTGTTCCCGCTCAGCTCGCCGAAGGTCGCCGCGATCGACGTGGTGCGTCGCGGCGACGCGCGCCGGGCCAAGCTCTACTTCCTGCGCGAGCGAGCGGGCAAGTCGCGCCGCATCCGCGACCGCCGCCGCGGCATGAGCCAGGTCCAGGGCATCCCCACCAGCACGCCCGCCGCCCCCGCAGCCGCGGCTGCGCCCGCCAAGTCCTGAGCCGGCGCCTTAGCGCCAGTCCACGACGACCTTGCCGAACTGCTCCTGGCCGGCCAGCCGGGCGTAGGCCTGGGCGATGTCGTCGGCGCGGTACACGCGATCGACGACCGGCCTGATCACGCCGCGCCGGTAGAGCGCCGCGACCTGGGCGAACTCGGCCGGCGTGCCCATGGTCGAGCCGATGATCCGCAGCTGGTGCCAGAAGACCCTGGCCAGGTCGGTGGTGGCGTCGGGCCCGGAGGTGCAGCCGGGGGTGACGTACGCGCCGCCGCGGGCCAGGGACTTGACGCACCACAGGTGGGTGGCCTTGCCCGAGGAATCGACGGCGATGTCGAAGCCGCGGCCGCCGGTGGCCTGGCGGGCCTGGCGGGACCAATCGGCCCCCGAGTCGAGCACGCCGGCGACGGCCCCGAGCTCGGCGGCGCGGTCGAGCTTCCACTGGTGACGCGAGGTGACCACCGCGCGGGCGCCCAGGGCGTTGCAGATGGACAGCGCCGCCAGGGCCACGCCGCCCCCGATCCCCGTGATGAGCACCCACTGGCCCGGCCGCAGGCCGGCCTTGCCCACGAGCATGGAATAGGCCGTGAGCGAGCCGAGCCCGAAGGCCGCGGCCTGGGCCGGGTCGGCGTCGGGGGCCACGGGCTGGAGCGCCTCAGCGGGGGCCAGGAACCGCTCGCGGTGGAACCCGTCGGTGTGCTCGCCGAGCAGCTCGTAGGCGGGCGTCTGGGGCTCGGGGTCGCCCGAGGGGTGCGCCCGCGGCGGCTGGGCCTGGGCGGCGTTGACGACCACGCGCAAGCCCACCCACGCCGGGTCCACGCCCGGGCCGACGGCCAGGACCTGGCCGCAGGCGTCGCACCCGCTGATGCGCGGGTAGGTGAGCTTGAGGCCGGGCACGCCCCGGCCGACCCACAGGTCGAGGTGGTTCATGGCCGAGCAGAGCGTGCGCACCAGGGCCAGGCCCGGCCCCGGGGCGGCGGGCTCGGGGTGGTCGGTGACGACGGTCACGGCCTCGTGCACGTGCGGGGACTGCCGGGTGATCAGTGCGGCCTTCATGCCCGACGGTATCAGGGCGCGGCGTCGCTCAGGGCGGCGCGTGCCCGTCGGGGGTGGGCCTCTCGGGCGTGGGCTGGAGGACGATCGCGCTGTTCTTGGCCCCGAAGGCCAGGCAGTTGACCAGGATCGTGCGCGGGGCGTTGGGCGCCAGGGGGCGGGGGGCCAGCGGGGTGCAGTCCAGGCCGCAGGCGGGGTCGGCTGCGCGGAGGTTGGCCGTGGCTGGGGTGAAGGGCGCGCCGCCGTCGAGCCCGAGCACGGCGCCGAGCGTGGCGACCAGCGCCGCGATGCCCGAGGCGCCCTGCGGGTGGCCCAGGGCGCCCTTGATCGAGTGGCAGACCAGGTGCGCCGCGTGGGGGCCAAAGGCGGCGCGCACCGCGGCGGTCTCCAGGGCGTCGTTGAGCTTGGTGCCGGTGCCGTGGAGGTGGGCGATGGCGACCTGGTCCGGCCGCAGCCGGGCGTCGGCGACGGCCAGCTCGATGGCGCGGGCCGACTCGGTCATGTCCGGGTCGGGGCGGACGCGGTGGAACGCGTCGCAGGTGGCGGCGAACCCGGTCATGGCCGCAAGCGCGGGCCGCTCGCGGCCAGCGGCGGCGGCGGGGCGTGCCAGCAGGACGGCCCAGGCGCCCTCGCCGAGCGCAAAGCCGGCGCGCGTGGCGTCGAAGGGGCGCGGCACCGGGCCGCCGGCCTCCAGCGGGTCGCGGGTGTCGATCACGCCCAGGAGCTCCATCGTGTGCAGGGTCTCCCAGCGCACGTGCGCGTCGGCGCCCACAACCAGGGCCGCGTCGATGGCGCCCGGGGCGTCGGGGGGCACGTCGCGGAGCAGGTGCCGGGCCAGGCCCAGCGCGTCCGAGCTCGAGGCGCAGCCGTCGGAGACGCACCACGACGGGCCGCGCAGCCCCAGGCGGATCGAGAGCTCGCCGGCGAGGTTGCCGTGGGTGGCGTTGGTGATCGTCCAGAGCGAGGCGGAGCGACCGGCCGCGATGGCGGCGGCCTGGTCGAGCGTGAAATCGATCCCGCCGCCGCCGGTGCCCAGGATCAGGCCGATGCGCCGCGCCGCGGCCGTGGCCGGGCGGTCCGGGGGCATGCCGGCGTGGGCCATGGCCTGGCGCGCCGCGGCCAGGGCCATGGGCACCAGCCGCGGCAGACGCTTGAGGTCCGCCTCGGGCACGTGATCGCTGGGCGTGAACTGCTCCGGCCCGATCCACGCCGCCACGCGAGCGGCCACAGCCGGGTGGGGCGCGGGCAGCGGACGCACGGCCGACACGCCGGCGCGCAGCCCCGCGATATAGGCCCCGACCCCGGTCCCGAAGGGGCTGACCGAGCCGAGCCCGATGATGACCGGGTCGTGTGGCACTTGTGTGACTCTATGTGCGACGCGCCACGCAAACCTGCGGCGCTGCTCGGCGCCGACAAAGGCGTCGAGTTGAGTCGGTCGGTATGCTTGGGCGATGCGAGAGGCTCACGGCCTGGCGGACATGTTCGAGCGCGGCCTTGGAGCGCGTGCGGCCCGGGCGTGCGCGGCCGGTGCGTGCCTGGCCCTGGCCGGCGGGTGTGCGCTGTCGCCGGTACGGCCGAGCGACCGCTTCGGCCCCGCGGCAGCGACGACCGTCGGCGGCGGCCCCGAGGCGGTCCAGCCCGTCTATCGCCTGGGCGTGGACGGCCTGGTGCCCCAGGGCGCAGAAGAAGAGAGCCCCGACGCGGCGCTGATCGCGCAGGCGCGCGGGCACATCGCCCGCGGCAACCCGAACCTGGCGCTCGAAGCGCTCAACCCGTGGCTGCGCGCCAACGAGCGCTCGGGCTCGCCGCTGGTGCCCACGGCCCTGCTGGCGCGCGGGGATGCGCGCAGCGCCGGGGGCAACGAGTTCACGGCCCTCTACGACTACGAGGACATCATCGCCGGCTTCCCGTCGTCGCCCGAGTACGTGTTCGCCATCGAGCGCGAGCTGGAGATCGCCCTGGCGTACCTGGGGGGCCTGCGGCGGAAGTTCGTGGGCGTTCGCGTCTTCCCGGCGACGGCCGAGGCCGAGGAGCTGCTCATCCGCGTGCACGAGCGCCTGCCCGGCAGCCGGCTGGCCGAGCGCGCCATCGTCGCGCTTGGCGACCACTACTACCGCCGGCGCGAGCTGGGCCTGGCCGCCGACGTGTACCAGCGCTTCCTGGAGAACTTCCCGGGCTCGGTCTACCGCGCTCGGGCGCAGCAGCGGCGGATCTACGCGACGCTGGGGCGCTTCCGCGGGCCCGAGTACGACACGTCGGTGCTCGTCGGGGCGTCGGTGCTGATCAAGCAGTACATGGCCAGCTTCCCCGCCGAGGCCGAGCGCTCGCAGATCGACGAGCCGCTGCTGACCTTCGTGGACGACTCGACGGCGGACCAGTTCATGGTGATCGGGCTGTGGTACCTGCGCCGGGGGGACCCGGTGGCTGCGCGGTACACGCTGGGGCGGCTCATCACCCAGCACCCGCGCTCGGCCGCGGCGCAGGAGGCGCGGGCGCTCTTTGCCGAGTATCGGTGGGACGACCCCGCCTCAGCCCCCGCATCGCCGGGGCCGGCCCGGGGCGACGCGCCGCCGGCGCAGGCGCAAGGCGGTGCCTCGTGATCGACGCCAATCGCACCCTGCGAGCGTTGGGCCGGGCGACGATCGGCGCCGCGTGCGCGCTGGGGGGGCTGGCCGGGTGCGCCGCCGACCCGCGGCAGGACTACAGCTTCCGGCCCACGTACCGCACCGACGTGCAGTCGATCGCCGTGCCGGTCTTCCGCAACGACTCCTTCGAGTTCGGCCTCGAGTCCCGGCTGACGGCGGCGGTGCTCCAGGAGCTGCGGCGGACCACGCCGTGGAAGGTGGTCGGCCAGGACGCGGCCCAGACGGTGCTCACGGGGACGATCACGCGGGTGGAGCTCCAGCGGCTGTCGCTCACACAGACGACGGGCCTGTCCGAGGAGCTGGCCGTGCGCGTGACGGTGAACTTCGGGTGGGTCGATCGCCGGACGGGCCAGGTGCTCGAGCAGCGGCGCGACTTTACCGGCGTCGGGACGTTCATCCCGGCGCGCGGCGTGTCGGAGCGGATCGAGAGCGGTCAGAACGAGGCCATCGCGGTGCTGGCGCGCGACATCGTGGCCGAGCTGCGCGGCGACTGGTAACCCACCCCCCCCCACCCCTCACCCGCGCTCACCCCCCGTGCGCCCTACTCCCCCACTCTGAGCCCAGCGTCCCGCGCCCGGGTAGCGGCGTTGGCGCGGCGGACCTGCGCGGCGTGCGGCGTGTGGCGTGTGGGGGAAGGCCGTGCGCGGGGCCTACTGTCGTAAGTCCCCTCCCCAGGGCGCACCATCGCGCGCCGCGCAGATTGGAACCGCTCACTATGCCTCAAGGGCATCCCGACCCGCGGCGTCAACGACCGGGCCAGCCTCAGCGCCCCGAGGAGGGCGAGCCGCGCGACAAGCGCCCCACGCCACCGCCCGGCGTCCCCGGCCAGCCGGGGGCCTGGCCGGGCCGGAGCATCTTCGCCCTGCTGGCGGTGGTCGTGCTGATCGTGGTGCTCATCGCGCTGGCCACCGGCGGGCTGGACCGGGCCAAGCGGCTCTCGACATGGCAGGAGTTCGAGAGCCTCTACGCCAACCGGCGCCTGGTGGAGCGCTCGGTGCAGGTGCGCGACAACGGCGTCTACGCCGAGCGCAAGCCGGGGCAGATCTCCCGCGAGGAGGGCGAGGTCTACTTCCAGTTCTCCGTCAGCGACAAGGAGTTCTACCTCAAGAAGGTGGACGAGCTGACCAACGGGCAGTACTCCAACGCGCCCACGGGGGTCGGGACCCAGATCCTCCAGGTGCTGCTCTCGATCCTGCCGTTCCTGCTGGGGCTGGTGATCCTGCTGTGGCTGCTGTCGCGCGGGCTCAGGTC
Source organism: Isosphaera sp. (assembly GCA_013822085.1). Lineage (GTDB taxonomy): Bacteria > Planctomycetota > Phycisphaerae > Phycisphaerales > UBA1924 > WM-009. The sequence goes on along the minus strand of PNJV01000002.1, from coordinate 81,479 downwards.
GGCCTCGGGCGGGCCCGGGGGCATGCTGGGCAACTTCGGCAAGTCCAGGCACCGGGTGCTGATGAAAGAGAAGACGGGCGTGACCTTCGACGACGTGGCGGGGATCGAGGAGGCCAAGTACGAGGTCGAGGAGGTGATCCAGTTCCTCAAGAACCCCAAGCGGTTCATGCGCCTGGGGGGCCGGATCCCGCGCGGCGTGCTGCTGGTGGGCGAGCCTGGGTGCGGCAAGACGCTCCTGGCCAAGGCGATCGCCGGCGAGGCGGACGTGCCGTTCTTTACGATCTCGGGCTCGGACTTTGTCGAGATGTTCGTGGGCGTGGGCGCCTCGCGTGTGCGCGACCTGTTCAAGCAGGCCAAGGACTCGGCCCCGTGCATCGTCTTCCTGGACGAGATCGACGCGGTGGGCCGCCGACGCGGCGGTGGGTTCAGCTCCGGCGGGCACGACGAGCGCGAGCAGACCCTCAACGCCATCCTCGTGGAGATGGACGGCTTCACGCCCAGCGACGGCGTCATCGTCATCGCCGCGACCAACCGCTCGGACGTGCTCGACCCGGCCCTGGTCCGGCCGGGCAGGTTCGACCGCCAGATCGTCGTGCCGTTGCCCGATGTCAAGGGCCGCATGGAGATCCTCAAGGTCCACGCCAAGAAGGTCAAGCTCGGGCCCGACGCCGACCTGGAGCGCATGGCCAAGATCACGCCGATGTTCTCCGGGGCCGACCTGGCGGCGATCATCAACGAGGCGGCCATCGCCGCGACGCTGCACAACAAGGACTTCGTCGAGCAGGAGGACCTGGAGGAGGCCCGCGACAAGGTCAAGTTCGGGCGCGCCTCCAAGAGCCGCGTCCGCGAGGCCGACGAGAACCGCCTGATCGCCTTCCACGAGGCCGGCCACGCCGTGGTCCAGGTCATGCTCAAGGACGCCGACCCGCTCCACAAGGTCACCGTCATCCCGCGCGGCGACACCGGCGGGGCGACCTTCTCCCTGCCCGAGCGCGACCGCCTGACCGAGTCGCGCCGGCGGCTGCTGGCCACCATGCGCGTGATGTGCGGCGGGCGCATCGCCGAGGAGCGCGCCATGGGCGACGTCTCCAGCGGCGCGGCCATGGACATCGCCCAGGTCACCAGCATGGCCCGCGTCATGGTCGAGCAGTGGGGCATGAGCGACCGGCTCGGGTTCATCCGCTACGCCGGGGCCGACAGACGCGACCTGTTCATCCCCGACCGCGCCTACTCAGACCAGACCGCCGTGCTCATCGACGCCGAGGTCCGCGGCATGGTCGACTCGGCCTTCGCTGACGCCAAGCGCATCCTCGACGAGAACTGGGAGAAGGTCGAGGCCGTGGCCACGGCCCTGATCAAGCACGAGACCCTCGACGCCGCCGACGTGCACCGCCTCATGCGCGGCGAGGCCCTGGGCCGGCCCACCGTGAGCGAGCTGCTCGCCGCTGAGGCCCGCCGGGCCCGCGAGGCTGCGCCAGCGGCGCCGCCCGCTCAGCCCAAGGCCGACGGCTCGCCCGATCTCCCGCCCGGCGCCATGCCCACACCCGCCTGACACCGCGCAGCCGAGCCATTGCCCGCTGTCCCCTGCATCCGCGATCCCGACCACGCCTTCGCCCCCCCACGCACCACCCCCCACCCCCCCACGCGCCACGCACGCCGTACCCTCCGCATCACCCTCACGCTACGCTACGGACCCGGACCAATGGCCCTGCGCACATGGCTCAGCACGCGACGCCGGATCCTCTTGCTGGGCGGTGTGCTGGCGTCCGTGGCCGGCCTGGGGCTTGTGCGCCTCAGCGGATGCGGGCCGTCCAACCCCGCCAGGGAGGCGCTGATCAACGGCCTGGAGCGCCTCTCCGTCCCCAGCGCCGACGGCGCCGTGACGCTCTCGGCCCTGGCCGCGGGCGATGACGCCCTGCCGCGCGTGATCTACATCCACGGCACGCCCGGCGACGCCAAGGCCTTCGTGGACTACCTCCTGCGCCCGATCGACGGCCTGCGGGCCATCTCCGTCGACCGGCTGGGCTTTGGCCAGAGCGAGCCCAAGAAGGCCGAGCCCTCGTACCAGAAGCAGGCCGAGGCCGTGGCCCTGCTCCTCGAGGAGCGCAACGGCAAGTGGCCGATCCTCGTCGGGCACTCGCTCGGCGGGCCGATCGCGGCGCGCATCGCGGCGGACTACCCGGACAAGGTCGGCGGCGTGGTGATCCTCGCCGGGTCGCTCTCGCCCGAGCTGGAGCGCCCCCACTGGTTCAACAACGCCGCGGACTGGGCCATCGTCCGGGCCGTCCTGCCCAGGCCGCTGCGCACGGCCAACGACGAGATCATGCGCGCCCGGCCGCACGCCGACGCCCTGGCCCCGCTCCTGGCCCGCGTGCCCGCCCCGGTCGCCATCGTCCACGGCGAGGAGGACTCGCTCGTCCCGGTCGGCAACGTCGACTTCATGCTCAAGGCCTTCACCGGCGCCGCAGAGGTCCGCGTCAGTCGCATCCCGAACCGCGGGCACTTCATCCCTTGGGAGGAGCCCGGGCAGGTCCGCAGGGCCGTCGAGTGGGCCCGAGACCACCCCTGGCACGCGGTGCGCGTCTTTGACACGCCCACCCCCACAACCCCCACTACGCCCACTACGCCCACTACGCCCACTACGCCCACTACGCCCACTACGCCCACTACGCCCAGCGACGGCTCGCCCTGAGCGGCGCCCGCCGGTACGCTTGAGCGATGGCCGCGACGTGCGTGCTCCTGCCCGGGTTGGCCGCCGATCGCCGGCTCTTCCAGCCGCAGCTGGACGCGCTGGGCGCCAGGCTCATTGTCCCCGCGTGGCTCGCCCCCGAGCCCTGCGAGCGCCTCGAGCCGTACGCGGCGCGCCTCGCCCGATCCGTCACGCTCCCCGACGGGCCCTACGTGCTCGGCGGGTTCTCCTTCGGCTCGCAGGCGGCCCAGGAGATGGTCAGGCACATGCCCAGGCGACCGGCCGAGCTGCTCCTGCTCTGCGGCGTGCGGTCGCTGGCGCAGCTCACGCCCTGGTTCCACCTGCAGCAGCGGATCGGCACGCTGGTGCCGCGCGCCGTGGCCCAGCGGCTGTACGCGCCCTACGCGCGGCGCTTTGCCAGGCGCAGCGGGCTCGCGCCGGGGCACGCGCAGCTGCTGGTCGACATGGCCCGGGGCATCGACCCGGCTTTCCTGGACTGGTCTACCTGGGCCTGCGCCCGGTGGCGTGGCGAGCCCGACCTGCGGCATCACGGCGTGGCGGTCCCCGTGCGGCACCTGCACGGGGCGCTGGACCGAGTGATCCCCGACCCGCTGGGCCACGCCACCCCAACCCTCGCCGACGCCGGGCACCTGATCACCTACACGCACGCGGCGGCTGTGACAGCCGCGATCGAGGCCGCCCTGGCGCGCGCCGACGCGGCGGGGAGCTCGCCGGGCTGAGCGGCGTGGATCTATGCTCGACCCATGCAGATCGACTACGCCGACGGGCACGTGGTGGTGACGGGCGGGGCCGGGGCTCTGGGCGCCGCGGTGGTGCGGAGGCTCATCGACGCCGGCGCCGTGGTGAGCGTGCCGGCGCACGACGAGCACGAGCTGCGGCGTTTCGAGCTGCGCTCACACGAGCGTGTGCGCGTCTTTCTGGGCGTGGACTGCGCCGACGAGACGGCGCTGGCGCGCTTCTACGCCGACGCGCTGGGCCGACCGCCCGAGGGCAAGCGCGACACCGGGGGCCTCTGGGCCGCGGTGCACCTGGCCGGCGGCTTTGCCATGGGGCCGTTCGAGGAGACCTCGCTTGCCGACTTCCAGGCCCAGTGGCGCACCAACGTCCTGACGGCGTTCCTGTCCAGCCGTGAGGCCGTCAAGCTCTTCAAGTCCCGCCCGAGCACCCCCGGCGGCGGGCCCGCCGGCGGGCGCATCGTCAACGTCGTGGCCCGCCCGGCGCTCGAGCCGCGCCTGGGCGCGGGCATGGTCGCCTACACCACCACCAAGGCCGCCCTGGCCGCCATGACCCAGGCCCTGGCCGAGGAGGTCGTGCGCGACGGCGTGCTGGTCAACGCCGTGGCGCCCTCGGTCATGGACACGCCGGCCAACCGCAAGGCCATGCCCTCGGCGGACTTCTCCGCCTGGGCGCCCCTGCCCGACGTCGCCGCCACCATCGCCTTCCTGGCATCGCCGCAGAACACGGTCGCCCGCGGCGGCATCGTGCCCGTCTACGGGCGCAGCTGACCCGCCGCCGCTGCGCCAAAGGACCCCCATGAACACCGCCACTTCAGCCACCACCGCCACCCCCGCAAGCCGCCCCCCGACCGGCCTGCCCGCCTGGAAGGCCCTGGAGGCGCACCACCGCCACGCCGGCGCCCTGCACATGCGCGACCTGTTTGCGCAGGACCCCGGCCGGTTCGACGCCCTCTCGGTGCGCTTCGAGTCCATTCTGCTGGACTACTCCAAGAACCGCGTCACCGCCGAGACGATGCGCCTGCTCTTTGACCTGGCCCGGCAGGCCGACGTGCCCGGCATGGCCCAGCGGATGTTCGCCGGCGAACGCATCAACCTTACCGAGGACCGCGCGGTGCTCCACACCGCCCTGCGCAACAGCTCGGCCGCGCCGGTGGTCCTGGACGGGCGCGACGTGATGCCCGACGTCCGGGCCGTGCTGGACCACATGCGCAGCTTCAGCGACGCCGTGCGCTCGGGCCGCTGGACCGGCTACACCGGCGCGCCGATCCGCGACGTGGTCAACATCGGCATCGGCGGGAGCGACCTGGGCCCGGCCATGGTCTGCCAGGCCCTGCGCCCGTACTCCAAGCGCGACCTGCGCACGCACTTTGTCTCCAACGTCGACGGCACCCACATCGCCGAGGCCCTGCGTCAGTGCGACCCGCGCACCACGCTCTTTGTCGTGGCCAGCAAGACCTTCACCACCCAGGAGACCCTGGCCAACGCCCACACCGCCCGCGCCTGGTTCCTGGCCGCCGCCTCGGACCCGGCCCACGTCGCCAGGCACTTCGTCGCCCTCTCGACCAACGCCAAGGAGGTCGCCGCCTTCGGCATCGACACCGCCAACATGTTCGGCTTCTGGGACTGGGTCGGCGGGCGCTACTCGCTCTGGTCGGCCATCGGCCTCTCCATCGCCCTGAGCGTCGGCTTCGATCGCTTCGGCGAGCTCCTCGACGGCGCCCACGCCATGGACCGCCACTTCCTCCAGACGCCGCCCGAGCGCAACCTCCCCACGATCCTGGCGCTCCTGGGCGTGTGGTACAACAACTTCTTCGACGCCCAGGCCCACGCCATCCTCCCCTACGACCAGTACCTCTCACGCTTCCCCGCATACTTCCAGCAGGGGGACATGGAGTCCAACGGCAAGTCCGTCGACCGGGCCGGCGCAGCCGTGAGCTGGCAGACCGGGCCGGTCATCTGGGGCGAGCCGGGCACCAACGGCCAGCACGCCTTCTACCAGCTCATCCACCAGGGCACCAAGCTCATCCCCTGCGACTTCATCGCCCCGTGCGTCAGCCACAACCCCACCGGCGAGCACCACACGCTGCTGCTCTCCAACTTCTTCGCCCAGACCGAGGCCCTCATGCTCGGCAAGACCCCCGCCCAGGCCCGCGCCGAGCTCCTGGCCCAGGGGCTCAGGCCCGACGCCGCTGAGAAGCTCCTGCCGCACAAGGTCTTCCCCGGCAACCGCCCCACCAACTCCATCCTGATCGACCAGCTCACGCCGCGGGCGCTCGGCTCGCTCATCGCCCTCTACGAGCACAAGATCTTCGCCCAGGGCGTGATCTGGAACATCAACTCCTTCGACCAGTGGGGCGTGGAGCTTGGCAAGCAGCTGGCCAAGGCCATCGTGCCCGAGCTGGGCTCGGCCGAGCCGGTCTCCACGCACGATTCGTCCACCCGCGGGCTGATCAACGCCTTCAAGCAGCGCCGCGCCGCCCTGAGCGGGCCGCAGCACCGCCCCAGCTGATCCCCACCTCCCACCCGCCCGGGGCCCCCCACCCGCCACCCCCCACCTCCCGGCGCCCCGCCTCCAACCCCAGCTCCAGCAGACCACCAGACCGGCCCTGCGACGCCCCGGCCCACATTCCGTCAAGGCCGGCGCCCATCCGGCCGATGGTCTGTCCATGCCGATTGTGACGAATGCTCAGCCCGCGCCGACTGCGCAGCCGGGCCACGCCCACCCGACCTCCCGAGCGGCCCCGCCGGGCGCGATCCTCATCGCCTCGCCGGCCACGCTGCCGATCCTCCGCGCACACACCGATCACGCCGGCCTGCCCGTCCTGGGCGTGGTCCTGGCGCGTCGGCGCGTCGGCGCGCCCGCCGGCGAGCATCACAGCCCGGGGCCCGTCCCGCTGACCGAGCTGCCCGAGCTCCTCCAAGCCCACCCGGACGCCGTGGCGCTGCTCTGCCTGCCGTCGGCTGACTCGCCGACCGCTGCGCACGCCCGCGCGCTGTGCCTGGCCGCCGGCGTTGCGCTTCGGCAGGTCCCGACGCTCGACGCCCTGCTCTCCACCCCTCACCCACCCCACTCCCCCCACCCACAGCACACGCGGCCGACCGGCCCGGCGACAGCCCCAGACCTGGCCCAGCTGATCTGCCGCCCGGAACCCCTGGACATCGGCCCCATCGCCCAGGCGCTCCGCGGCCGCCGGGTGCTCATCACCGGCGCCGGCGGCTCGATCGGCTCCGAGCTGGCCCACGTCGTGGCCCAGGCCGAGCCGGCCGAGATCGTCCTGCTCGAACGCTCCGAGAACGCGCTCTTCCAGATCGATCACGCCCTGGGCAGGCGCTTTGCGCGCGTGCCCAGGCGGGCCGTGCTCCACGACGTGGTCAACGAGACCCAGACCCTGCGCCTCTTCCACGAGCTGCGCCCCGCCGCGGTCTTCCACGCCGCCGCCCACAAGCACGTGCCGCTGATGGAGGACCACCCCGCCCTGGCCGTGGACAACAACCTCTTCGGCACCAAGTCCGTCGCCGACGCCGCCATCGCCTGCTCGGCCGAGCGCCTGGTCATGATCTCCTCGGACAAGGCCGTCCACCCCACCAGCGTCATGGGCGCCACCAAGCGCCTGGCCGAGCTCTACCTCGCCTGGCTTGCGCGCCGCGCCGACCACCCCCACAGCACGCGCCTGAGCATGGTCCGCTTCGGCAACGTCCTGGGCTCGGCCTGCTCCGTCGTGCCCATCTGGCAGCAGCAGCTCGCCGAGGGCGGCCCCATCACCGTCACCGACCCGCGCATGACGCGCTACTTCATGACCATCCCGGAGGCCGCGGCGTTGGTCACGCGCGCCGGCACGCTCGACCAGCCCCCGGGCCTGGCGCCCGTGTACGTGCTCGACATGGGCCAGCCGCTCCCGATCCTGGACCTGGCTGCGCGCTTCCTCCGCCTCCACGGCCTGACGCCCTGGATCGACCCCGCCGCCATCCCGCCGCACCTGGGCCCGCACCTGGGCCCGCACGCCCGCCTGGTGCGCACCAGCCGCCCGGGCAGCCCCAGCGCCGAGATCCGCCTCACCGGCGCACGCCCGGGCGAGAAGCTCTTCGAGCAGCTCGCCTACGCCGCCGAGTCCCTGGCCCCGACCACCTCGCCGCGCATCAACCGCTGGGCCGGCCAGCTCGACGCCGACTCCCCCGACACGCTCACCCCGGCCATGATCGAGGCGCTGGCCCAGATGCGCTCGCCCTCGTGCCCCAAGCACTCGGTCCTGGCCGCGCTCCAGCGCTTCGTCCCCGAGATGGCCCCGCAGCCGGCATCCCCCGCCGCCGCGACCGCCGCCATCGCCGCCGCCTGAGCCCGCGCGCGACCAACAATCCCCCGTGCGCTGGCACACGCTCGAGTTCCGATCCGCACACGAGGCCGACACCCACGCGCTGGGCGCCGCCCTGGGTCAGCTGCTCCACGCCGGCTCGGGCGTCCTCATCTTCGGCGGCCTGGGCGCCGGCAAGACCTGCCTCGTCCGCGGCGTTGCTCAGGGGCTCGGCCTGGACCCCGCGCAGGTCCACAGCCCGACCTTTGCGCTCCTCCACCGCTACCAGCCCTCCCCCTCCGCAATCGCCCCCGCCCCAGGCGGCCCCCACGACCAACGAACACACCCATGTGTGCCGCTGATCCACATCGACGCCTACCGGCTCGGCCACGCCGACGACCCCGACTCGCTCGGTCTCGACGCGGCCCAGCCCGATCTGGCCGCCACCGCCATCGAGTGGCCCGAGCGGCTCCCCCGCCAGCCCGACGGCACACTCCCGCGCGACCTGGCCGCCGTCGCCTGGGCGGGAGTCTGGATCTCGCCCGAGCCCGAGCCACCGCCCGCGCCGCAAACACCGGCCGGCACCAGCCGCCACACGCCGCACGACGCGCCCAGCTCACGCCGACTCGTGACCCTCCGCGTCCCCGCCGCGTGGCTCGACGACACCGCCAACCCGCACGCGACCGCCCTGCGTCGCGCCTGCGGCGGGATCGTCGCGCCGACCGCCCCCGACCTCGACGAGCCGCAAGACTGGCTCGCGCGGTCCCGCGGCACGCCCAGCGCCTCCCCTGTGCCCTCCGACCCCAGCAGCCACGCCGCGCCGCCGAGCGCAGATGGCGCAGCCGACACCCCCGCGCACACGCCCTGCCCCGTCACCGGCAGGCCGGTGCTGCGCACCAGCCCAAGCTGGCCCTTCGCCGACGAGCGCGCCCGCATGGCCGACCTCCACCGCTGGCTCACCGAGCGCTACCGCATCCCTGATTGAACACCCGCCGTCGGCGTCCGCCCGGCCGCTCGGCCTTAGCCCCGCCGATCCGGCTCGCCCGCCTGCATCTGCCCGGTCAGGTCCGTGAAGCGCTGCTCGGCCCGGTCCAGGATCGCCCGGCAGTGCCGATAGAGCGCCGCGCCGCGCTCGCTCAGCGCCACCGACTCCTCCAGCCCGGCCCGGCCCGACTCGATCGACTCGATGATCCGCGCCATCTCGGCGCGCGCTTCCTCGAAGCTCATGCCGGGGTCCACAAACGTGTGATCCGCCTTGCCGCTCATGTGGCCCCGCTTTCGTGCAGCCGGTGCGCGCCGGCGGCACAGTATCAGCCGCCAAAGAGCCCGGGCTCGTCGCCCCGCTGCGGGGCCGCCCCCCCGCCGCGCTTGGCCGGGCCGCCGCCCTGCTGGCGGCGCGCAGCGCGCCCGGCGCGGGCCGGCGCCTCGCCCCCAACCGCCTCGGCGGGCTCGGCCGCCGCCGGCTCAGGCGCCCCCGCCACGCCCCGGCCCACCACCGACTCGAAGCCGCCGTCGGCAAGCCGCGTGGTGACCACGTCGCCGGGGATCACCCCGCGCACGCTCCGCACCGCGCGGCCGGACCCGTCGAGCGTGATCGAGTACCCGCGCATCAGCACCCGCTGCGGCCCGACCAGCTCCAGCTGCCGCCGCGCCGACTCGAGCCCGCCGGCACGCTCGTGCACCGCGCCCCGGCCGGCAGCGACCACCCGCTCCCACAGCCGATCCAGCGCAGCCCCGAGCTGCGCAGCCGCGGCCACGCCGGCCCCGGCCAGCCGCTGGCGCTGCGCGCTGAGCCGCTCGCCGCGCGCGCGGATCAGCGCCACCGGCCGCACACGCCCGAGCCCCGCCCGCAGCCGCTCCAGCGCCAGCCCCTCGACCGCGCCCCGCCGCCCGCACGCCGCGCCGAGCCTCCCCGCCGAGTCGGCCGCCCAGCCGCGCTCGGCCGCCAGGCGCGCCCGCCACGCGGCACGCCAGCGCGCCGCGTGCTCCTCGACCTGCTCGCCCAGGGCCTCGCGGTCGGGGGTCAGCCGCATGGCCGCCTGCGTCGGCGTGGCGCAGCGCTCGTCGGCCACCAGCTCGGCCACCGTCACGTCCGTCTCGTGCCCGATCGCCGCGACGACCGGCACGCTGCACGAGACGATCGCCCCGGCCACCTCGCGCTCGTTGAACGCCCACAGGTCCTCCAGCGAGCCGCCGCCGCGCGTCACCAGCACCGCGTCGATGCCCAGCTTGCGCGCACCGGCGGACACCCACCGCACCGCGTTGGCCACCGCGCCGGCCGCCTGCGGCCCCTGCACCAGGACGTCCAGCAGGCACACTTCCACCGCCGGGCACCTGCGCCGCATCGTGTCCAGCACGTCCTGGAGCGCGGCGCCGCCGCGGCTTGTGATCACCGCCACCCGCCGAGGGAACGCCGGCACCGCGCGCTTGCGCGAGGGCTCAAGCCACCCCAGCCCGCGCAGCTCCTCCACCAGCGCGCGCAGCCTGGCCTCCAGCGCGCCCGCGCCGGCCGCCTCGACCCTCTCGACGTACACGCTCACGCGCCCCTGCGGCTTGTAGTACTCCACGCGCCCGGTCACGATGACGCGCTGCCCCTCGGCGATCCGCGGCGCGGCCTTGGCCCTGCCGGCAAAGAGCACGCACTGCACCAGCGCCCCGCCCACCTGCGGGTCCTTGATCGCAAAGTACCAGTGCGTCCGCACGGACAGGTTGCTCACCTCCCCGATCACACGCACGCTCGCCGGGACCCGCGCCGCCAGCGCCCCCTCGATCGCCGCCGCCAGCTGGCCCACCGACCACGGCGCCTCGGCGCCCCCGCTCGACGCAGCAAACAGCCCCCGCCCGCCGGCGCCGCTCACGGCCTGCCCCCGATCGTCCCCGCCACGCCCCCTCGGCCGATCTGCCGCTGGGCCCGGACCAGCTCCTCGTAGGCAGCGATCACGCCGCGGACGTGCCCGCTGACGCGCCGCTCGCGCTGCACCCAGGCGCGCGCCGCGGCGCCGACGCCCCGCGCCCACGCCGGGTCGGCCAGCACCCGGCCGATCGCCCGCTCCCACGCCTCCGCCCGCTCAGCGTCCACCACCACGCCGCTCACGCCGTCCTCGGGGACGCCCCCGGCGGGCCGCCCCGCCGACCCAGCGATCACCACCTGCCCGTGCCCCATCGCCCCGAGCACCAGCGACCGCGCCGCCGACACGCCCTCGGGCACCAGCACCATCGCCGCGTCGTGCAGCAGCTCCCGGCGCGACTCCAGCTCCGCCACCACCGACACCCGCTCGGTGATCCCCAGCTCCCGGGCCCACCGCCACACCCCCGACCCGTCTCCCACCGACCCCGCCGAGGCCGCGTCCACGAACAGCATCACCTCCCGTGTGGCCGCGCCCATCACGCGCGCCAGCCCCGCCATGCACGCGCGCACCGCCGCGGGCCGCTCGCCCTCGAACGTGAGCAGGACCCCAACCCCCTCCGACACACCCGCCGCGTCAACGCCCGCCGCCGCGGGCACCTCGCCCGCAGCAGCGCCGCCCGCCGACACCCCCCACGGCGCCAGGCCAACCCTCACGCCCTCGGCCGCGATCTCCGCCTCGTACGCCGCGTCCGCCGCGATCGCTCCCAGCGCCACCTCGCCCCCGAGCCGCGCCTTGAGCGCGCCCAGCGCCGGCCCCATCCCGGGCCGCCACACCTCGACCGCCAGCGCCGCCCCGAGCCACCCGGCCATCCGCGAGCCGACCCCGTGCACGCTCTGGCCCATGCAATGCACCACGTCCACGCTCGACCCGCCGCCGCACGCCCGGACCGCGCCGATCAGCTCGCGCTCGCGCAGCCCGCGGGTCCACCGCCAGCCGCTGTCCTTCCAGCGCACCGTCTCGGCCCACACCGCGGGCTCCAGCTCGCTCCACACCGACTCGGGAACGCACTGCGTCACGCGCCACCCCTCGTCAGCGAGCCCCACTTGCAGCCGAGTCACCAGCGGCCGCTCCCGCTGCACGAACCGCCGGTCTTGCATCAGCACGACTCGCACTGGCGACGCCTCCTGACCGAATCATCCCCACGACGCGCGATCCGGGATCCGACCCGCGCCGCTGAGACCCGACCCGCTCACCCGCCACCGAGCCGTGCCCTGTCACAACACGGTGCAAATGACAGCCCGCAGCAAACATGAAGATTGCGCAAACGCCCGGACACGCAGAGCTTCCAGCGGGCCAGAATTCCCGCGCACGGAACCCCTGCGCCGCCGCCCGATCTTGTTGCCACCTCCGGTGCATGAGTTGTGGACAATCCAACCCCCCCTTGCGTGTGTACGCATGATCACCTATAGCTTTACACGATCATGACACTTTCTTTGCGGAAATATAAGCCTTTTAGGCTAGTAAATATGCATCCGTAGAACTCTGCGCTCCCGCGATTGTTCCCGCTGTGCCTGAGCGAATCGCCCGGCCAATGCCCCAATCCCGTGTGGAAAACCTGTTGCTCGAATTGTCTCGCCTGCCTCGGTTTTTTTCCTTGACATCCCTCCGCGGGCTGATCTCTCAGCCGCCATCGCCGGCTCCCACGACCCACCCTCCGCTGTCCGGCCCCGCGGCGAAACCTCGTCGCCCGCCACGCGGACACGCACGCCCCCCACCCCCCCACCCCCCCAACCCCCCAACCCCCCAACACCGCCACCGGCAGCTCCCGGCGCCCACGCCCGCCTCAGGCAAGGTCGGGGTGCGACTCCCGGCACGCGTGCACCGCCTCGCTCCGCCAGAGGCGCACCCAGTGCCCCGGTTCGAGCTCGACCAGCGCCGAGTCGGGGTCGCCCGTGCCCGCCGGCGTCGGGTGCCAGGGCCACCACGGCCGCAAGCCCCCGCCCAGCCTGGTGAACTGCCCCTCGTCGCCGACCACGTCGCGCACCGTCACGAGCCTGTCGACGCGCGCACGCGTGCGCGGGATGCTCGCCAGCAGCCCGCGCGTGTACGGGTGCATCGGCCGATCGAACAGCGCCCCGACCCGCGCGTACTCAACGACCCGGCCGCCGTACATCACGCACACCACGTCGGCGTTCTCCGCCACGACGCCCAGCGCGTGGGTGATCAGCATCACCGCCATGCCCCGGCCGCGCTGAAGACCGCGCAGCAGGCCCAGGATCTGGGCCTGGATCGTCACGTCTAGGGCCGTGGTCGGCTCGTCGGCCAGCAGCAACGCCGGCTCGCACGCCAGCGCCATGGCGATCATCACCCGCTGGCGCATCCCCCCCGAGAACTGGTGCGGGTACGCCCCGGCCCGAGCCCCGGCGTCGGGGATGCCCACCTCGGCCATCGCCGCAATGGCCCTGCCGCGGGCCTCAGCGGCGCCCACACCCGTGTGGATCGCCACCGCCTCGGCGATCTGCTCCCCGACCGTGTACACGGGGTTGAGCGAGGTCATCGGCTCCTGGAAGATCATGGCGATCTGGCCGCCGCGCACCGCGCGCAGGGCCTTGCCCCGCAGCCGCAGCAGGTCCACGGACCCGCCGCCCCGCAGCCGAAACTCCGCGCGCCCGCCCTCAAGGCGCGCCGGCGGGCTGGGCACCAGCTGGAGCAGGCTCATCGCAGTCACGGACTTGCCGCAACCGGACTCACCCACCACCGCCACCGTCTGCCCCGGGTACACCGTCAGGCTCACCCCATCGACGGCCAGGGCCCGCTCGCCGGCCGCCCGGCCCTGCGCCACAGCGGGCCGCCCGGGGAACGATACCGCAAGCCCCTCGACGCGCAGCAGCGGCGCCCGCGCCGGCGCGTCCGCCCCCGTGCCGATCGCCTGCGTCGCTGCCTCGGGCACCTGCTCACTCCCTCCGGGCCGCTCTCAGCGCGCCGCCGACCGCTTGGGGTCCAGCGCCTCGCGCACGGCCTCGCCCACGAAGTTCAACGCCAGCAGCGTCACCCCGAGCATCACGCACGGGAAGACCAGCAGCCACCAGTTCGATCGCACCGTGTTCAGCTCCGTCAGCCCGTCGGAGGCCATGTTCCCCCAGCTCGGCAGCGGCGGCTGCACGCCGATCCCCAAGAAGCTCAGGAAGCTCTCCTGCAAGATCGCCTGCGGCACCGTCAGCGTCGCGTACACGACCACCGGCCCGACGAGGTTCGGGCCCAGGTGCCGCGCAAAGATCCGGCCCGGCCGCGCCCCCATCGCGCGCGCCGCCTCCACAAACGGCTGCGACTTGAGCGAGAGCACCTGCCCGCGGATCACACGCGAGAGCGTCAGCCACGACACCGCCCCGATCGCCAGCAGCAGCGTGCCAACCTCGATCGCCGAGCGGTACGCCCCGACCACGCCGCCCAGCCACCCGACCAATCCACCCGCCCCGCCGGCCCCGCCGCTCCCGCTCTGGCCGGCCCCCGCCGCGATCAGCCGGTCGACCAGGCCCTCGGAGGCCACCGCCAGCAGCACCACCAGCAGCACGTACGGCAGCCCGTAGAGCACGTCCACGGCGCGCATCATGACCCCATCGACGCGACCGCCCGCGTACCCCGCGGCGGCGCCGTACAGCGTCCCGAGCACCACCGAGATCCCCGCTGCTGCAAGCCCGATCCCCAGCGAGATCGCGCCGCCAAAGAGCAGCCGCCACAGCACGCTGCGCCCCAGCGTGTCGGTCCCCAGCCAGTACCGCGCCGCGCCCCCGCCTTGGCCCCCGCCCTGGGCGGGCGTGTACCCCGCTGCCTCCAGCGCCTCGAGCGAGACCCCGCGGCGGTCGGCCTCGGCGCGCCGGACCGAGTCGAAGGCCAGCGCCGCGCGCGCCTCGACCCGGTCCGCCGCCGACCACTCCCACCAGGCCCAGAACGGCGGCAGGCGCAGCGCAAGTCGGTTGGTCACGTCGTAGCGCGGGCTCGTCGGCCGGGCCAGACCCTGCCCCTCCATGTGCGCCGTCCCGGGCTCGGCCACGGGCGCAAGCGCCACCGGCACGGCCCCCACGCACACCGCAAGCAGCAGCCCCAGCACCGCCAGCCCCGCCACGCCCCACGGCGACCGCCGCAGCGCCCCGCCGGGCTCCCACCATCCTACCCGGGCCGGCGGCCGATCCAACGCCGGCGCAACATCGTCGAGCGGTCCCTGTGGCATCGGCCCAGAGCATACCGGCCTAGTCGCGCCCACGCGGCGGTATCACCCACGCGGCGCTGCCGTCCAGGCAGCGACACCGCTGGCGCGGCGGCGCTCAATCAGGGTGACTGGACTTGAACCAGCGGCCTCGAGGACCCAAACCCCGCGCTCTACCAAGCTGAGCTACACCCTGCTCATCGCACGCGCCGGGCCCCTGCTGTTGGCCGAGGGCTTGCACTCCCGGCCGACCACGCCGCGCACGCGGGACCATCCTACGCCGGGGGCGGGCTTACTGCGGCACCTCTTGGAGCATCAAGATGCGCGGGGCCTGGTCGCGCCGGATCACGTTCGAGCGGTCCACCACCATCATGTACCGCCTGGAGACCGTCGGCACCAGCGGATCGGCCAGGCTCTGGGCCGCCGACGGCGTGGGCAGCGGCGCGTTGAGCTGCCAGCGCAGCGTCTGCACGTCCTCGGGCCGGTACCCCTCCAGAGTGAAGTACACGACGAAGTA
This sequence comes from Isosphaera sp., assembly GCA_013822085.1. Taxonomy (GTDB): domain Bacteria; phylum Planctomycetota; class Phycisphaerae; order Phycisphaerales; family UBA1924; genus WM-009. The sequence continues at coordinate 66,173 of PNJV01000002.1, read as the reverse complement.
GTCCGACCGCACCGAGACCGTCCCCAGCGCAGCGCTGGCGATCGCCGACGCGTTCTCGGCCACGTCCTCGGAGCCGCTGAGGTAGTTGGGCGTCACCGGCGTCTGCCCGGCCTCGATCAGCGGCGCCGGCGTGTGGTAATCGGGCACGATCCCGTTGGCCAGGCCGTCGAAGGCGCCCTGGCTCACCTGCGCCTGGGTGCGACCGAGGCGGTCGACGCTCACGCCGCGCAGGAACGCCCGCGGGTCGGACCCGGTCAGCTCGGGGACGCTCGCCGGGTCGGCCCCGAGCACGATGGGCAGCTGCGGCTGGGTCAGCTCCCCGACGCGGGCCAGCAGCAGCTCGGCCGGCGTGAGCAGCCCGGGGTCCACCCGCGCCCGCGGGGCGCCGGCGATCTCGGCCCGGTTGGTCGGGTCGCTCCCGCCGGCCACCACGCTCCGGCCGCTCTGGGGACCGCGCATGTCCACCCGCACCGGCTGCCCGATCGGGTCTAGGAACGGCTGGTTGGCCACCAGCGGCCGCGCAAGCCCAACGCCCGTGTCGCGGTACGCCTCGAGCGTGCCCACCACGTCCCAGGCGTTGTTCTGGTTCGTGTCGGCCCGGTCGATCAGCCGCACGAACGACTCGCCCTGCGGCGGGCTCATGATGTCCGCGCCGTCGGCGCGGGCCCCGAGCCACTGGCCGCGGTCGGGCGCAAGCAGCGGCACCATGCGCAGCACCGCGCCGGTGGCGGTGTTCATGTTCACCAGACCCGGGATCACGCTCCCGCCGGCGGCGAACTCGTCGAACCTGAACCGGTTGAGCACGTCCAGCCCCATCGGGATCCCGGGGCCGATGCTCCGGTCGGCCACCGCCAGGGCCGCGTCGGCCGGGGACGCCAGCACCGAGCGCTCAAAGAGCCCGTCGCCGTTGACGTCCACCGTCGGCACGTAGTCCGTCCGCGAGAGCGTGCCGTTGGGGAACACGCGCCGGTTGGCCGTGCCCGTGCTCGGGTCCCCCGCGATGCCGAACATCGGGTCGTCGGAGCGCGTCGCGGCGCCGAACCCCAGCGCCATCGCCATGGCCTCGCCCAGGGTCGTGAACTCGCTGTCGTACCAGTCCACGCTGCCGATCTGCTCGCCCCGGGCCGCCACCTGCGACGCCGTCCGGTGCAGCCGAGACGGCCCGATGGCCAGGTTGCTCAGCACGTCCGCGGCCACCAGCGGGTAGTGCTCGATCGTCGAGCCGACGGCGCCGTTCGAGGCCGGGACCGAACGCGCCTGGCGGAACCCCGCCGTGATCAGGTTCCGCACCGTGGCGTTGTTCTCGTATGCGAACTGCGGCCCGGCGGTGATCGGCGCCGAGAACCCCGGCTGCCCAGCCCCGATCCGCAGCGACAGGTCGATCGTCACCCCGTTGAGCTGCGACGCCAGCGTCACCCCGAACTCGCGGCCCACCGCGCTCGGCGGGAGCCCGCTCGAACCCGTGAATTCGTCGACCGTCAGCGACCGCCCGTTGAACGGCTTGGTCGCGCGGTTGAGCGACGGCCGCGGCTGCGACCCGGCGGCCCCGGCCGTCGGCGTCCGGCTGCCCGTCGGGCTCTTCACCTCGATCATGAACGCCGGCAGAACGCCGCGCTCGCCGAGCGTCCCGGCGTCCTGGCCCGGCCGCGTGATCACGCCGTACGTCGTGATCACAAAGCCCGTGTTGTCCAGCGGGTTGAACTGCGACAGGAGGCCCTCCGTCGGGTCCGGGCCGGCGAAAGTCCCCAGCACGCGCTGGTTGATCGGGTCCAGGCGGTTGTCCAGCACCGGCAGGAACTGCGGCGACGGCTCGCGGATGCGGTCGACCAGCACGTCGGCCCCGGGCGTCAGCCTGGTCCCGCGCGACGGGTCGATCGGCGTGCGGCCGGTGGCGGGAGTGGCGCCGGCGATCGGCGTGTTCACGCGCTTCCACAGCTGCACCTGCCGGTTGAGCAGGTCCCCCTGGCTGGCGGCGCCGCTCACCGTGCCGGGGCCGCTGTAGGGCAGCAGCACGCCCAGCCCCTCGGTCTGGAGCGTCGTATCGCCGACGCGCTGGCCGCTGACCGGATCGAACGGCTCGAGCCGGTTCACCTCAAGCCCGCCGACGCCCGCCTGCGCGTTGATCCACTGCTGGAACGCCGTGGCCCGGTCGAGCGAAAGCCCGAACTGCGAGGCCATCGGCTGCCACCGGTCCACGATGTCCGGGCCGCTCATGGCCCCCAACCAGAACGCGCGCGTCTGCCCCGGCGCAAGCACGATCGCCCTGCGGTTGCCATTATCGTCGATCTCCCGCAGCGCGTAGTACCGCCCCGAGAACTCGACGAAGTACGCGAAGTGTTCCTGGTTGGTGATTACCTCACCGTCGTTGTACGGAAACGAGTCCGGCTGCGAGCCGCTCAGGGGCAGCGGCACCGAGAACGGGTTGTGCAGCTTGACCACCGCCACCTCGAAGAGGAAGTCGGCGTTGCTCGGTGACATGTTGCCGTTGATGGTGATCGGGTTGACGTTGCCGCCGCCGATGATGTCCGGGATCACGTCCGGCCCCGAGTTGCCGTCGGGCCCTGCGCCCGGTCCCGGTCCGGATCCCGGGCCCGGGATCGCGCCCGGATTCCCCGGCGTGATCGGCCCAGCGGGGTTGGGGATCGTGGGCGGGGTGTTGCCGCCGCTGTTGGGGCCGCCGACGATCGACGGCTCCTCGGGCGTCACCGGCCCGCCCCCGGTGCCGAAGAACTCCGAGTCGCCGCCCAGCCCGGCGTGCGCGTCGACGTACTGCGCAAACGTGGCCACCTGCACCAGCACCGGCTGGGGCGTCACGCCGTAGACCGTCACCGCGTCGCTGATCAGCTGCGTGCCGACGGGCGCCAGCCGGGCGCCCAGCTCGCGGTTGGCCAGCGGGATCTCGCGGTCCAGGTCCAGCACCGCCGCGAAGCTCGGGAACATGCTGCGCGTCAGGCTGTCCGAGAGGCTCGGCGCCGCCGTGGGGCCCGGGAACGAGTTCAGGCCCAGCGCCACCGGGTCGTAGGGCAACGACCGCGCCGCGGCGTTGCCGGGGTCGGTCTCGGTGCGGACGGGGGAGTTCAGGTCGCTCGTGAGCATCACCGTCAGGGCCACCGTCTCGTCGCGCACGCGCAGCCCGCTCGGGGGGGGGCCAACAATCAGGTCGGTCCCTCCGCGGGGCACCGACCGCGCGATCAGGTTCGCCGTCAGGTGTGCCGCGGTGATCAGCGCCGACTCGGCCGGCCGGCCCGTCCACTGCGGGCCCTGGCCCGGCGGGAGCGACAAGTCCTGGCGATCGGCGCCGTAGAACAGCCGGGCCAGCGCCGGGCGCACCTGCACCGTGTCCCACCACTGGGCGAGCCGGTTGCCGTTGGTGTCGGTCACCCCGAGCATCGGCGCCAGCGCCGAGACGTACGCGCCGAAGATGTCCTCGGCCGCGCGCCGCGCCCCGGGCGTGATCGAGCCGTCGTCGCGCCGCGGGCGCTCCGAGTCCGGCATCATGATGGGCAGGAAGTTGTCCTCGGGGATGTCGCGCACGATCGCGTCGATCGCCGCGTTGATGTCCAGCGGCTGGCTCCCGCCCGAGAGCGACGACCAGTCGCGCGGCTGCCCGTCCAGCTCCACCCCCAGCGCCTCCATGATGATCGGCCGGGCGCCGCTGACCGTCGTCAGGCTCCGCCGAACGTTGGCCCCCGCCAGCATCAGCTGCGGCTGCCACCGGTCGATCGGGTTGGTCGCCCCGGCAAGCGCCGGGTCCAGCTCCCGGTCGCTCTCCAGCGGCACGTTGCTGCGCAGCGGGCCCAGCCGGCCCACCGGTGACCCGCCGGGGCCCTGCAACCGCCCGTCCACCGCGCTCTCGAGCCGCGACGGCGTGCCGGGCGAGTTGAGCCCGCCAAAGGCGCGCAGCTCCAGCAACTCCGCCAGCCCGAACGAGTTGCCGTACCGCAGGTCGGACGTGAGCTCGTCGCCAACCAGCGACACGCCGAACGGGTCGCGCCCGGCGATGACGTACAGGTCGCGCCGCTCGATCGCGTTGATAAAGTCAAAGCCGAAGCCGTTGCGGGCGCCGTCGAGCAGCGGCCGGGCCGTGTCGACCGACCCCGGCTCGAGGCGCGGGACGCGCGTCCGCAGCTGATTGACCGAGAAATCGTCCCCGGGCGCCAGCGGCGCGCCCAGGCGGCTCTGGATCAGCCCGAGGAACCCCGCCCGACCGATCAGCTCCGCCACCGCCGGCGCGTAGCCGTCGTAGCCGATCTGCACGCGCGTCGCCTGATCGCCCAGCCGCGCCGGCACGTTGGAGAACAGCTCCGACGCCCCGCCGAAGCTGGCCAGGAACCGCCGCAGGTCCACGTCCGCCGGCGACGCCCCGGGCGGGTAGAGCACGTTGCTCGGACGCGAGAAGTCCACCGCCGTGTTGACGTTGATCGCCGCCGAGAGGTCCTCCGCCTTGACCGCAAAGAAGTACCGCAGCCCGGCCTCGGCGATCAGCAGCGACCGCGGCCGCACCGGGTCCCACGCGTCCACCATCTCAAAGAGCCGCGCGTCGATGAACCCGTCGCCGTCGGTGTCGCGGAACATGTTGTCCAGGTTGCGCGGGTCGCCGGGCAGGTAGTCGGTGTCGCCCACGGGCCGGAACGCGTTGACCTGCCACATTGTCCAGTCGAACGGCCGACGCACGTCGGCGGCCAGCTCGGCCCCCCCGGCCGTCACGCCGGCGATGGACTGCACCCGGCCGGCAAGGTCCGCCGGCTGGTCCCCCGCGCCGGGGTTGAAGAGCACGCCCGAGAGCCCGGGCGGGTCGGCGGCGCCGGGCCCCGAGACGCTCCCGGACGCGAACGCGAACCCCGACGGGGCGTCGAACCGCCCGCGCAGGAGCGCCAGGTTCACGAAGTTGCCCGACGGGGCGAAGTTGCTCAGCGTTACCCAGTCGCGGTTCTCGCGGAACGGGAAGCCCGCCGGGTTCCGCGGCGTGTTGGCGCGGTTGAGCCACCCCGGCGCGCTGCGCGACAGCCACGGCGTGGTGACGCGCCGCGGGTCGTCCTGGCGCCCGCGCGCCATCTGGGACATGTTGCCCGTCGGATCGAACCGCCGCCACAGCACGGCCCCGTCGGCGGGGTTGCCGGTCACGGGCGTCGAGAGCATCACCGGGTCCACGCCGGGCACGTCCGCCGCGACGCGGTACACAAGGTCGCGGGCGCTGTTGGTCGGGTCGCGGAAGCGCGCCACGTTCGTGGCGCTGTCGCCGATCACCCCGGCCAGGTACCGCCCCATCTGGTCCACCACCCGCCGCAGCTCGGCGTCCGACTGGGCCTGGGCGCCGCTCTGGCGGTCCGCCTGCCCCACGGACACGTACGCCACGACCAGGATCGCCAGCAGCGCAAGCACCCCGATGGCCAGCACCAGCACCGAGCCGCGCCGACCGCGCCGTGCACCCCAGCCAACGCCGCCACGCCCCGCTGACTTCTGACGCGCCATGCAAGCTCCCCTTCCATCACCGCTCGTCCCGGCGTGCCGGTCCGGCGTCACGACCCCGCCCCGCCTTCCCAACCCACCGACGCGCCCCGCGCCCCGCCGAGCCGCGCCGCCGCGGCCGGCTCAGAACACCCGCGGGATCCCCTCCCCGGGCACCTCGATCACGTACTGGAACGTGCGCGTCACGGCCGGATCGACCGCGTCGCGCACCGTCACGCTCACGCGCAGCAGCCTGGGCCACTCCGCCGCCGGGCGCGGCGCCCGGGCGCGCACGTCGCGGTCGCGCAGGGCGTCGAACACGCCGGCCGCCCCCGCCGTCACGCCGGTGCTCGACGACGCCCCGTTGTCGATCAGCACGTCCTCGTCGAACGAGGTGCCGATGTTCGGGTCCGGCCCAGCGAAGACCGGGTAGCCGTTGTCCACGTAGCCGAAGCACGAGTACAGCCCCTGGCCGAACGCGCCGGCGGGCTGGAAGTGCACCGCCGACTGGATGACCCCAGCCAGGGGCGTCCCGATGGCCTGGTCCTGGTCGCGCTCGATGGTGCCGTCGGGCCGGCGTCGCTCGGGGAAGAACCGCGTCGCGGGCGCGTTCTGGAAGTCGTAGAGCGACGGCACCGGCGGGCCGTCGGCGTCGCTGTACCAGATCAGCTCGGGCGACTGGGTCGCGCTGCCGGGGACCGGCGTGCGGAACTCGCCGAAGGACCACTCGATGTCGAACGCCGTCACCCCGGCCGCGATCACGCCCGAGGCGAGCATCTGCTGATCGGTCAGCCGCGCCGCCGTGCGCGGGACGCCCCACCCCAGACCGAGCGGGTTGGGGGCCACCGGCTCGGCCCGCAGGCGCTGGCCCGTGTCCGAATCGGCCGGCAGCGCCTGGATCATCCGCCGGGCGGTCCCGTTGACGCTGGCCAGGTCCGTGGGCTCCCCCGGCGTGGCCAGCCGCACCTGGCCGCGCGGCGCAAAGGGCCCGGCCCCGGCGTACTCGAGCAGCACCGCGCGCACGTGCCCCAGGCTCACCGACGCGATGTCCACCATGCCGCTCTCGAACCTGGGCGCGCCGCTGACCTCGGCGCGCAGCGTGCTGTTGCCCTGCACCGCCGCCGCCGCGGCAAGGTCCCGGAAGATGTCCGGCGCCGCCACCTGGCCGGCGATCTGGTTGTTGCGATCGGTCGCGTTGGGGAGCGCCGTTTCCAGGACCGTCCGCGGCTCAGTGCCGGTGGCGCTCAGGTCGAGCGCCAGGCGCGGGGCCTCCGCCGGCGGGGCCAGGAGCGTCACGTGCCGGACCAGGAGCCAGTTGGACGGGTCGGCGTTGACCGAGCCGGCGTCGCTGACCGGTCTCAGGGCCGCGGCCTGGTCGGGGCGCAGCGGGCCGTACCCGGCCGGGTCCAGGGGCTCGGCGCGCAGGCCGTGGCCCCAGTAGATCCGGGCCGCGCCCGCCTCGGGCACCAGCCCCGTCGGGCCGGCCCCGCGGCGCGAGCGGAACTGCCCCGTGGCGAAGAACACCATCTCGTCGCGGGGACCGAACTGGTCCTCGTGGCGGACGAGCAGGAACCCGTCGCGCGTCATCGCCGACACGTCGGCGCGCAGCGCCCGCTCGATGGCCACGCTGGCCGAGAGGAAGTCGCTGCTCTGGCGGCCCAGCGCCACCGTCCGCCCCACCACCCCGGAGACACGCGCCACCACCACCGCGACCACCGCCACGGCGCCGACGGCCACCAGCGACTCGACCAGCGTGAAGCCGCCCGCGGCCCAGCCCCCACGCCCGCCCGCACCAGATCGCACGCTCACGTCCACGGCGCCCTCCATGCGGCCCGCGTGCGGGCCGCCGACTCTCACGGGTTGACGACAAAGACCTCCACCGACAGCGGCACCACCGGCATCACCACCACCTGGTCCAGCGTCGCCCGGGCCGCGGCAGACTCGTCGCCGATCCGCGGCACCGGCCGGGCAAGCCGGACGGCCCGGCTGGTCACCGGGTCGGGCAGGCGGTCGTCCAGCCCCACGATCGTGTGCACGTTGCCCAGGCTGTCCACCACGCGCTGCCCGTTCTGCGTCAGCAGGGCCAGCAGGTTCCGCTCCCGCGCCAGCCCGCTGCCCGGGAACGGCGTCGACTCGTCCACGCCGCCGTTGCCCGCCGCAGAGTTGATGTACAGCCGGTCGCGCACCGGCACGTTGCCGGGCAGCGGGTCGCGGCCCGGGTCGAATTCCACGTTGACGATGATCGGCCGGGCCATGGCCTGCCCCAGCCCGGTGCGCGTCGGCCGGCCGGCCCCGTCCACGCCCACCGCGTACCGCCGCAGCGCGCCGGGCCCGGCCGCCGCGGCGCTTGTGGGCGGCGTGCCCAGCGACTCGTCGGCGATCGAGTCCGACACCGGCGGGGCCGGCTGCCCGCTTGCGCCCACCACAAAGATGTTCGGGTCCACGCCCATGACAAACAGCGCCGCCTGCACCCGCGTCGCCTCGCGCGACGGGCTGAGCACCGGCGTGCTCCCGCTGGCCGTCGGGGCCGGGATCGGGCCCAGCCGCCGCAGCGCCACGTCCCACACGCCCAGGCCCCCGGCGGGCAGGCGCACCAGCCGCTCGCGCACCGGGACCTCCAGCTGCCGCACGGGGTCCCCGGCGCTCAGGCCAGCGCTCTGGTCCACGCCCAACTCGATCCGCGTCCCCTCCGGCGACGTGCCCGGCACCATCCAGCTGCCGTCCCCGGGGATCAGGTTCTCGGGGTTGGCCGCGGGCTCGTTGTTCGGGTCGATCGGCGGCGAGGCCCGCAGGCTGTACCGGGCCCAGGCGGTGATCAGGTCGGGGTCCATCGGCCGGTCCTCGGGATCGATGACGCCGTTGCGCACCGTCCGCACGGGCCCGCTGAGCACCACCGCGCCGCCCACACCGCCCAGCGGCGTCACGCTGGCCGTGACCTGGCCCTGGAGCCGCAGGTTGGCCAGCCGCTGGACGAAACGGACGCTCAGGCGGTACCCCGCGCGGTCCCCCTGCCGGACCGCCGGCCGCTCTACCTCCACGTTCCCAGCGCCAACCCCGGGCAGCCGCTCGATCGCCTCGCGGATCTGCGCGGCCGTCGCTGAGAGCGGCAGCTCGGCGGTCGTCCCGCTGATCGGGGCCGGGAAGTCGATCTGGAAGCTCCCCTGGAACGGGGCCGTCAGGTCCACCGGCGTTCCCTGCGTCGTGTCAGCAGAGGCCAGGTTCACCACGACCGCCGCCGACCCGCTCTCGAACCTCTCCAGCCGGTCTCGCACCGCCTGGGCCGTCATGGCCCCGTCGGCGTCATCGGCGCCGGCCCGCTGGGCCGTGAGCACCGCCGGCAGCAGCGAGCCGAGCCCGAGGAGCGCGATCGACAGGATCAGGATCGTGATCAGCACCTCGATGAGCGTGAACCCGCGGCCGTCGGCGCCGACGCGGCCCCGAATGCGACCGCGACGGCGGTCGCGCCCCGGTGTCACCGCGTCCACTGGCCCACGCCCCGGCGTTGCCCGCTGCGCTGTCATCACTCGATGCTCCCGTCCAGCCGGCCCACCATCGGCAGGTCCGAGGTCTCCGGCAGCACGCCGCGCGGCACCGACATAACGCGCAGCGCCCCGGTGCCGGCCTCCACCGTGAACAGCTGCGCCGGCGTGGCGTCCGCCGGCCGCCGCGTGCCGAAGTCCGCCAGGCGCACGCCCCGGTACCCCTCGATCCACCGGTTGATCGACCGCGACACGTCCGCCTGAGCCGCCAAGCCCGGGCCGACGCCGGGCACAGCCACCAGCCGCGGCACGACCCCCTGGCGGCCGTCGAACCACCCCTGAGACTGGCTCTGCTCGATGTCGTACACGCTCCCGCTGAGCGGGTCGAGACGCCCACCGATGCCCCGGGCCAGCTCCGACTCGTCGGCCAACGCCAGCGCCACCACGCCCTTGACCAGCACCGTGTGGCTGCTCTCGTCGCCGAGCAGCTCCCGCCGCGCCTGCGCGTCGGCGGCGTCCTCGTCGCGGTCCAGGTCCACGTCCGGGCGCAGCACGCGCCGGGCCCACACGCCCAGGTCCGCGGCCAGGTCGGGCCGCTCCCACAACGGGTCGTTGGGCGCAGGCTGCTGGGTCAGCCGCTGAGGGTCAACGAACAGCGCCTCGACCGGCGAGCTGGGCGCGACCTCGCCCGTGCCCCCGGAAAACCGCACCATGAAGCTCTGCCGGTGCCGGCCGTCGCGGCTGCCGCCGCGCACCGAGCCGCCCACCTGCTGGCGCTGCTGCTCGTAGAAGGCCGTCTCGGGGAAGACCCAGTTGGGCCGCTCGCGGTCGTACCGCTCCGAGCCGTTGGCGCCACCGGACGGCTCGTACCACTGGTCGTCGACCCACCCCGGCGGCGCCAGGCCGCGCACGGTCCACGGCAGCGGGAGCGTCACCACCGCCGCGGTCGGGTCGGGCACGAAGACGTCGCGCCGCACGTCGTTGTTGTTGGCGTCGCGGTCGACGAGCCGGCCGACGAACACCGCCGGCGTCACCGTCACGCCGCGCCCGGGCTCGTAGGCGAACACCGCCGCTGTGTCCCGACCGACCCCCGCCCGCAGCGCCGCCTCGCGGGTCACGCGCAGGCCCACCCCCAGCTGCGCCCGCGCCGTGCGCTCGGCCTCGGCGCGGCTGATGGCCACAAACGCCGGCGCCGCCAGCAGGATCAGCAGCGCGCCGATCACCAGCACCACCAGCAGCTCCAGCACCGTGAACCCTCGCCCAACGCCCAAGGCGCGGCGCGGGACGCGGGCCCGACGCCCGCGCTGGGGCCCGGCCGCTCGGGTCAGACTGCACGCCGCGTCATGGACCGGGCTCATGGGCGACCCCCGATGTACACCACGTTGTCCGCGTTCTCGGGCGCCTGGCGCACCAGCTCGTTGATCTGCCCGTCGGGTCCCGCGCTGACCACCGCGAAGCGCGCCCCGCGGACCTCGACGTTCTCCACCGGATCGGGCAGGAACGCCGGCATGTTGTACGAGCGGACCTCGCCCGCGCGGGCGGTGTCGTTGGCCGGCGCGCCGGGGTAGTGGTAGGACGCCGGCGGCGTGGCCATGTGCGGCACGGGCGCCCAGTAATACACATAGATAGGTCCGCCCCACCGGTCCAGCAGCACGCTGTCCTCGTTGCGGTCGATGGCCCCCTGCTGGGTGCCGGCCACGCGGAGGCGCTCCTGGCGGCCGCGCAGGTCCACCAGCGGCGTCACCGGCTGGCCTTGGCGGGTGAAGCCGCCGTCGCGCTGCGGCTCGGTGAAGCTGAACACGCCCTCGGACGACCCGCCCAGGCCCACCGAGCCGGCCCCGTCGATCTCCCTGGGCAGCAGGCCCATGAGGTAGAACGTCAGCGTCCGGGCGCTGCGCCGCGGGACCGTCTGCTGCGGGCCGTCCTCGACCCACCGCAAGAACTCGTCGTGCCGGGCCGCGCGCGCCCGCGCGTCGGTCTGCGCCGCCGGGTCCTCCGAGAGCAGGCGCGGGCGGGCAAGGCCGACGCTCAGGGCGACCAGCGGGTCGGCGTCGTTGACCAGCGGCGGGTAGAACCCGAAGCGCGACTCGAACGCCTCCAGCCCGGCGCCGATCGACCGCAGGAACTGCTGCTCGGCCGAGGCCCTGCCCAGCCCCAGGGCGTTGCGCATCGCCACCAGGATCAGCGACGAGAGGATGCTGATGATGAAGATCACCACCAGCACCTCGACGAGCGAGTAGCCGCGGCGCGCGCCGCCGGCGCCCTGTGCGCCCCGAGATGCAAGGCCGATCTGCCGGTCCATCCGTCGCTCCATCGGCGCCCACCCCCCTCCACCCACACCCGCACCCCACACCCCGCCGCTGCCCGGGCCGCTGTCGCCAATACGACGGCCCGGGGCCCGCACGCCGCGTCAGGCCCGCCGGCTCACTTCTTGCCGCCGCTGGAGAGGCTGTTGATGATCTCGATCATGGGCAGGAACATGGCCACCACGATGGTGCCGACCACGCCGCCCAGGAAGACCACCAGCATCGGCTCGATCAGCTTCACCAGGGAGTTGACCGCCACGTCCACCTCTTCGTCGTAGTTGTCGGCGACCTTCATGAGCATCGTGTCCATGTCGCCGGTCTCCTCGCCGACGTCGATCATGTTCACCACGATCGAGTCGCAGACCTTGCTCTTGCGCAGCGGCTCGGCGAACGTCTCGCCCTCCTTGATCGAGTCGTGCACGCCGTCGAGCGCCCGCTCGAAGATGTAGTTGCCCGACGTGTCGCGCGTGATGGCGATCGCGTCGAGGATCGGCACGCCCGCGTTGATCAGCGTGCCCAGCGTCCGCGTGAACTTGGCGATGACCGACTTGCGCGTCAGGCTCCCGAACACCGGCAGGAGCAGCAGCGCCGTGTCCGTGACCATCCGGCCCGGCGCCGCCTTGCGCGCCAGCTTGAGGAGCGTGTAGATCACGAACGGCGAGGCCACGATGTACACCGCGCCCGGCACGGTCTGGCCGGGCTGGACGCCCCCGAGCCAGTTGGACGTGTTGATCAGGAACTTGGTCAGGGCCGGCATGTTCACGCCGAAGTCGGCGAAGATCTTGGAGAACTGCGGGATGATGTAGATCATGATGAAGAGCACGATGCCCACCGCCACCACCACCACCACCACCGGGTAGAGCATGGCGCCCTTGATCTTGCGCTTGAGCCGCTGCGACTTCTCCATGAACTCCGAGAGCCGCTGGAGGATGATGTCCAGCACGCCGCCCACCTCGCCGGCGGCGACCATCTTGACGTACAACCGGTCGAACGCCTTGGGGTGCTTGCTCATGGCGTCCGAGAGCGACGAGCCGCCCTCGACCTCGTCGCACACGTCCTGGAGCACGCTCTTGAGCTTGCCCGGCTTGAGCTGCTCCTCAAGGATCTGGAGCGAGCGCAGCAGCGGCAGGCCCGCGTCCTGGAGCGTCGAGAGCTGCCTGGTGAAGAGCGTCAGCTGCTTCTGGCTCACCCCGCCGAGGGAGAACCCGCCCCCGCGACGCTTCTTCTTGGCCGGCTCCTCGGCCTTGGGCTGCTTCTGCCCGCCCTTCTGCTCGCGCACCGTCGTCGGGTAGTACCCCTGCTCCTTGATGCGCTTGATCGCTTCCTCGCTCGACGAGGCCTCGATCGTGCCCTTCTGGGACTTGCCCGCGTTGTTCAACGCCTCGTAGGTGTACGTCGCCATGTGCTTGCCTCGCCTGTGAGCCCCCCGGGACGCGGCCAACGCCCCGACGACGCCCGACCCCGATGTCCCCGCCCGCTACGCACGTTCCCCACACCCCACTCCCACGCCCCCCACGCCCCCCACGCCCCCCACGCCCACCCACCACCCACCACCGCAACCATCCACGTCGCACGTCGCACGTCGCAGGCCGCACGCCGGCGTCAGACGCCCGCCTCACAGCGGGGGTCGGCGGCGCTCAATCGTCCTCCGAGAGCGTCTCGCGGATCACCTCGTCGATGGTCGTCTGTCCCTCGTAGATCGCCAGCATGCCGCACTCGCGCAGCGAGCGCATGCCGTTGCGGCGCGAGACGTCGCGCAGCACGTTGGTCGATGCCTTCTTCATGATCAGGTCGCGCATCTCCTCGCTCACGCCCATGATCTCGAAGAGCGCCATGCGCCCGCGGTACCCCGAGCCGTAGCAGTGGTCGCACCCCTTGCCGCGGAAGAACTTCTTGCCGCCGACCGCCTCGGGGGTCAGCCGCAGCTCCATCAGCTGCTCCTCGCTGGGCGCAAAGGCCTCCTTGCAGCGCGAACAGATGGTCCGCACCAGCCGCTGGGCCACCACGCCCTCGAGCGTCGCCGTGAGCAGGAACGGCTCCACGCCCAGGTCCACCAGACGGATGATCGACGACGGCGCGTCGTTGGTGTGCAGCGTCGTGAGCACCAGGTGGCCCGTCAGCGAGGCCTGCACGGCGATCTCGGCCGTCTCCAGGTCGCGGATCTCCCCGACCAGGATCACGTCGGGGTCCTGCCGCAGGAACGAGCGCAGCAGCTTGGCGAACGTCAGCTCGGCGTCCAAGCTCACCTGGCACTGGCACAGCCCGTCGATGTCGTACTCCACCGGGTCCTCGGCCGTGAGGATCTTGGTCTCGATATCGTTGAGCTCCGACAGGGCCGCGTACAGCGTCGTCGTCTTGCCCGAGCCCGTCGGACCCGTCACGATCACGATCCCGTTGGGCTTGTTGATCAGCGTCCGGAACGTCGCCAGGTCGTCCTCGCGCAGCCCCACGCGGTCGAGCTGGAGCGACACGTTCCCCCGGTCGAGCACGCGCATCACCACGCTCTCGCCGTGCATCGTCGGCAGCACCGACACGCGCAAGTCCACCGGCGCGTTGCCCACCGTCAGCTCGATCCGCCCGTCCTGCGGCAGGCGCCGCTCGGCGATGTTCAGCTTGGCCATCACCTTGATCCGGCTGGTGATGGCCGAGCCCAGGTGCTTGGGCGGCGGGACCATCTCGTAGAGCACGCCGTCGATGCGGTACCGCATCTTGAACTCGTCCTCGAACGGCTCGAAGTGCACGTCCGAGGCCCGGTCCTTGATCGCCTGGAGCAGCACGAGGTTGAGCAGCTTGACGACCTTGTTGTCCTCCGACGCCTCGATCACCGCGTCGAGGTCGATCGACGCGTCGTTGCGGCCGGCCAGCGCGTTGAACTTGGCGTCCTTGGCCAGGTCGCTGACCACCTCCGACACGCTCTCGACCTTGGCGTAGTGCTTCTTGATCAGCGCGTCGATCAGGCCCGAGTCGCCGACGGCCGCCTCCACGCTAAAGCCCATCAACAGCCGCAGGTCGTCCACGGCGCGGAAGTTGTCCGCGGACTTCATCGCGATCTTGAGCTTCTTGCCCTGCTTGCGGTACTCCACCGGCACGACCTGATACGCCTGGACCGTCTCAGCCGGCAGCGACTCGATCGCCTCCGGCGTCAGCTCCAGGCCCGTCAGGTCCACCCAGGCCATCCCCGACTGTGCCGCCAGGCCCTCGTCCAGCTGCCGCCGGGTGATGTACCCGAGCTCGATCAACAGCTCGCCGATCTGCTTCTTGCGGGTCTGCTGGATGACCAGCGCCTCGTGCACGCGCTCGCGCGTCGTAAAGCCCAGCTTGGTCAGCACCCGCCCGAGCTTGCGGCCCTTGGTTTCTTGCACGTCAACGGGGGGCATGAACGGCTCCAGATCAGCCCGAACACGATACGACGTTGCACAAACCCATCATCCACCACGGGCCACTCGGGGCAACGCACCCGAGCCACGCACCGTATGTCCAATCGCACGCCGAAAGAGTTCGGTTCCAAGACAACCGGATGAAACTTCGTCAAAACTATGCGACAATGACCAAATCGCGCGTCGTGAACCGCTCGCAGCGGCCCCGGGCTGCCGGCGGGGCACGCCGGCGTGCTGGCTTAGCGGGGCACCTCGTCCTTGAGATCCAGCTCGGTCCGGCCGACGGTGCCGCCCTCGCGGTGGACCTTGTCGGTGAGGTCGGCGGGGCTCTTGCTCTTGTCGACCATCTCCTCGGCGGAGATTTTGCCGGCCTTGTAATGGGCCCAGAGGTGGTCGTCGAGCAGCTGCATGCCGAACTTCTTGCCGATCTGAATGAACGAGTCGATGCGGAAGGTTTTGCCCTCGCGGATGAGGTTCTGGATGGCCGGCGTGATGACCAGGAACTCGTAGGCGGCGACCAGGCCGGGCTGATCAACACGGGCGCAGAGCTGCTGGCTAAGGACCGATAAGAGCGCGGTCGAGAGCTGGACGCGGATCTGGTTCTGCTGACTGACGGGGAAGGCGTCGACGATGCGGTCGATGGTTTTGGCTGCGCCGGTGGTGTGGAGGGTGCCCAGGACCAGGTGGCCCGTCTCGGCGGCGCGGATGGCCGACTCGATGGTCTCCAGGTCGCGCATCTCGCCGACGAGGATCACGTCGGGGTCGGAACGGAGGACCCGGCGGAGCGCCTCGGCGAAGGTGGGCACGTCGGTGCCGACCTCGCGCTGGTTGACGATGGATTTTTTGTGGTAGTGGTAGTACTCGATCGGGTCCTCCATCGTCACGATGTGCCGATCGAAGTTGAGGTTGATGTAGTCGATCATCGTGGCCAGCGAGGTGGTCTTGCCCGAGCCGGTGGGCCCGGTGACCAGGAACATGCCGCGGGGCCTGCGGATGAGCTCGCGGCAGATGGGTGGCAGGCCGATCTCGTCGAAGGAGAGGAGCTTGTTGGGGATGCGGCGGAGGACCATGGCGATGTCGCCGCGCTGCTTGAAGACCGAGACGCGGAAGCGCGCAAGGTCGGCGTAGGAGAAGCCGAAGTCGGTCCCGCCGTGCTCGGAGAGCTCCTGCTGCTTCTGCTCGGGGGTGATGGACTTCATCAGGGCGACCATGTCCTCCGAGTCGAGGACCTTGGTCTTGAGGTTGGTCAGGTGGCCGTTGAGGCGGATGGTGGGCGGCCGGCCGATGGTCAGGTGGAGGTCGGAGCCGCGCTCGCGCACGACGGTGTCGAGGAGGCGGTCCATCTGCATGGTGGACATGGTGGGGTGTTCCTAGGGGCGTGCCGGGTCGGCTTGGGGGCGTGGGCGGCGAGGGCGTGACGGGGCCTGTGCGGGCTCAGTGCCCGAGGCCCTCGAGCTGGGTCATGCGGGCGACCTCGTCGGCGGTGGTCTCGCCGCGGAGGACCTTGATCTTGCCGTCCTCGACCAGAGGGCGCATGCCCGCGGCCAGGGCGACGGCGCGGATCTTGCTCACGGGCTCCTGGCGGAAGGCCATGTCGCGGATCTGGCTGGACATGAGCATCATCTCGTAGATGCCCTTGCGGCCGCGGTAGCCCGAGGAGACGCAGTGGTCGCAGCCGACGGGCTGGTTGACTTTGCCCTTGGCCTCGTCGGGCTTGATGCCGATCAGGCCCAGGTAGCGCGGGTTGGGGTCGGGGTCCGGGGCCCGGCAGTGCTTGCAGAGGGTGCGGATGAGGCGCTGGGCCAGGATGGCCTGGATGGCCGAGGCGACAAGGAAGGGCTTGACGCCCATGTCGATCAGGCGGGTGATGGCCGAGGGGGCGTCGTTGGTGTGGAGCGTGGAGAAGACCAGGTGGCCCGTCAGGGCGGCCTGGATGGCGATCTCGGCCACCTCGCGGTCGCGGATCTCGCCGACGAGGATGATGTTCGGGGCCTGGCGGAGCATCGTTTTGAGGATGGCCGAGAAGGTCAGGCCGATCTTGTCGCGGACCTGGCACTGGTTGATGCCGCGGAAGTTGTACTCGATCGGGTCCTCGGCGGTGATGATCTTTTTGTCGGGGCGGTTGAGCACGTCCAGGGCCGAGTAGAGCGTCGTGGTCTTGCCCGAGCCGGTGGGCCCGGTGACGAGGAAGATGCCGTTGGGCTTGCGGATGATCTTGTTGAAGACGGCCAGGTTGTCCTCCTCGAAGCCGAGGTTGGGCAGGCCGATCTTGACCGAGTCGGGACGGAGGATGCGCAGCACGACCGACTCGCCGTGGTAGGCGGGGCAGGCCGAGACGCGGAAGTCGACGAAGGCCTGGTCCGAGTTGGGGTCCACGCCGGGGGCCAGGTCCTCCGGGCCCATCTTGATCTTGATCCGGCCGTCCTGGGGGACGCGTTTCTCGGCGATGTTGACCCCGGCCATGAGCTTGAAGCGCGACAGGACCGAGTTCTGCATTCGCTTGGGCAGGTTGTCGCGCTCGATGCACACGCCGTCGATGCGGTAGCGGAGGCGCACGCGGTCGGCCATGGGCTCGATGTGGATGTCGCTGGCCCGCATGCGCACGGCCTCGGTGAGCATCTTCTGGCACAGGCGCACGATCGGGGCGTCGTCGGAGGAGATGTCGATGGACTTGTCGACGGACTTGTCGACCGACTTGTCGATGGAGGCCGAGACCAGCGAGCCGCGCATGGCCGCGGGTGCGTCCTTCTTGGCGGCCATCTTGGCGTCGATGAACTTCTTGATGGCCGTGCGGCTGGCCAGGCGCGGCTCCACCTCGGCGCTGAGCCGGAAGCGGAGCATGTCCAGCAGCTCCAGGTCCAGCGGGTCGTGGATGATCAGGGGCAGGCGGCCGTTGCTCTTGGCCAGCGGCAGCACCATGTGCTTGCGGATGAGGTCCTCGGGCATGGCCTTGAGGTCGACCTTCTCAGCCACGCCGTTGGAACCCAGGTCCACGTACTCGAAGGCGAACTGGTGCGCCAGGGCCTTGGCGACCTGCTCCTCGGTGGCCACGCCCGCCTCGACCAGGGCCTCGCCGATGCGCTTGCCGGAGGACTTGGCCTTGGCCACGGCCTGGTCGAACTGCTCGGGCGTGCCGACGCCCCAGGACTGAAGGATCTCGCCGAGCTTTTTACGTGATCGTGCCATGCCTGAGCGTTCCCGAGTGCCAGCGGCCTAGTTCCCGCGCGGCGTGCGCGGCTCCCGGGCGATCGACCGTGTCGACGCCGTGGGACACGGGCAGCACCAACAATAGACGACGCCGGGACCGTCACGCGTGTTCACGGCCCGGCGGTGGTCCGGCGTCCCCGCCCCGCAATGATCCCAGCACCCTGGGAGCACACCCGCCATGAAGCCGCCGCGCCCCGCCAAAGGCCAGACAGCCCGCACACGGCCCACTCCGGCCGCGACACCGGCTGCGCGCCCGGGCCTGGGTCGCGGCGGGAGCGGCGCCGCCTCGCGCAGCGGGAGCGGCGGCAACGGCGCTGCGCGCGGGCGTCGCGGGGCGGGCCGGCCGTCGGCCCCGGCGCCCGGGGCGTTGCCCCCGCCTGGGCCCAGCGTCGCAGCGGCGCGCGGCCCGCGCGTGCTGATCACCGCCGGCCCGACGCACGAGCCGATCGATCGGGTGCGGTTCATCGGCAATCGTTCGTCGGGCAAGATGGGCATCTCGATCGCGCAGGCCGCGGCCGCCGCTGGCTGGCGTGTGCGGCTGCTGCTCGGCCCAGTGCCGACCCCTGTCAACGATCCGGCGGTGAAGGTCGAGCGGTTCCAGACCACCGAGGAGCTTCGCACGCTCTTGACCAAGCGCATGCCGAGCACCGACGTGCTGGTGATGGCCGCGGCGGTCGCCGACTACCGCCCGGACCCGGCCGACACCGACCTGTCGGGCAAGATCCGCCGCAAGGGCCAGGGGCTCACGCTGCGGCTGGTCTCGACGCCGGACCTGCTCCAGGAGGCGGCGTCTGGGCGGCGGCCGGGGCAGGTGCTGGTGGGCTTTGCGCTCGAGCCGCGCCAGGGCCTCGAGGCCGTGGCCCGGGCCAAGCTGGAGCGCAAGGGCGTGGACTTCATCGTGGCCAACCCGCTGGAAACCATGGACGCAGCGGACATCGACGGCGTGCTGGTCGGCCGCGACGGCGCGACGCACTCGCCGGGGCGGCGTTTGTCCAAGGGCGACTTTGCGGCATGGCTGATCGCCCGCCTGACCGCTGAGGTGGGGGCCGGGCCGCGGCGAAGGAGTCCCGCCCGTGGCCAAGCCTGAAGATCGCAAGAAACCCGTTCGCACCGCGGCCAGCGCGCCGGCCAAGCTCCCCGCTGCGCGCGTCGTCCGGCTGGCAGCGAGCGCGGCCAAGCCGGCAGCGCGAGTGATCAAGCCCGCTGCGCGCGTCGTCCGGCTGGCAGCGAGCGCGGCCAAGCCGGCAGTCCGCCTGGTCAGACCGTCCGCCGGCGGCCCCGTCAAGACCGCGCGGCTGATCAAGCCGGCGTCCACGGCCGGCCCCGCGCGCTCGCTCAAGCCCGCTCGGCGGCTGGCGGGGCCCGCGCCCAGGCTGGCGCGGGCGGCAGCGGCGCACGCGGTGCTGCTGGACTGCGACGTGATCGTGATGGACAAGCCGCCGGGCATGCTGACCGTCCCCTCGCCCGGGACGCTCGGCGATGACCTCTCGCTGCTGGCCCAGGCCAAGCGGCTGGCCAAGAAAGGCCCGCCGCCGCACCTGCCCGACCCCGCAGCGCCCGAGGCCGACCTGCCCCCCGAGCCGCAGGGCGAGGGCCGAGCCCCCGGCCGAGGCGGCCGAGACCCGCGCCGCCCGCCGCCGATCGGCGTGATCCATCGGCTCGACCGCGAGGCCTCCGGGCTGGTGGTCTTCTCGCGCTCCGACCGCGCGTTCCGCTGGCTCAAGCAAGACTTCAAGGCCCGCCGGGTGCACCGGGTGTACACGGTGGTGGTCGAGGGCGTGCTGGGCGCGCCCGGGGACGTGGGGACGATCCAGGCGATGATCCGCGAGGGCGGCCCGGGCGGGGTCGGCGGCAGCGGCCGCGTGCAGGTCATCGAGGGCCACAGCGGCCGCGCGGTGGCCCGCCCCGGCGAGGGCCACGGCGCGCCCGACCCGGCCCTGCCCCGCCCGGCCACGACACATTACAAGGTGGTCGCCACCGGCGGGGGGCGCTCGCTGCTGCAGGTCAGGCTGGAGACGGGCCGCAAGCACCAGATCCGGGCCCACCTGGCCTGGCGCGGCTGCCCGGTGGTGGGCGACCTGCGCTACGGCGCGCGCGCCGACCCGCTGCGGCGGGTGGCCCTGCACGCGACCGAGCTGGGCTTCACGCACGCCGGGACGGGCCAGGCCAGGCGGTTTGTCTCAGAGCCGCCGCGGGCGTTTTATGACCTTGTTGGCGCCTCGGCCCCGGTGCGCGGGCACGCCGAGAGCCCCCCCACCCCCGCCCCCCCGCCCACCCCTACCACTCACGGCTTCACCACGCACGCCCCGCCCAGCCCAAGCTCGCTGCACGCCGCTGCGTATGCCGCTGCGCTGGAGGCACAGCCACAGCCGCGCTCGGCCACGCTGCCCGACGCATCCCCAGGGGCCCGCACGGATTGGGAGCGCGTGGCGCTGTGGTACGACCAGCTCCAGGACGAGGGCGGGAGCGATCACTACCAGCAGACGATCATCCCGGGCACGGTCCGGCTGCTGGGCTCGGCGGCGGACCTGTCCAGCGCCCGCGTGCTGGACATCGGGTGCGGCCAGGGCGTGGTCTGCCGATCGGTCGCCCGGCTCGGGGCGGCGGTGACGGGCGTGGACGCCTCCGAGGCGCTGGTCGCTGCGGCCCGAGCCCGCGGGCTGCCCCGGTCGGCCCGAGCGTCGCGCGCGGGCGTCGAGCCGGAGTACGTCGTCGGCGACGCGCGGGCGCTGGGCGGGCTTGGGCTCGGGCCGGGCTCGTTCGACCTGGCCTGCTGCGTGATGACGCTGGGCAACGTCGACCCGATCGGCCCGGTGCTCTCGGGGGCCGCCTCGCTGCTGCGCGCCGGCGGGGCGCTGGTGGTGGTCGTGTCGCACCCGGCGTTCCGGATCCCCGGGCAGAGCGAGTGGTCGTGGGACGCGCGCAGCGGTCGGCAGTGGCGCCGGGTGGACGGGTACCTCTCGCCGCTCTCTCGGCCCATCCAGATGCACCCCGGCTCGGACCCCGGGGTGCTCACGTGGACGTTCCATCGGCCGATCCAGAGCTACGCCGACGCGGGCAGCGCCGCCGGGCTGACGATCGACGCGATCGAGGAATGGCCCGGCCAGCGCGTCAGCCAGCCCGGGCCGCGCGCCGAGGAAGAGAACCGCGCCCGGCGCGAGATCCCGCTGTTCTTGGCCCTGCGCTACCGCAAGCCGGCGGCCCTGGCGGGGGCGCCAGCGGTCGCGCCGGGCTCGCCGCTGGGCGCCGTGGCGCGGGTGCGTGCTGGGCGGCGCCGCTCGCCCCATCAAGAATGACCGCGGCGGTGCCCCGGCTGCCGCCCACCCCCTCGACGCTCTGCCCGTCCCTGCCGCCGGCCACTCCACAGACTCCACGCCGACCCGCACCCCACGCCCCAGTTCCCGCGCCGCCGAACCCGCCGCGCCGCAGCCCAGGAGCCCTCATGACCACCTCCCCCGCGCCGCAGACCCTGGCCGCCGGCCCGTCGCCAGCCCACAGCGCCGTGTTCGACGCGCGCACCGACGCCACGCTGGCCTCGCTGCGGCGTGACGGCCTGTACAAGCACCTGCGGGTCATCGAGGGGCCGATGGACGCCACGGTGCGCCTGCGCGGCCCGGACGGCCGGTTCGGCGAGGCGGTGTGCTTCTGCTCCAACAACTACCTGGGCCTGGCCAACCACCCGGAGGTGATCGAGGCCGGCCAGAGGGCCCTGCGCGACAGCGGGGCCGGCACCGCCAGCGTGCGGTTCATCTGCGGCACCTTCACCGAGCACGAGCGCGTCGAGTCGGCGGTGGCGCGCCTGATGGGCACGGAGGCGGCGTACACGTTCGTGTCGGCCTGGACCGCCAACGAGGCGCTCTTCCCCACGCTCTGCGAGCCGGGCGACCTGATCGTCTCCGACGAGCTCAACCACGCCTGCATCATCGACTCGATCCGCCTGGCCACGACGATCAAGAAGGGCCTGCTCAAGGGCGTCTACCGCAACAACACGCTCACCGGGCCCGGCTCGCTCGAGGAGGCGCTGGCCAAGGGCACGGCCTCGCCGGAGTTCAAGGGCCAGGCGTGGGTGGTCACCGACGGCGTGTTCAGCATGGAGGGCTCGGTCGCGGACCTGCCGGCGATGCGGCGCCTGTGCGACCGCTTCGGGGCCCTGCTGGTCGTCGACGACAGCCACGGCCACGGCGTGATGGGCCAGCGCGGGCGGGGCACCCACGAGCACTGGGGCATGATCGACCCGCCCGACGGCCCGGCAGCGCGCAGCGCGCCGCGCGTGGACCTGTTCACCGGCACGCTGGGCAAGGCCCTGGGCGGGGCGGCGGGGGGCTTCATCGCCGGGCCACGCCGGGCGATCGAGCTGATCGTCCAGCGCGGGCGGCCGACGCTCTTTAGCAACGCCCTGCCGTGCACCGTGGCCGCCTCGGCGGGCAAGGCCGTCGAGATCCTGCTGCGCGAGCCGCAGCGCGTCGAGCGCCTGCGCGACAACGTGGCCTACGCCCGCGGGCGCATCGCCGCGGCGGGCTTCGAGGTCCTGTCCAGCCCGACGGCCATCTGCCCGATCATCGTGCACGACACCGCCAGGGCCATCGCCATGAGCGCGCGCCTGCTCGAACGCGGCGTGTACGTGATCGGCTTCGGCTACCCGGTGGTGCCCGAGGGCCACGCCCGCCTGCGGGTGCAGGTCTCGGCGGCCCACACCCGGGAGCACATCGACGCCCTGGCCGACGCCCTGCGGTCGCTGTGACCGACGCCCATGACACGCCACGCCCAGGAGGAACCCGCCGCGCGCTCGCCCCGGGCGTCGCGTGCGCCGTGGGGGTTCCTCGGGTGCGTGGCCCTGTGCGTGGCCCTGTGGCCGCTGGACGCGGCGCTGGTCCCGCTGATGGACGCGCACGGCACGCGCACCGAGGACGCCGACTGGTTCCGCGGCCTGCGCGCGCTGGGCTCGGTGTACCCGTGGCTGGCGCTGTGCGCGGTCTACGCGCTGGTGGACTCGGGCCGCAGGGGCGGCAGCGGCGCGCGGCTCACGTGGTCGCGCGGGCCGTTCGTCGTGGCTGCGCCGGTGCTGGCCGGCCTGGCGGCGGAGCTGCTCAAGCCGCTCATCGGGCGCGCCAGGCCCGACGCGCGCTGGCTCCTCGACCGGACGCTCGACCAGGCCGACCCCGCCACGTTCACCTATGTATGGATCCCGTGGGCCGAGCGCCTGGGCGCCGTGTCGGACCTGGGTGCGCCCTCGAGCCACGCGGCGGTCTCGATGGCCGGCATGGCCGCCCTTGCCGTGCTGCACCCGCGCGGGGCCCCGGCCCTGCTGGCCCTGGCCGCCGGGTGCGGCCTGACGCGCGTCCTCTCGCGCGGCCATTACGCCAGCGACGTGGCCCTGGGAGCCGCCGTCGGCTTGCTGATCGTTTGGGTGATCGTTCGGCTCGGTCGCCGGGCCCATCCGCTCCCCGTCCCACCCCCACCGCCCGCTCCCGCCATGGCCCCACCGCCCGCTCGCCCGCACGCCCAAGCGCACGCCGCGGCGGCTGCCTCGGGCCGGGCTGGCTCTGACGGTTGACGCCCCGGCGCGGGCCAGGACGTCCCCACGCGGGCGGGCCGCGGCGATATCGTTGCCAGTCAGCCCGCCGGCCCAACACCCGAGCCCCGCCCATGCCGCCACCGACCCAGCCCCCACAGAGCCGCTCGGCAGGCGCCCCCGCCGGCGGGTTCGACGCGCGGATCGCCCAGCTCAAGGCCGACCTGTGCGCCCAGGGGGCGCGCGTGCAGGCGATC
The DNA here is from genome assembly GCA_013822085.1 of Isosphaera sp. Classification (GTDB taxonomy): domain Bacteria; phylum Planctomycetota; class Phycisphaerae; order Phycisphaerales; family UBA1924; genus WM-009. Next base: position 42,587 of record PNJV01000002.1, on the reverse strand, counting down.
ATCGAGGGGGGCTTTGACGCGATCTTCTCCCAGGACTCCGAGGCGGCCCAAGAGGTGATCCGGGCCGACGAGGTGATCGACCGGATCGACGTGCAGATCGAACGCGCCGCGGTGCTGCTGCTCACCGACGCCACCGCCGCCGGGGCGCAGCTGGCCCCCGAGCAGCTGCGCATGGTCCTGACGATCGTCAAGATCAACAACGAGCTCGAACGCATCGCCGACATCTCGGTGACGATCGCCGAGCAGGTCGGCGTCTTCCTGGGCGGGGGCTACGGGACGCTCACGCCGCACGCCCGCCCCGCGCCGGCCCCGCCGCCGGCGGGCACGCCGGCGCCCCGGGCGTCGCCCGATGCGCTGCCGCCGACGTTCCGCGTGCTGTGCAACTCCGTCGTCGGCATCATCCGCGACTCGGTGGCCTCGCTCGAGCGGCTCGACGCCGAGCTGGCCCGCGTGGTCCTGCTCTCGGAGGAGGCCGTCGCCGAGTTCAAGCGGGCGCTGCTCACCGACGTGCACCGGCAGCTCTCGGCCGGGTCGATCTCGATCGACCTGGCCAGCGCGCTCCACGACGTGGCCAACCAGTGCCTGGTCATCGCCGATCACTGCACCAACGTCGCCGAGCAGGTGATGTACGTCGTCTCCGGCAAGATCATGCGGCACACCGCCGGGCACTGGCAGGAGGTCGCCGGCCAGCCCTGAGGCGCCGCGTGCCCCCTCGCCACGCCGAGAGGTCAGGCCTTGGCGGGGGTGGGGGCGGCCGGCGCGGGCTTGGGGGCCTTGTAGAAGGGCAGCGCCACCACGGAGCCGCGCAGCCGCTCGGCGCCGGCAGAGCCGGTGTCGATCTCAACGCCGGTGCCCACGGCCGAGTGCGCACGGCTGAGGTAGGCCAGGGCGATCGGGTGGCCGAGCGTCGGGCTGGGCGCGCCCGAGGTGACCAGGCCGGCCTCGGCCCCGCCCACGAGCACCCGCATGCCCTGCCGGGCCGATCGCTTGCCCTCAAGGCGCAGCCCCACCAGCCGACGCGCCGGCCCGCCCGCGTCGCGGGCCCGCAGCAGGGCCTCGGCGCCGATGAAGCGCTGCCCCTTGTCGTCGGGCTCCTTGTCCAGGGTCACGGCAAAGTCCAGTCCGGCCTCGAGCGCGCTGGTCTCCTCGCCCAGCTCGTGGCCGTAGAGCGGCATGCCCGCCTCCAGCCGCAGCGTGTCCCGGGCGCCCAGGCCGGCCGGGGCGATCAGCGCATCGGGCGCGCTGGGGTCGGTGTCCTTGAGGATCAGCTTGAGGGCCAGGCCCACCATCGACGCGGGCAGGATCACCTCCACGCCGTCCTCGCCGGTGTAGCCGGTGCGCGAGACCATCAGCTTGACCACCAGCAGGTTCTTGACGGCGAAGGTGTACCGCTTGAGGCCGGGGATCTCGCGGCTGAACTTGCCCACGAACTCGACGACGCGCGGCCCCTGCACGGCGACCATGGCGGTGCGTTCGGTCTGGTCGTCGATGGTCAGGCTGAGCCCGCCGGCCTGCTGGACCTGGGCCATGTGCCCCAGGATCTTCTGGCGGTTGGAGGCGTTGACCACGACCAGGAACTCGTCGTCGTCCAAGCGGCTGACGATCACGTCGTCGCGGACGCCGCCGGCCTCGTTGCACACCAGCGAGTAGCGGCACTGGCCCTGGGCCATGTCGCGTATGCGCCGGGTGCAGAGGCGCTCCAGGAGCCTCGCCGCGTGGCGGCCGCGGAGGTTCACCCGGCCCATGTGCGACACGTCGAAGATGCCCCCCGACCGCCGCACCTGCTTGTGTTCGTCCTGGATGCCCCCGGACTCGCCGCCGCCGGGCAGGGCCCGCTTGTACATGATGGGCAGCTCCCACCCGGCGAAGTCCACCATCTTGCCGCCGTGCCGGACGTGAAAGTCGTGGAGCGGGGTCTTCAAGAGCACGTCGTGGTCCTTTCTGGGTGGCGCCGGGGTGGGCGGTGGTGATGATACCGCCGCTGTTCCATGCGCCGCCCAGGGACGCGCCACGTCGAAGCTCGCCGCCCAGCGGCCCGCCGACCGCGGGCACGCCCAGCTGGCCCGACCGGCCGCCGCCGGCAAAGACTCACGCGACCTTGCGCTCGCGCAGCCACCGCTCCAGGCCGGCGTTCATCGGCCGGGGGACGATCTTGAGCCCGACCTGGTGCATGCCCGCGTCCAGGTACCGCGCGTAGACCGACTGGGCAAAGACGCACGTGGCGTGCCCGCGCGAGCCCACGCCGGCGCCGGGCCTGCCGCCGCCGCCCTCAAAGAGCACCACCACCTGACGCCCGACGTGGATCATGCGCCGGCAGCGCACGCTCAGGCCGGTGGGGCTCAGGTCGATCGTCTCGGCGTTGACCGCCGCGCCCGGCGGGCCGTTGGGATCGATCTCGTGCACCACGACCGGGAACGAGCCCAGGCGGCGGTCCTTGTCCCGCAGCTCTTTGACCCTCATGGCGCCACCAGCCCCGGACATCACCCGGTACCGCTCCGGCTTGTCGAGCTCGGCCTCGCCGCTAAAGCCGTCGTCGTCCGGCTCGTGCGGAGGGAGCGGTGTTCGTTGACCTGATCCGTGCATGCGTGGCACTCTCATCCGACCGACCCCGCCTCAATCGGCAGCGCGCCCGCGCCAACTGAGGCCGAGCCCCCACTCCCCGGCCCACCGCTCCCCCCACCCCCCACCACACCCGCGCCGCTCACCTCACCCGCGCCGCCGATCCCACCTACGCACGCGCATCAACCCTCGCAGAGCGCCCGCGCAGGACGACCCCCCGGGCCCGCCCGCTGCGCAGAGCCTGGGCGGCGGTGTGGGGGGTGGGGGGTGGGGGGTGGGGGGAGAGGCATGATCACCGCTCGCCCGGCTGAACCACCTGATACTCCCACCCGCGCTTCTCGCGCAGGGCCGCCAGCACCTCGCGCTCGTAGGGCATCTGGCAGAAACTCACCGCCACCCTGTAGTTCCCCCGCGACTCGTACTCGCTGTACTCGACCTTGCCGAACAGGCATCGCACCGGGCGCCCCTGCTGGAGCATGATCACCGCCACGAGCCGTCCCTGATGGAACATCCGGCGCGACCGAACCCCCAGCGCCGCCCGGCTGATGTCGATCGCCTCGGCGTCGCACCCCGCGCCCAGGTTGCCCCGGTCGTCCAGGTCGTACATGGCCACTTTGTAGTAGCACGGGTGGCGCTCGTGGCGGCGTTGCTCGCGGCCGGCGGTGGTGCTGAGGCTCTTGGGCACCAGCGGCGCGGGCTGCCCGCCGCCAGCGGTGGCTGCGCTGGCGGTGCCCGTGGCGGCTGTGTCAGCTGCGCCCGTGCCCGCCGCGTCAGCGGCCGCCTCCTCGTGCGCTCCGTGTGCCTGATCGGTCATCGGTGCCCCCAGTCGCTCGACCACGCGCCCATGTCATCGGCACCAAGCGCGCCGATGTGCACGGCCTCGCACCCACGCCACACCGGCGCGCCCGCGCACCCGGCGCAACGTCACCACGCCGCATTGTCGATCAGCCGAACATCACCTAAGCGTGTGGCGATCAACGCCCTGCCCCGATCACCCGCGCGGGTGATCGGCCCGAGCGTCTCGGCCTGGCGCACCACGGCGTACTCCACCCGGTGCCCGGCGCTGCGCAGCGTGTCGAGCATCAGCTTTTCCGCCCCGCAAGCGTCACGCTCCTGCGCCGCGACAGCCAGCGCCCGGCTCAGGGCCGTGGCCGGCGCGCGGTCCGCCGCCGACAAGAACCGGTTGCGGCTGGACATCGCCAGGCCGTCGTGCTCCCTGACCGTTTCGCCCGGAATGATCTCAACGCCGAGCCGCTCCTGCGCCGTCATCGCCCGGATCACCTGGAGCTGCTGCCAGTCCTTCTGGCCGAACACGGCCGCCGCTGGGCTCACCATCTCGAACAGCCGCGCCACCACCTGGCACACGCCGGCAAAGTGCCCCGGCCGCCAGCGGTCCTCCAGCCCGGGCTCGGTCGCCACAGCGGGCAACGCCGGGACGCGCACCACACGGCCGTGTGGGTACACCTCGCCGACCGGCGGCGCAAAGACCGCGTCGGCCCCGGACTGGTGGCACAGCGCCGCGTCGGCCTCCAGGGTCCTGGGGTACCGCGCCAGGTCCGCCGCGTCGTTGAACTGCGTCGGGTTGACGAACACCGTCACCACGACCGGCGCAGCGGCGCCGGCCGCGGCCCGGGCGGCGCGCACCAACGAGGCGTGCCCCGCGTGGAGCGCGCCCATGGTCGGCACGCACACGCACCCGCCCAGCCCCCGCAGCTCCCGCTCGCTGGTCACCACACGCATGGCACCGCCGCTCCGTGTGCGCAGCCGGCCGACGCCGCCGCGCCCGCCCCCGCCGCCGGTGCGCACGATATCCTCCGCCGTGCACCACGCGCACGCCATCGTCACCACCCACACCACGCGGCACCTCCGCAGAACACTCCTGGGCGTGACGGTCCAATCCCCCGCGGTCCGCTCGGTCACCGTCACGATCGACGGCGACGACCCGTCCATCGCCGGCCTCGTCGCATCCTGCGCCCAAGAGCTGGGCGTGCCGATCATCCGCGCGACCCGCGCACACACGGGCGTGTGCCGCAGCGCGCAGGCCCGCAACAACGGCGTCCGCGCCCTGCTGGCGGCGCTCCGCCCCGCGCCTGCCGGCGGCGACGCCCTGGCCTTCTTCGACGGCGACTGCGCCCCGGCGCGCGACTGCGTGGCGGCCCTCCAGTCGCTCCTGGGCCTGCCGCGCCGCCGCCGCGGCCTTGCCATCAGCCGCGTCGTCTACCTCTCCCAGCAGCAGACCGACGCCTTCGACGAGGCCGCCCTGCGCGCCGGCCGATGGCCCGCCGCCATCGAGCCCGAGGCTCTCGCCCGCCTGCGCGGGGCGCGCCGCTCGGCCGTCCTGGCCTCCTGGCTCAGACCGCTCCGCCTGACCAAGCCGCACAAGCCCAAGCTCATGAGCGGGCTCTTCGCCGTCACCCTCGAGGCCTTCGGCCGCGTCAACGGCTTCGACGAGGCCTACGCCGGCTACGGCCAGGAGGACGACGACCTCGGCCGCCGGCTGATGGCCTCCGGCTCGGGCGTCGGCGTCGGCATCGGCCGCGCGATGGCCTTTCACCAGTGGCACCCCACGCGCCACGCGGGGCCGTGGGACGGGGCCCCGGGCATCGCTCGCTTCCGCGGGCCCTGGTCGCCGCGGGCCCGCGACGGCCTGGAGACGCCCGTCGCTCAGCCGCACGTTCACATCGACGTGTGCATGCCGGACGGCTCCGTGGCGCGCCACCTCGACACCCCCACCGGCCCCACCCCCACCGGACTCGCCGCCCCCGGCCCCCCAGCCGCGCTGCACACGGCTCCCGCATGACCGCCCCCGCCGAGCCCAGCAGCGCGCTTGCGCGATGGTCGGACCGCTTCCGCGCCGCCGCCGCCCTGACGCTCGACGCGCTCCCGACGCTCACCGCCGACTCGCTGACGCGCTTCGCCGACGAGCTCGGCCACCGCCGGGCCTGCGACCGCCCCTTCCTTGCTTACCTGCACGGCCTCGACCCCGGCCCCCCCCCACCCCCGCCACCCCCGCTGCCGCCGCCACGCTCGCCCGCCCTCCCGAGCCAGCTGGCACTGACCGACGACGCGCCGCTCTGGTGGCTCCTGCACGCGAGCCCCGCCGACGCCTCCGCACGCCTGGACTCGGCCCTCACGCCGGGGCCTGTCGCTGCTGCGCCAGCCCTGGCCCAGCCGACGCGCACGATCGAGGTCGCCACCGAGTCCGAACTGGCCGCGGTCCACGCGCTGGACCTGCTCTCGACCCGCCTGCGCCGCCCGGACCTGGCCCGCCGGGCGCAGGGGGCCGCGGCGTGGCTCATCGAGCACATCCAGCCCGACAACGCCACCACACACCCGTGGGCCGCGCACGTCTTTGTGCGGCTGGGCGCCGAGGGCGGCTCGGCCGAGGCCCTGCTCTACGCCGACACCCTGACCCACAACGCGATGGTCGCCCTGGGTCGGCCGGACCGGCTCTCGGCGCACGTCCTGCTCTCGTGCGCGCGGGCGCTGAGCTAGGGCGGGGCGCCGCAGGCTGACGCGAGCCCTCAGGCGCTCCCGGCTGCCAGACCCTCAGCTGCGCCCAAAGGCGCAGCGCGCTGCAAGGCCGATCCGCGGCGAAGCGCCGGCCGGAGCGACTCGACCAGCCCCCGGCGCATCCGCAGGGTCACCGCGAACATCATCGGCACCAGCCCCAGCGTGAACACCGTCGAGCAGAGCATCCCCGCGCACACCACCGCCCCCAGCCCGCGGTACATCTCCGAGCCAGCCCCGGGCGAGATCACCAGCGGCACGCCCCCGACCACCGTCGTGAGCGTCGTCATGAAGATCGGACGCATCCGGCTGCGAACCGACAGCGCGATGGCCTCGGCGGGCTCCATGCCGGCCTCCCCGGCGTACGCCGCGCCGGCCTTGCCCGGGTCCATGAAGTTCAGGGCCTGCTCGACGATCAGGATCGCGTTGTTGACCACCGTGCCCACCAGGATCACGAACCCGATCATGGTGAGCATGTCCAGCTGCTGCGGGTCGATGGTCGGCGTGGCCATGGTCCAGGCGTGCACGGCGGCCAGGCCCAGCAGCCCGCCCACGACCGCAAAGGGCACGCTGAGCATGATCACCAGCGGGTACACGAAGCTCTCAAAGAGCGCGCACATGAGCAGGTACGTCACCACCACCACCCACACGGCGCGGGCCAGCAGCAGCTCCGGGCGCTCCCCGACGCCCCAGACCACCACGCCCAGCAGCAGCGCCCCGCCGACGGCCCCCGCGGCGCCCCAGAGCCCCTCGCCGAGCCCGCCCGAGCGCCGCCGGGCCGCCCCGCGCACCACGCACCACGCGGCCACCACGACGCCCACTCCCAGCAGCCCGGCCCCGACCGGGCCCAGCGCCCCGAGCCAGCCGCCGAGCCCCGCTGCGCGCTCCGGGTCGCCGAACAGGTCGGCTCGCACCGTGTCCAGCTGCCGGGCCGAGCCCTCCAGCCGCACGCGCATCGTCCGGTCGATCAGCCCCGACTGACGCGCCGGCCCGATGACGCGCGACCGCGCCGTCTCGATCACCTCCTGGATCGTCACCCCCGCCGGCGGCGAGACCCGCAGCGTCACCGCGGGCAGCTCCTCGATGCGCACGATCTCCTGCGGCGTGAGCACCTCGGTGATCTCCACGACCGAGCCCAGCGGCACCACGCGCCCCGTCGGCGTGGCGATCGGCACGTCCGCCAGCCGCTCGCGCGTCTCGAGCTGCTCCACCTCGGGCCGCACCACCACGTCGATGGCGCGCCCGTCCAGGACGTACTCGCCGGCGAAGGCCCCGTCAAAGAGCGACCGCACCGCCGTGCCCACGGGCTCGGTGCGCAGACCCAGGCGCCGGCCCTCGTCGCGCAGGGCCACGCGCACCTCGGGCTGACGCAGGTTGAAGTTCGTCGGGTCGGGCCGCACGTTCTGCCGGCCGAACGCCTCGAAGGCCAGCTCCATCATCCCCCGCGCAGCGGCGGTCAGCCGCTCCAGGTCCGGCCCGGACACCTCGATGTTCACCGAGTTGCCCCCGCCCACCGAGCGCCCGAACAGCGACGCCTGCCGGGCCCCGCCGAAGGCGTCGGGCACGCGGTTCATCGCGTCGGTCACCAGCGCGCCCACCGGCTTGACGCGGCCCGGGTCGCCCGAGCCGGCGCCGATGAAGATCCCGCCGCCGAATGAGCCCACAAACAGGTGATTGACCGGCACCGGATCGAACGCCGCGCCGCCGCCGCCCCCGCTCGGGATCGGCTCGAGCCCTTCAACCCCGCCGCCGCGCTCCGAGGCCTCGATGTACGGCCTGACGTGGTCCTCGATCCGCCGCGCGATCTGCCGCCGCTGCTCGATCGACTGCCCCGGCGGGATCAGCAGGCCGCCGAAGACCAGGTTGCGGTTGCCCGCGGGCAGGTAGTCCAGCGGCGGCGCAAGCTGACGCGACGCCACCACGCTCCCGAGCGTCATGACGACGATCAGCGCCGGGGCCACGGCCCACAGCCGCCACCCGGTGATGACCCACCGCACCGCGCCCGCCACCGCGCCCGCGGCCGCGTCGCCCAGCCGGACAAGCCCGAACAGGTCCTCCCACAGCGTGCGCAGCCTCGAACGCCCCACCCCAACCCCAACCACTCCGCCCCCCGCCATCTCTTGCGGCCCAGCTGCGCCACCGGCCCGTGGCCCGCGGAAGATCAGCGCCGCGTAGCTCGGGACCACCGTCAGCGACACCACCAGCGACGCCGCCACCGCCGCGGCCATGGCCAGCGAGAGGTCGAAGAACAGCTGGCCGGCCTCCTCGCGGATGGTCAGGATCGGCAGGAACACGCAGACGGTCGTGAGCGTCGAGGCGACCACGGCGCCCCACACCTCGCGCGTGCCGCGATAGATCGCCTCCAGCGGCGCGTCGCCCAGCCCGCGCCGCCGCGCGATGTTCTCCAGCACCACGATCGAGTTGTCCACCACCATGCCGGTGCTAAACGCCAGCCCGGCCAGCGAGATGATGTTCAGCGTGCGCCCCGCCGCCAGGATCACCAGGAACGTGCTCACCACCGAGACCGGGATCGCCACCGCCAGGATCCCCACCGCCCACGCAGAGCGCAGGAACATCAGCAGCACCAGCGTCACCAGCCCCACCGCCTGCCACAGGTTCCCCGTCACCAGCCCCACCGCCGAGTCGATGTACACCGTCTCGTCGTACACCACACGGATCCGCAGGTCGGGGCCCGCCGTCGGGTGCAGCCCGGGCAGGATCCCCTGACGCACGCCGTCCAGCCGCGACCGCAGCTCCTCCATCACCCGCACCACGTTGGCCCCGCTCTGGCGGATCACGTTCATCCCGATCGCCGGCGAGCCCAGCGCACGCACAAACCCCGTGGCCTTCTCCTCGCCGAGGCGCGCCGAGCCCACGTCCTTGACGAACACCGGCAGCCCGCCCCGGTAGGCGATCACCGTGTTCTCGATCTGCGACAGCCCGGTGAACTGCCCGACCACCCGCACGCGCAGCTCCCACTTGCCCTCGTCGAAGGTGCCGGCCGACGTGTCCTGGTTCTCGGCGCGCAGGGCCGCGATCACCTCGGCGTGGCTCAGCCCGCGCTGGGCGAGCCTGATCGGGTCGAGCATCACCTGCACCTGCTGCCGCCGGCCCCCGAAGACGTTGACCTCCGCCACGCCCGGGGTGCGCTCCAGCAGCGGGCGGATCTCCTCGTCCACGCGCGTGAGCAGCGTGGAGATGTCAAAGCCGGGGTGGGACTGCCTGGCCTCGGGCTTGAGCTCGAGCATCATCCAGGCGATGGCGTTCTCCGCCGCCCCGTCGGCGGCGCGCACGCGCGGCTCGGCCACGTCCTCCGGGTAGTCGCCGACCTGCCGCAGCGCGTCGGAGACCTCCTGGAGCGCCCGGCTTATGTCCGTGCCCACGTCGAACTCGAGGGTGATCTCGCTCTCGCCCTGGCGGCTCTGCGAGCGCAGCGTCGAGAGCCCGGCGACGTTCTTGAGCTCCTCCTCCTGCGGCCTGGTGATCTCGTCGACGATCTCCTGCGGGCTGCGCCCCGTCCAGGCCGTGCGCACCGTGATCACCGGGCGATCGACCGTGGGCGTGAGCTGCACGGGGATGTACGTCAGCCCGGCCAGGCCGTAGAGCAGCACCAGCAGGACGCCGACGGTCACCGTCACCGGCCGCGTCATCGAGAAGCGAATCACGTCCATCGCGCACGGCCCCCGTGTCTGACACCCCCCGCCGCACTCACCCGGCCCGCCTGAGCCCCTCGGCCGTGCCCGCCCGCGCCGGGGCTGCGCCCGGGCGCGGCTCGGCCGGCGTCGCCTGACGCACCGTGCTCTTGACCGGCGCGCCCGCTGTGACGCGCTCGTTGCCCTCGACGATCACCATCGCGCCCTGGGCGATCGTCACGCTCGCGCCCGCGTCGGGGCCCTGGGCCGCCCCCAGCCGGGCCGTGCCGGCCGGCTCCACCGCCACGCGCCCGCCCCAGGCGTCGACGCGCCGCACCCGCGCCGGCAGCGCCACGCCGCCGCGCTCGACGAACACGTACTCGCCCGAGTCGTCGCGGCGGATCGCGTCGCGCGACACCGTCAGCACGGGCTCGAACCGGCCCGTTGGGATCAGGCCGCTGGCGCTCATGCCCGGGCGCAGCCGGCCCTCCGGGTTGGGCAGACGCACCCGCACCGGGAAGAGCCGGGCCAGCGGGTCCGCGTCGGGCACGATCGCCGTCACCGCCGCGTCGATCTCGGCGCCGATGCCCCCGATCACCACGCGCACGATCGCGCCCGGCGCGTCGATCCGCGCGATCAGCGACTCGGGCACGTCCAGCACCGCCTCGACCGACTCGAGGTCCACCACCTCCACCACCGGGTCCCCCTCGCGGATCCACTGGCCGATGTCCGTGCGCCGGCTCACCACCCGGCCGCGGAAGGGCGCAGCGATGACCAGCTTCTGCTCGCGGCGCCGGGCCTCGTCCAGGTCCGCTATGGCCGTGCCCACGTCGGCCTCGGCGGCCATCACCTGGGCGTCGGCGATGGCCAGCAGGGCGCGGCGGTTCTCCAGTTCGAGCGGCGCCACCGACTCGCCGGCGCTGTCGAAGCGCGCCAGCTCGGCGCCGGCTCGGTCGCGGTCGGCCGATCGCTCGGCCAGCACGGCGCGGCGGACGGCCACCGCTGCAAGTGCCCGGCCCACCGCCAGACGCGCCTGGGCGCTGTCGAGGCGCGCGACCACCTGCCCGCGGTCGATCGTGTCGCCCGGCTCGACGTCCATGGTCACCACCAGGCCCACGCCCTCGGAGGCCAGCACCGAGCGCCGGCCCACGCGCAGCTGCCCCGTCACCTCTCGCGTGCGCTCCAGCGGCTCGATGCGCGCCGCCTCCACCACCACGTTGGCCGGTGGGGGGGCCGCGTTACCTGCTGGCGGGCCGCCGCCCCCGCTGGGGCCCTGCCCGTGCGCGCCCGACGCGCACAGGCCAAGCGCCACGCACACCGCCCACGCCGCGGCCGCGCGGGCTCGGGACCTTCGGGCATCACTCGGGCCGAGTCTCATCCGGCAACACTATGTTTCCGGCGTGGGTGAAGGTTCGAAAAGATCGAACAAAGACCGCAAAATGCCCCCGCGGCGTGCGCATCGGGAGCCGGCCCAGGGCCGCGGGGGGCGTGGCGCGCTGCGCGCGGCGTGCATGCGGTGGCTGATCGGGGGCGCCCGGTGACGCCCGATCGCGCCCACCGGGGCCACCACGCCCCGGCCGTCACCGTCACCGAGACCTTGTCGCGGCTGCGCTCGCGGCTGGGCGAGTGCATGATCAGCGACCGCCGGGCCCTTGCCGGCAAGCTCGTGGCCCTGACGGCCCGCCTGCGTCAGGGCGGCGGCCCCGGCGCCTCAGCGGTGGTCGCCGCGGGCGGTCAGGGGCCGCGGGGCGGGACGCTCGGAGAGATCGCCCGCCGCGCCGAGGACCTGGCGCCGCAGGTGGAGCGCTCGGCCGCCCGCGCAGCCGCCCGCCGGGGGGCGGCGCCGGCGGTGCGCTTCGACGACGCCCTGCCCGTGTGCCAGCGGCGCCGGGAGATCGCCGAGGCGATCGCGGGGCATCAGTGCGTGGTGGTCTGCGGCGAGACCGGCTCGGGCAAGAGCACGCAGCTGCCCAAAATCTGCCTGGAGATGGGCCGGGGCATCTGCGGCATGATCGGGCACACCCAGCCGCGCCGGCTGGCGGCGCGGACCGTCGCCGGGCGCGTGGCCGAGGAGCTGGGCGTGCCCCTGGGCGGCCCCAACGGCGCCGTCGGGTACAAGGTCCGCTTCGGCGACCAGACCGGCCCGGGCACGCTGATCAAGCTCCTGACCGACGGCATGCTGCTGGCCGAGACGCAGGGCGACCGGCTCCTAGAGCAGTACGACACGCTCATCATCGACGAGGCCCACGAGCGCGGGCTGAACATCGACTTCCTGCTCGGGTACCTCAAGCAGCTGCTGCCCAGGCGGCCCGACCTGAAGGTGATCGTGACCTCGGCGACGATCGACCCGCAGCGCCTGAGCGAGCACTTCGGCGGGCCGAGCCGCTGCCCGGTGATCGAGGTCTCCGGGCGCATGTACCCGGTGGAGGTGCGCTACCGGCCGTACGCCGGGTCCGAGCACGGCCCGGTCCCCACCGGCGACCAGGACGAGGCCGAGGACCGCATGGAGGACCGGGTGGTGGCCGCGGTGGGCGAGCTGGCCGGGCAGGTCGAGGGCGACATCCTGGTCTTCCTGCCCGGCGAGCGCGAGATCCGCGAGACGGCCGAGCGCCTGGAGGCGGCGGGATGGGACGCGCGCCACGGCGTGGAGGTCCTGCCGCTCATGGCCCGGCTCAGCGCCGACGAGCAGCTGCGCGTCTTCCGCCCGCACCGCGGCAGGCGCATCGTGCTGGCGACCAACGTGGCCGAGACCTCGGTGACGGTGCCGGGCGTGCGCGGCGTGGTGGACACGGGCCTGGCGCGCCTGAGCCGGTACTCGCCGCGGAACAAGGTGCAGCGGCTGCCCGTCGAGCCGGTCTCGCGGTCGTCGGCCAAGCAGCGCGCCGGGCGCTGCGGCCGCACCGGGCCCGGGGTGTGCGTGCGGCTGTACTCGCAGGAGGACCACGACGCGCGGCCGGAGTTCACCGAGCCGGAGATCCTGCGCACGGACCTGGCCAGCGTGATCCTCCAGATGGCGGGCCTGGGCCTGGGAGACCCGCGGGCGTTCCCGTTCGTCCAGGCGCCCGACGAGCGGCTGATCGGCGACGGCTACGACACGCTGGTCGAGCTGGGCGCGATCGATCAGGGGCAGGCCCTGACGCCGATCGGGCGGGCGATGTCCAGGCTGCCCATCGACCCGCGCATCGCGCGGATCGTGCTGGCCAGCGTCGAGCACGGCTGCGTGGGCTCGGGGCTGGTCATCGCCGCGGCGCTGTCGGTCCAGGACCCGCGCGAGCGCCCGATGGGGGCCCAGGACTCGGCCGACGCGGCCCACGCGCGCTTCCGCCACGAGCAGTCCGACTTTGTCGGCCTGCTCAAGCTCTGGCGGTTCTGCCGGGAGAAGACCGCGGGCGTGGGCGGCTCGCGCCAGCGGCGGTTCTTCCGCGACAACCACCTCTCGTTCGTGCGCGTGCGCGAGTGGCAGGAGGTGCACCGGCAGCTGCGCGAGATGCTCGAAGAGACCCAGGCCAGGCTCGTGAGCGAGCTGGCAGACCGGGCCGACAAGCCGGGCGGTCCGCCCAGCGCGGGCCAGGCGCGCAGCCAGGGGCGAGGGGTGGGCCACGGCCGCAGCGACGGCCACGGGCGCAACCCGGCCGAGCAGCCCGGTCTCTCGTGGCTGGTCGGGCGCAGCGCACGCTCGGCCGTGGGGTCCCCCGAGGAGGCGTGGGACGAGCCGACGCCGGAGCAGTACGAGAAGCTCCACCGCGCGCTGCTGACGGGCCTGCTCTCGAGCGTGGGCAAGAAGGGCGACGGCTACGAGTACGACGGCCCGCGCGGGATGAAGTTCGCGATCTTCCCCGGCTCGGGGCTCTTCGGGGGCTCGCCCCGCTGGGTGGTGGCCCACGAGGTGGTCCGCACCACGCGGGCATACGCGCGGACGGTGGCGGCGATCAAGCCGGCGTGGATCGAGGACGCGGCGGGGCCGCTGCTCAAGCGCAGCTACAGCGACCCCGGCTACGACCAGGCCACGGCGCGCGTGCTGGCCAGCGAGAAGACGAGCCTGTTCGGCCTTGAGATCACCTCGGGGCGGCGCGTGCACTACGGGCCGATCGAGCCGACGCTGTGCCGGGAGGTGTTCATCCACCACGGGCTTGTCGAGGGCGGCCTGGAGGCGTGGGGCGTCAACGGCTCGTTCATCGAGCACAACCGCGAGCTGATGGAGCGCGTGCGGCGCTTGCAGGACAAGCTGCGGCGCGCCGACCTGGTGGCCGACACGACCAAGCGGCACGCGTTCTTCGACGCCCGCGTGCCGGCGGGGGTCTTCAGCGGCGAGGGCTTCGAGCGCTGGCGCACCGAGGCCGAGCGCCAGCGCCCGCGGCTGCTGTGGATGGGCGAGGAGGACGTGATCGCCGACGGCGAGGAGAGCCTGGCGGCGATCGCCGGCCGCCTGCGCGACGAGTTCCCCGACGAGCTGGCGCTGGGCGCCACGGAGGGGCCCGCCGAGGACCCGCTCGAGAGCGACCGCGAGCGCGCCGAGCGTGCCGCCGCTGGGCCGCTGGCTCAGGGCGCGGCGCCCGCGGGCGGCCCGGTGCGGGTGCCGATCGTGTACCGCGCCCAGCCCGGCCACGCCGAGGACGGGGTGACGGCGATCGTGCCGATCCACGCGCTGGCGAGCATCGACGAGCGCGCCGGGCGGTGGCTCGTGCCGGGCATGCTGCGCGAGAAGATCGAGGCGACGATCCGCGGGCTGCCCAAGAACGCGCGGGCCAACCTCCAGCCGGTCGCCGAGGTGGCCGAGCGGGCGGCGCGGGCGCTGATCGAGCGCGCGCGCGGGGCGGCAGGGCGCGGGGGCCCGGCCCAGGGGTGGGGCGCCGGCGACCTGAGCGCCTGGCTGGCCGACGAGCTGAGCACGCTCGGCGGCGCCCAGGTGAGCCCGGCGATGCTCGACGCGGCCCCCGTGCCCGAGCACCTGCAGCTGAACTACCGGGTCGTCGACGGGCGCGGCGCGGTGCTCGGGAGCGGGCGGGCGTACCACCAGATCCGGCGCGAGCTGGGCGACCAGATCAACGCGGCCCTGCGGTCGCTGCCCGAGGGGCCGTACAACCGGGCCGGGATCGAGCGGTGGGACGTCGGGACGCTCCCGGAGCGGGTCGAGCTGACGGTGCCCGGTTCGGTCGTGGGGCTGGGCCCGGGCAGCGAGGCGGTGCGGATCACCGCGTTCCCGGCGCTGGTGGACGCCGGCCCGGCGGAGGGCCCGGGGGCGCGCGGCGCGGCGGCCGCGGGCGGCGTGGAGGTCCGGCCGCGGGCCACGCCGCAGAGCGCCACGCTCGTGCACGGGGCGGGCGTGAGCCGGCTGATCTCGCTCGTGGCACGCGAGGAACTGGAGCGCGCCGTGCGCAGGCTGCGCGACATCGACGAGCTGACGGTGCTGCACGCGCCCCTGGGGCCCGGGGCGCTGCTCAGGGCGGGGCTGGGCTCGGCGATCGCCCGGCGGGCCGTGGGCGAGCCGGCCGCGGGCGTGCGCGACGCGCGGGGCTTCGAGGCCATCCTCCGGCAGGGGCTGCGCGCTTTCGAGTCGGCCGCGGCCGAGCTGGTGCCGGCCGTCGACGCGGCCCTGCGCCAGTGGCACCTGGCCGCGGCGGAGATGCGCCGCTGCCAGGGCACGCCGCTGATGGCCCCGGCGGTTGCCGACGGCGCCGAGCACGCGCGCCGGCTGATGGCCGGCGACTTCCTCGAACGCACCCCGCTGGCCCGCCTGGCCGACCTGCACCGGTACATGGCCGCGGCCCGGCTGCGGTTCGAGAAGCTCCGCCGTGGCGGCGAGTCCCTGGGGCGCGACGAGCGGGCCCGCGCCGTGGTCCTGCCCTGGCAGGAGGGCCTCGACCGCCTCGAGCGCACCACGCGGCGGCACGGGCCGCGCTGGACCCAGGTGCAGCACCTGCGCTGGATGATCCAGGAGCTGCGCGTGTCGCTCTTTGCCCAGGAGCTGGGCACGCGCGTGCCCGTCTCGGTGGCCAGGCTTGAGAAGCAGTGGGCCAGGATCGCAGCAGCGGCCGAGGACTGAGCCGACCGGCTCAGGCGGCGCCCGTGGGCGCATGCCCGGGCCGTGACGGCGCGGGCTCAGGCCGGGCCTGCCGTGGGCGCGGGCTCGGGATGCGTCCCTGTCGGGGCGGGCCGGGCGCCGGGGATCTCCGCGGCGACCCTGCGGGCCACGCGGTGGGCCGAGTCGTGCACCGAGGCCAACGACCGGGCCCAGGCGACCCAGACCGCCCAGGGCGCGCCGACGATCGCCAGGGGCAGATACCACCAATATGTGTACTTCCACGCGGCCGGCCACGACGTGAACACGCTGGCCAGGAACGACTCGGTCATCCACACGCCGGGCCAGACCGACAGCACCATCGCCACGGCCCACAGCGCCGGGGCCACCGGCCGCAGCCGGGCCACAAAGCGCAGCCGCGGCGCCCCAGACGCGTCCCGCTCGAGCGTGGCGCCGACGACGCCGTCGAACGGCGTGCCCCAGGCCTCGGCCGTGAACAGGGGCCCGCCGGAGCGCCCACGCCGGAAGCCCGCCAGCCTGCCGCGACGCGCCAGCGCGTCGAGCCGGTCCAGCAGGGCCTGCGGCTCGATGGTCAGCTCCAGCGACGGCACGGGCACCGACCGCGCGACCAGCGCCTCGGCGTTGGGCTGTTCGGGCGTGACGGGCTGCGTCGTCGGGGGCTGCATCGCAGGAGCCTAGCAAGCGATCGGGCCAGGTACGCTCGAGCCGGGCGCGTCGGCGGGCCGAGCCGGGGGCGTGACGGGCTTGGCGGGGGTGTTTTCGGACCGCGGCGCCGTGCGTAGCGCGTGAGGGCTGTGCGGGCCACGCCGGGGCGTGCCGCTGGAGAATCTGCCCCGGGGGCTTGCCCAGAGCCGCGGACGAGCGACACTGTGTGAGCCGAGGGAGCGTCGCGCAGAGGAGCCCATGACCCGACCGCCGATCCAGCCCGAGCCCGAGCCGCCGCGGTTGCGCCTGCGCCTGGACGATGCCGCCGACGGGGCAGCGGGGACGCGCGCCCAGTTCGGCGGGAGCGGCACCGCCTGGCCGCAGGCTGGGACCGACGCGGGGGACCGGCTGGCGCGCGTGCGGCAGCGGCTGGTGGCCCAGCGTGTGGGCTCCGGCGCGGTCGCAGCGGGCGGGGCGCGGGGAGCGATCGGCCCGGCGGCTGCCGGGGGCTTGCCGCCCGCCCGGGGACGGGCCACGGCCACGGCTCGGGAGCAGCGGCGGGCGGTGGCCACCGAGAACATCCTCTCGCGCGGGCTCAGCGCGGACGACGCGCGGTGGATCCTGGCGGCGCGGGCCGGGGAGCAGCTCCAGGGCGGCTCGGTGGCGGCGCTGCCCGCTGAGAGCCGGCGCGGCCTGATGCACGCGGCGCACGCCCTGGGCATGCGGCCGTTCGAGGCCGGGCTGGTCATCGCGGTGGTGCAGGACGCGGCGCGGCGTGGGGAGACGCTCGAATCGGCCCGGCCGTTGCTGGGGTTTGTGCCCGCGCGCGGGCGGCGTGCCGGGCGGGAGGGCTCGCCGTCGCTGCGCGTGCTGGTCTGGGCGCTGGCGCTGGGCGCGGCGCTGCTTGCGGCGATGGCCGCGTGGGTCACGCGATGACGTAGAGAACGCCGTGACCCGCCTCGGCCCGGCGGGCCTGGTGTGGGCCCCGGTGGGGCCCGGCACGGGCCGCGGGCAGCGGGCGGCATGGGGCCACGGCATGGCGAAGATCGAGATCGGCCAGCGCGCACCGGCGTTCACGCTCAAGGACCACCACGGCGAGAAGCTCGCGCTCTCGTCGCTCAAGGGCCGGGCGGTGGTGCTGTACTTTTACCCCGAGGCCATGACGCCGGCGTGCACCAAGCAGGCGTGCCAGTTCAACGACGCCAGGGCCCAGTTCGAGGCCCTGGGCGCGACGGTGGTGGGCGTGAGCCCCGACACGCCCGAGAGGCTGCGGCAGTTCGCCAGCGCCCAGGGGCTCGGCCTGACGCTGCTGAGCGACCCGCCGCCGGCCGCCGCCCGAGCGGGCCTCAAGCCGGCCCCGAAGGTGATGTCCAAGTACGGCGCCTTCGGGCAGAAGACCATGTACGGGCGGGCCGTGACCGGCGTGATCCGCACGACGTACGTGATCGACGCGGCCGGCAAGGTGGCGGCGCGGTTCGACAACGTGCGCGTGGCCGATCACCACAAGAAGGTGATCGAGGCGCTCAGAGTGCTGGCCCAGTCGTGATGGCCCGGCGGGGCTTGCCCGTCAGGGCGTACCACGGCGCCAGGGTGCACGCGGGGAGGCTCAGGAGCGGCCACAGCGCCGCCGAGAGGCCCGGCTGCTCCAGGACCCACGCCGCGGCGCGGCACGCGGGCCTGCGCAGGCGCAGCCGGCGGCGGTAGTCGCGGGCCAGTCGGGCCTGGGTCCGGGCCAGGGCTGCCATGGCCTCGGCCCCCGCGGCGGCGCCCCGGCTCAGCGGTGCCCCGGGGGCTGTGAGCAGGCGCGCACAGCGCGTGCCCGACCAGATCGCCAGGCCGATGCCCTCGCCGCCGACCGGCTCGACGCCCGCAGCGGCGTTGCCGACGCGGAAGGAGCGCGGGTGGCCGGCCGGGATGTGCCCCGAGCCCGGCACGGGGCATGCCATCCACGGGCCGTCCCGGTCGGCCGGGTCGTAGGCGGGCCAGAGCGTGCGCAGCGCCCGGTCGATGCTCGCGTCGGAGGCGAGCAGCCCCCGCTGGAGCACCGCGGCGCACGTGACAAGCCCCGGCCCGATGGTGACAAGCCCGAAGTAGCCGCCGCGCACCGGCGGCGCGTGCATGACCAGCGCGTCGGGGTCGATCCGCAGCCGCAGGTGGCACTTGGCCCCGACCACGCCGCGCCGCGACGGCGCCGGCCCAGCCGGGTCGTGCCTGCCCGAGCCGTCGGCGTGGACGACGGCGTCGGCACAGAGCTGGGCCCCGTCGGAGAGCCGCACGTGGGCGCTGGTGTCGGTGTACCACGCCTGGCTCACGGCCGCGGGCTGGCGCAGGTCCAGCGGCGGGGCGGGCAGGGCGGGGTCGGCGGCGGCGGCCAGCAGCAGCGCGTCGAGCGCAGCCCGGCTCAGCGACCAGGCGGGCACGGGCAGGGGCCACCGGACGCGCCGGCCGGCACGCACCAGCTCGAGCGTGCTGACCCGGCGTGCGCCAGCGGCCAGCAGAGCCGGCCCCGGGGCGACGGCCTGCAGCTCAGCCGTGGCAGCGGGGGAGATGAACTCGCCGCAGGGCTTGTGGCGTGGGAAGGGTGCGCGCTCGACGAGGGTCACCGCAACGCCGGCAGCGCGGAGCCAATAGGCGGCGCAGGCGCCCGCCGGGCCGCCGCCGATCACGATGGCGCTGGGCGTTGGCATTGGGCGGTGGCGGTCAGCGGGTGCCCTGCCGAGTGTTGAGCTCGATCGGTCGTTCGAGGGTGGCGATGACGGTCGAGCCGATGGCGTAGGAGGTGATGGTGGTGTTGAGCGCGGCGCGGAAGATGAGGACGAGCTTCTGGTCGTCGCGGGTGGACGAGAGGCTGGGCAGCTCGGACTTCTGGCGGACCGGGCGCGAGGGCGTGTAGCGCACGCGCACCTCGGTGGCGGCCTCGTAGAGCCACCCGACGCACTCGAACTGCTGGCCGTCGGCGGCGACCAGCAGCGGGGCGCCCGAGGCCTCGCCGGACCGGGCCGAGAGGAGGCCGAAGTCGTTGCCGCGGCCGCTGACGTTGAGCTGGATGATCACGATGTCGGAGGGCTTGCCGAACTCGGCCACGCGCAGGTTGCGGTCGATGACCTGGCTCTGCCCGCCGGCGGGTCGCCCGACCCACTCGCCGTCGATGATGCGGTTGTTGTCGTCGAAGGTCAGGCCGGAGATGACGCCCTTGTTGAGCGCCGGGAAGAACGCCTGGCTGACCCTGAGCGCTTCCTGCAAGTTCGTGGGGTTGACCGACACGACTGGGGCGCCGGTGGCGTCCAGCGCGGTGCGTTGGGCGACGGCCTGCTCGCGCAGCAGGCCGGAGGCGACGGCGTCGAGCCGGTCGCTCGGGGTGGGGAACTCGTCGATGGCCGTGATGGGGGTGGGCTGGGTGGTGTTGCGCGTCTGGGGGGTGCTCAGGTCGATGCGCACGCCGCGGACGTCCAGGGCCACCGGCGAGAGGGGCGGGTTGGTCTTGGGGACCAGGAACTCGTAGAAGACGACCGGGTTGGCCGCGGCCCCGACGGAGGCGACGAACGCGTCCTGGCCGTCGAAGCGCCAGCGCCCAAGGTTCTGGGTGCTCCCCTCGGCCTGCGAGACGAGCCCGAAGGGCAGGAAGGCCTCCAGCGGCGAGCCGTCGCCGCGGCTCATGAGCAGCACCGCGTGCCCGGGGGCGTAGATGATCTGGGAGTTGCCCGGCTCGCGGGCGCCCGAGCCGAAGACCAGGC
Source organism: Isosphaera sp. (assembly GCA_013822085.1). Classification (GTDB taxonomy): domain Bacteria; phylum Planctomycetota; class Phycisphaerae; order Phycisphaerales; family UBA1924; genus WM-009. The sequence goes on along the minus strand of PNJV01000002.1, from coordinate 22,467 downwards.
CGACGGCCTCGACGTACGCCTGGCCGCCGTAAGCCGTGGTGGCGTCGGAGCCGTCGAAGGCCTTGACGTTCTGCCGCGCCTGGCCGGGCTCGGCGAGGAACTGGGCCAAGGGCACGTCGGACTGGCGGCCGACGGTGTAGCGCCCGACGAGCGTGACGTCCGCGGGCAGGAGCGTGGACTTGAGCACGGCGTCCTTGGTGGCCGAGCGGTTGAGGTGGCCGCGCTCGGCCAGGAGCGGGTGCCAGTACGCCAGGCTGTCCGCCGTGGAGAAGGCCGTGACCGAGAGCTGGCGGTAGAGGGCCGCGGTGAGGCGGTCGGCCGGGACCCACAGGCCCGCCGAGCGGACCACAGAGCCGGAGCTGTCCGAGACAACCGGCCGGTAGCCCAGGAAGTCGCGCGGGAGGCGGACGTGGCTCAGACCGATGACCAGGATGCCCATGGAGACGAACGCCGCTGCCGCCCCGCACAGACCGCCGCCGATCAGGTCGTGGGCCGGCTTGAGCACCAGGTTGCCCGGCACCAGGGCCGTGACGGCCAGGTGCAGGACCGTCAGGGTGACGGCAAAGAGGAGGATCAGCGAGCCGCCGATGGCGATGTCGGTGATCAGCCGCGAGTCGGTGGCGCCCAGCACGGCCCCAGCGACGAGCTCCCAGAACGCGAAGGCGATGGCGCCAGCGGCCAGGACGTTGATCAGGTGCAAGAAGCCGGAGAAGAAGCCGCGCGCCGACCAGAGATAGGCCAGCACGCCGATGGCCGCGATGACGATCAGGCTCATGATCATGGGTCGTGTCCGTGCCGAAGGCGGGGCGGGGGGTTGCGGGGCGGGGGGTTGCGGGGCGAGGGGCCGGGGGGAGTGGAGTTGGGGCGTACGTGGGTAGGTGCCAAGGGGAGGGAGGGTGGGTGTCAGCGGCGCGAGGTGGCGCTGGCGCCCTTGGCCGGTGGCGGGGCCTGGGGCGCGGGGCTGGACGGAGCGGCGGCGCCCGGGGCGGGCGTCGGCGAGGTCACACGGGTGAACTCTTCGAGGCTGGTCACGCCCTGGAGGAGCTTGGCCACGCCAGCGGCCTGGAGCGTGGGCAGCGGCTTCTTGCGCAGGGCCGCCTTGATGGCCGAGAGGTTCCCCGACTCGACCAGGGCGCGCTCCTCGTCGCCGATGGCGTAGACCTCGAAGATCCCCTCCTGACCGATGAACCCGACGCCGCCGCAGACCGGGCAGACCTCGGGCTTGTTCTTGATCAGGACCTGGCCGCCCTTCTTGAAGAGCTTGGTCGAGGCCTTGGGGTCGGTGACGCCGAGCTTCTGGACCATCTCCGGGGAGGGGGTGTACTCGACGCGGCAGTTGGTGCAGAGCTTGCGCAGGAGCCTGCCGTTGACCACGCCGCGGAGGTTGCGGGCCGCCTGCTTGGGGTCGCCCACGGCCTTGATCCACGAGTCGAGGGCCTCCAGCGCCGAGCCGGCGCGGAAGCAGACGTAGACGCGGGTGCGGTCGGTGTCGGCCTTGGCGACTTCCTTGGCGGTGTTGGCGTCGGGCAGCTCGGCCACGGCGAGCACGTCGGGGTCTCGGCGCAGGAGGGAGCGGGCGGTGGTGCCGAAGTCGGCGCCCTCGGCCAGCGGGTCGAAGGGGGTGTGGCGCACGCCCTCGATGGCCAGCTGCTGATCGACCTCGAGCACCTCGACGCGCTGGGTGTAGGCGTCGTGCATCTGCACCACCGAGTAGGTGAGGGTGGTCCGGCCGCCGTCCGGCGGCGTCGTCAGCAGGACCACGCCGCGCTTGGGATCGTCGACGATCGCGCGCAGCTCCTTGAACTGCTCGTCGGTCAGGCCGAGCTTGGCCGGCTCGCGGCGGACCTGGCCGTCGGGGTCGATGAGCATCGTCAGGCGCATGCCGCCGGCCACGCCGACGGAGGTGATGCGCACGCGGTGCTTGGCCCCGGCGTGCTCCACGTCCAGGGTGCCCTGGAGCTTGCGGCGCCGGTCGGCCACGTCGAGCTTGGCGCCCAGCTTCCACAGGTCGATGATCGCCAGGGCCGACTGGGCCGCCAGCGGGTCGCCGGGGGTCTGCAAGCCGTCGACGATGAAGACCGGCGCGTACGACTGGTCCTTGCCCGTGGGGCGGATCTCCACCGAGCTTGCGCGGGAGGCCATGGCGCGCAGGTAGACGGACTCGGCGGCCAGGCGCACCTCCGCCTCGGGGGTGTCGGCCGTCGGCGGCGGCAGCACGGACTTGTCGGGGGCGATGAGCCGGAGCTTGGGCTCGATCTTGCCCCTGGACTTGGAGCGCTCGGCGCGGGCGTTGCTCACCTTGGTCAGCGCGTCGAGGCGGATGCGCTGGGACTCGGGGACGCGCTCGTCCTTATTGGCCACGTGCGCGTAGGCGTAGAGGTCGATGCCCAGGATCACCAGGGCCGCGGCCAGGCCGACGAAGAACGCCGCCGGGTGCTCCCACGGGATGCCCACGGCCACGACCAGCGCCACCAGACCCACGATCAGGTGGATCAGGTTCCAGCGCTCGCGCGCAAGGCGGAAGCGCGCCGCGTGCTTGTCGTAGACCGTCGAGACCACCCACGCCCAGGCGCCAAAGACGGCCAGGAGCACCAGCGGCTTCCACGGCGAGACGAGCACCAGGGCCTGGGAGGCCTGAGCCAGGACGGCGCCCGGCCTGAGCGCTCCGGGTGCGGGGTGGGCCCAATCGAGGAGGAGGAGTGATGCCATGCCGACTCCGGGTGCACGGGCGGGGCCGGCGTCGGGTGCCGGGCCGCGCCGCGCGGGGGCCAAGCATACCGCGCGTGCCCGCCGGGGCGCGTCGGGCCAGGGCCGGACGGCAGCCGCGTCGGAGAGTCTATGGCCCCGGGCCCGGCAGGGCTGGGCCCGCCGTCAGCGCCCGCCGAGCTTCTTGAGACGCATCTTGAGCTCGTCGATGTTGGGCGAGGCCTCCTCGGCGACGCGCACGTGGATGTACTCGCGCTCGACAAGGTCCACCAGCGAGCCGTTGAAGTCCACCATGCCCTGCTGGCGCGCCTCGACGGTGCGCAGGTACTCGCGCAGCTCGCCCTCGCGCCCGTCCAGGACGTACTTCTGCACCACCGGGTTGGCGATGAGGATCTCAAGGGCGGGGATGCGCGCGATGTTCTCGTGCAGCGTCGGCAGGAGCTTCTGGTACACAAAGGCCCGCATCTGGTAGGCCAGCACGCGCCGGACCTGCTCGACCTCCTCCGACTCGAAGAGGCCATAAATGCGGCTGAAGGTCTGCGTCGTGCTCGAGGCGTGGATGGTCCCGTAGACCAGGTGCCCCGTCTCGGCCGCGTGCAGGGCGGCCTCGAAGGTCTCCTTGTCGCGCATCTCGCCCACGAGCACGATGTCCGGGTTCTCGCGCACCAGGGCCCGCAGGGCGACCTTGAAGTCCGACACGTCCAGCCCGATCTCGCGCTGGTTGATCGTCGCCTTCTTGTCCTGGAAGACGTACTCGATCGGGTCCTCGATGGTCACGATGTGCACCGGCTTGCGCTCGTTGACGTAGTCGAGCATCGAGGCGATCGTGGTGCTCTTGCCCGAGCCGGTCACGCCCGACAGGAGCACGATCCCCTGCGGCTGCATCGCGATCTGCGACATCGACGCCGGCAGGTACAGGTCCTCGAACCGGCGGATGTTGCTGGTGATCAGGCGGGCGGCCATGGCCAGGCGGCCCTTGGCCTGGAACAGGTTCACGCGGAAGCGCGTCGTCTCGTCGTAGTCGTAGGCGAAGTCCGCAGAGCCGTAGGTCTTGAGGTCCTCCCACAGCTCCTCCGAGAGGATCTGCTTGGCGATCTGCACGAACTCGTCCTGCGTCAGCGGCGCCGTGTCCAGGGGCTTGAGCGAGCCGCGGATGCGCAGCTTGGGCACCGTCCCGGCCTTCATGATCAGGTCCGAGGCGCCCAGCTTGATGCAGGCCTTGAGGAAGTCCCCGATGCGCGTGGCGTGCGGGTCCTTCTTGTTGCCCGTCTCGAGCACCACGTGCCCGGTCCCCTGATGATGCCCATGACCGTGGCTGTTGGGATGGTTGGCGTGAGCCGACATATCTGCTCCCTGGGCCCGGGCCGACGCCGCGACGGGCGCGCTGCCGACTCCGGGCGACGAAAGGGTGGCGGCAGGCGAAAGCATATTCGGGTTCGTGTGCATGGGCCTGTCTGTACGCTGCCCCCGCCGGGCGGTTCGGGGACCGACGCCCCCGGCTGCGCCAGAGCCGGCGCTAGACCGATCGCGGCACCGCGCTGCTGCGCAAACAACGACGCCCGGGCGCTTGCCCGGGCGTGCTGATCCGCGCTGGGCCACCTCAGACCTCACCGGCATCGACCACGGGCACAGCGGCACTCGCACAGCGTGCCTCCGGCTCTCCCCGTCTCCCTCCCCACTCACGCGCACCCCGACCCCGAACTCTCCCGATCTCCCGGAACTCTGCTCACGCTCCAGCGCGGGCGGTCACACCGCGCCCCAGCCCTGCCTAACGCCTGGCCAAGACGCGTTCATCACTGCGAGCGCCGTGCTGCGTGTGCTGTGCTGCGTGGTGCCGGTGCCGATCCACTCCTGGCGGGCTGCGGACACCCGTCTATGCGCACCGGGCGGGGCAGCGGCTGCACGGGAGCGCGCAAAGTCGCTCAGGGTTTCCCAGCTTGCGCCGCGCAGCGGGCCCTTGCGTGGGGCCACCGACAGGGCGCCGCGCTGGGCACGGGGCGGGGCAACGGCAAGTGGCTCCCGCCGGGAGGGATTACTGGCCTCGGCTGGCGGGAAAGAGGAACTCCAGGGCGCCCCCGAAGCGCGCCTGCCAGGCGGTCTCGTTGTGCACCGCGTCGGGGACGACGACGAACTTCTTGGCCTTGACCTCGGGGCGCTGCGCCAGGGCCTTGTCGAAGGCCTCGGTGCCCTCGACGAAGCGCGCGTTCTGCTCGGGCGTGCCGCTGTCGAAGAGCTCGCGCCCGCCCATGCCCCAGTAGACGACCGACGGGAAGCGCGGCTTGGCCAGGAAGTGGGCCAGGGCCGCGCCGTTGTTGCGGGTGATGGACATGCTCTCAAGGAGGACCTTGCCAAAGACGTCGGGGTGCTCGGCGGCGGCCTCCATGGCGATGACGGCCCCGAAGGACGACCCGCCGATGGCGGTGAACTCGGGGCCGCGCTTGGTGCGGAAGGCGCGATCGACCCGCGGCATGACCTCCGACAGGAGCCAGGAGACGTACCTGCCGCCGCGCGGCGTGGCGCCGTCGAGGAGCTGGATCGGCGTGTACTCCGTCGCGCGGGCCGCACCGGCGTGCGGGATCCCGACGATGATCACCGGCTCGACCCGGCCGGCGGTGATCAGCTCGGTGGCGGTCTCGTCGGCGCCCCACTCGGCGGGCGTGCCCGGGAACTGCTGGAAGAGGTTCTGGCCGTCCTGCATGTACAGCACCGGGTAGGTGCGCGTGGCGTTCTCGGGCGCGTCGTAGCCCGGCGGGAGCCACACGAGCAGGTCGCGCACGTGCCGCACGGCCCCGCCGGCGACCTGCAGGCGCTTGACGGTGCCGGTGACCTTGAGGTCGTAGTACGGCGAGGCGTCGGGCCGCTGCGAGACGTCGGGCTTCTGATCGCCCCAGGCCACCACCGTGAACTCGATGATCGGGGGCTCGCCGGGCGTGATGGACGCCGGGTCCAGCAGCGGCAGCTTGCGGTTTGCGATCGCCTTGAGCTCCCCGTCGAGCTCCTCGAGGTCCCACGAGCCGCGCGTGAACTTGAACTCGATGGGGCTGTCGTTGGTGGGCTTGGGCATGACGATCTGCCAGCGCAGGTCCGAGCGCGCCGTGAGCACCTGCTTGTCGTCGCCGGGGTTCCAGCCGTTGTGGCTCGAGGCCAGGAAGATCGGCGAGGAGGCGCTGGCCAGGCCCGTCTGGTCCTTGACCACCAGCACAAAGCCCTGGGGCAGGGACTCGGGCTGGACGCCGGCGGGCTGGGCCCGGCCCGCCGCGGCGTCGCTGGCAAAGCGCTCGGCGGCGGCGACCAGCGAGGGGGCCTGGGAGCTGTCGCGCGACCGGCGGGCCGCCTGGCGGTCCACGGCCAGGGCCAGCCCAGCCACCACCGCGATCGGGGCCACCAGCCACGCTGTCAGAGCGATCTTGTTCATCCGAGCGATCTCCACAGGCCGCGGGCACGCCGCGTCCCAGGCGCAAATGTATCAACCCGCACACAGACGCGCCTCGCACACAGACGCGCCCCGCACACAGACGCGCCCCGCCGCCAACGGCCAAGCGTGCGCCCGCGATCGGCCGCGCCCGCTCAGCCCATGGCGGCCTGGAACCGCCGGGCCACCTCGGCCCAGTGCACCACACCCCACCACGCCGCGATGTAGTCGGCTCGGCGGTTCTGGTACGTCAGGTAGTACGCGTGCTCCCAGACGTCCAGCCCGAGGACCGGCGTGCCGCTGACCCCGCTGCCGGCCACGGCCTCACCCATGAGCGGGTTGTCCTGGTTGGCGGTGCTCACGATCGCCAGGGCCTTGTTCTTGACGACCAGCCAGGCCCACCCCGAGCCGAACCGCTTGACCGCGGCGTCGGCGAACTGGGCCTTGAAGGAATCGAACGAGCCGAAGGCCTTGGCGATCGCCTCAGCCAGCGCGCCCGCCGGCGCGCCCCCGCCGCCGTGCGCTGGCGGGGCCATGACCGACCAGAACAGCGCGTGGTTGACGTGGCCGCCGGCGTTGTTGCGCACCGCGGCCCGCTTGTCCTCGGGGAGCGCCGCCAGGCTGGCGATGATCTCCTCCGGGGCCTTGTCGGCCCAGGGCGTGCCGGCCAGGGCGTTGTTGGCGTTGGTCACGTAGGCGGCGTGGTGCTTCTGGGAGTGGATCTCCATCGTCCGGGCGTCGATGTGCGGTTCGAGGGCGTTGAGGGCGTAGGGCAGGTTTGGAAGCGTCAAGGGCATGGTGGTCTTCTCCCGAGTGAGGGGTTTTCGGAGCGTCCCGAGTGTGTCAGCGGCGTGGCTGCGGGCTGATCCCGCGGTGCGCCGCCGCCCCGGGCGCGCCGTCGGTACGAGCGTATGCACGACCGGAAACATGTCCCGCTGCACGCTCCTGATCGCGTAGCGCAGCTGCGTTGTGGCATGCGGTGGCACGCAATCGCTATACAGACAGGGAAGCCCCCGGATCGGAGATGAAGAGTTGGCCAATCCGCGCCGTGTGCGGTATGTTTGCGTTCACTCTGATCGGTTTTCTGTTTGCAATTTGTTTGTATTCTCTGAGGGCTTTTACTCGCCAGCATGCACAGAAAACCGGTCCGAAAGACACGCGGCTCCGCGTTCATTGTCGAAAGGGTCACAGCTATGACGATCTTCCAACACTCCAGCGTCCGCGTGATGAAACGAATTTTCGTGTGCGTCGTATAAAGACGTGTCAAATCGCGGTCTCAGTGCAGCGCAGCGCTCTTTGCTGCCAGCGACACGCGGGGCGGGGGCAGGGTCGGTTGTGTTCGAGCCAGGGGGCGATGTCGTGTGACGCACCGTGATTGTGATGAGGTCTACGCGGATCTTTGTTAGGAATACGGACGGAATCGAGACCCCGAGCGTGCAGTGAACGCTGAGTCGGAGACTCAGCAACGGGCGAGCCTTTCAGAGATCGTTCTGAGGGCGCTCGCGTCGAGAGTTGTGAATTGACAACGCCGGTATATATAAACAAGAACCAAACAAATCGAAGCGATGACTGATAAAAAACCGCAATACGAGAAGATCATGAGGAACCATGCACCACTCATCCACGCACAAGGCCGCCGGCATGCCGACCTGTATGTACGGGTTTGACACGCCGTCGTGATTGTGTTTGGATGGCCGGTCTGGCGCATCGGGTCTGACAGTGTGTCGGGCCCTTGCCCACGGTCGGCGGAGCGGACCATCTTGCCGGTCGCCACTGACGGCGGCCGTGTGAACGCCTGACGCGAAGGAAGCACGAAAATGGAACCGATCGAGACCATGACCCGCGCCCTGAGCCCGATGGAGCAGCACCGCCGCCGCACGCGCGTGGACATCGCCGAGACCGCCGGCGCCACCGCCGTGGCCGCGGGCAAGCCTGCCAAGAGCGGCAAGAGGGTCAGCCGAAAGCTGAGCCTGGCCGACGAGCGTCTGCTTGCGACCCTGCTCGAGTCGGAGCAGGACTTCATCGACAGCCCCGCGTTCTACGAGGACGAGGCCGACCGCAAGATCTACGACGACGCGCCCGAGATCCCCAAGCCGGACACCACCTGGTACCACCCGGTGATGGACGACCTCTCGGGGCGCACGCGGACGATCAAGACGGCCCAGCAGGTGATCCTGACCGGGGCCCAGGAGAAGGTGCTCTTCCACCAGTTCAACTACGCGCGCTACCGCATCTGGAAGCTCCAGCAGGAGATCTGGTCGACCGACTCGCGTCGGCCCAGCACCGAGCAGGCCGACCAGGTCCTGCGCTGGCACCGCGTGGCCGAGCGCGTCCGCGAGCAGATCGCCAACACCAACCTGGCCCTGGTGCTGGCCATGGCCAAGCGCACCCGCATGAGCGAGGTCGACTTTGCCGACCTGGTCAGCGAGGGCAACATGGCCCTGCTCCGCGCCGTGGACAAGTTCGACGCCGGCCGGGGCTACAAGTTCTCCACCTACGCATGTCGCGCGATCCTCAAGGCCTTTAGCCGTCAGGGCATGAAGCTGAGCAAGTACCGCCAGCGCTTCCCCACCGACTTTGACCCCAAGCTCGAGAAGTCCAACTTCCTCGAGACCAAGCGCGCCACCTTCGAGAAGGACGCCGCCGACGAGGTCCGCCGGATCGTCCTGGACAACCGCGCCGAGCTGACCGACGTCGAGCGCACCGTCATCGAGCACCGCTTCGGCCTCGAGTCGGGGGACCTGGACAAGCCCATGACCCTCGAGCAGGTCGGGCAGATCATCGGCGTCACCAAGGAACGCGTCCGCCAGATCCAGAACAAGGCCATGGAGAAGATCCGCCTGGAGCTGGAGGCCAACTTCCTGGGCAACCGCGAGCTGCGCCAGGCCCAGGAGGCCCAGGCCGCCGCCGACGAGACCTCGCAGCCCTCTCTGGAAACGCTCATGAAGGCCTGAACGCCGCCGCGGCGTGCCCACCCCGATCCCGCACAGCCCCGGCCGCCCGGGGCTTCTTTATTGACGCCCGACGCGCAGCGGCCCATCGCGGTGGGCAACGCGGGCGGGGTGACACACACGATCATGTCTCGCCAGCGCCCTCATCTGGCTGAGACGGTGACCTGCGCCTTGGGGGCCTTGGGCGCCTGCTGGTGCAGCTGCTGCACGCGGTGCCGCGACCAGTCGGAGACGTCCAGGTCCGGGGCCCGGCCGCCCGCGCCGTCGTGGAGCCGGATCACGTCGTAGGTGTTGTTGCGCTGGGCGGGGACGAAGCCGGCGGTGCGGATCAATCGGCACAGGAGCGCCTCGTCGAGGCAGTAGGTCGTGCCGGCGGAGGAGACGACGTTCTCTTCCATCATCACGCTGCCCATGTCGGTGGCGCCGAAGGCCAGGGCCACCTGCCCCACGTGCGGCCCCATGGTGACCCACGAGGCGCCGATGGAGTAGACGTTGTCCAGGAACAGCCGCGAGAGCGCCTGGGTGCGCAGGTAGTCCGTCGAGCCGCTGGTGCGCACGCGTCGGCCGAACTGCGCCGCGGCGGGGAACTCGGCGGCGTCGAGCCGGCGGTGGTCCGGCCAGGCGTCGGGGGCCAGCGCGCCGTCGCCGTCCAGGCCGTCGCCCGAGAAGAGGTCCCAGGCCCTGGCCATGGCGTCGCCGGGGAACTCCTGGCTCAGCTCGTCGGGCTGGGCGCCCCAGTCGGGGACGCGGCCCAGCGGGGTGTTCTCGCGCTGGAAGGGCCAGGCGATGAAGGCCACGTAGTGCCCGGCGGGGGCGGCGCGGGCCATGGCCAGGGCGCGGTCCTGCCAGTTGCGCACCAGCCACATGTGCTGGACCCGGTCGGCGTGCCCCTCGATGTGCCCGAACATCATCGTGGCGCTGGTGAACATGCCCAGCTCGTGGGCGACGTTCATGCACGTGAGCCACGAGCGGGCGTCGCACTTGCCCAGGCCGATCTTGCGGCGGACGGGCCCGGAGAATATCTCGCCGCCGCCGCCGGGGAGCGAGTCGAGCCCCGCGCCGCGCAGGCGCTCCATCACCCAGCGGACCTTGGCCCGCAGGTCGGCCCCCGGGGGGTCGAAGAAGTGCACGAACTCGATGAACTCCGGCGGGCTGAAGGCGTGCACGTGCACCTTGGGGTAGCGGGCCTTGATGGCGCCGAGCAGGTCCGTGTACCACTCCAGCGGCAGGGCCGGGTTCATGCCGCCCTGCATGAGGATCTGCGTGCCGCCGATGGCCACCAGGGCCCCGACCTTGTCCAGGATCGCCGAGTGGTCAAGGGTGTAGGCGTCGTGCTCGTGCCCGTCGCGGCGGAAGGCGCAGAAGGTGCACCGGGCGTTGCACACGTTTGTGTAGTTGATGTTGCGGTCGATGATGTACGTCCGCACCCGGTCGCCGTGGACGTGCCGGGCGCGGGCGTCGGCCCAGCGCCCCAGCTGCGCAAGGGGCATGGCCCGGAAGATCTCCATGGCCTGCTGGGGCGTCAGCCGGGCCTGGCCCTGGACCACCGCCCCGAGCAGGCCGGGGTCCAGCCCCGAGAGCCCCGGGTGCTCGGTCGGCGGGGCGGCGATGGGCGGGGCGGCGATGGGTTGGGCGGTTGCCGGGCTGGCTCGGTCGCGGTTGGGGGCGTCTGTGTTCGGCATCGTGGTTCTCGTCTGTGCATGATCTTTGCAGATGTGGCACGAGATTTCGAGCCGTTTTCAATGATATTTGAAAGATTTGACACCCGACCCGGCCGCATCTCTCCCCACCACCCACCACCCACGCCCACACCCCCGCGTCCCCCATCGCCCTCCATCCCCCTGCAACCCATGCCCCACGGGCCCAGGGCTCCAATCCATCCCCGCCCCGCGCTGGTCCTGTCCCAGGGCGTCCCCTTCCGGGACCTGGGCCTGTCGATCAGGCCGTATGCCCCCAGTCCCGGGAGCAGTTCCGCGGCGCTAGCATCCACCAACATGCCAGTCCCGATCTCCCAGATGTGGACCGTCGCCTCATATGTCGTCGGCCAGCGGCTGCGCGGCAACAAGCACTACGCCCTGACGCTGATGCTCGAGCCGCTCTTCCGGTGCAACCTCGCCTGCGCCGGCTGCGGCAAGATCCAGTACCCGCCGCACATCCTCAAGCGGCAGCTCACGCCGGAGCAGTGCTGGAAGGCCGCCGAGGACTGCCGGGCGCCGGTGGTGGCCATCCCCGGCGGTGAGCCGCTGCTCCACCCGCAGATCAAGGAGATCGTCGAGGGCCTGGTGGCCCGCAAGAAGTACGTGTACGTGTGCACCAACGCGCTGCTGCTCAAGCAGCGGCTGGAGGAGGGCATCTTCAAGCCCAGCAAGTTCCTGAGCTTCAGCGTGCACATGGACGGCCAGGAGGAGCACCACGACTTTGCTGTCTGCCGAGAGGGGACCTACCAGACCGCCGTCGAGGCCATCCGCCTTGCGGTGGGCATGGGGTTCCGTGTGACGACCAACACGACGCTCTTCGACGGGGCCGACCCGAGCGCGGTGCGCGCGTTCTTCGACGAGATGATGGCCCTGGGCGTGGAGGGCATGATGGTCTCGCCGGGGTACGCCTACCCCAAGGCGCCCGACCAGAAGAGCTTCCTGAGCGAACGCCGCAAGACCAACGACCTCTTCAGCATGATCCTGAGCAACCGCAAGCGCGGCTGGCGCTTCAACATGAGCCCGCTCTTCCTCGAGTTCCTCATGGGCAAGCGCGAGTACGAGTGCACGCCGTGGGGCATGCCGACGTACAACATCTTCGGGTGGCAAAGGCCGTGCTACCTGCTCCAGGACGGCTACGCCGACACGTACCAGGAGCTGATCCAGAGCACGCAATGGGCCAACTACGGCCGGGCCAGCGGCAACAAGGCCTGCCAGCAGTGCATGGTGCACAGCGGCTACGAGGCCAGCGCGGTGCACCACACGTTCTCGGGCATCGGCGGGATCTGGGCCAACATCCGGGCGCTGCTCTCGGGCGGCTACGCCGACGCCAAGGCCGCCCAGCGGCTGAGCGAGGAGTCCAAGAAGCCGCACGGCCCGCTGGTGCAGCTGGGGATCACGGCGCGGAAGTCTGACCGGGAAGAGGTCGCCGCCTGAGGCGGGCCGCTCCTGCCGGCCCCCGCTGCTCGACCGCTCCTGCCGGCCCCCGCTGCCCACGCTCCACCAGCCCGGCCCGGCGCACCGCTGACAGGAACCAACGCCCATGCGCATCGCCCTGACCACGGCCCTGCTCATCGGCTCCAACTGCTTCATGACCTGGGCCTGGTACGGCCACCTCAAGAAGACCGGGTGGACGATCCCGACGGCGATCGTGATCTCCTGGCTCATCGCCCTGCCCGAGTACATCCTCCAGGTGCCCGCCAACCGGATCGGGCACGTCGATCACGGCGGGCCGCTGAGCGCCTCCCAGCTCAAGGTTCTCCAGGAGGCGATCACGCTGACGGTCTTTACGTGCTTTGCGATCTTCGTGCTCAAGGAGCGCCCGCGGGTGCAGGACTACGTCGCCTTCGGGCTGATCCTCGCCGGCGTGGCCGTGGCCATGTCGGGCCGGCGTGACCCCGCTGCGCGGGCACCGGACGCCGCTGCGCCGATGCCCGCTCTTGAAGCGGCGCCCGCCGAGCCGCCCGCTGATCCGGCCGCGCCCCGCTGATCCGGCCCTGGGGCCGACGCCCGGCCCCGAGAGCCCCTATTGATTCTCTCCCCGCCGCCGACCGGCCGGCGGTGGCCCCGCCATGCCCCTGCTCACCGCGACCAACATCGGCCTGTCCTTCGGCACGCGCGTCATTCTCGACGGCGTCTCGCTCACGATCGAGCCGGGCGATCGCATCGGGCTGGTGGGCCGCAACGGCACGGGCAAGTCCTCGCTGCTCAAGATCCTGGCGGGCCTGACCAAGCCCGACGCCGGCACGGTGAGCCTCCAGCGCGGCGCCCGGGCGGGGTACATGCAGCAGGACCCGCGGTTCGACGCCGCCGAGACGCTGCGCTCGGCCGCCGAGGCGGGCTTTGCCCAGCTCCACCAGCTCCACCGCCAGCTGCACGAGCTCTTTGCCCAGATGGAGCGCGCCGAGGGCCAGGAGCTGGACCAGCTCCTGGCCAAGCAGGCGGGGCTGGAGGAAGCGATCGAGTCGGCCGGTGGCTACGCCGTGGACCACAAGATCGAGGCCACGCTGGGCGGCCTTGGGTTCACCCCGGCGCAGTTCACCACGCCGGTGACGGGGCTGTCGGGGGGCCAGCGCGGCCGGCTGGCGCTGGCACAGCTGCTGCTCTCGGAGCCGGACGTGCTGCTGCTCGACGAGCCGACCAACCACCTGGACATCGAGGGCCGGCAATGGCTGGAGGAGTTCCTGCGCGACCAGTTCCGCGGGGCGGTGATCGTGATCTCGCACGACCGGCGGCTGCTCGACGGGGTGGTGTCGCGCATCGAGGAGCTCGAGCAGGGCCGGCTGATCGACTACCCGGGCAACTACGCCGCGTTCCGCCAGATCCGGGCCCAGCGGCGGCTCTCGCAGCTGCGCGCGTACCAGAACCAGCAGACGCGCTTCAAGAGCGAGCAGGCGTTCATCGACCGCTACCGCGCCGGCCAGCGCGCCAAGCAGGCCCAGGGCCGCCTGGCGCGCCTCGAGCGCGAGCGGGCCGACTCCTCGCTCGAACGCCCCGTCGAGATGGAAACCTTCCGCCTGCGCCTGCCCCAGCCGCCGCGCACCGGCGACACCGTGATCATCGCGCGCGGCCTCTCCAAGGCGTACACCGCCGAGGACGGCTCGGCCAAGGTGCTCTTCAAGGACCTGGACGTGCGCATCGAGCGCGGCGAGCGCTGGGGCATCGTCGGGCCCAACGGCGCCGGCAAGACCACGCTGGTCCGCTGCCTCCTGGGCGAGGTCACGCCCGACGCGGGCACGATCACCGTCGGCCCCAGCGTCCGCGTCGGGTACTTCCGCCAGACGCACGACCACCTGGCCGCCGAGACGCCCGTCTACCGCTACCTCCAGGACGTGATCCTCCGCGAGGCGCCCGAGCAGGCCCTGAGCGAGCAGCAGGCCCGCGACCTGGCCGGCGCGTTCCTCTTCTCGGGCGGCGAGCAGGACCGCCCCATGGGCCAGCTCTCCGGCGGCGAGCGCACCCGCGCGGTCCTGGCCGGGCTCCTGGCCTCGGCCAAGAACGTCCTGATCTTCGACGAGCCCACCAACCACATGGACATCCCCTCGGCCGAGCGGCTCGAGGCGGCGCTGGCACGCCCCAAGGACCCCAACGCCGAGCCCGACCCCGCGGCGCCCCCCAGCCCGGCCGTGGAACGCGACGAGGGCTTCGAGGGCTACCCCGGCGTGGTCGTCCTCATCTCCCACGACCGCGCACTGCTCGACGGCGTCTGCGACCACCTGATCGTGCTCGACGGCGCCGGCGGGGCCAGGGTCTTCGCTGGCAACTACCACGCCTGGCACCGCCAGCAGCTCGCAGCGGCCCGCGCCGCTGCCGCCCAGGCCGAGCACGCCAGGAAACGCCGCGAGGACGCCCAGCGCGCCACCGACAAGGCCAAGGCCCCCGCCCAGACGGCCAAGCCCAAGCCAGCCGCTCCAGCAGCGAGCGCGCCCTCAACGGCCCAGCCCGGCACGCGCAACAAGTACGCCGGCAAGGCCAACCGGCCCAACCCGGCGCTCCTGAGCACCGAAGAGCTCGAGGCCAAGATCGCCGCGCATGAGTCCCAGATCGCGCGCATCGACGCCGAGCTGGCCGACCCCTCTGTCTGGCGCGACAAGGCCAAGAGCGACCGCCTGGGCGCTCAGCGTGCCTCGCTGGCCGCGGACCTGGAGGCCATGGAGATGGAGTACTTCGGTCGCGGCGGATGATCAGCGGCGCGGGGAGCGGACGGGCTCGTCGGTCTCGAAGGGCGGCGCCTCGGCGTCGGCATCGGCGTTCTCGTCGTTCTCGTCGCTCTCGTCGCTCTCGTCAGGAGAGCCCGGCTCGTGGTCATCGCTGCCTAGGCCGTCGGGGGCCTCGTCGGCGGGCGGCTCGCTGGGCTGGGGCTGATTGTCGGGGCTGGGGCCGGCAAAGAGGCCGTCCTCCTGGCCTGCCGAGCCCGAGGCGTCGGCGGCGGCCTGGGCCTTCATCTGCTCCCACACGTCGGGCGAGATCAGGACCTCGCGGGCGACGGTGCCCTTGTGATCGCCCAGGATGCCGGCCTTGCCCATGGCGTCGATCAGCCGCGAGGCCCGCGTGTAGCCGATGGCCAGCCGCCGCTGGAGCATCGAGACCGAGCCGATCTTGGTCTCCAGGGCGATGTCCACGGCCTTGTCAAAGAGCGGGTCGGCCTGGGCGGCGGTGAGGCCGTCGTGATCGATGGTTCCCTCGGGGCTCTCGTCGCCCTCGAGCCCGCCGGCGGCGGCCGAGCCGGTGCGGATCTGCATCAGCGAGCGCTCGAAGGTCGGCTCGGCGACCTCCCTGAGGAACTTGACGACCTTGCGGATCTCCTTGTCGTCGACGAGCGTGCCCTGGGCCCGCGCCAGCTCGCTCGACCGCGGCGAGAGGAAGAGCATGTCGCCCTGGCCCAGGAGCAGCTCGCCGCCCTTCTGGTCCATGACGATGCGCGAGTCCATGCCCGAGGCGACCTTGAAGCAGACGCGCGAGGGCATGTTGGCCTTGATCAGCCCGGTGACGACGTTGGCCTGCGGCCGCTGCGTGGCCACGATCAGGTGGATGCCCACGGCGCGGGCCTTCTGGGCGATGCGCACGATCGAGCCCTCGACCTCCTTGTTGGTCATCATCAGGTCGGCCAGCTCGTCGATCACGAAGACGATGAAGGGCAGCTTCTTGGGGATCCGCGCCTCTTCGGCCTCGTCGGCGGGGGCGAAGCGCTCGCGCAGCTCCTCCCAGCTCAGGGCGTTGTACGCCCCGATGTCCCGGCACCCGGCCTCCATGAGCAGCTCGTAGCGCTCGTCCATCTTGCGCACGGCCCACTCCAGGATCGCCGCCGCCTTGCCCATCTCGGTCACCACGGGGCACATCAGGTGCGGGACGTCCTTGAACTGGCTCAGCTCGACCATCTTGGGATCGACCAGGACCAGCTTGAGCTCGTTGGGCTTCTTGGTGTACAGGAAGCTCATCAGGATCGAGCCCATGCACACGGACTTGCCCGAGCCGGTCGTGCCGGCGATGAGCATGTGCGGCATCTTGCTCAGGTCGGCGATGAGCGGGTTGCCCGCCGCGTCCTTGCCCAGGAACATCGGCAGGCTCATGCCGCCGTAGACCTCGCTCTTGCCCATCAGCTCCTTGAGCCGCACCTTCTCCTTGTGCGGGTTGGGCACCTCGATGCCCACCGTGTCGCGCCCGGCCGTGTTGGGCACGATGCGGATGTTCACCGCGCGCAGCGACCGCGCCAGGTCGCTGGCCACGCTCTGGAGCGCCGCGACCTTGGTGCCCGCCGCCAGCCGGATCTCGTAGAACGTGATCACCGGGCCCGAGTCGATCCCCACCACCTCGCCGTCGATGCGGTACTCGCGCAGGGCCCGCTCCAGGGCCGAGGCCTGGTCCCGCACGAACGCCTCGAGCTTGACGCCGTAGCCCGGCTCGGGCTCCTCGAGCAGGTCCACGCCGGGGAAGCGGTAGCCCTCCAGGTCGGTCTGGTTCTGCACGTCGCGCAGGTCCTCTTCGGTGGCGGCCTTCTTGCCCGAGGCGGCAAACCGCAGCGGGAGCTTGGAGATCTTGGCGCGCAGCTGCTCGGGCGTCAGGGCCTGCGCCGCCGGCTTGATCTCCGGCGCGGGCGCCGCCCGCGGTGCCTCGGCCGGCTGCGCAGCGGCCGGCGCCTCCGGCTGGGCGAGGCTCTGGTCCGGATCGAATGCCTCGGTCCCGCCAAGGCCCCCGGCGTTCTCATCGATGGCGGCTGGGGCGGCCGGTTGCTGCTGGGCCGCGCGTCGCTTCTTCTTGTGCGTTGCCGCGGCAGACTGCGCCTTGGAGGGGCGGGCCAGGCGGGCCCGGGCCCACTGGATCCACCGCGCCCATGCCCCAGCGGTCTTGGTCGCGGCCGTCGCGGTGGCGCTGGCCACCGGCGGGGCCGCCGCCCTGAGGCGCCCCCAGGCCCACGCGGGCACGATGAACACCCACGCGTCGAGCGTCACCACCGCCCCAACCAGCAGCGCCACGCCCAGGATCAGGAACGCACCCAGGCCCCCGAACCGCCCGGTCAGCTCCGCGTGCGCCACCGAGCCGATCACGCCCCCGCTCAGGTCCGGGATCGCCCCGCTGCCTTCGCCGAGCAGCCGCTGGAGCCCCGCCACCGACGCGGCCATCAACGCCGCGCCCAGCGCGCGGGCCACCGTCTGGCCCACCCGCGAGACGAAGCCCGTCACCACCACGTGCAGCGCCCAGAGCCCAGCGAGCGCCCAGGCGCCGTAGTCCAGCGCGTGCAGCATGCGGTAAGCCACCCACGCCCCGGCCCGCCCGCACCAGTTCCGCGTGCCGGGCGCGTGCGGCCAGACCGAGCCGCTGGGCCAGTCGTCGATCGAGAACGACCACAACGCCGCCGCCACAAACACGCACCCGGCCAGCTGCATGACCCACAGCACCGACCGCGCCACGCCGTCGGCGTCCAGCCCCGCGCTGGCCGCCCGCCGAAGGACCCTCTCCGTTCGCACCCGGCCGCTGCCGATCGCCCTGGCCATAGATCACACCCTATCGGCCGACCAACCCCGACGGGCACAGATTCCCGCCCGGGCATCGCCGGACCAAACCATCGACCGAACACCGCGCGCCGCGCCCACGCCCGGCCCAGCCGGTCCCGCCCGCCCCGCCGCTACGCTCTGCCATGCCCGACCGCTACTCCCGCCGACTCATCGACCATCTCCAGCACGACTCCTACTCCCCGGCGGATATCCCGACGCTGGCCCACGACCTGGGCGTGGCCCCCGACGAGACGGCCCTGTTCGCCCACGCCGTCGACGCGCTGGCCAAGGCCAACCGGTTGGTGGTAGACGCCCAGGGCAAGGTCACGCTGCCGCAGGCCGGGGAGACGATCGTCGGCGTCCTGCGCAAGAACCAGCGCGGCTTCGGCTTTGTGGTCCCCCAGACGCCGGTCGCCGAGGGGGACGTGTTCATCCCGCCCCCGGCCATGGGCGACGCGCTCTCGGGCGACACCGTCAAGGTCAAGGTGCAGCGGCAGGCCCGCTCGGGCAAGACGGAACTGGCCGGCAAGATCATCGAAGTGATCACCCGCAAGCGCTCGCGCTTCACGGGCGAGCTGACGCGCCAGGGCTCGTCGTGGGTCGTCTACCCGGACGGCCGCGAGCTCACCCAGCCGGTGGTCGTGCGCGACGCGGCCAGCCGCAACGCCAAGCCCGGCGACAAGGTCGTCATCGAGATCCTCCACTACCCGGAGGGCTCGACGCTGGCCGAGGGGGTCATCACCGAGGTCCTGGGCGAGGCCGGCCTGCCCAGCGTCGAGACCCAGGCGGTGATCGCCGCGTACAACCTCCCGGGCGAGTTCGACGAGCGCGTCTCGGCCCAGGCCCGGCGCTGCGCCGAGCACTTCGACCGCCAGCTGGCCCAGCTCGAGTCCGACGGCTTTAGCGACCGCGACGACCTCCGCGGGCAGTTCATCATCACCATCGACCCGCCCGACGCCAAGGACTACGACGACGCCATCCACATCACGCGCACGCCCGACGGCTGGGAGCTGGGCGTGCACATCGCCGACGTGGCCCACTGGATCCCGCCGGGCTCGCCGCTGGACGAGGAGGCCCGCGCCCGGGGCAACTCCGTCTACCTGCCGCGCCACGTCATCCCGATGCTCCCGGAGGTGCTCTCCAACGGCATCTGCTCGCTCCAGGAGGGCGTGCCGCGGTTCTGCAAGTCGGCCTTCATGCACTACAACCGCCGGGGCGAGCTGCTGCGCTCGGGCGTGGCCCAGGTGCTGATCCAGTCGGCCAAGCGGCTGACGTACCTGGAGGCCCAGGCGCTGATCGACGGGGACCAGGCCGAGGCCCGCCGCCACGCCAAGACCGAGCCGAACTACACGCCGCAGCTCATCGCCACCCTCCGGGAGATGGACCTGTGCGCCCGCGCCATCCGCGAGCGCCGCCGCCGCGCCGGCATGATCCACCTGGAGCTGCCCGACGTGGTCCTGATCTACGACGATCAGGGCCGCGTGATCGACGCCGAGAAGGAGGACGACGCCTTCACCCACACGCTCATCGAGATGTTCATGGTCGAGGCCAACGAGGTCCTGGCGCGGCTCTTCGAGCGCGTCCGGGTCCCGGTCCTGCGCCGCGTCCACCCCGAGCCGACGCCCGGCGACGTCGACGACCTGCGCAACACCGCCAAGGTCGCCGGCTTTAGCATCCCCAAGCGCCCCACGCGCCAGGAGCTCCAGAGCCTCCTGGACGCCACGCGCGGCACCGCCGCCGCCCCGGCGGTGCACTTTGCGGTCCTCCGCACCCTCACGCGCGCCGAGTATTCGCCGGCCCTCATCGGGCACTTCGCCCTGGCCTCCGAGGCCTACGCGCACTTCACCTCGCCCATCCGCAGGTACCCGGACCTGACCCTCCACAGGGCCCTGGCCGCCTACCTGGCCCTGACCGCCAACGGCAAGAACCCGCCGCGCGACGACGACGAACGCGCCCGAGCCGGCGAGCTCCTGCGCCAGTCCCCGCTCTGCCCCCCGGAGCACGACCTGGCCAAGGTCGGGGCCGAGTGCACACGCACCGAGGAGAACGCCGCCTCGGCCGAGGAGAGCCTCCGCTCGTTCCTGGTCCTCCAGCTCCTGGCCGACCACGTGGGCGAGAGCTTCCCGGCCATGGTCACCGGCTGCACCGCCGCCGGCGTCTTTGTCAAGCTCGAGAAGTACCTGGCCGAGGGCCTGATCAAGTCGGCGGAGCTCCCCTCGGGCCGCCAGGACGACGGCGGCCGGTCCACCGGCGCCTGGCGGCTGGACCAACGCACGGGGCGCCTGGTCCACTCCGGCACGGGCCGCTCGTTCGGCATCGGCGACCAGCTGCACGTGACCATCACCAAGGTGGACCTGGCCCTGCGCAAGATGGACGTGGCCGTCACCGACCCCAACGCCCGCGACAAGGGCAAGGGCCGCAAGGTCTACCCCAAGCGCGGCGCCAGCGCCCTGGCAACGCCCGAGGGGCCCGTCGCCCTGGGCGGGGGCCGGATCAGCATCGACTGGGAGACCCTCAAGCAGGGCCAGGACGGCTCGGCGCGCCGCAGCCAGCGCAGCAAGCAGCGCGACAAGGCCAAGGGCAACAAACGCCGCGACCGCAAGTGAGCCCGCGCGGCTCCCCGGCGGTCTCACGCGGTCGTGTACAGCGTGACGACCGTCTGCCGCGCCGCCGGCCCGAGCACGCGCCAGCGCACCTCCACCGCGCCCGCCCCCAGGCGCACCAGGCACCAGTAGCGGTCCGGCCCGCAGGCGTGGGGAGCGACGCTGCGCGCCTCGGCCCAGCCACGCCGCCAGCGCCACCGCGCAAAGGCCGCCAGCGCCACCGGCCTGTCCGGGCCGAACCGCAGGTGCGCAAGCTCCAGCGTCCCAGCGTCGCCCACCGACCACCGCTCGGCGTTCCACGCCGGCCGGGCCAGACCGCCCGATCCCGCGACGCTGCTGCGCTCGCGCAGGATCAGGCAATCGGCCAGCCCGCCCGCGGCGCGCTCGACCCTGACCACGCCGCTCCGCTCGAAACGCGCCCCAGCGATGTGGTCCACCGCCACGCCGCGCACGCGCACGCCGGCGGCGAGCACGGCCATCGCCCGCCCCACCGCCGTGCTCGACGCCGCTGCGCCGCCGCCAGCCCGGCTCACGCGCCCACCCCGCCCCACGCCCTCCAGGCAAAGCCCGCCGGCACCAGCTCCGGCCGCCCCTGGAGCCACCCCACCAGCCACTCGAAGGCGTCGACGATCCGCGGCCCGGGCCGGCTGAAGTACATGTTGCCGTCCACCACCGCCACGCGCCCGCGCCGCGCCGCGGGCAGCCCAGCGAACCACGGCTCACGCGACAACGCCGCGACCTCCGCCCACGCCGCGCCCAGGCTCAGGCCGCACGGGCACACGATCAGGTGCTCCGGCTGCGCCGCTACCACGGCCGCCGCCGGCACGCGCACCGACGGCCCGGCCCGCCGCATGCTCTGGCCGATCGGCCCCGCCCCCGCCCCCGCCCCGGGCGCCGGCGTCGTCGGGTTGAGCGGGTGCGCGCCCCCGGCGCGCTCGATCAGCTGCGGCGTCCAGTGCCCGCCCACGTACACCGGGTCCGTCCACTCCAGGAACGCCACCACCGGGCCCTGCTCGTAGGCGTTGACGTGGTCGGCGGCCCGCGCCAGCCGCTCGCGCATCGCCGCCACCGCGCCCGCAGCCCGCCCTTGCCAGTCCACGGCCGCCGCCGCCGAGCCGGCGCGCCCGGCCGCCGCATCCAGGGCACGCCCGAGCAGCACCACGTCGTCGAGCACCCCCTCGACCGTCTGCGGGTTGAGCGAGACCACCTCGGGCGCCGCCCCGCTGCCGGCTGCGCTCGGGCCCACCGCGCGCCGGACCGTCCCGATGTCGACCGAGCACACCCCGCACAGCTCCTGCGTCACGATCAGGTCCGGCCCGAGCCCCACCAGCCCGGCCTCGTCCAGGCGATAGAGCGACTGCCCACCGCCATGATTGCCCCCCGGAAGGCCCCCCTCGCCGCCCGCCGCCAGCGCGGCACGCACCTGTGCATCCACCCCCGCTGACGTGTCGAACCTTGTCCTGGCCGCTGTCAGCACGGGCCGGTCGAGCACCGACTCGGGCCAGTCGCACTCGTGGCTGCGCCCGACGATCCACCGGCCGGCCCCCAGCAGGCACAGCGTCTCGGTTGCCGACGGCACCAGCGACACGATCCTCACCGACCGCCTCCGATCACACCCCGCGCCGCCCGCGCTCCGACCCGCACGGGCTTGGCCTGGCCGACCCCGACCGTTGCCCCCAAAAGCGGGCGCGCCCGCGTGCGGATCCCGCCCCGTCACGATACGCTTGACCTTCTTATCGACACAGCGGCGCGGCCCGTTGCGCCCAGCCGCTCTCCTCCGACTCGTCACCCCCACCGACCGACCGAACGCACCGCCCGCGCCCGACGCTGTTGGCGACGCCGAGCCCCGCCGCGAGCACCCCGCATGCACCCGACCCACCGCGCCGCTCCCGCACCTGATCACGTCCCCGCGACCGCGTCCGGCGCGCGCCGCCAGGCCGCCACGCCGGCACTCCCCGTGCGCACAGCCCCCCTGGCCAGCGCGCTCCTGGCGCTGGCGGGCGCCCTTTGGGGCGCCGCGTCACCCTTGGCCCTGGCTCGGGCCCAGCCGCTCCCCTCCGGCCTGGAGAACCAGCCCGCGCCGGGCCGACCGACCCCTCGGCCGCGCCC
>PNJV01000001.1 GCA_013822085.1 Isosphaera sp. | reverse complement strand
GGTGATTGGAAATGGCGGCGTGGTTCGGGGCCTGGTCGCCGGTGGAAATATCCCCGACAGCGGACGCAGCGACTCGGTGCGGATAAAGATTGCCCCACGCCCGCGCCGGAGGGCACGGGGTGGACCCGGCGGCGCGATCGCCGGCGGAGGGCACGGCCAGGCGGGGCGGGTGCGTGCGGCGGCAGGGGCAGGCCGGGCGGAGCGGGTATAAACAGCGGTGTGGGCGCGTGCGGTGGGCGGGGCCGGTGGGCAAGAGCAAGGGGCAGCCATGGCGTCGAACGCGTGCTGGGGGGTCGAGGTCGGGTCCAGCGAGCTCAAGGCGATCAAGCTGGTGCGTCAGGGCGAGGGCGTGGCGGTGGCCGACTTTCTCGTTGTGCCGCACAAGCGGGTGCTCTCGGCGCCCGACGTGGACAAGAACGACGCGATGCGCGTGGCGATCGGCACGCTGGTGAGCCAGCGGGACATGGGCAAGGCCAGGCTGGCCATCTCGGTGCCGGGCAACTCGGCCTTCGCCCGGTTCGCCAAGCTCCCGCCGGTGGAGGCCAAGCGGGTGCCGGACATCGTCAAGTTCGAGGCGGTGCAGCAGATCCCCTTCCCGATCGACGACGTGCAGTGGGATTACCAGACGTTCGTGAGCCAGGAGCCGGAGATCTCGCCCGGGCTTGCCGAGATCGAGGTGGGGATCTTCGCGTTGACGACCGACCGCGTCAACGAGAACCTGTCGCGCTGGGCGGACGTGGAGAAGACGCCCGACGTGCTGACGCTCAGCCCGCTGGCGGTGTACAACGCGATGGCCTATGACCTCTCGTTCACCCCTGGCATGCCCGGGACGGTGATCGTGGACGTGGGGACGACCTCGACGGACCTGATTGTGGCCGAGGGCGGCAGGCTGTGGATCCGCACGTTCCAGATCGGCGGGCACCAGTTCACCGAGGCGGTGGCCACGACGTTCAACATCTCGTACAACAAGGCGGAGAAGCTCAAGCGGGAGGCCGAATCGAGCCAGCACGCGCGGCAGATCCTCCAGGCGATGCGCCCGGTGTTTGCGGACCTGGCCCAGGAGGTGCAGCGCTCGATCGGGTACTACACGTCGCTGCACAAGGGGGCCAAGCTCTCGCGGCTGATCGGGCTCGGGGCGACGTTCGCGCTGCCGGGGCTGCGCAAGTTCCTCTCGCAGCAGCTGACGATGGAGGTCTCGCGTCTGGAGGGGTTCGAGCGCGCGGCGATGGCCGGCGAGCGTGCCGCGGAGCTCAAGACGCACGCGGTGACGCTGGCCACGGCCTACGGCCTGGCGCTCCAGGGGCTCGGCGAGACGGTCCTGGAGGCCAACTTGATGCCGCTGCGCCTGGTGCGCAAGGCGATGTGGCGCGAGAAGACGCCGTGGTTTGTCGGGGCGGCGGGGCTGGCGCTGGTGGCCGGCGGGGTGACCTTCGCCCGGCCGCTGATCGACGGTCAGAACGTGCCGGCCAAGCCGGCGGTGATCGACGCGACCAAGGGGCAGCTCCAGGGGCTCAAGTCGGAGTGGCAGCGCTACCAGGAGGAGTACAAGCCGGACCCGCGCGCCACGGCTGCCATCGGGCTGCTCTCGGGGCGGGACGTCATGCCCAGGCTGGTGCAGGACGTGTCGGACATGTTCGCCGCCGCCCAGCGCAGCGCGCCGGGGTCGGTGCCGGCGGACCTGGGCGGGCCGGTGATCGCCTTTGCGGGCTTCGAGGCCGAGTACATCGGGGGCAAGGAGCCGCCGCCGCTGGGCGGGGGCGGGCCCGGTGGTGGTGGGGCGGGGGCGGGGGCGGGGGGTGCCGGGGGAGCGGGCGGCGATGCGCCGCCGGCAGACGGCGTGCCGGTCGAGGCGGTGGCCACGCCGCGGCGGATCGCGCTGACGCTGCGGGTGCAGACGGCCTTGCCCGAGTCGGGTGCCGAGCAGCTGCTGATCCGCGACAGCTTTTTGAGGTGGATCCAGAGCAACGCCGCTCGGCAGGGCGTGCCGTACGTGCTCGACCCGCGGAGCTTCGGCTTTGCGCTCCTGGGCACGGTCACGGGCGGTGACGGGCAGGCGCGCAGCGGCCGAGAGCGCGACGATCGCGTCCCCCCGCCGGGACCGCCCGACGACCCGCGGGGCCGACCCGGCACGCCGCGCGGCGACGGCGCGGGGAGCATCCCGCCGCCTGACGTGCTGATCCCCACCCCGCCGGGGTATCACCCCGCGCCGACGGCGACGATCCGCACGTACGCGATCCGGTGGATCGCCGACATGAACGTGCCGCCGCCGGCCCCCGCTGAGGGGACGCCGGACGAGGGCACCGAGAACACCACGGGGGTGCCCCAGTGAACGGCAAGAAGGTGATGGAGACAGCAAAGGCGATCGGCAAGGCGCACTGGCAGCCGATCGCGTGCGTGGTGGTGGGGGCGGCGGGGCTGGCGGCGTCGGTCGTCGTCAGCGGCGGGATGAACGCGGCCCTGGTCAAGCGGGTGCAGGAGGTGGTCTCGGCGGACGTGACGGCGCTGGACCAGTCGAGGGTGGAGTACGACCTGCCCAGCCCCAGCGGTGACGGGAACATCGCCGAAGAGACGCTCGTCGCCAACAAGGTGATCAACGAGTTTTTCCGCGGCGTGCGGGCCACGCAGCAGGCGAGCGTGGCGGACGTCGCCCAGCTGGCGATCGGGTTCAACAAGGGCGACAAGGCCCCGCTGATCGAGGGCCTGTTCCCCGAGCCGACGCTGCTGGAGCGCGAGATCGCGCCGCGGAACTTCGCCCGGCGGCTCGGGCGCGAGGCGCACGCGGAGCTGCTGGCCGGGGCCAAGGCCGGCATGCCGGTGCCGTCGGACCTGCTGCGCGACCTGCTCGTTGGGGTCAGGGAGGCCGAGGAGCGCGCGCGGGCGACGATCGGCCCGGACGGGACCCGCGTGCTCGGGGATGAGGCCCGGCGGGAGATCGACCAGGTCCTGGCTGCGCGGCTGGTCGATCAGATCCGGCGGCGGGCGGCGGACCTGAGCTTCTACGCCCAGACCGGCGCGTTCGCCCCCGCGTATGTGTACACCGAGGGGACGACGATCACGCTGGACGAGGCGTGGAAGCAGCAGCAGGTCCTGTGGGTGCAGCGCGACGTGGTGCGCGCCATCGAGCGCGCAAACCAGGTGTCGCGCGGGCTCGGGGTCTCGGCGGGGATCGTCAAGCGGATCGACCGGATCGGGGTGGTGCCCGTCGAGACGGCTGCGGTGGCGGCCCCGGGGGGCGAGGCCGGGGCCGGCGGCGACCCGGCGGCCGGCGGCGGTGGGGCGGCGGGGATCGGGACGGTCGTGGGGCAGGACCCCGCCGCGTCGGTGAGCGGGCGGCTCGGCGGCGGGGCGTCCAACTACTTCGACATGTTCGGGGTCACGGTGACCGGCGTCTTCGACGCGGCGCAGCTGCCGGGGTTCTTCGAGGCGCTGTCCAAGACCAACTTCGTGACCGTGCTGGGCGTCAAGGCGGAGCCGCTGGACCCGCTGGCGGACCTGCGTGAGGGGTTCTATTACGGCGAGGCCCCGGTGGTGCGGGTCACGCTTGAGCTGGAGGCGCTGCTGCTGCGCGAGTGGATGAAGCCGTGGATGCCCGCGGGCGTTCGGGCGCGGCTGGGCGTGGTGGACGAGCCGCCGGCGGAGACCCCGCCGGTGGATCAGCCGGAGCAGTTCTAGCCGAGGGTCGTGCGGCTTTGGGTGTTGATGGTGGGTGTTGATGGTGGTGGTCGCGGTGGTGACAGAGGCGGCACGGGGGCGGGCAAGGAACGGGGCAAGCCATGGCAGTGCAACGCATACATCCGCTCGAGAAGAACGCCGAGAAGATCCTGCTCGGGGTGACGCTGGTGATCCTTCTTGGCGTGCTGGCCTGGCAGATCCGGTTTGTCAACAACCGTGTGACCGTCGGCAAGGAGGAGGTCCCCGTTGCCCGCGCGTACGAGGTGGTGGCGAGCCGGGCGGAGACGCTGCGGGCGCAGGTGAGCGACGAGAGCCCCGAGCTGCCCGAGGCCAAGCCGGTGGACGTTCGCGCCGCGTTCGTGGGCGGGCTGGAGGGCGCCGTGTCGCCCAGCCCGAGCCTCGCGTGGGGGCTGCGGGCGCTGCCGGAGCTTGGGATCGGGAGCGTGGCCGGGGGCGGGATCAAGTCGGGGCAGTTCGTGCCGGTGCCGAGCGTCCCCGGCCCCGGGGGCCTGCGCGCCGCGGCGTACCTGATGACGATCAGCGCGGCGGAGATCGAGCAGAACCCCGGGCTGGAGAGGCTGCTGCCGGCCGAGGGGCCGCACGACAAGGCGCTGGTGAGCGTCGAGGCGCATGTGGACGCCGAGGCGCTGCGGGCGGCGCTGACGGCGACGCCGCAGGGCGGTGAGGAGGATTGGCAGCCGCTGCCTCAGCCGTGGTGGGAACGCTCGGAGGTGGTGCGGGTGTCGGCGGAGCGTCAGGAGCGGCAGGCCGACGGCAGCTGGGGCGCCGCGGCAGCGGTGGGGGAGCTGCCGGGGCGCGTCACTGGCCTGGCCGAGCTGGCGGCGACGCCGGAGCTGGACATCGGCGAGCTTCGCCAGCAGGCGGCGGGCAAGCGCGAGGAGGTGCTCAGGCCGGCGCTGTATCAGCGCGCCGAGCTGCGCGGCAGGCAGGTGGGTCTGCCGTGGGTGCCGCCGTCGGACACGGGGGCCGGGCTGGAGCTGGCCGAGGAGCTGCGGCAGTTGCGGCGGGAGCGCACGGCGCTGGACAGGCGGATCAAGGGCTTGGAGGCTGCGCTGGAGCCGCCGCCTCAGCAGCAGCCGCCACGCGAGCCGCCCCCCCGGGGCGGTCGAGGTCGGGACGGCGGCGGTGGCCGGGGCGGCAGGGGGGGCGGGGGCGGTGGGGGGGGTGATCGGGGCGGTGAGGGCGGAGCGCCCGACCCGAACCGTCCCGACGAGCGCCAGCTGACGCTCGAACGGATCCGCAAGGACCTGACGACCAACCGCGAGCAGCTGGGCCGGGTGGACACGCGGATCGGCGAGATCGAGGCGCAGCTCGGGGGCGCGGCACCGTTGGACGCGCCCGACGGGCCGGCCACGGGCGCGCAGTTTGCGCCGCTGCTCGAAGGCCAGACAACGATGTGGGTGCACGATCTGAGCGTCGAGCGCGGGCGGGAGTATCGCTACCGGGTCCGGTACGCGCTGACGAACCCCGTGTACGGCAGGAGCGGGCTGCTTCGGCAGGAGGACCGGCAGTCGGCCAGCGAGCCCGAGCTGTGGACGGCGTGGAGCGAATGGAGCGAGCCGGTGCGCGTCGAGCCGGAGGTGTATTACTTCTTGACCCAGGCGTCCACCGGCGGGCCGCAGGGCGCGGTGGCCAGCGTGGAGGTGTACGCGTTCCGGTGGGGGTATTGGCGGCGTGGGACCGCGGACCTCCAGCCGGGCGATCGGGTGCACGGCCAGATCGAGTTCCCTGACGTTGCCGGTGAGGGGGCGCGGGACGTGGCCCAGCAGGGGGCAGGGGGGGCGGCTGAGCCCGAACGCGTGCGGAGCAAGGCCGAGGAGGTCTTCCGCGACACCTATCTGCTGCTGGTAACCAACGTGCCCAGCTCAGCGGCGGGGATCGGGGCTGGGGCCGACCGCGTGCAGGCGTACTTCCGCGATGTCGACGGCAAGGTCCTGCTGGAGCGGGCCGCGGGCGAGAGCATGCGGGAGCTGCGGACTAGGCTGGAGAACTCCCACGCCGACGGCCAGCGGGACCTGCGCGGCGAGCAGCGCCCCAGGCGTCCCGTGCCGCCGGGTGGGCCGCCCGGCGATGGCGGTCGGCAGGGGGGTCGGCAGGGGTAAGTGTTAGGGCTGTGGTCAAGCCGAAATGGCCTGACCATTGAGCGGGGTGGAAGAATTGTGGATGACGGCGGGATTTTGTCACAGCCCTTCGCAAAGGCTTGACGATGCGGATGGTGTGACTATCATCCTCCCCACCGCGGCGGAAACGCCGGGACAGAGCCAGGCCGGGCTCACGACGAGTGTGCACGGCGCTGGTTCAGAGTGTTTGACAACTGGATACGGATTGATGTCTGTCTTTGAGTGGTCGGCCAAGCGGTGATGGCCGCTAGTGCCGGCTGTGATCCACGCGTGTGCCTACGGGCACGCGTGTGGAGAAGACTCAGAGACTTGTAAGCGAAGACAAAGACGAGCGAACCTGAAGGCCGGCAGCGGCGCATGACCATGAGGTTGTGGCCGCTGTCGGAAGGCGATGATCTTGCTGGCCGGTCGCGCGTGAGCGTGGCGTCGGGCTGGCGTGATCGAGCGATCAAGGGCGCACGGTGGATGTCTTGGCGTCCAGAGGCGATGAAGGACGTAGGAACCTGCGAAAAGCCCAGGGGAGTTGGTAACCGAGCTGTGATCCTGGGATATCCGAATGGGGCAACCCGACCGAAAGGTCATCCGGCGCTGAATGCATAGGCGTCGGAAGCGAACGTGGGGAACTGAAACATCTCAGTACCCACAGGAAAGGAAAGCAAAAGCGACTCCGTAAGTAGCGGCGAGCGAAAGCGGATAAACCAGCGATGCGAACGAACGGGATGGAATACCCGGCCAGAGAAGGTGAAAGCCCTGTAGTCGATAGCTGGGGAGCCCACGAGTAGATTCCAGCTCGGGAAACTGGGATCGAACATGGGGGGTCCACCCTCCAAGGCTAAGCACTCCTGGACGACCGATAGCGAACCAGTAAGGCGACTGAACGATGAAAAGCACCCCGACGAGGGGAGTGAAAGAGTATCTGAAACCGTGCGCTTACAAGCGGTCGGAGCCCGCAAGGGTGACGGCGTGCCTTTTGCATAATGAGCCCGCGAGTTCGTCTGTACGGCGAGCCTAAGGCCTAACGGGCCGGAGGCGGAGCGAAAGCGAGTCTGACAAGGGCGCAGAGTCGTACGGGCGAGACACGAAACCTAAGTGATCTACCGTTGGCCAGACTGAAGGGCGGGTAACACCGCCTGGAGGGTCGAACGCGTGAACGTTGAAAAGTTCTGCGATGAGCTGACGGGAGGACTAAAAGTGTAATCAAACTGGGAGATAGCTTGTTCTTTCCGAAATACCTTTAGGGGTAGCCTCACGCGGCAGCCTGTGGGGGTAGAGCTACTGGATGGACTGAGGGGCCTACCCGGTCACCTGGTCCAACCAAACTCCGAATACCATAGGTCAAGGCGTGGGAGAAAGACTTCGAGTGACAATATCCGAGGTCAAAAGGAGAAAAATCCTGACCGCCGGCTAAGGTCCCAAATCTGTGCTTAGTTCGAAAGGAAGTCAGACTGCAGAGACACCCAGGATGTTGGCTTAGAAGCAGCCATCATTTAAAGAGTGCGTAACAGCTCACTGGGCGAGGAGTTTGGCGCCGAAAATTATCGGGAATAAGCACGGAGCCGAAGCCGCGGACGCGAAAGCGTGGTAGGAAAGCGTTGCTAGCGCAGCGAAGCGGTCCGGGAACGGGTCGTGGAGCGCTCGCAAGTGAGTATGCGGGCTTGAGTAACGATTAAACGGGTGAAAATCCCGTTCGCCGTATGCCTAAGGTTTCCTGGGGAAGGGAAATCCGCCCAGGGTTAGCCGGGACCTAAGACGAGGCTGAAAAGCGTAGTCGATGGAAATCAGGTCAATATTCCTGAGCCAATGCCCAATTGTGACAGAATCATGGACCACACGGGACTGCCAGATGTCCAGGTCGCAAGGCCGGTGTGTGGGAAGTGGTTCTCGAGAAAACCGGGCGTGCCCGTACTAAAACTGACACAGGTAGGCGAGGCGAATAGCCTCAGGCGCTCGAGAGAACGGTCGTGAAGGAACTAGGCAATTTAACCCCGTACGTTCGCAAGAAGGGGGCCCTACCCGTAAGGGAGGGCGCAGAGAAAAGGTTCTGGGAACTGTTTATCAAAAACACAGCTCTGTGCTAACTCGGAAGAGGATGTATACAGAGTGACGCTTGCCCGATACCGGAATGTCAAGAGAGCGGGTCAACGAAAGTGAAGCTCGCGATCCAAGCACCGGTGAATGGCGGCCGTAACTATGACGGTCCTAAGGTAGCGAAGTTCCTTGTCGGGTAAGTTCCGACGCGCATGAATAGCGTAATCACTGGAACACTGTCTCCACGACCGACTCGGTGAAATAGAAGTGGCGGTGAAGATGCCGCCTAACCGCAGCAAGACGGAAAGACCCCGTGGACCTTTACTGTAGATACTCATTGGTCACGAGCATACTCTGCGTAGGATAGGTGGGAGGCGTTGATCTCCGGCTCTCGGGTCGGAGGGAGTCAATGGTGAAATACCACCCTGAGCACGTTTGTGGCCTAACTTCGATTCCCGTGAATCCGGGCGAGGAACAGTGGGTGTTGGGCAGTTTGACTGGGGCGGTCTCCTCCAAAAAGGTAACGGAGGAGTACAAAGGTCGGCTCAGTACGGATGGAAACCGTACCAAGAGTGCAAGGGCACAAGCCGGCTTTACTGCAAGACCGACGGGTCGCGCAGTCGCGAAAGCGGGTCCTAGTGATCCTGCGATCCCGAGTGGAAGGGTCGTAGCTCATCGGATAAAAGGTACCCCGGGGATAACAGGCTGATCGCGCCCGAGCGTCCATAGCGGCGGCGCGGTTTGGCACCTCGATGTCGGCCCATCGCATCCTGGGGCTGAAGGCGGTCCCAAGGGTCTGGCTGTTCGCCAGTTAAAGCGGTA
This sequence comes from Isosphaera sp., assembly GCA_013822085.1. GTDB lineage: Bacteria > Planctomycetota > Phycisphaerae > Phycisphaerales > UBA1924 > WM-009. The sequence continues at coordinate 139,186 of PNJV01000001.1, read as the reverse complement.
CGCGAGCTGGGTTCAGACCGGCGTGAGCCAGGTCGGTCCCTATCTGCTGTGGTCGTTGCAGGCTTGAGAGGAGTCAACTTTAGTACGAGAGGATTGGGTTGGACGCACCCCTGGTGATCCAGTTGCGCCGCTTGGCGCATCGCTGGGTAGCTACGTGCGGCAGGGATAACCGCTGAAAGCATCTAAGCGGGAAGCCCCCCTCAAGATGAGGCCTGCTTGTCTATGACGAGAGACCCCTGGGAGACTACCAGGTTGATAGGCCACGCGTGCACGGGCAGTGATGCCCTTAGCGGAGTGGTACTAACGGTCGAACGTTCGGTCACGCCAGCCGGGCGCCACCATGGCACTCGGCGGTGATCATCTCGTCTTCGTGTTTGTTCGTCGGTCTTCGCTCGACATCGGTCCTTATTCAGTTCACGCCGTGCGCTCTTCGCAAGTTGTGCGCACGATTTGTCGGTGACCATTGACCCTGGGAAACACCTGTTCCCATCCCGAACACAGCAGTTAAGCCAGGGTCGCCGATGATACTGCATAGCGGGAAAGTAGGTTGTCGCCGGCGTTTGGCCCTGCCAAGGTAAACCTTGGTGGGGCCTTTTTTATTTCTACGCATGCCTCGCGTTTCTCGTGTCGGTGCTCTCGGCGTGCACCGAGCCGATCACGCGAGGCTCTTCTGTATGGCCGTTGCTAGTTACGATTGAACGGCCGGGCTCCAGCCGTCGATGTGCAGCTCCAGCAGTCGCACGTCGTAGATCCGCCCGAACTTCTCGCCTACACGGTGCATGATGCCGACGGTGACAAAGCCGTGGCCGAGATGGAGGTTCAGGCTGGCGGGGTTGCCCTCGGTGACCCGCGCAAGCAGCACGCACAGGCCCGCGGCGGTCGCGCGGTCGATCAGCTGGCGCATCAGCAGCCGCCCGATGCCCATGCCGCGCATGCCGGCGCGGATGTAGATCGATATCTCGCCGGTGCGGTCGTAGGCCCGGCGGTCGGACCATTGGTTGACCGACGCCCAGCCGAGCACTGCGCCGGCGGAGTCTGTGGCGACGATCACGGGCCGGTTGGGCGATCGGTGCGCGTCCATCCAGGCGCGCTGCTGTTCAGGCGTTCGGGGCGTGGTGTCGAAGGTCGCTGAGCCGGTCGCGACCTGTTCGTGGTAGATATCAAAGATCGCTGGCAGGTCGGCGTCGGTCGCGTCGCGGATGATCGGGGGTGGTGCGGTGGTCATGCGCGTGGAGGGTAAGGGCTGACCGGCCGTGGGGGCAGCGCCAGCCGTGAGAGCCGATCGCCGCGGGCGTGGCTTGGCGTACGCTTGAGCATGGAAGCGACGCGGTTGGACCTGGGCACGCTCAGGCACATGTTCGTGTACTCGGACTGGGGCAACGCGGCGGTGCTGTCGGCTGCCGAGAAGCTCGGCGACGAGCAGCTCGACCGCGACGTGCAGACGGGCCCGGGCACGCTGCGGAGGATCCTGATTCACACCTACAACGGCGAGCTGGTGTGGCTCTGGCGGTGGCGGCAGGAGACGGAGACCAGGTGGCCGGATGAGTCGGCCAGGACCGGCGTGGCGCAGCTGCGCGAGGCGCTGGCGGCGGTAGCGCGCGGCCGGGAGGAGTTCTTTGCTGGGCTTGATCCGGCGCGGCTGGGCGCGGAGCAGGTTTATAGAGACTCCAAGGGCAAGCTCTTCCGTGCGCCGCTTGGCGAGATGGTGGTGCAGTGCCTGGTGCACTCGATCCATCATCGCGCGCAGGCGACTAACGCGATTCGGCGTGTCGGGGGCGTCGGGCCGGAGCTCGATTACATGATGCGGATCCGCGTGCCCGGGTCGTGAGCGTGCGCGGCGGCTCCGCGGGCGGCTGCGCAGGGCCCGGCGGGCCGCTGTGCGGGAGATGCTCGGTGTGTGCCGTGCCTATTCTGTCGGGAGAGTATCGCACGACCAGTGAGCCCTGAGCGGGCGACGCCGCGCCGCGCGGCGGTGCGTTTGATCTCGGGCAATCTCGTGCGACGGGCGGCCCGGTGCGTGCACGAACAGACGAGGGACGGGACATGGAACTTATAACCAAAGCCGAGAAAGAAACGCTCGAAGCCCGGCTGCGAGTGCTGATCGAGAACCGGCCCAAGATGGCGCAGGTGATCGCCGAGGCCCGGGCGCTGGGGGACTTGAAGGAGAACGGCGACTATCACGCGGCCCGGGAGCAGCAGGGGATCGAGGAGGCCGAGATCCGGCGGCTGCAGGAGCGGTTGGCCAACGTGTCGGTGGTGGACGAGTCGCTGCGCAGCGCGGGGATCGTGTTCATCGGGGCGATGGTCAAGATCCGCGAGGCGGGATCCGGTGAGCTCGAGGTGATCAAGATGGTCGGGGAGTTCTCCGGGGCTGTGTCGGAGGATTTTTTGGAGGTCACGGGCACGAGCCCGATGGGCGAGGCGATGATGAAGGCGCGGGTGGGCGAGGTGGTGTCTGTTCGTACGCCGCGTGGCGTCAAGAAATTCGAGATCATCGAGATCAACTAACGGCACGCGGAAGGCGGCGGGTGGGGCGCGGCGGCCGTGGTGCGGATTGCTCCGGGACGGCCTAGGGACTAGAATGCTGGCTCGCCGCCCGGGGGTCGCGGCGTGCACTGTGGAGGTATCCGGCAGGTATGGCTCACACGCTCTCGTCGCAGAAACGCATCCGCCAGGCGGAGAAGAAGGCGGCGCTGAACCGCTGGCGCAAGACGGACATGCGCACGGCGCTCAAGGACTTCCGGGACAAGCTGCTGCACGCGTCGCTGGACGACGCCACAGCGGCCTACCGCGTGGTGTCGCGGCTGCTGGATCGGACGGCGGCCAAGGGCGTGATCCATAAGAACCAGGCGGCGCGACGCAAGAGCCGCATGGCCGCCAGGCTCAAGGCGCGGAAGGACGCGGGCCAGTTGGCCGCGCCGCCGAGCAAGAAGTAAGCTCGCGGGCGCACGTCCGGACTGGCCTTGAGCTGGCAACAGCCAGCCCGGTTCTGGCCGAGGGGCGTGCGTGCTCGGCGGGGTGTGTGATACAATGACGTGTCGGAGTTCGAGCGGGCGTAGCTCAATTGGATAGAGCATCTGACTACGGATCAGAAGGTTAGGGGTTCGAGTCCCTTCGCCCGTATTTGAGGGCCCGAAAGTGCGGGCCGGCTGCGGCGATTTGTGCGTGCCTGGGGCTCGTGCGTGCCCGGCCGTGTGCGCGGCCCGATGGCAGATCCATCCAAGGTGCGCGGGCTTGGGTGTGCGGGGCCACGTCGGTGCCGCGTGCGATCAACCTTTGTAGGTTTTTTGAGTGTGACTAGACGCCCGCGCGACAGGGCCGCCTGCCGGACTTGAACCGGCGACCTGCGGTTTACAAAACCGCTGCTCTACCAGCTGAGCTAAGGCGGCGGATGGGCAGATCGTAGTCGTCGTGCGAGCGGGGTGCCGTGTGCGCGAGCCCTGCTTGCGTGGGCGCGAGGGTGCGCACTGGGGGTGGGGGGTGGGGGGTGGGCTCATGTCAGCGATCGGCCGCCGTCAAGGCGGAGCACGTGGCCGGTGACGTAGCCGGCGTGGAGCGCCAGGAAGGCCACGGCCTCAGCGGCGTCCTCGGGAGTGCCCGGCCGGCCGAGGGGGACGCGGGAGAGGTATCGAGCCTGGAAGCCGTCGTCGGACTCCGGCCCGCGCTGCGGGAAGGCGACGACGCCGGGGGCGACGAGGTTGACTCGCACGGCTGGGGCGAGCTGGCGCGCCAGGGCCAGGGCCCACTCGGTCATGGCGGCCTTGCTCATGGCGTAGGCGATGTGGTCCGGCCGGGGCCGGCCGGCGGGGCCCATGGCGTGGATGTCGGCGAAGCAGACCACGGCTCCGCCGTGGGGGAGGGTGGACCGGCGCAGCGCCGGGAGCAGGGCGCGTGTGAGCAGGAGGGGTCCCAGGGCGTTGGCGTGGAAGAAGTCGGCGGCGGCGGTCGCGTCGAGCGTCTCCAGCGGTGAGGGGGCGTAGCGCGAGGCGTTGTGGACGAGCACGTCGATCCTCGGGTGCGAGCGCACGATCGCGGCGGCGCGGGTGTCGATGGACGCCAGGTCGGCGGGGTCGAGCGCGAGGCACGAGGCGGTGTGGGCCCCGGCCCGGCGGATCGACGAGACGGCCCGGCGCGCGTCGGCGTCTCGCGGCGTGCGCGAGGTGATGATCAGGTCGCAGCCGGCGCGGGCCAGGCGCAGGGCGCAGGCCAGGCCGACGCGTCCGGGGCGCGTGGCGCCGGTGATCAGCGCCACGGGCCTGGGCGGGGCGCTGCTGGCCGAGCCGGGCGCGCGGGCGCCGGGGCGCGGTCTGGGGGTTGGGGTCACTGGAAGGGCTCCGGGTCGCCCGGTCGGGGCTCGTGCACGCCGGGGGGTGGCGTGGGCATGCGTCGGCCGGCCTCTCGCCAGGCGCTGGGCAGCGGGCCTTGGCGCTGGCGCGAGCGTCGCGCGCTGGCGTGGGCGCGGAAGCGGCGCGAGGCCAAGAGCAACGTGAGGACCACGATCAGCGTCAGGGCCAGCAGGAGCAAGACGTAGGCGGTGCGGCCCTCGCGTGTCCAGGGCTTGCCGCCGGGGCCGGGCTCGGGGGCCAGCGCGCCGCTGCCGGCGGTGGCGGGTTGTTGCGGGCTCGGCGGGAGCGCGGGCACGCGCAACGCTAGCGGTTGGCGGGCTCGGGGGCGCGACGGGCCCGGTCGCGCGTCGGTTCTGGCGCGCGGTTGATGAGGCTGGTCGGGCGGCGTTGCTTTGAGGAGGCATCGTCGCGCTGGGGTATGCGTTGAGCGGGCACTCTGCGCGCCGGGCGGGCGTATGGCGCGATCGGCGCTGCGCAAGGCCGTGGCGGGGTGGCTGGGGGGCGGAGGTGGGTCGCGCTGGATACACTCGACGCGATATGCACTACGACGCACACCAGCCGGTGATCAACGATCTCGAGGCGCGGATCTTAACGATCCGCGACTCTCTTTAACTACCCGGACAAGTCCCGCAGGAGGGCCGAGCTCAAGGCGCAGATGGAGTCCCCCGAGTTCTGGTCCAGCCAGACAGCGGCCAACAAGGTGGTGGCGGAGCTCAAGCGGATCGCGGCGCAGATCGAGCCGACGGAGAGGTTCGTGGCCGACCTGGACGAGGCCAAGACGGCCTATCAGATGGCCCGCGAGGCGGGCCCGCCGGGCCAGCCCGACCGCGACCTGCTCGGCGAGGCGGACACGGCGCTGCACAAGCTCGCGGGGATGATCGACCGGATCGAGCTGCGCTCGCTGATGAGCGGCCGGCACGACCAGCGGAACTGCTTCCTGTCCATCAGCGCCGGGGACGGGGGCACGGAGGCCAACGACTGGGCCGAGATGCTCTTTCGGATGTACCTCAACTATCTGGAGAAGGCCGGGTTCGAGATCGAGGAGGTCGAGCGCGGGTTCGGCTCGGAGGTGGGGATCGACTCGGTGACGCTGCACGTCAAGGGGCCGTACGCGTTCGGGTACCTCAAGTGCGAGCGCGGCACGCACCGCCTGGCGCGGGTCTCGCCGTTCAACGCCCAGGGCAAGCGGCAGACGTCGTTTGCGACCGTCGAGGTGACGCCGGAGTTCGAGGAGACGACGGTGACGGTGCCCGAGAAGGACCTGAAGGTGGAGGCGTTCGTGCGTGCCCGCGGCCCCGGGGGCCAGAACGTCAACAAGGTGGCCTCGGCGATCCGGCTGACGCACCTGCCGACGGGGATCACGGTGGTGGCCTCGACGTACCGCGACCAGCCGCAGAACAAGAAGCAGGCGCTCTCGGTGCTCCAGGCCAAGCTGGAGCTGATGGAGGACGAGCGGCGCGAGCGCGAGATCGCGGCGGCGACCGGTGGGCAGATGGACCAGGGCTGGGGGACGCAGATCCGGTCGTACGTGGTGTACGACTCGCGCGTCAAGGACCACCGCACGGGCCACGAGTCGGGGGACGTGCAGCGCGTGCTCGACGGCGAGCTGCAGCCGTTCATCGACGCCGAGCTCAAGCGGCGGCGCAAGGAATCGGCGTCGGCGTGACCGCGGTGGCGGCGCCCGGCCAAGCGTCGGGGCGCTATCATCGGCCGCGCTACGGCCCCGGCCGGCGCAGGGGCGCTGCCGCACCGCGACGGCCGCCCAACCACAGCACCCACCGGCAGAGGCGAACCGGCATGGCCACCCGTCAGATCCAGTTCCGCGAAGCGCTCCGCGAGGCCATGGCCGAGGAGATGCGGCGCGACGACCGCGTGTTCCTCATGGGCGAGGAGGTGGCGTACTACAACGGCGCCTACAAGGTCTCGCAGGGCATGCTCGAGGAGTTCGGGGACAAGCGCATCATCGACGCGCCGATCAGCGAGAACGGCTTTGCCGGCCTGGCCGTGGGCGCGGCCATGTACGGGCTGCGGCCGATCATCGAGTTCATGTCGTGGTCGTTCTCGCTGGTGGCCGCCGACCAGCTGCTCAACAACGTCCCCAAGATGCTGTACATGTCCGGCGGGCAGTGGGGGTGCCCGGTGGTCTTCCGGGGCAACAACGGGGCGGGCGGGCAGCTGGGGTCCACGCACTCGTGGTGCGTCGAGGCGCTCTACGCCAACGTGCCGGGGCTCAAGATCGCCATCCCGTCCAACGCGCACGACGCCAAGGGGCTCCTCAAGTCGGCGATCCGCGACGACGACCCGGTGTTCTTCCTCGAGAGTGAGCGGATGCTCAGCGACAAGGGCGAGGTGCCCGAGGGCGAGTACACCGTTCCTTTCGGGCGGGCCGAGCTGCGCACCGAGGGCACCGACTGCACGGTGGTCTCCTTCGGTCGGCCGGTGAACTTCTGCGTCGAGGCGGCGCGGGAGCTGGAGAAGGAGGGCGTGACCGTCGACGTGCTGGACATGCGCACGGTCCGGCCGCTGGACATCGGGGCGGTGGTCAGGTCGATCAAGAAGACCGGGCGTGTGGTGGTGGTGGACCAGTGCTGGCCGTTCGCGTCGGTGGCCTCGGAGGTCATCACGCAGGTGTGCGAGCGGGCGTTTGATTCTCTCGACCACCAGCCGCTGCGCGTCAACACCGACGACGTGCCGACGCCCTACGCCAAGACCCTCGAGGCCGAGTACCTGCCGCACAAGGGGAAGATCGTGCAGGCCGTCAAGGCCGCGCTCCACCGGCTCTAAGCCCGCGCGCTGACGAAGCCCTCTCGCACCCGCCGTCCCCGCCCATCCCCCGCCCCCACACACTGCCTCCCCGGGCGCTGACCCGTACCCCGGAACACGCCATGCCCAACAACCTCACCATGCCCCGGCTCTCGGACACAATGGAGGCCGGCACGATCGTCAAGTGGCACGTCAAGCCCGGCCAGCGGCTGCGCTCGGGCGATGTGGTGGCCGACATCGAGACCGACAAGGCGACGATGGAGCTGCAGACCTTCGACGACGGCGTGGTCTCGGGGCTGAGCGTCGCTGAGGGGCAGTCGGTGCCCGTGGGGACGCTGATCCTCACATGGGAAGGTGGCTCGACCTCGCAGCCGATGCCCCAGGCCGCTGCGGCAGCGGCCCCGGAGGCCGACGCGCACGGGTCCAACGGTCACCCGCGCCCCGCCGAGCCGCAGCCGGCGGCCGAGCGCGTGGTGGCCTCGCCCCTGGCCCGGAAGGTCGCCGCCGACGCCGGCGTGGACCTGCGCGCGGTGCAGGGCACCGGCCCCGGGGGGCGCATCACGCGGCAGGACGTGGAGTCGGCGATCTCCTCCGGCGTGCCGATGCCCGCTGCGCGTCAGGCGGCGCCCGCGATGGCCGCCGTCGCGCCCCCGGCGCCAGCCGTGCACGCGGGAGCGGCGCCCGCGCCCCTGCCCGCGCCGGCACAGGCCCAGGGCGGGCTGACGGCCCGCGTCGTGGCGCTCTCGAACATGCGCCGCACCATCGCCGCCCGGCTGGTGGAGAGCAAGTCCACGATCCCGCACTACCAGGTGACCGTCGCCGTGCGGATGGACGCGCTGATGTCGCTGCGTGCGCAGCTCAACGACCAGCTGTCGTCCCAGGGGGTGAAGCTGTCGGTCAACGACTTCCTGGTGCGGGCCTGCGCGCTGGCGATGCACCAGCACCCGTACGTCAACAGCCGCTGGGAGGGGGCCAAGGGGAGCGAGTCCATCCGCGTGCTCGACCAGGTCAACATCGGCGTGGCGGTGGCGCTGCCCGAGGAGCGCGGCGGCGGGCTGGTCGTGGCCACGCTCCGCCGGGCCGACGCCAAGGGCCTGCGGCAGATCTCCGCTGAGACAAGGGCCCTTGCCGACAAGGCCCGCAGCAAGGGGCTCACCGTCGAGGAGATGGCCGAGAGCACGTTCACGATCTCCAACCTGGGCATGTTCGGCGTCGAGCACTTCACGGCCATCATCAACCCGCCCAACGCGGCGATCCTGGCCGTGGGGGCCGCGGTCAAGGTGCCGCTGGTCGAGACGACCGACGGCCGCGACCAGGTCGTCATCGGTCACCAGATGCAGATGACCATGTCCAGCGACCACCGCATCGTCGACGGCGCCATGGCGGCGCAGTACCTGGGGGCCGTCAAGGGCATGCTGGAGAGGCCCGCCACGCTGCTGGTGTGACCCCCGCGACACGACAGTGATCCCCCGAGGAGCCGCCCCGATGCGCCCCGCGATGTTGGTAGTGTCCCTGCTGGCAACGGGCCTGGCGCTGGCCGCGTGCGCCGCCCCAGAGACCGCGAGGACCGCCATGACCGATCGAGCACTCGGCCAGACGCGCTACGCCATCGCCCTCCACGGCGGGGCCGGCACGATCCCCAAGGACACGCCCGCTGAGAAGGTCGCCGGGTACACCGAGGCCCTCGCTGCGGCGCTGCGGCTGGGCGAATCGAAGCTGCGCGCTGGCGAGCGCGCCGCCGACGTCGCCCAGGCGGTGGTCATGGCCCTGGAGGACGACCCGCGCTTCAACGCCGGCCGGGGGGCCGTGTTCACCAGCGCCGGCACCAACGAGCTGGACGCGGCCATCATGGACGGCCGCACGCTCAGGGCCGGGGCCGTGGCCGGGGTCTCGACGGTCAAGAACCCGATCGCGCTGGCGCGGGCGGTGATGGACCGCACGGCGCACGTGATGCTCGCCGGGGCCGGCGCCGAGGCGCTGGCGTCGGAGGTCGGCCTGGAGCGCGTTGAGCCGGGCTACTTCCGCACCGAGGAGCGCTGGGAGCAGCTCCAAAGGACCAAGCAGCGCCTGGCCGCCAGCGCCGCGGCCGACCCGATGCTCGACGAGTTCCGGTCCACCGTCGGCTGCGTGGTGCTCGACACGCACGGCGACCTGGCCGCGGCGACCTCCACCGGCGGCACCACCAACAAGCGCCCCGGGCGGATCGGCGACACGCCGATCATCGGCGCCGGGACGTACGCGGCCAACGACGCCTGCGCCGTCTCGGGCACCGGGCTCGGGGAGCAGTTCATCCGCCACGGCGTGGCCCGCGACATCGCCGACCGCGTGCGCTACCGCGGCTTTACGCTCTCGGCGGCCGCGGACCAGGTGGTCCACGGCGTGCTCGACGCCAACGACGGCGGCGTGGTCGCCGTCTCAGGCACCGGCGAGATCGCCATGCCCTTCAACACCGCCGGCATGTTCCGAGCCGCAGCGGACTGGACGGGGCGGTTCGAGGTCGCCATCTGGGACCTGCCCCAGCCGCTGCCCGCCAAGCCCTGAGCCGGCCAGCGGCGCGGGCCGCCGGCGTCGGCGCGGGCGTTACCAGGTGACCGAGGCGAGGCGCTCCATCGCCTGGGCGATGCGGTCGGTCTGCCGGGTGAGACTGACGCGGACAAAGTCGTGGGCCGTTTCTGCAAAGCCCGCGCCGGGGACCATGACCACAGCGGCCTCCTCGATGGCGCGCTCGACGAACTGCCAGGAGTCCATGGGCCGCCCAGTGGATCGGCTGGCTGGGGTGCGTGCCCAGACGAAGATGCCCGCGTGCGGCGGCTCGACCACGCAGCCGACGCGGCGCAGGCCGGCCACGACCAGGTCGCGCCGGGTGGTGTACTCGCGCCGCATCTCGGCGATGGCGGGGTCGTCGAAGCGCTCCATGGCCACGGCGCCGGCGTCCTGGATGGCGTTGAAGGGCCCCGAGTCGTAGTTGTCCTTGGTCTGCTTGAGCGCCGCGATGACGGCCGGGTGGCCCACCGCAAAGCCGAGGCGCCACCCGGTCATGTTGAAGGTCTTGCTCAGCGAGTGGAACTCGATCGCCGGCGTGTCGTCGAGCCGGGCCGATGGGGCCTGCCAGAGGCTCGGGGCCGAGGCGGGGCCGTTCGCATCGAAGTAGATCTCGCTGTAGGCCAGGTCCGAGGCGATGACGGGCCCGTGCCGCTGGCAGAACCGCACGGCCTTGTCCAGCAGGGCCGTGTCGGCCGAGGCGCCGGTCGGGTTGCCGGGGAAGTTGAGCCACACGAGCCGCGAGCGCTGCGCGGCGTGGGCGGTGGCCGGGTCGTCAAAGTCCGGCAGCCAGCGCGTGGCCGCGGAGGTCGCCACGCGGTGGACCGTGGCGCCGGCCAGCACCGTGCCCGCGGCGTAGACCGGGTAGGCCGGCGTGAAGACCACCGCGCCGTCGCCGGGGTTGAGCAGGCCCAGCGGCAGGTGCCCGATGCCGTCCTTGCTGCCGATGCAGGCGACCATGTGCCGCGCCGGGTCGCACGCGACGCCGAACCGCCGACGCATGAACGCCGCCGCGGCGCCCAGGAACCGCTTGGTGCCGTAGCAGTCGGGGTATTGGTGGTTGGCGGGCTGGTCCAGGGCCTGGCGCATGGCCTGGATCACGAACTGCGGCGTGGGCCGGTCGGGGTCGCCCACGCCCAGGTTGATCACGTCCTTGCCGGCGGCGATGGCGGCGCGCTTTTTGTCGTCGATGGCGTTGAACAGGAACGGCGGCAGGGCTCGCAGGCGCTCGGCGCGGAGGTCCGTGGGCTTGGGGGCCGAGGGATTGGGGTTTGTGTGGGTGTCCGTGATTGCCGCCGGTGCTGTCATGGCCGATGATAGTTCGCGCTTGGATTCGGGCGCGCATGCTGGGGCGGATCCTCGGCTGGGATCGCACAGAAAATGCACGATCGGCTCGCACACGGCCGATCATCGTGCACCCAAGGCCGCCCGGTGGCGTATACGGAGTGTGGCTGGGACCAGGTCCGCATACACATCAATGTGCTGGCGCAGGCGCAGCACCCGGAGAAACAGCATGCGTCAGGGATTGTCCGGAGTCGTGATCGGCGCGCTCGTGGCTGGTGCGGGCGTGATGGGTGGCCATGCCGGCAGCGCGCTGGGCGCGCCGGTGGTCCCCGCGGGCGCAGCAGCCCCCGCGGCTGGGCAGGACCAGGCGCCGAGCCCCCTGAAGATTGGCGATCCGGCGCCGGCCCTGAGCGTGGACGCGTTCGTCAAGGGCGCGCCGGTCGGCTCTTACGAGGCGGGCAAGGTCTACGTCGTGGAGTTCTGGGCCACCTGGTGCGGCCCGTGCCTGACGAGCATCCCGCACCTGACCGAGCTGGCCAAGAGCTACAAGGACAAGGGCGTGAGCGTGGTGGGCATCAGCTCGGCCGACCGGAGCAAGGCCGAGGTCGAGGCCTTCGTGGCGCGCATGGGCGACCAGATGAACTACACCGTCGCCTACGAGGGCGACAACCAGATGAGCCGCGCCTTTATGGAAGCCGCGGGGCAGGGCGGCATCCCGACGGCGTTCATCGTGGACCAGAAGGGCCGCGTCGCGTGGATCGGCCACCCGCTGGCCGATATGGACGCCACGCTGGCGCGCGTCGTGGCGGGCAACTACGACCCTGTCGCCGAGGCCGCCAAGGCGGGCAAGATCGAGACCTTGACGCAGGAGGCGTTCTCGCTGGCCGACCAGGCGGCGTGGGACCAGGCCCTGGACAAGGTGGATCAGATCCTGGCGCTGGACGCTGGGCGCCTGGAGACGGTCATGCTCCGGTGGGGCCTGCTGCTCCAGGGCAAGCGCGACTTTGCAGCGGCCAACGCCTACGCGCGGCAGATCGCCGCGGGCGTGCTGGCGGGCAACGGCCAGGCCCTGAGCGCCGTGGCGTGGAACTTGCTCGAAGTGCCCAAGGAGTCGCGCGACCTGGACCTGGCCCTTCAGATCGCCGAGCAGTCGGTGCGCGTCACCGGCTCGCAGGACGCCGACACGATCGACACGCTGGCGCGCGTGCACTTTGAGCGCGGCGAGCTGGACAAGGCCGTCGAGCGGCAGACCAAGGCCGTCGAGCTGGCCAAGGGCACGCCGCAGGCAGCCGATTACCAGGCCCGCCTCGATCAGTACACCGCTGCCAAGAAGTGACGCGCTGCGGGGCCTGCCGCCCCGATCGAGCCGAGCCACCGCAGACGGGGCGCGCCGGGCGCGTCCCGTTTTTTACGCGCTCGGCTGTGCCAGATCGGGCCCGAGGGCCGGGCGCTCGGCGGCGGGGCGCGCCGCTGGCTGCGGGCCCCGCTGGGCGTGCGTGGCGTCGGGGCGCAGCTCGCCGAGCCTGTCGGCCAGCCACAGCGGCAGGCGCAGGCGGTCCAGGGCGATGCGCCGGGCCTGGGCGATCGCGTCGAGGCGGCGCGTGCGCACGTCGGGATCGGCCACAGCGGCGCGGACGGTCTCAAGGCCGGCCGGGCCCAGGTCGGGCAGGCGGATAAACGCCTCGGGGGGCACCAGCGTGTCCGGGGCGCGTCCGCCGAAGTAGAGGGGCACGCTCCAGCTCAGGAGTGGGTCCCAGAACTTCTCGCTCACGTAGCGGTCGCTGCTCGGGTCGTTCTCGATGGCCAGCGTGCAGCGGGAGGCGGCCAGGAGCGCCGACTTGTCGCCGATGACGCCGCCGGGGCTCAGGTCGGCGGGCAGCTCCCACCCGAAAAGGTGCATGGGCACGCCGGAGCTGCGCAGGGCGCGGATGAACGCGAGCCGGTCCCTGTGCCCGGCCAGGGCGCTCTTGCCCGAGGTGACGGCGGACAGGGCGATGGCCTGGTCCCGCGGCTGGAGGCAGCGCAGGGCGTGCACGTCGTGGCGGAGGGTCCACCAGGCTGGGAGCGTGGCGGGGGTGACGCCGGGGTGGGGCGCATCGTCGGGGGCCCAGACGCGGCGGCAGTGCCGCACGGAGGCCGCGTAGTAGCGCCGCGCGATGGCGGGGGGCTCGTACCACAGGAAGAGGGTGCGCTCGGCGGGTGTGCCCAGCCAGGCGAAGGCGGTGTCGGTCTTGAGGTCCTCGTAGCGGCCGGCGAGGCGGGCGGCGCGGCGCTTCCACCAGGGCAGCATGCCGGCGCCCTTGGGCCAGACCGGGAAGTTGATGCACAGGGCCCAGTCGGCGGCGCGGTCGGTGGCGGCCAGGCGCAGGCCGGACGAGTCGGCGCCGGCGGGGCCGTCGCAGGTGTACCAGGGCCAGTCGGCGCCGGCGGCCATCTCGCTAAAGACGCCGACGGTGGTCATCGATCGACAGTAGCGGGCGGGTGCGCCGGCGGCCGCTGGTGCCCGGGCTATCCTCGGCCACGGGCTGGGCGGCGGGTGCAGGAGCCGGCAGTGTTCGTGGTGCGCAGGGCCAAACCCGAGGACGTGGACACGCTGCTCAAGCTGGCGAAGATGGTCCACTTCATCAACCTGCCGGCCGACCGCGAGATCATCGCCGAGAAGATCGCCTGGTCTCGGCAGTGCTTCGTCGCCGCCGCGGGGGTCGAGGCCCCGCCGGTGCACGCGCTGGTCACGCGCAGGGCCCGGACGTCCGACGACGGCACCGGCGTGCTGGCCGCGGGGCTGCGGTCGCTGACGGGCCAGTCGCCGCTGTTCATGTTCGTGATGGAGGAGACCGAGAGCCGCGGGGTGATCGGCACGTGCCAGGTGATCTCCAAGATGGGCGGGCCGGGGATGCCCAACGTGTCGCTCCAGCTGGCGCGGCGGCAGATGTTCTCGCACTCGCTCCAGGTGGGCGCCACGCACACGGTGGCCAAGCTGCATCTGGACGAGAGCTCGCCGACGGAGGTGGGGGGGCTGATCCTCCAGCCGTCGTTCCGTGGGCACAAGAAGAAGCTCGGCCGGCTGCTCTCGATGGTGCGGTTCCACTTCATGGGCCTCAACCGCGAGATGTTCTCCGACCACGTGCTGGCGGAGATGATGGGGCCGATCACGCCCGACGGCCGCAGCCCGTTCTGGGAGCACTGCACGCGCTGCTTCATCAACATGACCTACGACGAGGCCGACCGGTTCTGCCAGCAGAGCAAGGAGTTCCTCCTCACGCTCTTCCCGCGCGAGGAGATCTACCTGACGCTGGTGGCGCCCGAGGCGCGGGCGGTGGTCGGGGCCGTGGGCTCGGAGACGGCGCCGGCCCGGGCGATGCTCGAGAAGCTCGGCTTTCGGTACCACATGCGCGTGGACCCGTTCGACGGCGGGCCGCACCTGGAGGCCCAGACCGACGATATCTCGCTGGTCCGGCAGACCGACGCGGCCGCCCTGGGGGCCACCGTGGCCGAGGGCGACGCCGAGGGCCTGGCGCGCCTCGGCGTGCGCGGCATCGTGTCCTTCATGCCCGAGGACGGGGACTTCCGGGCCGTCGAGACCGAGTACGCCCTGGACCGTGGCGGGCGCATCGTGCTGCCCCTGCGGGCGGCGCAGCTGATCGGGGCCGCCGCGGGGGCTCAGCTGGGCTACACGCCCCTGAGCGCAGCGGCGGGGCCGCCGCCGGCCCCGGCCAAGCCCAAGCCGGCCGCCAAGGGCAAACCAACCAGACGCTCCAAGGCCGGCGGCTAAGCCGGCAAGCGCCCAGCGGCGGCTGCGCCAGCAAGAACGAGTCGCGCACACAATGGACCATCGGCACAGCGGAGCGGGGGCCACAGGGACACGGCATGACGTCTGTTCACAAGCCCGCGGGACTGACGCACTCGGCCTTTGACCTCATCGGAGGGGCCTGGGTCCCGATCCCCGGCGACCGGCTCGTCTCGTGCAACCCCGCCGCCCCCGACCGGGTGGTGTACACCGGCACGCCGCAGCCGGCGCACGTGGGGTTGGCCATCGCTGCGGCCCGCAAGGCCCTGCCGGCGTGGGCCGGGCTCGGCATCGAGGGCCGCGCCGCGGTGCTGCGGCGCTACGCCGAGCTGACGTCCCAGCACGCCGGGCGCATCGCCGACCTGATCTGCGACGAGGTCGGCAAGGCCATGTGGGAGGCGCGGGCCGAGGCCGCCGGCCTGGCGGCCAAGGTCGAGATCACGCTCGACCAGGCCGCCCACGGCGGCCGCGCGCGCGTCGGCGGGTTCGAGCTGACGCTCTCGCCCACGCGCTCGGGGCGGTGCCAGTTCCGCCCCCACGGGGTGATGGCCGTGCTCGGGCCGTTCAACTTCCCGGCGCACCTGCCCAACGGGCACATCGTCCCGGCGCTGATGATGGGCAACACGGTCGTGTTCAAGCCCTCGGACCGCGCCCCGGGAGTCGGGCAGCTCGTCGCCGAGCTCTTCGACGACGCGCTGCGCGACGCGCTGGGGCCCGGCTACGTCCCCGGCGTGGTCAACCTGGTGCAGGGGGGCGCCCAGATCGCCGAGCAGCTGGTGGCCCACGAGGGGATCGACGCGATCGCCTTCACCGGGTCCTGGGCCGTGGGCAGGCGGATCCTGGAGGCCAACCTCGACCGCCCCGGGCGGATGATCGCGCTGGAGCTGGGCGGCTCCAACCCCGCCATCGTGATGCCCGACGCGGACATGCGCGCCGCGGCGATCGAGATCGCGCGCAGCGCCTTTTCCACCACGGGCCAGCGCTGCACCTGCACCCGCCGGGCGATCGTCCACCGCGACGCGGCCGACCGCCTGATCCCCGCGGTGTGCAAGGCCGCCAGCAACCTGATCTTCACCGACCCCCGGGCCACGCACCCGGTCTTTGCCGGGCCGCTCAACAACGAGCCGGCGCTGCGCCGGCTCTTGGCGTTCCAGGATTCCTGCGCACGGCGCGGCGCCGCGGTGCTGGTGCCGGCGGTGCCGATCCAGACGCCCACGCGCGGGCACTACGCCAGCGCCTCGGTCGTGCGCGTGGAGCGGTTCGTCGCCGAGCCAGCGGCGGGGCCCGACCCGGACCCCGGCTGCGACGAAGAGGTCTTCGGCCCGCTGCTGCGCGTGGCCGTGGTGGGCTCGCTCGACGAGGCGATCGAGCAGGCCAACGCCACGCGCTACGGCCTGGCCGCCTCGATCTTCACGCGCGACGGCGCCGCCGCCGCTCGGTTCCTGGCCGAGGTCAGGGCCGGGTGCCTCAACGTCAACACGGGCACCGCCGGGGCGAGCAGCAAGCTCCCCTTCGGGGGCCTGGGCCTGTCGGGCAACCACAGGCCCGCCGGGTCGTTCGCCTCCGACTACTGCGCCTACCCCGTGGCCTCGATGCACGAGCACGACCCCGCGGCCGGCGCCACGCTCCCGGCGGGGATGCGCTTCGACGACTCCTGGGTCTCTTGACGCGCAACGCGCCGCGCGATCGGGTAGCATGGGCCCGCTGTCGCACCGATCGACGGCAGGGGAGCCGGCGGCATGACCATCAACGCACGCACCATCGCGCCCGGCAGACGCGGCGCACCGGCGCGCGTCGCGCCGCTTGCGCGTCTGACGGCGGGCGCGCTGCCGGCGGTGCTGGCCTGCGCCGCCTGGCCGCAGGGCAACGCGGCGCCCACGGTGGCCGACGCAGCGCCCCCCGTCGCCCTGAGAGCCCCCGAGCCGCTGCCCGAGATCGACCCGAGCCAGGTGACGGGCCGCGACTTTGCCGGCGTGCGGCTGCCCGAGACGCCCGTCGATGGCGCGCTGGTCTTCCGCGCCGCCCGCGTGCGTGCCTGGGCGGTCGATCCCGAGCCCGGCCCGCGCCCGGGCACCACCATCGGCGACCGCGTGCAGCGGCTGCTCCTGGAGGGGGACGTGCGCGTCGGGCTCGGGCCCAGCGAGTACTCCGCTGCGCGGGCCGTGGTCTGGCTCGAGCCGCTCTCCGGGCCGGCGCAGGCCCCGCGCCTGTGGCAGGCCGCGGTGTACTTCGACCGCGTGAGCGACCCGCGCGGCGAGCCGGGGGCGTCGATCGCCGCCGACCGCCTGCTGCTCACGGCCACGCTCCGCGGCGAGGTGCTCATCGGGGCCGACGCGCTGGTCGAGGCTGACCCGGCCGGCGATCCCTTCCTGGCCGAGGCGCACCAGCGCCTGGCCGACCGCCTGCTGGACCTGCTCCTGCCCGAGGCGGCCGACAGACCGCGCCGACCGGACACGCCGGCGCTGTCGCCGTCGCTGGGCAGCAGCGGATCGGCCCCGATCTCGCCCGGGCAGAGCCAGCCCTTCGAGCCCGACTCGGCCCTGACGCGCCCCACGCCGCTGGCGGGGCTGCCCTCGGCCCTGGACACCGACCGCCAGGGCCCCGGCCGGGCGATCTTCGCCCCGCGCGGCGTGATCACCATCGCGGCCCCGTCGCTGGTCCCGCTCGTGGGCGGCGCCGACAACGCCTCGGTCGCCACCGGCGGCGTCACGGTGCAGTACACCGAGCCCGCCTCCGACCGCTCGCTGCTCATGTCCGCCGAGCGAGCGGTGATCTTCCTGGCCGAGGGGGAGCCGCCGGAGCTGCTGCGCCAGCCGGCCGGGTCGGTCGAGGGCGTGTACCTGGAGGGCAACGTCTCGGCCTCCGACGGCCGGTTCAACCTGCGCGGCCAGCGCGTGTACTACGACGTGCGCCGCAACCAGGCCGTGGTGCTCGACGCGGTCTTCTGGACCTTCGACGAGGCCCGCGGCCTGCCGTTCTACGCCCGGGCCAAGACGCTGCGTCAGACGGCGACCAACAGCGCCGTGGGCCGCGGCGTGACGCTGGGCACGTCGGCGTTCTTCCGGCCGCACCTGTCGCTGGGCGCCTCGCAGGTGACGATCACGCGCCGGGCCCGCCCCGGTGGCGAGGCGCGCACGTTCATCCAGGGCCAGGGCATCACGGCGCGGGCGGTGGGCGTCCCGTTCCTGTACCTGCCCGCGTACTCGGGCACCGCCGACCGGCCCGTGCTCAAGGCCGTGAGCGCGCGCAACTCCTCGGGCTCGGGCTTCGGCGTCGTCAGCCGCTGGGACGTGCTGGCGCTGATGGGCCTGACGCCCGAGGAGGGGGACTACCGCGTCGACGGCCTGCTTGAGGTCTTCGACGAGCGCGGCTTCGCCGCCGGGCTCGACGCGGCGTGGAACCAGGGGCCCGTCAAGGGCAGCCTCTTTGCGTACATCGTGCCCAGCGACGAGGGCACCGACGTGCTCCCGTCGGGGACGCGCGTGGACAACGACGGCCTGACGCGCGGCTTTGTCGACTTCCGCCACCAGTGGACGATCGACCCGAACTGGGACCTGTTCCTCCAGGGCGCGTTCTTCTCCGACGCCAACGCCCTGCCGGCGTTCTTCCCCGAGCGCGCCCAGACCGACCCCGAGTACACCAACGCCATCAACCTGCGCTACATCGACGGGGTGCAGCTCTTCTCGGTGCAGGCCCGCCAGCGCGCCAACGACTTCCTGGTCAACCAGTTCCTCGTCCAGAGCACGGGCTTCTCGACGGCCCGCGTGCCCGAGGCCTTCTACACGCGCGTCGGCGACGACCTCCTGGGCGGCCTGGCGCCGGGCCTGCTGACGTACTCGTCCGAGTCACGCGTCGGGCGCGTCCGCCTGCAGTTCAACGAGGCCACCGCCTCCGAGCTGGGCTTCCTGACCGACGCCGAGGCGCTCGACGCCATCGGGGGCCTGCCCTCGGAGTCCTCGCAGGACATCCTGCTGGCGGCGGGCTTCACCGACGAGAACATCGCCCGCGCCGACACGCGCCACCAGTTCGATTTCAACCTCGACCTGGGCCCGGTCAAGCTCCAGCCGTTCCTGGTCGGGCGGGCCACCGCCTACGACGACCGCTTCTCCGACTTTGCCCCGGGCCAGGACCGCGAGAGCTTCCGCCTCTACGGCGCCATCGGCGTCAACGCCTCCACGCAGTACGCGCGGGTCTACGACGGCGTGGACTTCCCCGGCCTGGACGTGCACCGGCTGCGGCACATCGTCCAGCCGTCGATCACCGCCGTGGCCGCGGGCGGCACGCGCCCGGCCGGCACGCTGCCGATCTTCGACGACACCGTCGAGGGCGTCGCCGACGGCGCGTTCGTGCGCGCCGGCGTGCGCAACGTCTTCCAGACCCGCCGCGGCGGGGTCGGGCGCGAGCGCTCGGTCGACTTCGTGACCGTCAACACCAACCTGATCCTGGCCAACGACACGGCCACGCGACGCTCGCCGGTGGGCCGGTTCTTCGACTTCCGCCCCGAGGACTCCCTGCTGGGCAACTTCTTCGCCTTCGACCTGACCTGGCAGGTCACCGACGCGGTGGCCGTGACGGCGTCCAACCTCTACGACCTGGACACCAGCGACCGCGTGCGCACCGTCGTGGGCGTGCGCACCGAGCACTCCCAGAACCTCTCGACGTTCCTGGAGGTGCGCGACCTCGAGGTCCGCGACACGACCTTCCTGCGCGGCGGCGCCGACCTGCGCATCAGCGAGAACTACGTCGTGACGCTCTCGGGCACGCTGGACCTTGCCGGCGGCGAGGCGCAGGAGCAGTTCCTCTCGCTGGCCCGCGACTTCCCCGGCCTGCGCGCCATCGTCAGCGTCGGCTTCAACAACGTCACCGACGAGACCTCCATCGGCGTGACCTTCCGCCCGGTGCTCGAGGACGCGCGGTCGCGCCGGATCCAGCGGCTCTCGCCGGACCCCGTCGAGGCCGCGCTGCAAGACCCCGCCCGCCCCGCCGGCATCCCAGGAGCGCTCTGAGTGGCCGTGACATTCCCCGAGGGGTTCCTCGCCTCCGCGACCACGGCCGGCATCAAGCCCTCGGGCAAGCCGGACCTGTGCCTGATCGCCCTGAGCCCGGGCGCCCCCGACCCGGCTCGGCAGGGCGCCGCGATCGTCCTGACGCGCAACGCGGTGGTCGGGGCCCCGGTGCTGGTCGCCCGCCGGGTGCGCGCCGCGATGCTCTCGGGCCGCGGCCCGGCGCCCCGCGCGGTGCTGATCAACTCGGGCAACTCCAACGCCGCCACCGGCGACCGCGGCCTCCGCGACGCCCAGGAGACAGCCGCGCTGGCGGCTGCGCGCCTGGGCGTGCCCCCCGAGGCGGTCCTGCCGTCCTCGACCGGCGTCATCGGGCGACCCCTGCCCGTGGGCAAGATCGCCGAGGCGATCCCAAGCCTGGTCGGGGCCCTGGCTCGCGGCCCCGAGGCCGACGCCGCCGCGGCCCGTGCCATCATGACCACCGACCTGGTGCCCAAGAGCGCCCGGGCCAGCGTCGACCTGGCCGGGCACCGGGTGCGCATCGGGGCCATCGCCAAGGGCTCGGGCATGATCGCCCCGCGGCTGGACTCGGCCTTTGGGCCGCCCAGCCCGCAGGCCACCATGCTCGCGTTCATCACCACCGACGCGGCCGTGGACGCCCCGACGCTCCAGCGGCTGATCGAGCCGGCGTGCGCCGCATCGTTCAACCGCATCAGCGTGGACAACCACCCCTCGTGCTCGGACACCGTGGCCGTGCTGGCCTCGGGCATGGCCCGCGGCCCGGGGGGCGGGCCCGTGCCGCCGATCCGCCCCGGCACGCCGGAGGCCGAGGCGTTGGCCGCGGCCCTGGCCGGCGTCTGCCAGGACCTTGCCGAGCAGGTCGTGCGCGACGGCGAGGGCGCCACGCGGACGTTCCGCGTCACGGTGCGCGGCGCCGCGACCGACGCCGCCGCCGAGGCCATGGCCCGCCAGGTCGTCGACTCGCCGCTGGTCAAGTGCGCCATCCACGGGCGCGACCCCAACTGGGGCCGGATCGTCACCGCCGCCGGCAACGCCGGGCACCCCTTCGATCCCGCCGAGGCATCGCTGACGATCGGCCCCGTGGAGGTCTACCGCGCCGGCGTGCCCATCCCCGCCGCCCTGATCGACCCGGCCCTGGCCCAGGCCATGGCCTCGGCGCGCGTCGAGCTGGCCCTGACCGTCGGCCGTGGGCCGGGCGCCTCGTGGATGATCGGGTGCGACCTCTCAGCGGGGTACGTGAGCATCAACGCCGACTACACCACCTGACCCACCGCGCAGGCCGGCTCGGCGCCGGCCCGCGCCCGCGATGACCAGGCACACGTGACGCTCGACACCTTGCGATCCTGGGAGCGGTGGGGGGTCTGGGCCTGCCTGGCTGCGCTGGTGCTCTTTGGCGCGCTGGTCGTTCGTCGGGCCGCGTTCTCGGAGCTGCGCCGCACCGATGCCGACGTGTTCTTCCGTGCCGCCTGGGCCGTGCGCGTCGGCGAGGACCCGTACCTGAACCTCTCCGAGCGCGACTGGAACTACACCTACCCGCCGCTGCTGGCGGCGCTGCTCCAGCCGCTGGCGGACCCGCCCACCGCCGGCACGTTCGCAAGCCGGCAGCAGCGCCTGCGCGCCGAGGCGACCCGCCGCGGCTGGGACGCGCAGCGCCTGGAGCGCGAGCTCCTCGCCGCCAGCGCGCTGGGCGAGCGCCTGGCGCCCAAGATCGCCCAGCCGCCGCCGCTCCTGCTCCCCTTCTGGGCCTCGGTCACCGCGTGGTACGCGCTCTCGCTCGGGGCGGTCCTGCTGGCGGCGCACCTGCTGGCCGGCGCCGCCACGGCGGGCCTGCCCGCCTGGCGCAGCGTGGCCGTCACGCCGGCGCACCGCGCCTGGTGGACGCTGCGCTTCTGGCCCGTGGCCTTCTGCCTGCCCGGCATCGGCAACGGCCTGTCGCGCGGCCAGAGCGACGCCCTGATCCTGCTGGCCATCGCCGCCGTGACGCGCCTGGCCGTGAGCGGCCGCACCTTCTGGGCGGGGTGGGCCGTCAGCGCCGCCGCCGCGGTGAAGGTCTTCCCGGCGGTCCTGGGCGCCTACGCGCTGCGCCGGCTCGATGCCCGGATGCTCCTGGGCTGCGCCGTGGGCGGGATGGCCTTCTTTGTGGCCGTGCCCGCGGTCTTCGTGGGCCCGGCGCGGGCGGTCGAGTCCAACGCGCGCTGGCTCCGCGGCGTCGGGCTGCCCGCCTTCGGCCTGGGCGGGGACGACTCGCGCAAGTTCGAGCTCTACGGCCTCTCCGAATCGCCCAGCCAGTCGCTCCTGAGCATCACGCACAATTATGTGAACCTCCCCGCCCGGCGCGGCCAGCGCCCCGCCGACCCGAGCGCCCTGACCAGGGGCGTGCACGCCGCGGCGTCGGCGGCCATGCTCGCCCTGACGCTCTGGGCGATCCCGGGGGGGCTGCGCCCGTGGCGCCGCCCGCTGGCGCGGGCCGGGCCCGACCCGAACGCGGCGCTGTCGGTTGGCTGCCTGGCCGCGGTGATGATCGCGGCGTCGCCGGTGTGTCACATGCACTACTTCGCCTTCCACCTGCCGCTGATGACCGCCCTGGTGGCGCGCTGGGCTGCGCTCCACCCGGCCCAATCGCTCCCGCTCAAGGGCTGGGCCGTGGGGGGCGCGTACGCGGCGGTCCACGTCGTGTCGCGGCTGCCGGGGCCGGACCATGCGCTCCAAGACCTGGGCCTGCCGATGGCCAGCGGGCTTGCGCTCTGGGCGATGGGGGTCGGCGCCCTGCGCCGCGCCGGCCTTTGACACGCCGGTCGCCCGCGTGTATGTTGACCCGTTGTGATCCACGACCGCGCAGCCGTTGCCTCAGCGGCACGACAGGACCCCCTGCATGCCCACCCATGACTCGCCGCGCCCCCGCGCCGCATGGCCCGCGACCCACGACCCCCGCCGACACCCCGCGGCGCTGGCGGCCGGCTGCCTCGCGGCACTGACGCTCCTGCCGGGCACCGCGGCGCTGGCGCTCCAGCCCGCTGCCAGCGCCCCGCCCGCGGCGACCGTCCAGCCGGCTCTGGACCCGCTGGCCGAGCCGGGCACGTACCGCGTCGGCGAGCTGAGGCTCCAGTTTGCCAACCCCGACCCGGCCCTGCCCAGCGTCGAGGAGCTCTTGCGCATCCCCGTCAACCTGGGCGTCACCGACGAGGGGTACGTCGCCCCGCGCCCGGGCCTGGTGATCGTGACGACCGACGTCGAGTCGCTCAACCAGGAGGGCGGCGTCACGCTGGGGTGGTCGGCCATCGAGGCCATCGGCGCGGCCCTGGTCCGCACGCTGACCGAGCGCGGCTTTGGCGGCCTGACCGTCTCGCCCAGCGCCCGGGACATCGGCGGCGAGTTCCAGGACCTGCGCCAGGGCCGCCAGGACCTGACGCTCTTCCTGGGCACGGCGCGCGTCGAGGAGGTCCGCTCCGAGCGCGTCGGCCCGGACGGCCAGCCGCGCGTCAACGACGCCACGTCCCTGAGCCTGCGCCTCCGCGAGTCCTCGCCGCTCCAGGCCGGCGACCTCCTGCGCCGCGACCTGCTCGAGGACCAGCTCTTCCGCCTCAACCGGCACCCGGGCCGCCGCGTCGACGCCGTGCTGCGCGCCGCCAGCACCGTCGAGCCCGGCCGCGTGGCCCTGGATTACAAGGTCTCCGAGGCCAAGCCCTGGGTGATCTTCTCCCAGGTCTCCAACACCGGCACGGCCACCACCGAGGAGTTCCGCGAGCGCTTCGGCTTCGTCCACAACCAGCTCACCGGCGACGACGACGTCCTGGCCGTCGACTACATCACCTCCGGCTTTGCCAGCACCCACGCCGTCGCCGGCTCCTACGAGCGTCCCTTCTTCTTCGACGCCCTGCGGGCCCGCTTCTACGGCGGCTACACCTTCTTCTCCGCCTCCGACGTCGGCCTGCCCGGGAGCGACTTCTCCGGCGAGTCCTGGCAGCTGGGCGCCGAGTTCGTCTACAACGCCTTCCAGTACCGCGACCTGTTCATCGACGCCTTCATCGGCGGGCGCTACGAGAACATCCGCATCAGCAACTCGCTCATCTCCTCCAACGGCCAGGTCGAGTACGGCGTCGTCGAGGGGGGCCTGCGCCTGGAGCGCACCACGCTCTTCAACGCCACCCGCGCCTCGCTCTCGCTCTCGGGTTACAACACCAACGCCTCCGAGTCCGACGTGGCCGAGCTGGGCCGCCCGCTGGCCGACCAGGACTTCACCGTCCTGCGCTGGAGCGCCGAGCACTCGCAGTTCATCGAGCCCCTCCTGGGCCCCAACGCACCCAAGACCCTGGCCCACGAGGTCGTCGGGTCCATCCGCGGCCAGGCCGCCCTGGGCAGCCGGCTCACGCCCACCTTCCAGCAGACCGTCGGCGGCTTCTTCACCGTCCGCGGCTACGACGAGGCCGAGACCGTCGGCGACACCTCCGTCGTCGGCTCGGTCGAGTACCGCTTCCACCTCCCCCGCGCCCTGCCGTTCTTGCCGCTGGGCGGCTCGGGGGCCGAGGGGCCGCGCGGCCAGGACCTCTCGGCCGCCCAGGGCCTCTTCGGCCAGAACTTCCGCTTTGCGCCCACCCAGGACTACGGCTACACCGACTGGGACCTGATCCTCCGCGCGTTCCTCGACTGGGGCGTCGTGCTCAACAGCGATCCGCTCCCCTTCGAGACCGACCAGACGCTCGTCGGCACCGGCATCGGCGTCGAGTTCCAGTTCCGCCGCAACGTGACCGTCCGGCTCGACTGGGGCTTCGTGCTCAGCGAGCTCCGCGACTCGGCCGGCGGCCTCCTGGCCGACGTGGGCGATAACCGCCTGCACTTCCTGGCGTCCATCGCGTTCTAGGCCCCCTCCAGCCCACCCAGCCCCTCCGACCCGCCCACGCTGGCGCAGCGTTGCTGCCCGTTGCGCCATCTTGATCGGATCGTGTGCGGGTGCTCGCACAGCCGGCGATTCTGTGGCACAATACACGCGGCCACGCAGTCTGTGCCGGGCGACCACACACCCCGGGCTGTGCGCAGCCGGGGTTCTCTCGGACCGAGCCCCCGCAAGCCGACATCAGGCCACGGGCTTATTCGCCCGCCACACCGGAGACACGCCGATGCCCACCAGAGAGCGCACACGCAAGCCCCGCCCGCGCCCCACCCAGGCCGCGTGCTCGGCGGCCATGCTCCTGGCCCTTGCCGGCCAGGCCGCGGCCCAGCCCTCGGGCGCCAGCGTCGCCTCGGGCTCAGCGAGCTTCAACACCGCCGGCGCCACCACCACCATCACCGCCGCCAACGGCACCGTCATCAACTACACCTCGTTCAACATCCCCACCGGGCACACCGTCCGCTTCGTCCAGCCCAGCGCCGTCTCCACCGTCCTCAACCGCGTCAACTCGGCCCTGCCCACGACCATCGACGGCGCGCTCCTTGCCAACGGCCGCGTCTTCCTGGTCAACCCCTCGGGGATCATCTTCGGCGCCGGGGCGGTGATCAACACCGGCGCCTTCTACGCCGCCGCCGCGAGCATCTCCGACTCCGACTTCCTCGAGGGCTCGGCCCGCTTCACCGACGCCGCCGGCTCGGTCGTCAACCACGGCACCATCTCGGGCGACCTGGTCACGCTCTTTGGCGCCTCGGTGGAGAACCACGGCGCCATCGTCGCCCCGCAGGGCTCGATCGTCCTGGCCGCCGGCAACGACCTGGTCGTCGGCAGCCACGACGGCCACGTCTACGCCATCGTCACCCCGCCGACGGCGACCCCCGGCGCCTCGCCCGCGGCACCCTCGCTGGGCGTCCTCAACGCCGGCTCGCTCCGCGCCGAGCGCGGCCGCGTGCTGCTGGCGGCCTCGGACTCCTACGGCACGGCGATCTGGAACACCGGCCACATCCGCGGCCAGAGCGTCGCGCTGCGATCGGACAAGACCGATCCCGCCTCGGCCGCCCCCGGCGGCTCGCTCGTCCGCGTCAGCGGCACCATCGACGCGTCCAGCCCCGACGCCCAGGGCGGCTCGGTCACCATCGAGGGCCAGCGCGTCCTGGTCGACGGCGCCACCATCGACGCCTCGGGCCGCTCCGGCGGCGGGACCATCGACATCGGCGGCTCGTTCCGGGGCCGCGGGCCGCTGCGCAACGCCGAGCGCGTCGCCGTCACCGAGACCTCCTCGCTCATCGCCGACGCGACCGGCCACGGCAGCGGCGGACGCATCGTCGTCTGGTCCGACCAGGCCACCGGCTTTGCCGGATCCCTCACCGCGCGCGGCGGCGCCGACGGCGGCGACGGCGGCTTTGTCGAGGTCTCCTCCGCCGGCGGCCTCCTCTTCCAGGGCTCGGTCAACCTGCTCAGCCGCGTCGAGGGCTACGCCCGCGGCCGGCTCCTGCTCGACCCGGCCGACCTGGTCGTCGCCACGGGCGGCACCGGGTCGGTCGCCGACGCCACCTTCGCCTTCGACCCCGACGGCCTGCTCACCATCGACCCCGCCGCCATCGTCGCCGCGCTCGACGGCGCCGACGTCGAGCTCCAGGCCAACAACACCATCACCATCAGCGACGCCATCGACGCCTCCGCCAACGCCGGCTCCGGTGACCTCACCCTCCGCTCGGGCGGCTCGATCTTCATCAACGCCGACATCACACTCAACGGCGACTTCTTCGCTTCGGCCAACGACAGCGCCGCGGCGCTGACAAGCCGCGACAACGCCCAGTCCGGCGTCTTCGCCATGGCCGCGGGCACCACCATCGACACCTCCCTGGCCGGCGGCAACATCACCATCGTTCTCAACGCCCAGCCCGAGCCGGGCGCCGAAACCGGCGATCTCACCCTCGCCTCGCTCCTGGCCGGCGCCGGCGATGTCGCCGTCACCCACGGCGGGAACGCCGGGTCCATCCTCGCAGCCGGCCCGACCTCGCTCCTGGCCGGCGCCAACGTCTCGCTCCAGCACGCCGGCGACTCCGAGGGCTCCATCGGCACCGCGGCGGCGCCCATCAGGACCGACGCGCCCAACATCGAGGCCCTCGGGCGCGAGGGCGGCATCTTCTTCCGCGACGTCGGCACCACCGGCACCCTGACCATCGGCGGCTCGCTCCTGGGCCTGGGCCTGACCACCGACTCCACCGGCGGCCAGATCCAGGTCGTCTCCGACCGCGACATCACCGTCATCGAGGCCATCGACGCCGGCGCGGGCGTCGTCCGCCTCCAGGCCGTCAACTCCATCACCCAGTCCGCCGCGGGCACGATCACCTCCGGCGCGCTGGCCGCCGTCCTGACCGGCACCGGCCCCGCCGGCCTCATCGACCTCTCGCTCCTCAACCAGGTCAACTCCGGCGACCCCCTGACCACCGTCGTCGCCTTCTCCAACGCCAGCACGGGGCCCACCGACGCCACCGTCCGCTTCAACAACTCCCAGGGCTTCACGCTCGGCACCGTCGCTGCGCAGGCGGGCTTCAACGACGGCGCGGCCCTCGCCGGCCTCTCCGGCGGCGGCCCCCTGGACGTCACCCTGGCCAGCCAGTCGGGGCTCCTGCGCCTCGACAGCGCCCTCAACGCCGGCACCGGCGCCGTCCGCCTCCAGTCCAGCGGCGACATCACCCAGGCGCCCACCGCGATCATCACCGCCGGCAGGCTCGCCGTGAGCAACACCAGCGCCGCCTCGGGCCAGATCGTCCTCAACGCCAACAACTCCCTGGCCGCCGACGGCGCCAGCGCCGTCATCAACGGCGCCAACGCCTTCGCCACCGGCGCCCTGATCATCCACTCCGTCGCCCCGGGAACCCTGGCCATCGGCTCAGCGACGGCCGGCGCGCCCGGCTTCTTCGGCCCCATCGCCGCCGGCCTCTCGACCAACAACGGCACCATCGCCGCCTCCACGCTCGGCGGCGCCCTCTCGCTGGAGGCCCCCGTCAACGCCGGCTCCGGGGCCGTGCTCCTCCAGTCCATGGGCGACATCACCCAGTCCGGCGCCGCGCCCTTCGGCGTGATCACCGCCGGCTCCCTGGCCGCGGTCAACGCCAGCTCCACCACCGGCTCGATCACCCTCACCCTGGACAACGCCATCGACGCCGGCTCCCTCGGGGCCACACTCGTCGCCTTCCGCAACGCCAACTCCTCGGGCACCATCGGCTTCAACAACGCCAACGGCGCCACCGGCCTGACCGTCGGCGCCCTGGACCCCTCGGCGCTCATCCCCTTCGCCTCAGCGGCGTTCTTCAACTCCGGCAACGCCCTGGCCGGCGTCACCGGCGCGCCGACGCTGGCCTCGGCGATCATCACCTCCTCGGGCCCGATCGCCCTGGCGCAGGCCGTCAACCTCGGCACCGGCCTGGCCGGCTTCCGCTCCACGGGCGGCATCTCCCAGACCACCTCCGGCGTCATCACCGCCGGCTCCCTGGCCGTCGTCAACGAGTCCTCCGGCTCGATCGTCCTGGGCGGCGCCAACGTCATCCAGAACTCCTCGCTGGCCACCACGCTCGTCGCCCTGCGCAACGAGGCCCTCGGCGGCGCCATCGCCCTGAACAACACCGGCGCGCTGGGCCTGACCATCGGCTCGATCGCCGGCGCCAGCTCCTTCAACGGCGGCGACCCGCTCGCCGGCGTCTCCACCGCCGACAACGCCACGTTCACCAACGACGTCACCATCGCCACCACCGGCGCCCTGGCCGTCAACGACGCCATCGACGCCGGCTCGGGCACCGACGGCGCCACCGTCCGCCTCCAGTCCGGGGGCTCCATCACCCAGGACGCCGACGGCACCATCACCGCCGGCCGCCTGGCCGTGGTCAACACCGGCACCACGGGGGCCATCACCCTCGACGCGCTCAACGTCATCGCCAGCGGCGGGCTCGCCGTTGTGGCCGCCTCCAACGCCGCCCCGGGCGGCGAAGTCGTGCTGCGCAACACCTCGCCGGACACCACCCTCCGCGTCGGCTCGGTCGGCGCCGGCCCGGCCTTCTTCAACAGCGGCGCCGCGCTCACCGGCGTCGCCTCCACCGCCCCGACAGCCGGCACCGCCACCAACGCCATCTCCCTCATCAACGACAGCGGCGCGCTCGACCTGGCCGAGATCGTCAACGCCGGCGCGGCGCTGCTCCGCCTCCAGGCCGCGGGGGCCATCACCCAGTCGGCCGCCTTCACCACCGGCTCCATCGCCGTCAACCAGACCTCGGCCACCGCCGGCATCGACGTCTCACTGGACCTGGCCGGCAACGTCATCGACGGCGGCACGCTCCCGACCTCCCTGGTGGCCATCCGCAACAACTCCGCCGGCGGCGACATCTCGCTGCGCGCCGCCGGCGACTCGGGCTTCGCCCCCTTCCAGGCCGGCTCGGGCCTGGCCTCCTTCAACGGCGGCGCCAACATCGTCGGCGTCACCACCAACTCCGACTCGGGCGCCCCAAGCATCGCCCTGGTCAACACCACCGGCGACATCTTCCTGGCTATGGCCGTCACCGCCACCGCCGGCTCGGTCTTCCTCTCCGCCGACGGCAACATCCAGCAGAACGTCAACGGCGTCATCAACGCCACCAACCTCGGCGTCCTGGTCACCGGCGAGTCCGGCAACTTTATCGACCTCAACGGCGCCGCCAACAACGTCACCGGCACCTTCGCCGCCCGCAACGAGGCCCAGGACGGCTCGGTCGCCTTCAACAGCTCGGCCGCCTACGCCGTCGACACCCTCGCCGCGGTCCCGTCGATCGTCGGTTCCGGCGCCGACATCGTCGGCGTCTCCACCACCGACCAGGGGTCCATCGAGCTCGACTCCGACGTCTCCATCACCCTCCGCAGATCCATCGCCACCTCAGCCGCCGACATCGTCTTCGGCGCCGACCTGATCATCGACGCCGACGTCACCCTCAGCACGCGCCTGACCACCGGCACCTCCAACGGCTCGGGGTCCATCACGTTCGCCGGCGACGTCCTGGCCTCGGCCGACAACGCCCACACCCTGACCATCCTCACCTCCAACGGCGGCGACGGCGCCCCCCTTGGCCCGGGCCCGGTCCCGGTGGTCCGCTTCATCGGCGACCGCCTCGGCACCGCGACCGAGCGCTTCGCCAGCGTCCTGATCAACGCCGACTCGACGCGCGCCTCGGTCCCCTCGGTCGCCACCATCACCGCCGGCTTCGACGACGCCACCACCCCCCTGACCATCCTGCCGGCCTTCCAGTTCCAGGTCTGGGTCGCCGACACCTTTGCCATCGGCCGCACCGAGGCCCTGACCGTCGCCGGCGACCTGCTCATCAACTCCGCCGCGTCCCCCGCGGCGCTGACGCGCCTGGGCGACCTGTCCATCCTCGGCGACCTGAACATCGCCGCGGCCGCGATCGAGATCTGGCAGCGCCCCGGCGGGCTCTCGCTCCCGTCGGGCGTCACCGACGAGGGCGGCTTCGTTGCCGTCACTGGGACCATCGACCTCAACGGCGTCACACCCACCCCCATCGGGGTCGGCCCGCCGACGGCGTTCGTGACGCCCTCCGGCTTTGCGGCCCCGGGCTTCCTGAACCTGCCCTTCCTCTCGGGCGTGCCGGGCACCGCGGCGGTCTCGGCCTTCGGCGGCAGCGTCGCCGGCAAGCTCGCCCGCACCTCCATCGCCAGCTTCTCCCCCGTGGGCACCATCTTCGCCGACGCCGAGCCGGGCTCGGGCGACATCCCCGGCATCATCGAGGGCTCGGCCGACCGCTCCACGATCCTCCTGGGCCAGGGCAAGGTCGTCAACCCGGCCGACCCGGAGGTCGCCGACGAGCGCTCCCGTCAGCGCCGCCGCAGGTCCGGGTACGTCGTCCCGATCTCCGCTCTCTGGCCGCTCGGCCAGCCGCTGCCCGA
The DNA here is from genome assembly GCA_013822085.1 of Isosphaera sp. Lineage (GTDB taxonomy): Bacteria > Planctomycetota > Phycisphaerae > Phycisphaerales > UBA1924 > WM-009. The sequence goes on along the minus strand of PNJV01000001.1, from coordinate 108,625 downwards.
GCCCCCGCACGCCCCCGCGCCCGGCGCTAGCACCTCGCTCGGGTTCGAGCTCTCCTCGACGCTGCGCATCGCCTCAGCCAGGCCCTGAACTGCTGCTGCCCGCCCCGCGCCCGCCCGTAAATGGGGCGCACCCCGCCCCCATCACCCTGCCGGTTTCGTCTCGCCCGCGTCACCCCGCCGGCATCAAACCGCGCCCGGCCCGAGCGGCTCGCCGAGCAGCTTGCGCACCTTGCGGTTGAGGTACCACGCGTGGTGCTCCAGGTGGTACGCGTCCTGCTCAGCGATCCGCCGCACCGTCAGCTCGCCGTACTCCGGGTGCAACGCACGCTTCTCCCACTGGGCCGGGCTCAGCGTCCCCAGCCACACGCCCGCCCACTGCCGCAGCGTGTGGATCACCGCCACAAACGCCCCGATCGGGTGCCGCGACCCGCCCGCTGCGTCCCCGTAGAACCCCGCGTCGATCGTCGCGTTCTGGTCCCACGGCTGGATCACCAGCCCCTCCTCGCTGGCCACCCGGCGCATCCGGTGCACCATCAGCAGCTCCGCGTCGGCCAGGTGCCCGATCAGCACCCGGCAGGGCATGCGGCCCACGCCGCCCTCGGGCAGGAACGCCGTGTCCAGCTGCTCGTTGGTCAGCTCCCCGACGCGCGGGTCGAACCAGTCCACGCCGACGCGCAGCCGCGCGATCAGGTCCGCGGCGCTCAGGCCCTCGAACTGGCCCCGCTCCACCGGCCGCTCCGTCCGCAGTCGCTCACTCGGGTGCATCGCCCACACTACGCTCCCCCCATGCCCAGCGACGACCCGCCAGCCCCGTTCCTGGCCCTCCGCGTCGTCACCATGCCGCGCGAGACCAACCAGTACGGCACCATCTTCGGCGGCGTCATCCTCTCCTACATCGACCAGGCCGGTTTCGTCCAGGCCCGCCGGCACGCCCCGCTGCGCTGGGTCACCGTCGCCCTCGACCGCGTCGAGTTCAAGCACCCCGTCAACGTCGGCGACGTCGTCAGCTTCCTGACCCGCACCACCCGCCTGGGCCGAACCTCCGTCACCGTCGCCGTCGATGTCCACGCCGAACGCTACCACTCCGGCCAATCGGTCCACGTCACCACGGCCTCGCTGGTCATGGTCGCCGTCGATGACGCCGGCAGGGCCATCCCCTTCCAGCAGGCCCAGCCGCTCGCCCGCCCACCGGCGAACCCGCAATGACCACCCGCCCGCCTGGCGACCATCCCCGGCTCTGCGTCATGATCTCCGGCTCGGGCAGGTCCCTGGCGAACCTGGCCCGGCTTGCCGCCAGCGGCTCGCTCCGGGCGCGCATCGCGCTGGTCATCGCCTCGCGCCAGTGCCCGGGCCTTGCGCACGCCGCTGCCCACGGCGTCCACGCCCAGGTCATCCCGGGCCAGATCCCCGCCGAGGAGCTCGCACGCACGCTCGACGCCCACGCCATCGACCTGACCGTCCTGGCCGGCTACCTCCGCTACCTCCACGTCCCCGCTTCCCACGCCGGCCGCGTCATCAACATCCACCCGGCCCTGCTCCCGGACTTCGGCGGGCCCGGCATGCACGGCCGCCGAGTGCACGAGGCCGTCCTCGCCGCCGGCCGGCACGTCTCGGGCTGCACCGTCCACGTCGTCGATGACCAGTACGACCACGGCCCCGTCGTCCTCCAGCGAGCCTGCGCCGTGCTCGCCTCGGACACGCCCGAGTCGCTGGCCGACCGCGTCTTTGCCCAGGAGCTCCTGGCGCTGCCCGAGGCCATCGACGCCCTCCTCCACGCCCGCTGGACACCCGCCCGGCCCCCGATCCGCCCGCAGGGAGACGCGGCGTTCATCGACCCGTCGCACACACCAAGGGGCTCGCGCTCGTGAACGCTTGCCGCGCAGCTGCGCTCGCCGTGGCGCTGGTCGTTGGGCGTGCCCAGCACGGCCCCGCTTTGGCAGCCGCCCGCGCCCCCGAACCAGCCACACATTCCGCCCCCGCGCCGCCCTCGGGCCCCGCCCCGCGCCCGCTGCTGGGCCAGACCCCCGAGCAACGCGCCCGCGTCATCGCCCTCTCCGAGCAGTGGGCCCCAGCCATCACCGCCCAGGACTGGGCCGCCGCCGAACGCCTGCTCCGCCAGTCCCTGGCCATCGACCCCCGCGACCACATCGCCCACTACAACCTGGCCATCGCCCTGGCCGCCCTGGGAAAGGCCCCCGATGCCGAGGCCGCGCTCCAGCGCGCCGTCACCCTGGGCTTTACGGACATCGCCCACATCGAGCGCGACGCCCTCCTGGGCCCGCTCCGCGCCAGCGTCACCTTCCGGGCCATCCTCGACGGCTGGGACGAGCTCCAGACCGCCGTCGCAGCCGACCGCGCCGCCCTGTACGCCAAGGCCCTCGGCCGCCGCTACCGCGTGACCACAGCGCCCGAGCTGCGCCTGATGTTCGTCACGGCCCTGTCGCCCCCCAGCGAGCGTGACCTGCGCGCACAGCTCCACGCCGTCACCCGCTGGTGGACGCGCGCCGTGCTCCCCGAGGGCACGCCCGCCGTCGCCCCCGGCCCCGAGCGCCCCGACCCGTGGGTCCTGGTCGTCGTCCCCGACAAGGACGACTACCAGGTCTGGGCCAGGCTGCGCTTCGGCGTGGGCGCCCAGGACCCAGGCGCCCCCGCCCAGCCCGGCTCACCAGCCCCGACGTCCACCGTCGGCGGTGTCTACGACCACGACACACGCGAGCTGGTCGCCGCCGACGCCGGCGGGCTGCTGCGCCACGAGTACGCCCACGTCCTCCACTGGCGGCACATGGCCCGCACCGCCAAGGTCCACCCGCTCTGGGTCCAAGAGGGGCTCTGCTCGCTCGTCGAGGACGTCTCTTTCCCCCCAGCCTGGGACGACCGCGACCGCCCCCCCGAGCAGGACCTGACCCCGCTCCCGTCTTGGCGCACCAACACCGCGCGCAACATGCTCCAGTCCGGCTCGCTCCCGCCGCTCCAAGGGCTGCTCGCCCTTGACCCGCAGACCTTCCTCGGCTCGCGGCCGCTGGGCAACTACGCCGCCGCCAGGTCGCTCCTGCTCATGCTCGACCAGCGCGGCCTGCTTGGCCAGTGGTACAGCCGGTTCAGCCAGGACCCGCGCGACGGCACCGGCGCCGCCGCGCTCACAGCGGTCCTCAACGCCCCGCTCACCCAGATCGAGCGCGACTGGCGCAGCTGGATCGCCGCGCTCGAGCACGCCCCGGACCAGAGCTCCTCCCCGGCTGCGCAGCTGCCCGCCGCGCTCGAGCCCACCCCCGAGGGCCTGGTCGTCACCCGGGCCATCAACCCGCCCACGCCGCCGCGCCGCTCGGCCACCTCGCTCCGGTCGCCCCTCGAACGCTCCGACCTGCTCCTGGACATCGAGGACCAGCCCGTCCGCGACCGCAACGAGCTGGCCCGCGCCCTGGCCGATCACAAGCCCGGCGACGCCCTGCGCCTGCGCGTCCGCCGCGACGGCCAGCCCGCCGAGCTTGTCGCCGTCTTGATCCGGCCTACGCCGCAAGAGCCCTGAGCGACCCCCTCAGGCCGCGAGCCCCCCCGGCGCCGGCAGCGCCGCCGCCTGCCCCACCGCAGCACGCCGGTGCGCCACCAGCAGCGTGATGTCGTCGGCTTGGTGGAGCGACCCCTGCTCCCCGTCCAGCGACGCCCGCAGCCACTCCAGCGACGCCTCCACCCCGCGCGCCCTGATCCCCTCGGCCATGCGCGACAGCGCCGCCACGTACCGCCGGTGCGCCTCGACGGGCGTGGCCCGCGGGTCGATCTCACCCGCGGCGATCCCCTCGGCCTGGAGCACGTGCTCGAACCCGTCGGTGCACAGCACCAGGCTCTCGCCCTCGCGCAGCTGCGCGCTCTCCTGCTCGTAGCCGAACCCTTCGAGCACGCCCAGCGGCGGCCCGCCGGCGCGCAGCTCGTGGACCCGCCCGCCGCGAGACACGATCAGCCCCGGCGGGTGCCCCGCCGCCGCGAAGCTCGCCTCGCCCGTGCGCGTGTTGATCACCACGTACGCCGCCGTGATCAGCGCCTCGGTCGCACCCCGGCGGGCCATGAACGACTCGTTCAGCCGCGCCATCGCCTCCCCCGGCGGCACGATCCGCAGCCCGGACGGGCCCAGCTCCTGCATCGGCATCAGCCGGCAGACCATCATCGCCAGCATCGCCGCCGGCGCTCCGTGCCCCGTCGCGTCGGCCATCAGCAGCCCCACGTGCTCGCCGTCGAGGGCCACCGCGTCGTACAGGTCCCCGCTCAGCGCGGCCCCCGGCCGATACAGCACCCCCAGGTCCAGCCCGCCCAGGCGCGGCAGCTCCAGGGGCAGCACCGCCCGCTGCAGCTGCGAGGCCAGCCGCAGCTCGTCCTCCTGCGCCTCCATCCGCCGCGAGGCGCTCTGGCACAGCCGTTCCTGCTCCTCGACCTGTCGGGCCTGCCCGCGCAGCTGCCGGGCGAACCTCGCCGCCGCCGCCAGCGCCCCAGCGAGCGGCCCGACCCCGCGCTCCCCGCCGCACCCGACCCTGACCACCTGCGGGCACGCCTCTTCGAGCCGGGCCGCCTCCCCGCACGCGCCGGCGGGCCCGCCGACCACCAGCGCGATCCCCTCGCGCCCGCACGCGCGCGCCAGCCTGCCGATCGCCCTCTGGTCGCCCACGGACCCCCACACGCACACCACCACCGGCCGGTCCGTGCCCCGCCAGTGCGCCTCGATCCCCTCCGCGTGCTCCGCGGCGACAAACTCCGGCTCATCGCCGCCGGGCCAGGCCCGCCCAAGCTCCCGCGCAAGCCCCTCCCCCTGCCCGGGCCGTGCCCACAGCACCACGAGCGGGCGCAGGGCCCCCTCAACACGACTCCCACCGCTGTGTGTGCCCTGGCGCAACCCCACACCGTCGGGGTCGGCTCACCTGGCCTTGGCCTTGAGGGCCGCGGTGTCAATATTGATCTTCTGGCCGGCCTCCAGCTTCAGGCCCGCCAGCGTGCCGCCGCGCAGCTCGATGGCAAACTGCGCCGCAAACCGGCTCGAATACTTCCGCAGACGCGACTCGTACACAGCCGTCTCGCGCGAGCTCAGGTCCCCCGCGACGCCCTCGCCGGGACCGCGCGGGGGCTCCTTTTTCATGCCGTGCATCGCGGTGATCCGCCCGGAGGGGTCTAAGAAAATAATGTCGATGTCCGCCAGGCAGTCGCGCATCAGGAACTGAAGCACCTGCACCTGCTGGTCCGGGAACACAAAGATCATCCCGCCGTCTTCAGCGATCTCGCTCCGGCCGCCCAGCCCCTTGGTCCGTGTTGGCGTATCGGCGGCCAGTTCGAGCTTGAACGAGCGGCCCCCGATCGGCACCCGCACGGTCTCGGGCCCCGCTGCCGGCTCCGCGGCGCTTGCCCCACGCCCGTCACCCGCCTCACCGCCGCCCGTGCCACCACCCCCGCCCGCGCCGCCGGCCCCGTCAGCGCCGCCGGCCCCGCCCGCGCCGCCGACCAACGCCGCCTCCTGCCCCGCCGGCCCGCACGACGGCACCACGCACGCCAAGGCCGCCACACTCACCGCCGCGATGCGCACCCGTGCAACCATGCCTCGTCCTCCATGCCCATCACCGTCGCAGCCCGGGGCATCATACTGACATCCAGCCCCGCAGCAAACTCCCGCGCGGACATCAGCCGCCGCTCGGGCGTCATGCCGCACCACCAGGCGCACAGCCCGACGACCGCCTCAGCCGGAACCCCCAGGCCGCGGTAACGGTCCACCCGGGTGTCGCCGTGGCGCTTGGCCAGCCTGCGCCCGTCGGGGCCGACCACCAGCGGCAGATGCCAGTACTCCGGCTCGGGCCCAAGCCCCAGGGCCCGCCAGAGCAGCAGCTGACGGCCCGCGGAGCTAATCAGGTCGTCCCCCCGGATCACCCGCGTGACCCCCTGGCGGTGATCGTCCACGACCACCGCCAGCTGATACGCCGGCACGCCCCGCCGCGTCCAGATCACAAAGTCCCCGACCGTCCCGCCGACATCAACGCCCTGCGCTCCCGCAAAGCGGTCCACAAAGCCGACCCGGGCTTCAGGGCCCTCGGGGACCACGAACCGCCAGGCGGTCCCGGTGTCCTCGAAGCTGCGCCCCGCCCCCCACCCCGCCGGACGCAGCTGCGGCCCGAACCACACCTCGTGATCCCCCGGATGGGGGGCTGAGGCCGCCGATTCCACCTCAGCCCGGCTGACCGCGCTGGGGTACGCCCTGCCGGCCCGCGCCAGCTGCCCCATCGCCTCCCTGCACGGCCCAAGGTCCTGGGACTGAACCAGCGGCCCGGTGTCCCAATCGATCCCCAGCCACGCCAGCGTGCGGCAGACGCCCTCGATCGCTTCCGGCTTGACCCGCGGGCCGTCCAGGTCTTCCACGCGCAGCACGATCGACCATCGCTCTCGCCGAGCGATCGCCCAGTTCACCAGGAACGTGCGGGCGTTCCCTAGGTGAAGGGCCCCGGTCGGCGAGGGGGCCAAGCGTGTGCGCTGGGTATGAGTATCGGACATGTTCTCGGACGCTATGAGTCAGCCCTGCCAACGCCCCCCGCGGGGACCATACACTCTCGCAGCACCGCCGAACGCCCCATCACCCACCCATCCATGCCACTGTTCAGAGCACCCCGCGCCCCAGCCTCAGCGCTCGGCGGGCACACCGCAGCATCGCCCATGGCCAAGCCAGCCAAAGCCGACTCCAAGAAGCCTCAAAGCTCCGCCGCGCCCGCCGGCCCTGCCCCAGCTGCGCCGCCGCGGCTGGAGCCCGACCAGATCGCCCGCGCGCTGGCCGACCTGCCCGAGTGGTCCGACATGGCCGGCACGATCCAGCGGACCTACGCCTTTGCGGACTTTGTCAACTCGCTGGCCTTTGTCCGCAGCGCCGGCGCCGAGGCCGAGCGCGTCCAGCACCACCCGGACATCCTCATCCGCTACAACAAGGTCACGATGACCCTGAGCACGCACGACTCGGGCGGCATCACCCAGCGGGACATCGACATGGCCCACGCGCTGGACCGCCTCTCGGGCCAGGCCTGAGCCCGCAGCGGCCTACTTGAGCTCCACGCTCCAATAGGCGTGATCGAGGAAGGTCTTCCACGAGGCGTACTTGTCCTGGCCCAGCCGCAGGGCGATGAGCGGGTTCCGCCGCGGCATGACGGGCCTGCGGACCATCTTCATGCGTGCCTGGTCGGGGGTGCGGCCGCCCTTGCGGGCGTTGCAGCGGATGCACGCGCAGACGAGGTTCTCCCAGCTGTCGCCGCCGCCGAGGGAGCGCGGCACGACGTGGTCGATGGACAGGTCCGACGTGGGGAAGTACCTGCCGCAGTACTGGCACTGGTTGCGGTCGCGCGCAAAGAGGTTCCTGCGGTTGAGCTTGACGGTCTGGGCCGGGAGGCGGTCGTACCCCAGCAGGCGGATGATCCGCGGGACGGCCAGCTCGATGCGCACGGTCCGGACCCAGTCGTGCTTCTGCGGCTCGAAGCGCCGCTGCATCTCCGACAGCTCCGACCACGACGCAAAGTCGTACGACACGTACGCGCCCTGGTCGACCTGCACGACCTCGGCCAGGTCGCGCACCAGCATCGTGAAGGCCCGCCGCGCCGAGATGACGCGGATGGCCATGTAGAGCTTGTTGAGCACCAGCACCTTGCTGTCCAGGGCCGTGGGGGCCGCGTGGGCGGGCGCGCGGGTGCCGTACCTGGTTAGGAACGCCCCGTCGTCGTCCAAGGCCCCGTCGTCGTCGGGGTGGAGCGGGTGGAGCGGGGGGGCGCCGTGATCGCGGCCCGCTGACGCGTCGGCCGGCGGGGCGCCCCAGCGTGGATGGTCGTCGGACTGGTCCTTGTGGGATCGCTCGTCCATGACTAAATTTCCCCGGATCACCTCGGCGTTGGGGATCGGATGTGGATATTGTGTCACAGCCGCGGCCCGCGGGCCACTGGGCTAGGTCAATATCCGACATGACGGTTCCCGATTTGATCTGGTCTTGACGCTCGCACCCGAGCTGTGTGCCGCACGGGCACCCGACAGGAGCACCGGAGATGTGGCACGCGTTGCGAGCGCTGATCGTGGGCGGTGTTGCGCTCGGTCTGGCGGTCGTGGCCGCCGGCCGTGAGCGCGGTCCGCAGCCGGACCCCGCGGCCGGCCGGGCCGCCCCGACGCGCGTGATCGTGCTGGGCATGGTCCACCAGAGCCACCGGACCAGCGCGCTGTACTCCACCGAGCGGGTGCGCAGCGTGATCCGCCAGATCATGCCCGACGCGGTGCTGGCCGAGATCCCCCCGGCGTCGCTGGCCGACGCCTGGTCGCAGCACCGCACCGAGGGCAAGATCACGCGCGGCCGCGCAGCGGTGTTCCCCGAGTACACCGACGCCCTGTTCCCGATCGCCCAAGAAGCCGGGTTCGAGATCGTCGCCACCGCGGCGTGGACGCCCGAGATGAACGCCGAGCGCTCCGAGAAGCTCCGCCGATGGCGCACCGAGCGCCCCCAAGAGATCAAGGAGTCCGACGACGCCCAGGCGCTGGCAACACGCCGGATCGCGCAGCTTGGCGACCCCAACGACCCGGCGGTGATCCACACCGATCGCTACGACCAGCTGGTGCGGGCGGGCATGGAGCCGTACAACCGGCTCTTCAACCAGGACATCGGGGCCGGCGGGTGGGACAACATCAACCGGGCCCACATGGCCCTGATCCACGCGGCGCTGGACCAGCGGAGCGGGCTGGGCCAGACGGTGGTGATCACCTTCGGCTCGTGGCACAAGTACTGGTTCTTGGAGGACCTCAAGACGCGCAAGGACATCGAGCTGGTCGACCCCTTGCCGTACTTCCAGCGCGTGCCACCACCGCCCGCGCCCACACCTCCTGCGCTCACACCCCCCGTGCCCCTCCCCCGGCCCTCGACGGCGCCATCGCTGGCACCCGCGGGCGCTTACTCATCGCCGGCGTAGCGCAGGACCGAGTGCACCGGCGCGTAGGGCTCGATCTTGGCCCGCCCGGGCAGGAAGCTCAGCTCGATGAGCACCGTCACGCCGACGATGCGGGCCCCGAGCTGCTGGACCAGCTTGCAGCTGGCCTCCAGCGTGCCGCCGGTGGCCAGCAGGTCGTCAACGACCAGCACGCGCTGGCCCGGGGCGACCGAGTCGGTGTGGATCTCCAGGTGGTCGGTGCCGTACTCGAGCTCGTAGCCCATGCGTGCCACCCGGCTGGGCAGCTTGCCCGGCTTGCGGATGGGCACAAAGCCGGCTGAGAGCGCCTGGGCCAGCGCGGTGCCGAAGATGAACCCGCGCGACTCGGCCCCGGTCACGATCTCGACGCCCTTGCCGCGGAAGGGGTTGGCCATCAGCTCCACGGCCAGGGCCAGGGCAGCGGGGTCGCGCAGCATCGGCGTGAAGTCGCGGAAGACGATGCCGGGCTTGGGGAAGTCGGCGATGTCGCGGATCAGGGCGCGGAGCGCAGCGGCGTGTTCCATGGGCCTGATTATGGCGCGCCGTCGGCGTCGGGCGCCAGGTGGTTGGAGTAGACGCGCTTGACGTCCTCGTTGTCCTCCAGCGCGTCGATGAGGGCCGCCACGGCCTCGGCCTGCGCGGCCGTGAGCGTCACCGTGGTCTGGGGCAGCATCTCGTGGCCGCACTGGCCGACTGTCAGCCCGGCCCGCTCGACCGACTGCCGCACGGCCTGGAGCGCCGGCGGTGGCGTGAGCACCTCCCAGGCGGCCTCGCCCTGGTCGGACCCGAGGTGGACCACGTCGTCGGCGCCGGCCTCCAGCGCGGCCTGGAGCAGGCGGTCCTCGTCGGCGAGCGTCGCCGTCACCACGGCCCGCCCGCGGTGCTCGAACATGTGGGCCACCGAGCCGGAGGCGCCCAGCTTGCCCTCGTGCTTGGAGAGGATCATCCGCACGTCGGCGGCTGTGCGCGTGCGGTTGTCGGTCAGGGCGTCGATGATCAGGGCCACGCCGGCGGGGCCGTAGGCCTCGTAGCGGACGGGCTGGTAGTCGTCGCCGTCGCCCCCGCCCACGCCCTTCTTGATGGCCCGCTCGATGTTGTCCCCGGGCACGTTGTAGTACCGCGCCTCGTCGATCGCCTGGCGCAGGGCGAAGTTGAAGCCCGGGTCGCCCCCGCCGGCGCGGGCCGCGACGATGATCGCGCGCGAGCACATGCTCCAGGCCTTGGAGCGGCGCTTGTCCACCACCGCCTTGCGGTGCTTGACCTTGCTCCACTTGTTGTGTCCGGCCATGCGTCGGTGCTCGTGCGGTGGGCTTACGGGATGCGCCAGGGCGTGGGGCGCGGGCGCTGGGTCGTGTGGAGTGGGCGTGGTGGCGGCGGGCGTGGGAGCAGGTGGCGGCTACCGGGTGCCGCGGCGGCGTGAACGGGGCGGCTTGGGCGTGCGCGGCTGCGCGCGGCCGGAAGAGCGGGGCTTGGGCCGGCTCGGGGGCTCCGCGTCGCGGGGCGTCTGAGAGTCCGCCCAGCGTTCCAGCTCCTGCTGGAGCGCGGCCCAGGCGCCGTCGGGCACCAGCGCGAGCAGCTCGGCGGCGATCTGCGCGTTGCCGGCCGCCTGCCGAGCCAGCCGGGCCTGGCGCAGCCGGGCGGCGATGCGGTCATCGATCGCCACGCCGGGCAGCCCCAGCGCCAGCACGCTGAGCCGATCGCTCACGTACGCCGGCAGGGCCGGGGGACCGAGGGTTTGCAGGAACGCCCTGCCGGCTTCCTCCATCTCCGGCAGGTGGTCCAGGGCCAGGCGCTGCTCGCGCTTGAAGACCTCGCCCAGCGCAGCCCGCAGCAGCTCGGCGCGGGCGGGGCGCTCGGGCTCAGGGCCGGTGAGCAGCTCGGCGATCTCCTCGCGCGTGCACACGCGCAGCTCGTTGACGTCCACCACGCCCGAGGCGATGGCGTGCAGGTCCTCCTGGGCCCGGCGCTCTCCCGCGTTGTACGCCAGCACCGACCGCACCAGCTCCCTCAGCACGCCGTCGCCATGGAACGGCGAGGCTGGGTCGCGTGGCACAAAGGGCGGGATGCTCCCCGGGCGCTCCCGCCGGGCCCCGCTGGGGGGGCGGTTGGTCGCGTCGCCGTTGGTTGGGGCTGCCGCAGCTGGCCCGTCGCGCAGCTGGGGCTGGGCGGCATCGCCGGCGGGCGTCGGCTGCACGGGCCCGCCCGCGGACCAGCCCGCAGAGCGGAGCAGCCGGGCCACGAACCGCTGCTGTGCCTGGCTGGGCGTGACGCGCGGGGTGGTCGGTCCGTGTCGGGGCATCACCAGAATCTGTATGCGTCCGCGGCGTGCCGGGGCGCGTCCGCGGCGTGCATGGCCGTGCCCGAGCCGCTCAGGGCGAGGGGGATGAGGGGGGTACGGGGGGTGGGGGGGATGTGGCCGGCGTGTGGGCGTCGGCGGAAGCAGCCTCGGCGTTGTGGGTGGAATCGGCGTCGTGGGCAGAGGGCTCAGCGAAGTGGGTGCCGGGGGCCTGGGCGCCGGCGGGCACGCGGCGCTCGTCGGCGATGCGCGACAACGCGTCGATCACCGCGGCCTGACGCTTGAGGCTCGTGTCCAGCGCAAAGCGCAGCTGCGGGGTCGTGGTCAGGTCCAGGGCGTCGCCGACCTTTCGGCGCAGGTGGGCGGCGGCGTGGTTGAGCGCCGCCAGGGCGCGGGCCTGGGCCTTGTCGGGCATCACCGACACGCGGGCCACCGCCCGGTCGGCCTCGGGTGAGAGGTCCACGCCCAGCACGGTGATCATGGCCCCGTCGAGGCGCGGGTCGGAGAGACCGCGGGCAAGGGCCTCCTGCACCGCGCGGGCGATCTCGGACTCAAGCTGGCGGCGGCGGTGCTTCATGTGTCTGGCTGGGGCGCTGCGTTTGCGGCAGGTGCGGGGCCGGGGCTTGCCGGGCCGGGGGGTGGGGGTGGGGGTGGGGGGCGGGCGTGAGGGGTGGGGTCTGAGGCGGCTCGCGGGCCTCGTCGGGGGTCCACAGGGGCGCGCCGGTCTCGTCAGCGTACGCGGTCGGGAGCTGATCACCGGGCAGGATCTCGCGGTAGCAGTCGCCAAGCTGGGCGTCGTGAAGACCGCGGAGCCGGTGCTCGATGGTGTCCAGCAGGCCCCGGAGGTAGCGCACGTCGCGCGAGACCGCCGCCAGGGCCATGCCGGCCACGCGCATGTTGTCCAGGTGGCGCACCTCGGCCACGGCCACCAGGTGGCGCCGGTGGAGGGTGTCCTTGACGGACCTGACCACGCGGCGTTTGTCCTTGAGCGAGCCGGCGCCGGCGATGAGCAGCTCGAACTGGAGCACGGCGATGAACACTGCGTGCGGCCCGCGCCGGGTCGGCTGTTAGAGGGTGCGTTTGATCTCGACCTTCTTGTAGCACTCCAGGACGTCGCCCTCCTTGATGTCGTCGTAGCCGACGATCTTCATGCCGCACTCCATGCCGGCGCGGACGTCCTTGGCGTCGTCCTTGAAGCGCTTGAGCTGGTCCAGGACGCGGTCGTTCTCGACGACCACGCCGTTGCGGGTGACGCGGATGAGCGCGTCGCGTTGGACCTGGCCGTCGGTGATGTAGCAGCCGGCGATGGTGCCGACCTTGGAGACCTTGAAGACCTTGCGGACCTCGGCGTGGCCGAGGATCTCCTGGCGAATCTCGGGCTCGAGCATGCCCGAGGCGGCCTTCTTGACGTCCTCGACGATGTCGTAGATGACCTGGTAGGTTCGGATCTCGACGCCGCGCTCGTCGGCCAGGGCCCTGGCCTTGCCGGTGGGGATGACGCTAAAGCCCACGATCACGGCCTTGCTCGCGTCGGCCAGGATCACGTCGGACTCGACGATCCCGCCCACGGCGGCGTGGAGCACGCGCACCTTGACCTCGTCGGACGAGAGCTTCTCGATCTGGTTCTTGATCACGTCGACCGAGCCCTGCACGTCGGCCTTGAGCACGACGAGGATCTCCTTGACCTCGGCGTCCTTCATCTGGCTAAAGAGGCTGTCGAGCGTGACCTTGGGCTGGTGGAGGGCCGTCTGGCGGTCGCGGTGGCGGCGCTGCTCGGCGGCGTCCTCGGCCTGCGAGAGCGTCTCGGTGATGAAGAACGGGTCGCCCGCGTCGGGGATCTGGTCCATGCCCGAGATCTGCACCGGCATGGAGGGCCCGGCGGCGGCGATGCGCTCGCCGCGGTCGTTGGTGATGTCGCGCACGCGCCCGAAGGCGCGGCCGACGACCACGAAATCGCCCACGTGCAGCTCGCCCTCCTGCACCAGGATCGTCGCCACCGGCCCGCGGCCCTCGGCGATGCCCGCCTCGATCACGCGCCCGCGGGCGGCCCCGCCGAAGTCGGCCTTGAGCTCGAGCACCTGCGCCTGGAGGTCGAGCACCTCGAGCATCTCGGTGATGCCCACGCCCTTGGTGGCCGAGGTCTTGACCAGCTCGGTCTCGCCGCCCCAGGGCACGGGGCTCAGGCCGTGCTCGGCCAGCTGGCCGTAGATCTTCTGCACCTGCGAGTCGGTGGCCTGGGGCGAGTCGATCTTGTTGAGCGCCACGACGATGGGCACCCTGGCCGCCTTGGCGTGGTTGATCGACTCGACCGTCTGGGGCATGACGCCCTCGGGGGCGCCGACGACCAGCACCACGATGTCGGTCATGGTGGCCCCGCGCGAGCGCATGGCCGTGAACGCCTCGTGGCCCGGCGTGTCCAGGAAGACCACGTGCTTGGTCTCGCCGGCGACCTCGACGGGCACCCGGAAGGCGCTGGTCTTCTGCGTGATCCCCCCGGCCTCGCCCGCGGCGACGTTCGTCTTGCGGATCGCGTCGAGCAGCGAGGTCTTGCCGTGGTCGACGTGCCCCATGATCGTCACCACCGGCGCCCGGCTGCGCACGTCGAGCTTCTCTTTCTTCTCGAACTGGAGCGTGACGACCTGCTCGGCCGACTGCTTGGGCACCACGTCCAGCTCGATGTCGAAGTCGATCATGATCTCCTGGGCCTTGGCCGTGTCGATCCCCGAGTTGATCGTCGCCATCACGCCCTGGAGGAAGAGCCGCTTGATGATGTCGGCCGCCTTGACGCCCGTCACCTCGGAGAGATCCTTGATCGTGAACGGCTCGGCGATGCGCACCTTGCCGCCGGTCTCGGCGGGGCTCAGGGCGCGCTCGCCGCCGGGGCCGGTGCGGTTGCGGGCCTCGCGGCGGCGCTGCTTGAGGTACCCGCCGGACTTGGCCAGGCGCTCCTCGCGCTCGATGAGGTCCTGCTCGCTAAAGGCGTGGCCGGTGGGCAGGTCCTCGGTGCCGGCCGGCTTGCGCCGCGGCGTGGCCGCGGTGCTGGCAGCCGGGCCGCCGGGGCCGGTGCGGCGCTTGTTGCGCTTGGAGCGGTCGTCCTCGGGGCCGCGCCCGCCGCGCACCCCCGCGCCGCCCGAGCCCGGCCCGCCGCCGACGCCCGGCCCGCCGCCGGGGCCGAACCGCCGAGGGCCGCGGCTCTCGACCGGCTCGGGCGCCTCGATCCGCACGACCTTGGGGCCGGCCAGCTTGATCTGCTGCTTGACCTCCAGCTTCTGGCCCGCCGGCGCCACCACGGTGGGGCGCGTCGGCACGTTCATCACCGGCGGGCGGAGCACGGGCCTCGGCCCGACGATCACCGGGCGGCTCGGCGGCGGCGACGCCGCGCTGGGGCTCCCCGCGGGCGGCTGGACGGGCGCAGCGGCGGCCGGGCGCACCGGCGGCGTGATCACCGGGCGCGGCCGGGCGCCGGGGCCTTGGTCCTGGGACGGCCCCGCTGGGCGCGCGGGGGCCACGATGGCGCGCGGGCCGGCCGACGTTGCCCGGGTGGGCGCGCTGGGGGCTGGTTCGGCGGACGGACGCTGCGGCGCTGCCCCCTGCGCATGAGCGGTCGCGGGTGCGCGATCGGCGTGGTCCTGGGCGGGCGCCTCAGCGGGTGGCGCGGCTGCTGCGGCGTGCGCCGGCGCAGCCGGGCTGTGGGCTGCGGTGGCAGCGGCAGTCGTAGCGGCGGCGTGGGGACCGGCGTGGGTGGGCGTGATGAGGGGGGTGGGAGGGGTTGGGGGGGGTACGGGGGTGGGGGGTGTCGTTGGAGCGTGGGTGTGGGGCGTGGAGGGAGTGGGGGGTGTCGGTGCGGCGGAGGGCGCAAACGGCCCGGGGGCGGCCTCAGCGGGCGCCTCAGCCGATGACTGCCCGTTGCCCGACTCGGTGGCCCCCGGCGGCTCGGCCACCGCGGTCGAGGTCGTGTCGTCGCCGCGTCCGCGTGCCCGGCGGCGTTGCGGGCCGGCCCGGAGCTTGGCCACGTCCGGGTGCTCGGCGTTCTCCACAGCGGTGGAGCTCTGGCCGGTGGCGAACCACTCGCGGATGCTCGCCTCGAGCCCGGCGGGGACCACCGACGCGTGGCTCTTGACCACCGACTGGGGCACGCCCTCGGCCAGGCACTTGTCGATCACCGCCTTGGAGCTGATCGACAGTTCTTTTGCGATTTCGCTGATGCGTCTTGCCAAGCGTGCACGCTCCCGTTAGACCGTCCGTCCGCCGCCCCGCCAACCACCGACCCCACCAACCACCGACCCCGCCAATCACCGTCACCCAACCGACCCCGCCCCCCGCTAGCCACCCGCCGGCCTCTTTCGTCCGTCCGTCCGTCCGTCCGTCAAGCCCGATCTGGCGCCGCTGCCAGCACCGCCCGGCGCGCCCGCGGCGCACACGCGTCGGCCCCGGGCGGGGCCGCGCCGGTCAGGCCCCGAGGATCTTGTCGGCCCGGGCCTGGTCCTCGGCGCTCACGTCGGCGGCGCCCTCGCCTGGGGCCGCCAGCGGCGAGGCACCCGATTCGAGCAGCCGGCGGGCGGCCTCTTCCTGCTCACGGCGGGTGCGCTCGGCCTGCTCCTTGTCCTTCTGCTGCTGGACGGCGACCTCCTTGGCCCGTGCCGAGGTGATCTCGATGGTCTTCTTGGCCGTCTCGGCGTCGATCTCCAGCTCGTTGACGAGCACCTCGGCCCCGACCTCTTCGATGTCAAAGACGCTGACCATGCCCAGCGCCGCCAGGCGGTCGACGTGCACCTCGGTCACGCCGGGGACCGACAGGAGCGTCTGGCTCATGATGTCCAGGCCCTTCTGGTACTCCTCGGGCGTGAGGATGTCCACGTCCCACCCGGTCAGGCGGGCCGCCAGGCGGACGTTCTGGCCGCGCTTGCCGATGGCCAGCGAGAGCTGATCGTCGCGGACCACCACCGTGGCCCGGCCCAGCTCGAAGCACAGCGAGATCTCCTGGACCTCGGCGGGCTTGAGGGCGTTGCCGATGAGGATCTGGCTCGAGTCGTTCCAGCGCACGATGTCGATCTTTTCTCCCGAGAGCTCCTCGACGATGACCTTGATCCGCGAGCCGCGCACGCCCACGCACGCCCCGACCGGGTCGACCTTGGAGTCCACCGAGGCCACGGCCAGCTTGGTGCGGTGCCCGGGCTCGCGGGCCATCGCCTTGATCTCGATGATCTTCTCGGCCACCTCGGGCACCTCGATCTCGAAGAGCCGCTTGATAAAGTCCGGGTGGGCCCGCGAGAGCACGATCTTGACCTGGCTGCCCACGTCGCGCACGTCCAGGACCATGCACCGGACCCTGTCGCCGGCCTGGAACTGCTCGCCGGGGATCTGCTCCGAGCGCGGCATGAAGGCCTCGGCCCGGTCGATGGTGACCACCATCGCCCCGCCGTCGTAGCGCTGCACCTGCCCGCTGACGATCTCGCCGACGCGTCCCGAGAACTCGGCGAGCAGGCTCTGCCGCTCGTCGTCGCGGAAGCCCTGGATCATCACCTGCTTGAACGTCTGGGCCGCGATCCGCCCCAGGGCCTCGGGGGCCAGGTCCATCGGCTGGCCGTGGCGGTAGAGGGTCATGCGGCCGCTGGCGGTGTCCAGCTCGCAGCGGAACTCCTCGGTGTCCAGCGAGTTGAAGTGCTTGCGCGCCGCCGAGACCATCGAGCGCTCCAGGTCGCGGATCAGCAGCTGCTTGTCGATCTTGCGGTCCCGCGCGATCGAGTCGAGGATGCGCATCATCTCGGCGGTGTTCATGTCGTTGATCCTGGTCGTGCTCTCGGGTTGTTCGGGATGTGCCGGCGGGGTCGGGAGCGTGGGGGGAGTCGGGGGTGGGGCGGTCAGAAAACAACGCGGTCAGAAAACAACAAGGCCACGGACGATCGCGCGGTCCGTGGCCCCAGGAGGCGAGGGTGGCGGGCGCTCGGCGTGGCGCGGTGTGCTCACACCGGGCGCTGCGCCGATCGGCCGGCTGACTGGACGGGTCACGTCACGGTGATCCTCCACGCCGCGGGGCCACCCCGGGGGGTGGCTCGCCGCGCCGCCCATGGGGGCAGATCGCGCGCCGGTGCTCGGCGGGAATCAAGCTTCATGGTGCGGGTCGTTGCGCATGGGTCTGGTCCAGGGCCACGGAAACTGCACGGGTTGTCCGGGAAGAGTTTATGCCAAACCGCCGCCCTGAGCAACGTCGCCCGGGCGCCCAATGCGTGCGCGACCGGCCGGCACTATGCTCGACCCGACCATGAGCGTCGTTGGCTCTCATCGCGCCGGCCCGGACGATTCGGTCCTTGTCCTGCACCTGCCGGCGGCCCTGGACGTCACCGCCACGGGCCCGGTCCTGGACGAGGTCGCTGGGCGCTTGCCGCGCGTGCCGGGGGCGGGGCTGGTCGCCGATCTTTCGGCGGTGGTGCTGATCAATTCGATGGGCATCACCTGCCTCCTCCAGGTCCTGGAGGAGTGCCGGGTGCGCGGAGTAGGGATGGTCCTGGCAGCGGCCAGCGCGGGGATCGAGCGGTTCTTCCGGCAGCTCAAGCTGGACGAGAAGTTCGAGCTCGCAGCGACCGTCGATCAGGCCGTGGCCCGGCTCAGCCGCGGCGGGGGGCTTGGGCGGGCGACGGGGGCCTGAATCAGACGCGGTCGGCCGGCCGGACGGCCCGCATGACCCGCAGGGCCCGCTGGCCCTTGATCTGGCCGATGTGGCTGAGGAATTTCTTCTGGCCCTCGACGCACAGCACCACGGGGCGGCTCACGGGCGTCTCGGTGGTGATCAGGTCGCCCGGGGCCAGCGAACGCAGGTCGGCCAGCGTGATGGTCGACTCGGCCAGCAGGCCCGTCACGCTCATGCCGGCCCGGGCCAGGTTCTTGACCACCCGCTCCTGCGGCTTGGGGACCTTGCCGATCCGCGACGAGGAGAGCCAGGACTGGGCCGCCAGCTCCTCCATCAGCGGGTCGATCACGTTGTACGGGATGCACAGGTTCATGGTCCCGGCGCGGTTGCCCATCTTGAGCTCGAAGCCGATGACCACCACCACCTCGTTGGGTGGCACGATCTGCACCAGCTGCGGGTTGCTCTCGGAGGCGGTGATCTCGAAGGCGATCTGCCGGACCGCCGACCAGGCCTCCGTCAGGGCCGTGAGCCCGCGCGAGGTCACCTTGGAGACAAGCCGGGACTCGATCAGCGTCATGGCCCGCTGGGGGATGAACAGGTCCTGGCTGTTCCCGCCCAGGAGCCGGTCGATGATCGGGTAGATGATCAGCGGCGAGAGCTCAAGGCACAGCTGCCCCTCCAGCGGCGGGGCGTTGACGAGGTTGAACGAGGTCGGGTTGGGCAGGCCCGAGATGAACTCGCCGTAGGTCATCTGCTCGCAGGTGGCGACCTTGATCTCCACGATGGTGCGCAGGTACCCCGAGAGCGAGGCGCCGAAGTTCCGCGCAAAGGCCTCGTGGAGCGTCTGGAGCGCCCGCATCTGGTCCTTGCTCACGCGCTCGGGGCGCTTGAAGTCGTAGGGCCGGACCTCGACGTCGGTGTGGGCGCCCTTGCGTCGGCCGAAGATCTCGGTGCGCGCGTCCTCGTGCTTGACCTCGCCGATGTCGATCGCTGAGAGCAGCGCATCGATCTCACTCTGGTCAAGGATGTCGGGCATTGTGGGGCTCGTCGGTTCGCTGCGGTCTGTCTAGGTTGCTGCGGGCGTCGCGGCGGGGGCCACGCGCCCCGATCCGCGGGAATATCATGGTTGCTCGTATGAGGCCGGGCTCCGGCCGCGTCCTCATTCGAGCGACGCCATGGTCAATCGGTTGGCTTTGGTTGGGGGCTTGAATCGTGCCAGGAACGCCCAAAGTGGACCCCGGGGCCCGCTCCGATCGATCGGACGGCCAGTTGCGCAAACCCGCGAGCACCCCGGATCGTCTCTTTACCAAGCGTTCATCCGAGCAGGCCCCAACACAGCGCGACCCCCGGGCATGAGCGCGTCAAAGATGCTCTTTCAAAGACAAGACCTCGGCACGATGGACACCACGCAGGCACATATGAACCCACCGAACCAGCCGCAGACGCAGGACACAGGCAGCACGGAGCGCACCCGGGGGTTGCGCGAGCCGATCACCGGCATCGCGCTGGGCGCGATGGCCACGGCCCTGATGGTGGCGTGCGCCTGGGCGCTCTCGCTGGCGGTGCCGGAGCGGTCCAGCGCGGGCGTGTCGCTGCTCTCGTACCGGGACGAGGTCGCATGGGCCGATGGCCGGGCCCAGCCCGAGCCGCTGGTCTACAACCAGGCCCCGATCGGCGCCGGGACCACCACCGAGCACGATCAGCTGCGCGTCACGGTGCTGCCGCAGAGCGCCGCGGCACGCCCGGGCGATCAGCTTGCTGTCGCGGTGGTGCTGGACTTCCCCGAGCACCGCCACGCGTGGCCCAACGTTCCCGTGATCCCGCCCGAGCTGGAGGGCCTGTTCCCGATCCCGACCGAGCTGTCGCTCCTGGACGGGGTGCCCAAGGAGCTGAGCGCGTTCCCTGCCTCGGCCCAGTGGCCCGAGCCGGTCAAGGTGAGCGCGAGCTACGACCCCCGCGCGGGCCCGACGGAGCTGCTCTCGTACGAGGGTCGCTCGATCGTGTACCTGCCGGTGATCGTGTCCGCGGGCGCTGCGCCCGGCCGGTACACGCTGCCGCTGCGGCTCTCGATCCAGATCTGCGACGAGCGCAACTGCTACGCGCCCCAGGACGTGGACCTGTCGGCGGTGATCGCGGTGTCGGGCCCCGGCCAGGGGGTCGTGCCCGAGCACCCGGCGTCGGTGGCGGGGCTCTTTGCGGGGTTCGACGCGACGGTCTTTGGGCGGCTCCAGGAGGGCGGCTCGTCGGCGGGCGCCGCGGCGGGCGCTGGCACGGTCTTTAACTTCTTCGGCGTCACGTTCAAGATCGCCTCGACGCCGGTGATCCTGGTGCTGGCGTTCGTGGCCGGGATCATCATGAACTTCACGCCGTGCGTGCTGCCGGTGATCCCGATCAAGATCCTCTCGCTCCAGCAGCACGCCAAGAGCCCCGGCAAGCTGGCGCTCTTCGGCAGCGTGTACTGCGTGGGGATCGTCTTTACGTACCTGGTCCTGGGGCTGTTTGCGTTCGGGCTGGTCACCGGGGGGCAGAAGTTCGACTGGGGGCAGATCTTCACCAGCGCGTACTTCTCGCTGGCGATGGCCGGGATCATCGGCGTGCTGGGGCTGGGGATGGTGGGGCTCTTCGAGATCAAGCTGCCCAACGCCGTGTACATGATCAACCCGGCCGGGGACACGCCGCAGGGCAACTTCATGCTCGGCGCGCTGACGGGGATCCTGGCGGTGCCGTGCACGGGGCCGCTGCTGGGCGGGGCCCTGGCCTGGGCGGCCACGCAGGCGCCGGCGATGGGCCTGTTCACGTTCGTGGTCATGGGCGTAGGCATGGCGGCGCCGTACGCGCTGCTCATCGCCTTCCCCGGCCTGATCTCCAAGCTCCCGCGCGGCGGCCCGGGCGGCGTGCTGCTCAAGCAGGTCGTGGGCGTCCTGATGCTGGCGGTGGCCGCCTTCCTGGCCGGGAACATCACCACCGAGAAGTGGCCGTGGTACGTCGTCGGGGCGGTCTGCGCGGTGGCGGCGCTGTGGGCGATCGTCGGGGCGTGGGTGCAGCTGCGCAAGGCCGTCTCAAAGGTCCTGGCCACCGCCGGCGGGCTGGCGGCGCTGCCCCTGATCGCCCTGACCACCGCCGGGCTCGTCGACGAGGGCCCGATCGACTGGCGACGCTTCGAGGGCGTGCCCGACGAGGAGATCCGCGCAGCGATCAAGGACGAGCTGACCAAGGGCAACACGGTCGTGGTGGACTTCACCGCCAAGTGGTGCACCAACTGCCACGTGATCGAGAAGCAGGTGCTGCTGTCGGAAGGCGGCGTCAAGGTCCTCCGCGGCCAGGGCGTCGTGCCGTTCAAGGTGGACCTGACCAGCGCCCCGCCGGACCAGAAGGGGTGGGGGTTGGTCAAGGAGGTCTCGATCGCCGGCGGGATCCCGCTGATCGCGGTGTTCGGCCCCGGTCAGGAGAAGCCGGTGTACTTCCAGTCGTTCTTCACGGTCGCGGCGCTCTCGGAGGCCGTCTTGCAGGTGCGTGCGCGCCAGGAGGCTCGCAGCAGCGGGGCCGAGGGCACGGCTGATTGACCCCCGACGCGGGGCCGTCTATCTTCATGACCCGCCCGCCGATGGCCGATGAGGCACCGGCGAGCCAAAACTCGGTACCACCGCGGGCGTAGCTCAGTGGTAGAGCATCACGTTGCCAACGTGAGGGTCGAGGGTTCAAGTCCCTTCGCCCGCTTTTATCAGGTCGGTGCGCGCAAGCCGCTGCGGAGATGGGAGGCTGGGCGCCGGGGGTTGGGGGCAAGGGGCGGGGGGTTGGGGGCACAGCGCCACGCGCAGCGGCGTTTCGTCCAAGCGGGGACCGATGGGCCGCACGCACGCATTCCGGTGGCACGGCCTGGCTGTGATCAAGATCGGCTCGGCGGTGCTGGCGCCCGAGGGGGCCGCCGACGCCGCGGCGTTTGCCCGGCTCGCTGAGGGCGTGGCTGCTGCGCGTGGGATGGGGTGGGGCGTGGTGCTGGTGTCGTCGGGCGCGGTGGCGTGCGGGTTCCGGGCGCTGGGGCTCGACCGGCCCCCCAAGACGATCGCGCGCAAGCAGGCGGCGGCGGCGATCGGTCAGCCGGCGCTGATGGGCCTGTGGAGCGCGGCGCTGGGGGCGCACCGGTGCGCCGCTGCGCAGGTGCTGCTCACAGCGGACGACCTGGACGCGCGGGCGCGGTTCCTCAACGCGCGGCGGACGCTGGGCGAGCTGCTCGGCGCCGGCCTGGTCCCCGTGGTCAACGAGAACGACTCGGTCTCGTTCGACGAGATCAAGCTGGGCGACAACGACCGGCTCTCGGCGCTGGTGGCCGGGCTGGTGTCGGCGCAGCTGCTGCTGGTGCTCTCGTCGGTGGACGGGGTGTACGAGCACGGCGATGCGCGGCGGGTGATCGCGCGTCTGGGGTCGGCCCGGGAGGCCGCGGCCCACGTTCGGCCCGACAAGACCGCGACCGGCGTTGGGGGGATGGGCACCAAGCTGGAGGCGGCCTCGATCGCCAGCGCCTGGGGGATCGCCACGGTGATCGCGCGCGGGACGCGCGCGGGCGTGATCCCCGCGGTGCTGCGCGGCGAGCCGGTCGGCACGCGCGTGGAGCCGGCGGCCAGGCCGAGGCGGGCCCGCGAGCGGTGGCTGATGGCCTCGGCCCGCGCCCGCGGCGTGGTGACCATCGACGACGGGGCCCGGCGCGCGATCACCGAGCGCGGGGCCAGCCTGCTGCCCGCCGGCGTGGTGGGCGTGTCGGGGGACTTTGCGCGCGGGGCGGTGGTGCAGGTGGCCGACGCCGCGGGGGCGGCTGTTGCACGCGGCGTGAGCGCCTACTCGGCCGACGAGCTGCGGCGGATCAAGGGGCTGCGCGCCGCCCAGCTGCCCGGCGCGCTGGGCCACGCGGCCTACTGCGACGAGGCGATCCACCGCGACGACATGGCGCTCCAGGCGGCCGCGCGCGGGTCGTAGATACAGTCCACCATGACAGGGCTGGTGCATGCCGAGGGCGTGGTGGTCGCCGCGCAGCAGGCGCGCCTCGCGGCGCGGCAGGTCGCGGCGCTGCCCACGGGCGTCAAGAACGCCGTCCTGGGGACGCTGGCGGGCCTGATCGAGTCCGAGCGCGACGCGATCGTCGCGGCCACGGAGGCCGACGTCGCCGCGGCCCGGTCGGACGGGTACCCGGAGGCCAAGGTGCGTCGGCTGGCGCTCTCGGTTGCGGCGGTGAGCCAGATGGCCGAGGGCGTCAGGCAGGTGGCGAGCCTGCCCGACCCCGTGGGCGCGGTGGTCAGCAGCGCGCGGGTGCCGTCGGGCCTTGAGGTGCGGCGCGAGCGGACGCCCATCGGCGTGGTGTGCATGATCTACGAGGCCCGGCCCGGCGTGACGGTCGACGCCTTTGCGCTGTGCTTCAAGGCGGGCAACGCCTGCGTCCTCAAGGGCGGCAAGGAGGCGGCGCGGGCCAACGCGCTCCTGGGTGGGCTGGTGCGGCGGGCCCTGGACGCGCACGGCTGCCCGGCGCACGCGGCGGTGATCCTGCCCGCCCTGTCGCGCCAGGACCTGATGACGCTGCTCGGGCGGTCGGAGAGCATCGACCTGGTGATCCCGCGCGGCGGGCACGAGATGATCCGCTTCATCACCGAGCACACGCGGATCCCCACGCTGGCGCACGCCCACGGCGTGTGCCATATCTATGTGGACCAGCGCGCCGACCTGGACGCCGCGGTGCCGATCTGCCTCACGGCCAAGGCCTCGGCGCCCTCGGCGTGCAACGCCGTCGAGTGCGTGCTGGTGCACCGCGCCGCGGCCGAGCGGTTCCTGCCGGCGCTGGCCGAGGGCTGCCGGGCGGCCGGGGTGCAGCTGCGCGCCGACGCCGCGGCCCTGCCGCTGTGCGCAGGGGCGGTCGCCGCGTCCCCCGAGGACTTCGGCCGAGAGTTCCTGGACCTGATCCTCGCCGTGGCGGTGGTGGACGATCTCGACGCGGCCGTGGGGCACATACACACCCATGGGTCTGGGCACACCGACGCGATACTCACGCGCGACGCGGCCGCGGCCGAGCGTTTCACGAGCCTGGTGCGGTCCTCGTGCGTGCTGGTCAACGCGTCGACGCGCTTCAACGACGGGTTCCAGCTGGGGCTCGGGGCCGAGATCGGGATCAGCACCTCGCGGCTGCACGCCTACGGGCCGATGGGCCTTGAGGAGCTGACGGTGAGCCGGTTCGTGGTGCACGGCCGGGGGCAGACGCGCTAAGGGCGCGTGCCCGTTTAGCCGCGGCGGAGGAGGAGCACCGCGGCAGAGTGTTGTGCACCCTGGCCTGGGCGGTGGTGTGGTCGGCGCCGCCCGGGGCCGCGATCAGGCCGCCAACGCCGGCGCCCACGAGCGGGAAGCCCTCGCGCGGGGCGATGTGGGTGCCGCCGCGCGCCAGCGACTCGCCCGGGGTCCCGCCGCTAAAGGCCCTGAGCACGGCGCCGTTGTCCACGCCGGGCCTGCCGAAGAGCTCGGGCCCGCGCAGGCCGCCGGAGAGGAGCAAGGCCGCGGCCGGCTCGCCGTGGAGGGCCTGGCCGTCCATGAGCAGTTGCAGGTCTCGCTCGGCGGCCAGGCCGTCGGGGACGTGGAGCCTGACGGTCTGGCCGACGCGCGGCGGGGGGTCCACCAGGAGCGCGCCCGAGGCCGGGTCCACGCCCAGGAGCGCCGAGAGGTGATAATCGCCCGGGCCGAAGCGCTCGCGGTACTCGTCGGCCACCACGCCCAGGAGCACGCCGGAGGCGAGCAGGCGGCGCTCGTGGCCGGCCAGCTGGGCCACGGCCTGGTGGAGCACGTCCAGCGCGGGCTCGCCGCTGATGCCCAGCACGGCCTCGCCCTTGGCCGACGTGACGACGCCGACCCTGCCGATGGGCCGGCAGCCCTGCGCGATCAGCGCGTCGGCGCGGATCGGCCCGCTGAGGGTCAGGCCGGCCACGCCGCGCCGGAGCAGCCGCGGGCCGACGATGACGCCGGTGCGCTCGTCGCTGAGGCTCGGCGCGCTGGCGGCGATGATCGGCCCGCCGCCGGGGCCGAGCCGGGCGGCCTGGTGCGCGGCCAGGGACAGCCTGGCGGCCAGAGCGCGCTCGTCGGTGTCGTGGGAGGCCAGGACCAGCGTGAGCCGCTGGGCCGGGCCCAGGCCCATGGCGTCGGCCAGGCTGGTGCCCAGCCCGGCGCGGGCGTCGCTCGGACGCTCGGCGTCGCCGGGGCCTTGCTCGAACAGGTCCCCGGCGCCGAAAGTGGTGACCGAGACGCCCGGGGCGCTCAGGGCCAGCACGCAGACGGCCGGGGCGTTGACCAGCTCGTCCCAGCCGTGCCCGAGCCGGGCGGTGCTCAGCCCGATCATCGAGCGCGGCTGGAGCGCCGCGTGGGCCCGCGCGGCCACGTCGCCCGCCAGCGGGATCAGCCCGCCGCTGACCAGGATCACCGCCGCGTCGATCGACGGCGCGCCGGCGCCGCGGACGCGCTCGGCGGCGCGGCGCAGCTCGCTCAGGCAGCGATCGCAGGCCTCGGCGACGGCGGCCTCGTGCGACCCGTTGCGCGACAGGCCGGTCGCCGCGAGCATCGCACGCGGGTCGGGCGTCGGCACCGCGTGCGCCACCCCGCCACGCTCGGAGGGGCCGCCCTGCTCGTGATAGCCCGGGCCTCTGCGCCCCGGGGTCGGCGGCTGCTGCACACATACAACATACGGCACGCGGCACGCTGCGACACGCACATTTTCTCGCCCCCACCCCCCACCCCCCACCCCCCACCCACCCGCTGTCCTCCCTCACAGCGGGTCGCCGTTCAGCCAGCCGGACCCTCCCGGGTGCCGAACCGGCCGGCGCCGGCCGGCGATCACATGACCCCAGCTGTAAGATCCTCGCATGATGAGCACCCCACCCAAGCCCTTTATCGTCGTTGCGATGTTCATGTACGGCGGCGCGTTGATGCTTTGCGGCGTGGTCGCGTACATGATGGCGCCGCCGGGAGCCAACGCGGCCACCGCTGTGGCCGTCCCGGCTGTGTGCGCGGTGCTGATGGACGTGTGCGCGATCATGAGCGCGGGGCTCAAGAAGAACCGCAAGGTGGGCATGATCGGGATCCACGCGGGACTGGTGCTGTCGCTGGTCTTTGCGGTGGCGTTCGGGTTGCGCGGCGCGTCGGTGGCGCAGGGCGTGAGCGATTACCGGGCCGCCTCGGACCGGTATCTCTCAGCGGTGCGGAGCGGGGACATCGCCAACGACACGCCGGTGGTCCGCGAGGCGTTCATGTCTCAGCAGGTCGTGGACGGTCGCAAGGCGCCGGTGCAGGACAAGAGCTACCTGCGCAACGCCCTGTACGCCATGACCGGCCTGAGCGTGGTGGCGTTCTTGGTGTTCTTGGCGTTCCGGCCAAAGCCCGATCGGCGCGGGGTTGCCGACGAGCCGGAGGTGCAAGCGGACCCCGAATCTTGACCGCGATCGGGCTGGGGTGGCCCGGCAGCGGGCGGCCGCGCGGGTGTGACGGAGTGGAGCGGAGGAGAGTCGAACTCCCGACCTCTTCATTGCGAACGAAGCGCTCTACCAACTGAGCTACCGCCCCGGGTTCGGCCGTGTGGCCGGTGGGAACGGATGCTATGCGTGCGGGGCTGCAGTGGCGAGGCCGGCGGTTGATCGGCGGCGCAGCATGCGTAGCCGAGCTGTTACGTGGCCGGCGGCGCATGAGGCGGGCAGCGTGGCCGCGGGCGCGTGCTGGGCGCGGCGGGTTCATTGCGTGCAACACTGTTGCATATTGGAACGCCGTGCCCTAGGATCTCGTATGGGGAATGGCATGACCGGGGCGACGCAACGTGGCTGGGGCTGGCGCGCGCTGATCGCCGGGGTGGCGTTGGTCGCTGTGATCACGGTGTGGCTGGCGGGCCCTGGGAGCGTGACAGCTCGGCCGGCGGGACAGGCCGGTGCGGGAGCGGTCGTGGGGGAGGGAGGCGGCGCCGAGGCTGCGCTCGCCGTACCCCTGCGCGTGGTCACGAGCATCCCGCCACTGGCGGGCTTGATCAGGCCGCTGCTGCCCGAGGGGAGCCAGTGCCAGGTGCTCGTGCCGCCGGGGTCGAGCGAGCACGCCTTCGAGCCGGCGCCGGGGCGGATCGCGCAGCTGGGCCAGGCGGACCTGGTGCTGCTGGTGGGGCTGGGGCTCGAGCCGGGGCTGGAGACGGCGGCGCGGCGGGGCGGCGGGGCGGGCCGGGTGATCGTGATGGCCGAGGTGCTTGGGATCGGCATCTCGCACGGCGGTGGGGACGTGCACGACGCGGGGCATCAACACGACCATGTGCACGAAGCCGACGCCGGGCGCTGCGCCCACAGCGGCGACGCGCACGTCTGGCTCGACCCGGTCATGGCCCGGCTGTACGTCGAGCGCGTCGCGGCGCACGTGGCGCGGGCCAGCCGGGAGAAGGCCGGCCCAGCGGGCCTGAGCCCCGCGCAGGCCCAGGACCTGGAGGCCCGCCGGACGGCGGCGCTCGAGGCGCTGGGCGCGCTGGAGGCCGACTACGCCAGCGCGCTGGCGCCGGCGCGCGGCCGCCGGCTGGTGGTGGCCCACGACGCCTGGGGCTGGCTGTGCCAGCGCTACGGGCTCCGGAGCGTGGCCGTGCAGGGACGCGACGCCGACGAGCCGACGCCGGGGTCGCTCGTGGCGGCGATCGAGGCGGTGCGCACCGACGGGCTGCGCGCGGTCTTTTCCGAGCGGCAGCTCAGCGCGCGGCCGGTCCAGCGCGTGGCCGCGGTCACGGGCGTGGAGGTGCTCACGCTCGACCCGCTCGGCGACGGCGACTATCTGGCGATGATGCGCGCCAACCTGGCTGCGCTGGTCCGAGGGCTCGGTCTCGCAGCGCCCGCTGGCCCCAGGTAAGCGTCTGAGACGCTGACGCCACGGCCCGGTCACGGGGCCGGCGCGATCACGCCGCGGACCTCGCCCAGCGACAGCCGCGGCAGCCCGGAGGCCCGGCCCGGGGTGGCCCAGCCGCGGAGGATCACCTCGTCGCCGTCCTGGAGGAAGAGCCGGGCCTCGCCGCTGGGCAGGGCGATGGGCTGGCGCGGTCGCGGCGAGCCGTCGGGTCCCCGGCCACGCCAGGTGAGCTCCAAGAGGCAGCCGCGCTCGGAATCGCCCGGCCCGGAGACGGTGCCGGTTGCGATCAGGTCGCCCGGGATGAGCGGGCAGCCCCCGGACGTGTGATGGGCGATCATCTGGGGCAGGGTCCAGTACAGGTCGCGCGTGTTGGAGGTGGCCAGCGGGTGCGGCGGCAGGCCGCGCTGGCGCATCTGGGCGGTCAGGATCAGGGCCTCGATGGCGATGTCCAGGGCCCAGTCGGCGTTGGGTGGCGCGGGCGTGAGGTAGTCCAGGGGCGCGGGGTCCTCGGGGGCGCGGGCGGGCCCGGGCACGCGGAAGAGCTCCAGGACCGGGCGCGTGGTGATCCACGGAGACTGAGGTGGCGAAGTTCTTGGCCAGGAATGGGCCCAGGGGCTGGTACTCCCAGGCCTGGATGTCGCGGGCGGACCAGTCGTTGACCAGGCACAAACCGAAGATGCGCTGGTGGGCCTGGGCGATGGGCACGGTGGCGCCCAGCGGGCCGACGCCGCCGATGAGGCAGCCCAGCTCGGCCTCGTAGTCCAGCCGCTCGGTCGGGGCGTAGACGGGCGCAGGATGGGCGGGGGCGGAGGGTGGCTGGGGGGAGGAGGGTGGGGGGGTAGTTGCTGGCGCCTCGGGCCTGATCTGGCCGCGCGGGCGGACGATGGTCGTGCCCGAGACAACGACCGAGGACGACCGGCCGTGATAGGCGATGGGCACGTGCTGGTAGTTGGGCAGCAGCGGGCTGTCCGGCCGGAACATCGAGCCGACGGTGCGGGCGTGGTGGATGGAGGCGTAGAAGTCGGTGAAGTCGCCGACGCGGGCTGGGACGCTCAGGCCGACCTCGGCCAGCGGCCTGAGGGCCTTGGTGCGCAGCCGGCGGGCCTGCTGGCCCGGCGGGGGGCCGTCCACGAGGAAGGCCTGGGCGAACCTGCGGACAGCCGGGAGCAGCTCGTGGTGCATCATCAGGAACGTGAGGCTGGTCTGATGCAGCACCGCGTGGAGCGCCTGGAGGGTGCTCTGGTCAAGGTCGGCGGTGAAGCCCGAGTGGACCAGCAGGTCCAGGTCCAGGACCGAGTCGCCGATCACGACGCCGGGCTTGGGGCGTGGCGGCCCTGGGGGGGCGTGGGGGGTGGGGTGGCCCTGGGACCCGGCTGAGTCGGCGGGGTCGATGTACAGGCACAGGGGCAGGTGCTGGATGGGCGTGCCCAGGGCTGGGTCCTGGGCCGGTGGGTGCCAGGAGCGCAGCGCGGGGTTGAGCGTGGGGTCCTGGGCGGGGGCGCTGGGGGTCGTGTCGGGCATGATCGGTGAGCGTATGGGCGAACCGCGGCGCACCGAGCGGCGCTAGTGTCTGTCATGGTTCTGCTGCGCAAGTGGTCGTCGGTGCTGGGGCGTGCGGTGATCGCCGCGTCGGCTGGTGTGGGGCTGGTGCAGCTGGCGGTCACGGCCAAGCGGGGCGATCAGCTGGGCGCCCAGCCGGCCGAACGCGCCGGGGGCGCCGGCGACGGCGTGGCGCCCAACGAGGGGCCGTACCTCTCGGGCGCGGTCCAGCTGACGCTCCCGGGGCGCTTCGTGCGCGCTGGCGAGGCGTACTTCGACCACCTGACGCCGCCGCGGAACGTCATCTTCCAGGCCGAGGAGCGCGGCGCCGGCGCGGGGCAGTACGCCATGTACGTGGCGCCGCTGCGGTACGACTCTCGCCAGGCGGTGATCGGGCTCGGCGAGCCGACGCGGCTCTCGGCGCCGGGCTCGGCCAACACCTGCGGGTGGTTCTTCCCGTCTGACTCCAAGCGCGTGCTCTTTGGCAGCACGCTGGGCCCGGTGGCGCCCGAGGAGCGCTCGCCCGGGTATCAGCGGGACTCGGGGCGCTACCGCTGGAGCTTC
This sequence comes from Isosphaera sp., assembly GCA_013822085.1. Taxonomy (GTDB): domain Bacteria; phylum Planctomycetota; class Phycisphaerae; order Phycisphaerales; family UBA1924; genus WM-009. The sequence continues at coordinate 78,774 of PNJV01000001.1, read as the reverse complement.
CCAAGCGCCATGCGGATCGTCACGGCGACGATCACCAAGGACGCCAAGGCCGACGGGCCCGTCGAGGAGCTGGTGGACCGGCCGGGGGGCGACGGCTACGCGGCGGAGGCGTCGTGGTCACCCGACGGCAGGTTCCTGCTCTACACGCACGTGGACCCGGCCACCGGCGACGCCGACCTGTGGGTCTGGGACTCGGGGCACGAGGCGAGCTTTGCGCTGGTGCGGGAGCCGGGCTACGACGGCGGCGGGTTCTTCTCGCCCGACGGGCAGCGGGTGTGCTACCGGTCGGACCGCCGAGGCAACGGCGAGCTCCAGGTGTACGTGGCCGATCTGGCGTTCGACCCGGCCGAGCCGGCGCTGATCACGGGCGTGCGCCGGGAGGTGGCGATCACGGACGACCCGGGCGTGGTCAACTGGGCCCCGTTCTGGCACCCGACGGGGTCGTACCTGGTCTTCGCGTCGAGCCGAGCGGGGCACACCAACTACGAGCTGGAGGCGATCGAGGTGCTGCCCCAGAGCACGCCGGGGCGGCGGGCGCGGGTGACGCACGCGGCGGGGTTCGACGGCCTGCCGGCGTACTCGCGCGACGGGACGCTGCTGATGTGGACCAGCCAGCGCGGGCCCAAGAACCCCGACGGGACGGCCTCGTCGCAGCTGTGGGTCGCCTCGGTGATCGGCGATCCCGCCTGGGAGCCCGCCGGCCCGCGCGCAGCAAGCCCCGGCGCGCGATAGGGTTGCCCATGACGCCGCCGACACCCGACCATCCGCCCCGCCCGCACGGTGAACGCACGCTGCGCCAGGCGCACCCGGTTCCCGGCGGGGCGCTGGCCAGCCCGGTCGAGTCGGTCCGGCAGCTGCTGCGCGGCCTTGTGGACTACGCGGGGCTCTTCCCGCCGGCCAAGCTGGGCATGGCCGAGGCGGTGGCGGCCTTTGCGCGGCACCGCCGCAGCGCCCAGGCGTGGGGCCTGTCGCGGTTCATCTGCCCGGTCTCTCGGCTGGACGAGTGGAGCGAGGCGGCCTCGCCGTGGCTCAGCGCGCTGCCGGACTCGCCCGACGCCCCGCCACCCGAGCCGTGGTGCCTCTCGGTGCTCATCGACGGCCCGCTGGACGCGAGCCTGTCGGCCATCGAGCGGTTCAACGCCGGCCACCACGCCGGCAACGGCCACCGCCACGCGCTGTCGGCGGTGGTGGACACCGTCGAGGTCAAGGTGCAGAACACCCAGACGGTCGAGCTGGCCCTGGAGCGCCTGCCCGAGGAGCTGTACCCGTTCTTCGAGGTGCCCGCCGAGGCCGACTACCGCGGGTTTGCTGCGTGCCTGGCCGGCCAGGGCGCCGGGGCCAAGCTGCGGACCGGCGGGATCGTCCCCGAGGCCTTCCCGAGCTGCCAGCGCCTGGCCGAGTTCATGCAGGTCATGCACGCGGCGGAGGTCCCCTTCAAGGCCACGGCCGGGCTGCACCACCCGGTGCGCGGCGAGCACACCCTGACCTACGAGCCCGACGCGCCCCGCGCCACGATGCACGGGTTCGTCAACGTCTTCGTCGGCGCCGCGATGCTCCACGCGGGGGTCGTCGGCGGGCCGGGGCTCGTCGAGCTGCTTCAAGAGACCGACCCGGCCGCCTTCGTCTTCGGCCCCGAGTGGGCCGCGTGGCGCAGCCTGCGAGTCTCGGTCGAGCAGATCGCCCAGGCGCGCGAGAACTTCGCCATCTGCTTCGGCTCGTGCTCCTACGACGAGCCCGTCAACGAGCTGGCCGTCATGGCAAGGTCGTGACGCCCCCGCCCGCGTAGGGCTGGTAGCTCAAGCGCTGCCCGCCGATGGCGGCCTCGAGCATCAGCCCCTCGCGCGGCTGCACGAAGACGGCCACGCCGGCCTCGAAGTCGGAGCTCGCCGCGGCACCCTGGCGCACGCCGACGGCCGAGGCGTTGGCGGCGAACTCGAGCTGGTTGCGGGCGAAGGTGTCAAACGCGGTCCGGTCCTGGAAGAAGACGATCTGGCTGAGGTTCTGGCCGCCCAGCTGGAACCCGAGCGTGACCTGCGTGACCTCGGCGGTGCCCACGGCGCGGAAGCCGCCGGGCGTGCGCAGGTAGGCCACGCCGTCGCCGTTGGCCGCGCCGATGCCCGCGGCGCCCTTGGCGATGGACGGGAAGACGGCGTAGGCGTAGGCGCGGTCGAAGAAGCCGCTCAGCGACGCGTCGGCGGCGCGCATGCGGGCCAGGGCCTGCTCGGACTCCTGCGCCAGCGTGCGCGGGGCAGCGCCGTCGGAGCTGCGGTACGCCGAGCAGCCGGGGGCGAGCAGGGCCGCGGCCAGCAGAGCCGTGCCGAGCGAGAGCGTCGTGCGTGCGAGCATGGTCTGAGCTCCGGGGGGTGTGAGTGCGGTGTGTGTGAGTGCGGAGGGTGTGGGCCGGGGGTGTGCGGGTGCCGAGGATGCTGGAAGTGGATGGAGGGCGAGCGTGTCTCGGCCCGATTGTGGTACGCTCGAAGGATATTCCCGCGCACGCGGCGGCACGGCCCGCGGCTGCGATCACGGCACGCATGGAACAGTCGCACACGAGCGCGGGCGAGCGTTGGACCGAGCTGCGCCACGCGCTGCACCGGGCCGCGGAGCTGTCGGGGGCCGAGTCGCGCACGGCGGGCCTCGTGGCCGAGCGGCTGGGCGCGATGGGGCCCACGGCGCTGCACACGGGGCTGGGCGGTCACGGCGTGGCGGCGGAGTTTGCCGGTGGCACCCCCGGGCGCGCCGTCCTGCTGCGGGCCGAGCTGGACGCGCTGCCGGTCCCCGAGCCCGCCGGGCCGCCGTACCGCTCGCGGGACCCCGGCGTGAGCCACCGCTGCGGCCACGACGGGCACATGACCATGGTGCTGGCGGCCGCCGAGCGCGTGCTGGGCTCGCCGGGCTTTGCCGGGCGGCTGGTGCTGCTCTTCCAGCCCGCCGAGGAGACCGGCGCCGGTGCCCGGGGCGTGGTGGCCGACCCGCGCTGGGCCCGGCTGCGCCCCGACTGCGCCCTGGCACTGCACAACCTCCCCGGTGTGCCCATGGGGCGGGTGGTGTGCAGGCCCGGGCCGATGCACTGCGCCTCGGCGGGCCTGACGTGCGCCTGGAGCGGCGTGGCCACGCACGCGGCGACGCCCGAGCTGGGCCGATCGCCCGCGGGCGCGATGGCGGCGCTGATCGGCGCAGCGACGGGCGTCAACGCGGGCGACACCGTCGGCGGCGTGCGGCCACAGCGGGGCTGGCTGGCCACGGTGGTCGGGGCGCGGCTCGGGGCCGAGGGGCCGGTCGCGTTCGGGATGTCGCCGGCGGAGGGTCGCGTGGACATCACCGCGCGGGCCCACACCGACGACGGCCTCGACGCGCTGCTGGGGCTGCTCAAGCGGGTGGCGGTCGAGGCGTCGGGCGGCCTCGAGCCCGCCTTCACCGAGCACGACCGCTTCGACGCGACGGTCAATCACCCCGAGGCGGTCGGGGTTGCGCAGCTGGCAGCCCTGCGCTGCGGGCTGGCCACGCACGAGCCGGACGAGCCGATCCGTTGGTCGGAGGACTTCGGCGTGATCTGCCGACAGTGCCCCGGGGCGATGATCGGCCTGGGGGCGGGCGTGAGTCACCCGCCGCTGCACAGCAGCGAGTACGACTTCCCCGATGCGTTGATCCCGGTGGGCGCGGGGCTGCTGGCTGAGGCGGCGCTGCGCGCGTGCGCGGGCGGGTAGGCCGGCCTCCGCGGGCGCCAGTGGGGCGCGGAGGGGTCAAGGGGCGAGGTGGGGGGTTAGTTGGCGGGGGAGAGCGTGGCGTTGCCGACCAGCGGGGCGATGAGCATGGTCGGCCCCTCGCCCCAGACGCCGTCGGCAAAGAGCGCGTCGAAGTTCGAGAGCGCCGCGGTGCCGGGCACGTTGGTGGGCCTGCGCTCCGGGCGGAAGGAGTTGCCCGAATAGAGCGCCGCGCGGGTGATGCGGAAGCCGTCGATGGCCCCGACGAAGTCGCCGTTAGCGGCCCCGCCACGGCCGACGTCGCCGCCGACAACGATGGGTGCCCCGCCGGCGCGCCGCGCCCCGGTCGCCGGCTCCTTGCCGACGAGTGCGCCGTCGACGTAGACGCGGGCCTCGGCGCCGTCGTAGACGCCCGCGATGTGGTGCCACGCGCCCGGTGTGAGCGACCGCTCCGGGCCGCGGACAAAGACGCTGCGCTGGCCCAGTGCCAGCGAGAAGCCCGGCGTGCCCTCGCCGGCGAAGAGGGCCATCTCGCGGTTGCCCTTGGCGACGACGGTCGCTCGGCGGGGGAAGCGGTCGGCGCGGACCCAGGCCTCGACCGTCAGGGGGCCCTCGCCCAGGGAGACGCCGTCGAGCAGGAGCGCGTCGTCGCCGTCGAGCCGCAGGGCGGCGTCGGCCGAGGGCTCGGCGGCCGGCCGCTGGGGCAGGCGCGACACGTCCAGGCCGACGCGCTGGCGGCGCTCGGGCAGGGTGTAGCGGTGGCCGGGCATGAGGACCTCGGCGTTGATGACAAGCTCGGCGCCGCGGAGGTACTGGTCGATCAGGCCGGGGGAGCGGCGCAGCTCGAAGGTGAACGTGGCCGATTCGCCGGGCTTGACGCGGGCGTGGTTGTGGTCGGGCGACATGACCCACCGCGGGTCGAGGGAGTCGGGGGTCACGGTCAGGTCGATGGGCCGGGTGGTGACGTTGGGGTACACAAGCGAGAGGCGCTGGCTGACGGCGCCGGAGGTGTCAAAGGCAAGGGGCGCGTCGGGGGTCAGGGCCACGGTGGCCTGCTCGGCGGCCTGGTCGGCCAGCTCGCCGGTGATCTCGCGCACGTCCAGGACCTCGCCGACGGGGTAGGCGGCCAGGGCGACCTGGTCGGGCCGGACGGTCACGACGTGGTAGTGGTGGAGCCAGCCGGCCTCGGGGACGGTGCCCTGGTTCGAGCCGCCGGTGGTGGCCAGGGTGACGTACTCGATGCCGTCCTTGGGGTCGTAGCGGGCGCGGTGGATGTGCCCGGCGAAGACCGCGGTGACGTTGCCGGCGTTGACCAGCTCGGTGTGGACCTTGTCCCAGTCGGAGCCGTAATTGCCACCGAGCCAGCGCGGGTGGTGCAGGAAGAGGAAGACGTGGTCGGCGTCCTTGGCCTTGGCCAGGATCTCCTTGAGCCAGTCGAACTGCGCCTGGCTCATGCGCTGGAGCTCGGGGCGGTTGATGCCCTTCTCGCCGGTGGCCGGGTCGCCCTCGTCGCTGTAGAGCACGACGAACCAGGAGTTCTTGTGCTCGAAGGCGTACCAGAGCGGGCCGAAGTGGAGCTCGTAGTTCTCCTCGTGCTGGGCTTTGGGCTGATCGGGGCCGCGCCAGTACACGTCGTGGTTGCCGGCCACGGGGAACCAGGGCATGACCAGCTGGGACATGATGGCCTTGTACTCGCGCATCTGCTCGAGCCACGGCGTGGTGGTGTTGTACCCCTGGATCAGGTCGCCGACGGTCAGGACCATGTCGGGCTCGAGGAGGTTCACGTCGCGCACCGCGTCGGCCAGGACGTTGACGCCGTCATCGGGGCCGCTGGTGCGGTCGCCGAAGACGACGAACGAGAACGCCTCGCGCTCGGCGGGCAGCGGCAGCGCGACCTGGCTCTTGCGGTTGGTCAGGAAGCGGGCCGCGGTGGCCGACTCGGTGGGGTGCTTCTTGCCCCAGGCGTGCTTGTGGCGCTGGTGGATGAGGTTGGGCGCCTCGGCGTCGAGGATGTCCTCGTCGGGCTGGGGGGTGCCGGTGACCACCTGCGCCGGCTGGGCCGGGGCTGCGGGGCGGGGCTCGGGGGCCGGCTGGGCCCAGGCCCAGGACGCGGCCAGCGTCAGGCCGACGATGCCCGCTGCCGCACGCCACGCCCTGACGCTGATCGATCCGTGCATCGCTGACCTCCCGCTGGGCGCGGGGACCGACCGGCCGGCCCGACCGCGCGTCGCCGAGCGTAGGACAACGGCCGCGCAGCTCAGCGGGCGGGCCATTACCCCAGCGTGATCATCACACAATCTTGACACGGACGCGCCCGGTGCGCGGGCGTTGGTCGCGCGCCGCGGCAGCTCCGCCGACGCGCCGCCGCTCGCGGCTGCGCGCAGGCGCGGCTGTCACATCGGCTTTTTGCTGATAGTCACGTCGTAGACCTTGAGCAGCTTTTCCTTGTCGAAGACCATCTCCTGGCGCGAGAGCCCCACGACGTCGTACTCGGTGGTCAGCTCGATGGCGTCGACCGGGCAGGCCTCCTCGCACATGCCGCAGAAGATGCAGCGCAGCTCGTCGATCTCGAACTTGGCCGGGTACTTCTCCCGGTCGTCCCAGGGGCTCTCAGCGGCGGTGATGTGGATGCAGCGGGCGGGGCAGATGGTCGGGCACATCATGCAGGCCACGCACTTGACGCGCCCGCGCTCGTCGCGGTTGAGGCGGTGGACGCCGCGGAAGTTCCTCGGCTCCATGCCGCCCTGCTCCACCGGCAGGTGCTCGCGGCGCTCCTCGGGATACTGCATGGTTCGGCTGGTCTTGCCCTGACCAAACGACGTAAAGAAGTGCCGCAGCGTGACGCCGAAGCCCTTGAAAACCTCCGGGAGGTAGACCGCTTCGAGCCGATTCATGGGCTTGGAGGCGATGCGGATGAGGTCCTGTTCGGGGATGGCCATGCCCAAGCATACGGAGCGCCCATGCAGGTCAATGGCTCGTCGGTGCGCGTAAACTCCGTCTCCATGGTCCGCAAGCGCGGGGCCCCCGCCCTGATCGAAGTGCTCCGCAACCGGCCGCTCGGGCCGGCCGACAACGGCGCCCTCACGCCCGAGCCGGGCAAGGCCACGCCCCCAACGCCCGAGGGGTCGCTGCACCCGGCGGTCCTGCGCGAGCTCAAGTCCGTGACCCTGCCCGCATCGGCGGCCACGCCCGACGCCCTCGGGGTGGGGCGGGACTTGGCCGAGGCCCGGTCCGGCGGCGTCCCCGGCGTGGCGGTGGTGGGCCGGCTGCTGGGCCGACTCGACGACCGCGCGCGCCGGTACCTGCTCGTCTCGCTCGGGGCGCTGGTGGTGGTGGCGGCGCTGGCGTTTGTTGGCGGGCACCTGCTCGGGCGTCGTCAGGGCCGCGAGGAGGTCGCCACGACCTTCCAGGGCCTGGGCCAGGCGGCGCTCTCGGCCGACCCGACCGACCGCGCCCAGCCCAGCCAGATCATCGACCCGCGCCCCAGCGACACCCCCAATCCCAACCTCACCCCCGGCCAGGGCAGCAACAGCGGCACGGGCAAGAGCGGCAGCGGCGCACCGGCTCAAGCCGGGCCCACCGGCGTGCCATCCCAGCCGGGCGACGTGGGCACCTGGACCACCTCGCTCCAGCCCGGGCTCAACTACCTGGTCGCTGCGCAGATGGCCCGCCAGACCGACGCCGCCCGCTGCGCCGAGCACCTCAACACCGTCGGCGTGCCCTCGCTGATGGTCCGGCGGACGATCGACGGCAAGCCGTGGTACTGCGTCTACGTGCTCAAGGGCTTCACGTCGGGCCAGTTCAAGTCCGCCAGCGCCGAGACCGAGCGCCTCCGGGCCAGCGTCCAGGGCTTTGGCCGGGCCTGGAGGGCCCAGGACCGCACCGCGCCGACCAGCTTCGCCGATGTCTTCTTCGACAAGGTGGATTGACCGATCGATCCGCCGACGCGCCCCCCCGCCGCGCGTCTCGCCGCGGTGTGGCACAAGGCGGGGCGGGGTGTCTATCATCTCGGCCCGGCGGGGAGTGCCCCGCCGCAGATGAGAAAGGACCTGCGATGAGCCTCGATCGTTCCCTGCGCGTCTCGGCCGGCATGGCGGGCACCCGGAGCGTGCTGACGCGCGCCGAGCGCATCGCCAAGCTCGCAGCCGATCGCAAGATCGACCCGGCCAAGAACGGCGCCCTGGGCATCCCCAAGACGCGCGTCGGCAAGGCCTGATCCCCCCAACCACCCGCCACCCCCGCTCGCCCCCGTACCCCCGCCAGCGGGGAGGCCCCGCCAGTCGCTCGCCCCGCCAGACCCCCAGGCGCCGCGCATGGACATTGACCGCCTCATCGCGCACCGCTCCAGGGCCCTGGACTGGTCGGGCATCCGGCGGTTCTCGGCGTTGGCGCGCAGCCGGCCGGGCGTGATCAACCTCTCGATCGGCCAGCCCGACTTCGCCGTCGACCCGCGCGTCAAGGCCGCCGCCGTCGAGGCGATCCTGGCCGACCGCAACGGCTACACACCCAACCAGGGCGTGCCCGAGCTCCAGGAGGCCCTGGCCGCGGTCATCCGCGCCGACCTGGGCTGGGACTGCGGCGTGATCGGCCCGGCCAGCACGCCCACGCCCAGCAGCGTGATCGTCACCACCGGCACCAGCGGCGCCCTGACCAACGCCTACATGGCCCTGCTCAACCCGGGCGACGAGATCATCATCCCCGACCCGTACTTCGTGCTCTACCCGCAGGCGGCCACGCTCTGCGACGCCCGGGCCGTGCTCTGCGACACCTACCCGGACTTTGTCATGACCGCCCAGCGCGTCGAGCCGCTGATCACGCCCCGCACCAAGGCCGTGCTGCTCAACACGCCCGGCAACCCCACCGGGGCCGTCGCATCGTCCGAGCACTGCGCCCAGCTGCTGGACCTGTGCCGCCGCCGCAACGTGCTCCTGATCTCCGACGAGATATACGACGAGTTCACCTTCGCCCAGGCCCGCACCGAGCGCCCCGCCGGGGACCTGGCCGCGCTGGGGGCCTTCGGCCTGACGCGCTGCCCGAGCCCCGCCCGCCTGCCCGACGCCCAGCGCGACGTGCTGGTCGTGCGCGGCTTCGGCAAGACCTACGGCATGACCGGCTGGCGGCTGGGGTACGTCGCCGGGCCCACGCGGCTGATCGAGGAGCTGACCAAGATCCAGCAGTACACCTACGTGTGCGCCCCGACGCCGCTCCAGTGGGCCATGCTCGGGGCCTTCGGCACCGACGTGAGCGCCACCGTGGCCCGCTACCAGGCCCGCCGCGACCGCGCCCTGGAGCGCCTGCGCCGCGTCACCGACGTGGTCACGCCCGGCGGGGCGTTCTACGTCTTCCCGCGCGTGCCCGAGCGGCTCGGGATGTCGGGCAGGGAGTTCTGCGAGGCCGCAGCGGCGCGCGGCGTGGTGATCATCCCCGGCGGGGTCTTCTCGACGCGCGACACCCACGTGCGCATCTCGCTGGCCGCGCCCGACGGCGACCTCGACCGCGGCATCGACACGGTCGTCTCGCTCATGGGCGCCTAAGCGCCGGCGGACGCTCAGGCCGCGCGGTTCAGCCCGCACAGCGCCACAGCGATGGCGTCGGCCACGTCCGGCGGGCTCGGGGGCTCGGCCAGCGCAAAGGCGCTCTGCACCGCCCGCTGCATCTGGTGCTTGGCCGCGTGCCCCGAGCCGGTCAGGGACTTCTTGACCTGCGTGGCGCGCAGCTCGATGACCGGCAGCCCGGCCCGCCGCGCGGCCAGCAGGATCACCCCGCGCGCGTGCGCCATGACGATCGCCGTCGCCACGTTCTTCGGGCGCGAGTAGAGCGCCTCGACGGCCACCGCCTCGGGCCGCAGCCTCTCGATCGCCTGGGACATGTCCGCCTCGAGCTCCACCAGCCTGTCGGGCACGCCGCGCGAGGCGTCCAGGCGCCACACGCCGGCCTCGAGGATCACCGCGCCCGCGCCGCCGGGCGCAGCTGCGCGACCAGTGGCGGGGCGCTCCAGGCAGGCGTACCCGGCGACCCGCGTGCCCGGGTCGATGCCGAGCACGCGGCGGGCCACGATCACCCGGTCGGGCTTGGAACCGGCAAGCAGGCGCGTCGGCGGCGTGTTGATCGGGTGCCGCTGCGCAGCGGGCGCGGGGCTGGTCGGGTGGCTCACGCCGGGGAGATCGGTCGGCGCGGGCCCGGGGCGTGAGCGACGCAGCGGCTACCAGTCGAGCGGGCGCAGCCAGACCGACGCCGCGTCGGCCACCAGCACCGAGAGCCCCTCGGCGGGGGCCGTGAGCAGGCCCGAGTCGTTGAACCAGCCCACCACCGTCGCCGCCACGCCCGCGGCGGCCGCCTCGGCCTTGATCTGCCCCACGTCCTGCGGCCGGGCCTCGATCAGGTACCGGCTGGGCGACTCGCCGAAGAACGCGATCAGCGGGTCGGCGTAGTCGTCGCCGAGTGTCAGCTCAGCGCCGACCGGGCGGCCCGGGGCCTGCCCGCCGATGAGCATCTCGGCCAGAGCCACGAGCATGCCGCCGTCGGAGACGTCGTGGGCGCTCTGGGCCAGGCCGCGCGCGATCAGCCGGGCGACCAGCCCCGCCGAGGCCGGGCCCAGGCGCAGGTCCGTGACCGGCACGCGCGCAGCCGCCGGCGGCAGCGCCGCGGCCAGCGCGCCGGCGCCCACGACGTGCTGGATGTGCGAGCCGCCCACGCCCACGTCCGTGCGGCCGATCATCACCAGGGCGTTGCCGGGGGACTTGGCGTCGGACGTGACGCAGGTGGCGATGTCGTGCACGATCCCCAGGCCGGTGATGAGCAGCGTGAAGGGGATCTCGATCACGCGAGCCTGGCCCGTGGCCGGGTCGGTGTACTTGAGCTGGTTGTTGAGCGAGTCCTTGCCCGAGACAAAGGGCGTGCGGTAGGCCTTGGCCGCGTCGTAGCACCCCTCGGCAGCGCGCACCAGCGCGCCCAGGTTGGCCGGCTTGGCGCACGAGGGCCAGGAGAAGTTGTCCAGGATGGCGATCCGGGCCGGGTCGGCGCCGCAGCAGACCAGGTTGCGCACGCACTCGTCGACGGCGGCCAGGGCCATCAGGTACGGGTCGCCGCCCACCGCCGGGTCGCCGACGCCGGTCTGGAGACCCTGCGAGATCGCCACGCCGCGCCCCGAGCCGGGCACCGGCTCGATCACCGACGCGTTGCCGGGCCCCCGGCCGAGCCGGCCGACCAGCGGCTTGAGGACCGTCGCGCCGCGGACCTCGTGGTCGTACTGACGGATGATCCAGTGCTTGCTGGCGATGTTGGGATGACCCAGGAGCTCCAGCAGCGCGTCCTTGGGGTGCGGTCGTGTGGCCGCCCGGGCGGGCGCCGCGGGCGCGCTGGCGGCCGCGAGTGGGGGGGCCGTGGTGGCGTGCGGTTCGGGGGCGCGGGTGGGGGCTGGGGGGGTGGGTGTGGGGGTGGGGGGGTCGGGGGGCCACGCGGCGTGGCGCGTGGGCGTGGGGATGCCCTCGTGGAGGAACCGCATCGAGAGGCGCCCGACCTCGGCGCCGTGCCAGCGCAGCACCAGCTCCTGGCCGGGGGTGCCGAAGTGGCCGAGGTCGGCAAACTCGACCGACTCCTCGGCGCAGATCCGCCGCAGCGCGTCGAGGCCGGCCGGCGGGACGGCCAGGACCATGCGCTCCTGGGCCTCGGAGATCCACACCTCCGTGTGCGTCAGGCCGGGGTACTTGAGCGGCGCGCGGTCCAGGTGGACCTCGGCCCCGAGGGCGGCGCCCATCTCGCCCACGGCCGAGGAGAAGCCGCCGGCGCCGCAGTCTGTGATGGCGTGGAAGAGCGGGCCCTGGGCGTGGTCGCGGGCGCGCAGCACCGCGTCGAGCATCTGCTTCTGGGTGATGGCGTTGCCGATCTGCACGGCGTGGGCGAACTCGTCGGCCGAGGAGTGCTCAAGCTCGGTCGACGAGAACGTGGCGCCGTGGATGCCGTCGCGCCCCGTGCGGCCGCCCAGGGCCACGACGCGGTCGCCGGGCCGGGCGCTGCCGCGCACCAGCTCGCGCCGGATGAGCCCCACGCACCCGCAAAACACCAGCGGGTTGCCCACGTAGCGGTCGTCGAACGACACCGCGCCCGAGACGGTGGGGATCCCCATGCGGTTGCCGTAGTCGCGCACCCCGGCCACGGCCTGCGTCAGCGTGCGCCGCGGGTGGAGCGCCCCCGGCGGGAGCGGCCCGGGCGCTCGGCGCGCAGCGTCGATGAAGCGCACCTGGCCCGGCCGGGCCGGCGCGTCGGCGCCGGGCTCGGCCCCCTCGCTGTGCCAGAACGAGTCGGGGTGGGCCACGCAGAACACGTCGGTGCTGGCGACCGGCTGCGCACCCAGGCCGGTGCCGATCACGTCGCGGATGCACCCGCCGATCCCCGTGGCGGCCCCGCCGTAGGGCTCGATGGCCGAGGGGTGGTTGTGCGTCTCGACCTTGACGCACACGCCGAAGCGGTCGTCCAGCGCGATCACGCCGGAGTTGTCCGAGAAGACCGAGAGCGTCCAGTCCACGCCGTCGGCGATCAGCTCGTGGGTTGCCGCAGCGACGGTGGACCTGAGCAGGTTGGTGATCACCACCGAGCCGTCGGCCAGCACCTCGTGCCCGGGGCGGTTGGCCCAGTCGATGACCCCCTCGGCGTGCCCCGGGGCGGGCGTGTACCGGACCGTGCTCTTGAGCGTCTTGTGGACGCAGTGCTCGGACCAGGTCTGGGCGATGGTCTCAAGCTCGATCGGCCGCGGGTCGCGGCCCAGGGCGCCGAAGTGCTCGCGCACCGCCCGCATCTCCTCAAGCGAGAGGAACAGGTGGGCCCGACGCGAGAGCGCCGCCAGGTCGTCGTCGCCGGCCGACCGGAGGGCCACCGGGCCCGCGTCCTCGGTGCGCGCCGAGCCGCGCGGGAAGGCCGCCGGGTGGAACGGCCCCGACGTGACGCGGTGGATCACCGGGTTGGCCAGGGCGCGCCGCGCCAGCCCCGCCGCCTGCTCGGGCGTCAGCCCGGACACGTCGTAGCGCAGGCCGGTGGCCGCTGCGGCGTCCACGCCCAGCAGCTCGCGCACGGCAAGCTCCACCGAGGCCGCCGCGGGGTCCATCACCCCAGGCAGCGGGTGGACCTCGACGGTCACGGCGCCATCGGCAGCGGGGGCCGCCCCCACGACCGACCGCTCCGTGACCGGGTCGGTCAGCAGGTGCGCTCGGACCGCGTCGAGCTGGCCCGGGCTCAGGTCGGCCTGGAGCAGGTAGACCTGCGCGGTGCTCACGGCCGAGGGGCTCAGGCCAAGCGCCACGGCCTGACGCTGGGCGGCCTGGCCGCGTGGGTCGGCTCGGCCGGGCGCGGGGGCGACTTCGATTCGGTGCACTGGCATAGCTGCGCAGGGTAGCGGCAAGGGCGCGCCCGCTGGGGCGGCCCGGGGCGCGTGCTACGCGCCGCCGGCGCGCAGGGCCCGGATCGCCTCGACGGCCAGCTGGTCGCAGCGTTCGTTCTCGGCGTGCCCGGCGTGCCCGCGGATCCACTCGCACTCCACGCTGTGGCCGGCCATGAGCGCGTCGAGCTCCTCCCACAGGTCCTGGTTCTTGACCGGCTGCTTGCCGGCGGTCCTCCAGCCGCGCTTCTTCCACGCCGCCAGCCACTGGCGCAGGCCCTTGAGGGCGTACTCGCTGTCGCTGACGAGCCTGACGCGGGCCGGCCGCGTCAGGGCCCGCAGGCCCATCACGATGGCCGTCAGCTCCATGCGGTTGTTGGTCGTGGCCGGCTCGCCGCCGGAGCGCTCGACCTGCTTGCCCGAGGCGTCGTGCCGCAGGATAAACGCCCACCCGCCCGGCCCGGGGTTGCCCGAGCAGGCGCCGTCGGTGAACAGCCGGACCGACGGCAGAGCCGTGCCGTCGGTCGGTCCGCCGTGATCGGGAGCGTGCGCAGCCACGGGCGATGATTGATCGGCGCCGGGGCCGCGTCGAGTGGCCCCCGGGCCCGTCAGGCCCCGATGTGCCCGGCGGGCGTCAGGCCGAAGGCGCGCTGGAGCGCCAGGTCGTGGGCGATCGAGTACGCCGGCCCGAGCATGCCCCAGTCGAAGGACCAGGACTGGGCCTCGACCTGGTTGCGCAGGGCGATGCGCCCGCGGCGGTCGAGCCGGCAGAACTCCAGGAGGTTGCGCGTCAGGTCCGCGGCCGCGTCGTGGAAGCCGCGGCTGCGCCTGCGGATCACCCACATGCCGGGGCGCTCGTGGTGGCGGTTCTGCTCCATCACATAGGCCCCGAACCCGGCCAGATCGCTCGACACCGCCGGCACGCCCATGGCCACGCACTCGAGCGGCGTGTACCCCCAGGGCTCGTAGGCCGACGGGAAGATGCCCACGTGGCACCCGCGGACGAACTGCTCGTACTCCATGCCCCAGAGCGGGTTGACCGGCGAGATGAAGTCCGGGTGGTAGACGATCTTGACGGGGTCCTCGGGGCGGTTGAGCAGGCCCAGGGACCGGATCTGGGCCAGGACGGGGTCGTGGTCGTCGTCGATCATGTGCGTGGTCACCAGCGGCAGGCGGTCGGTCTTGAGGGCCTGCTGCGTGCGGCGGTAGCGCAGGGCCCAGTACTCGTCGAGGGCCTTCTCCAGGTCCACGCGCTTGCCGGCGGCGCCCTGCTTGAAGAGGGTCTCGCCCAGGTGGCTGGTGATCTGCTCGCACACCCAGCGGAACTCGTTGAGCACGCCGCGCAAGCTCAGGGCCGCCGGGTGGAGCGAGCGGGTGGGCCGCTTGGTGATGATGAAGAAGACGACGTTGATGCCCAGGGCCGCGGCCTTGAGCTCGGCGTTGAGCCTGGCCATGGCCTCCAGGCACAGGTCGAAGCCCTTGTTGCGCGGCTCGTACCTGCCCGAGGTGAACATGTACAGCGTGCGGTCCAGGTCCATGGGGTAGGACGGGAAGAAGTGCCCCATGACGAACCGGTTGATCTTGTCCTTGTACGTCGCGTGCAGGGTCTGGAACTCGTGCCCGACGTTGAACCGCTGGATGTCCAGGCCGTTGGGCAGGACCACGTCCGGCCGGCGCCCGAGCAGGCCGTCGCACTCCTCGGCCGTGACGGCCGAGACGGTGGTCATGACGTGGCTTCCGTGGGCGCAGGCGCGTTCCATCAGGTGCTGGGTCTGGACCTGGTACTTGCGGGCCTCGCCGATGTGGTCGATGGTGCCCCAGGAGAGCCGGTCGTAGAAGTCCTCCTCGTTGGAGGCGATGTAGCGCGCAAGGAGCGTGGCGTGGGTCTGGAAGACCAGGGCCGCCGCGGCGCGGTTCCGCCGGAGCATCGGGATGGCCAGCCCGCCCATGTACTCGTGGAAGTGGGCGATCACCGGGCCCGCCGCCGGGCCGATCACGCCGCCGGCGGCCGACTGCTCGCAGACCTTCTCCACCAGCCTGCGCACCGCGTCGGCGAAGGAGACCACGCCGTCGATGAGCGTGTCGCCGCCGGGGGTGGGGATGTGGTGGTCGGCGTAGAGGGTGTACTTGACGCCGTCGCAGTGGGCCTGGCTGACCCAGTGATCGATCAGCACCGTCCGCGGCCGGCCGGAGATCATCCACCGCCCGTGGCGGACGTTCATCCCCTCGGCGCGCAGCGCGTTGACGGCCCGGCCGATCACGCCGGTGGGCGTCGTCTCCTCGAACTCCAGGGCCGCCGCCTGGGGGTTGTACGGCCCCACCAGGCAGTACCGCTCACCCCAGCGATCGACCATGAACGGTGCCTTGCTGCGCACCACCTGGAAGATGCCCCCGACCGGGTTGCACACCTCCCACGACACCTCCAGCAGGTGCCCGGGAGGCCAGGCGCCGCCGGCCTGGGCCTGGGCACCCGCCTCAGCAGCGTGCCCGGGCGCGTGGGCCGCCCCGTTGTTGGATCGCCCCGCGTGCGGGTCTGTGCTGGTCAGGGCCGCAGCGACAGCGCCCGGCGCGGCGTGGCTCGTCATGCGATCACTGTACCACGCCACCAACACCGGCTGCGCACCGACGACCAATCAACAGCCGCGCCTGGCGGTTTCTCCGCTGGCTGAGCAACCCCCGGGCCACGCTGTGCGGATCGGGACCCGTTGGCGCGCCCAGCCCCGCTGCGGTACGCTTGGCGTGCCGGAGCGACTGACGCCGGCTTGACGTGTGCTCCCAGGGGCCGCATACTGACCGCCCCGCTCGGCCGCCCGCGACGGAGATGGGCCGCGGACGCCCGTGCACGGCTGCGCACCTCGGCAGCGCAGCCGCGGGGGCGCACGGGCGCGGGGGTGGCGCGGGGTGAGTGATCGCGGGGGGAGCGGCAGGTGGCGGGCGGCAGGTGGCGGGGTAGGGCAACGGGGCGAGGGAAGTGGTTGGAGGGTGGGGTTGGGGGTTGGGGGTGGTGATGGGGAGCTGAGGCGGGCAGTGAGTTGGCGGGGGATAGGCAGGAGGGGATAAAAAGAGGGAGAACTCGTTGGTTGAGTGCAGGACGAGAGTGGATTCGGGCACGCCGCCGCCCCCTGCACACATCCACCCCCGCACGCCCGCCCCCACCACCCACCTCCCGCACGCAGACGCTGGGCAGGCGAACCGACCGACACGGAGCCGCGCGACATGGCCTTACCGCTCACACCATCTCAACCGTCCGCCCGCCGCGCCCGCTGCGCAGCGGCGTTGATCGCTTCTGCCTTGTGCCTGAGCGCTCAGGCCTGCGCCAGCGCCGCGACCGAGCCAGCCCCGGGCCAGGCCGTCCGCGTCGAGCCGCTGGGCGCGCAGCCCGGGGTCCCCGCTGCGCAGCCCGAGTTCCCGGTTACGCAACCTCAAGCGCCCGCGGCGGAGCCTCTGGCCCAGCGGCCCCCCGCCCCCGACGAGCCGGTCACGCAGGCGCAGGGCCCGGCGGCGTCCCCGCCCAGCCCCGGCCAGCGCGCCCGCCGCCCGCGGCGCGACCGCGGCACGCTGACCAACCCCGAGCGCGCCGGCCCGGCTCCCGCCCCCGACGTCTTCTCCGAGGGCCTGGACCCCACAGCCCGGGCCTTCTCGACGCTCGGCTACCGGCTCTCATGGTCGGGCGCCTCGGTCACGCCGGCCGACGCCAGCGTGACCTGGGTCGGCCTGGCGGGGCCCTCGGTCCTGGTGGCCGACAACAGCGGGGCCGTCTCGGCGCTCTCGGTCGAGAGCGGGGCCCTGCGCTGGGCCCAGCAGCCCGATTCGCCCAACTCGCGCGTCCTGGGCGTGGTCGCCTTCGCCAACCTGCTCGGGATCGTCACCGAGGGCACCGTCACGTTCTACGAGTCGGGCACCGGCAACCTCACCCCCCTGGGCACCGACCGCACGCCGCGGCAGCGCCTGGCGCGCGTGGCCTCCACCGAGCCCCTGGCCATCGGCAACCTGCTCGTGTACGGCACCAGCGACGGCTTCGCCTCGGCCCACCGCATGGACACCGGCACCTCGGCCTGGTCCTACCGCGTCGGCGCGACCATCACCGCCAACCCGGTCCGCTCGGCGCCGGCGCAGATCGTCTTTAGCTCCGACGCCGGCGAGGTCCTCAACCTCGACGCCGGCACCGGCCAGGCCGTGGGCAGGTTCACCGCCTTCGGCGGCCCCGGCGCCCCGCTGGCCACCAGCGACCGCGCCATCTTCGTCGCCTCGCTCGATCAGTCCCTCTACGCCCTGGCGCCCGACGGCCGGGTCATCTGGAGGCTCCGCAACCAGAAGCCGCTGGACCAGCCGCCGGTCTTCGTCGACGGCCGGCTCTACGTCACGCTCCCCGACAAGGGCCTGAGCCTCATCGAGCCCGACACCGGCGAGATCCGCTGGAGCAACCCGATGGTCTCCGGCGAGATCATCTCGGCACGCGGCACCGACGTGATCGCATGGGACGGCACGACGGCCTGGCGCATCGACCGCCAGAGCGGCGACGTGCTCTCGTCCACCGCGCTGCCCGGCTACACGCGCCTCCTGACCGACAAGCCCGTCGGGGGCTCCATCTACGCCGTCACCGCGCAGGGCCGCGTCTCGCGCTTCATCCCGCGCTGAGCCCCCCGAGCCCACCTAGGCCCCCCGAGCCTCAGCCCGGCCCGCACCTATGACCGACCCGAGCCAGCCCCGCACGCCCCCCGGCCCCCCCGTTCCCCTCGCCACCCCCAGCCACCAAGCACCGCCCGCACCCGACGCGCCGGCTCGCCCGATCGCCCGCGCGCTCCTGTCCGTCTGGGACAAGGCCGGCCTGATCCCGCTGGCCCAGGCGCTCCACGCGCACGGCGCCCAGCTCGTCTCCACGGGCGGCACCGCCACCGCGCTCAGGCAGGCCGGCCTGCCCGTCACCCAGATCGAGGACCTGACCGGCCTGCCCGAGATGATGGACGGCCGACTCAAGACGCTCCACCCGCGCGTCCACGGCGGGATCCTGGCCGTGCGCGACCTGCCCGCTCATGCCGCGGCCATGAGCGCCCACGGCATCGCGCCCATCGACCTGGTCTGCGTCAACCTCTACCCCTTCGAGGCCACGGCTCGCACCCCCGGCGTGGCGCCCCACCAGCTCATCGAGCAGATCGACATCGGCGGCCCGGCGATGATCCGCTCGGCGGCCAAGAACCACGCCTATGTGACCGTCCTGACCGACCCGGCGCAGTACCGCGGCGTCGCCCTCGAGCTGGCCCAGCGCGGGGGCGTCAGCGCGCACGCCCGCGCCCGCCTGGCCGCCGACGCCTTTGCGCGCACCGCCGCCTACGACGCGGCCATCGCCCAGGCCCTGCCCGCGGTCTTGCGCTTGGGCGACGAGCCGGACGCCTCGCCGTTCCCGCAGCGCGCCGTGCACGCCTACACCAAGCTGGCCGACTGCCGCTACGGCGAGAACCCCCACCAGCGCGCAGCGGTGTACGTGGACCCCGCCTTTGCCGGCCCCTCGGTCCCCACCGCGGCCCAGCTCCACGGCAAGGCCCTGAGCTACAACAACATCCAGGACGCGGCAGCGGCTCTGGACCTGGTGCTGCGCCTCGGGCGCTGGTCGGGCGCGCACGCCTGCGCGGTGATCAAGCACGCCAACCCCTGCGGCGCAGCTGTGGCGGGCTCCTCCCTCGGGGCCGCCACTGCGGCACTGGCCGGCGACCCGCTGGCGGCCTTCGGCGGGATCATGGCCTGCTCGCACCCGATCGACGCGGCCACAGCTCACCGCCTGACCCAGCGCGACGTGTTCGTGGAGGTGCTGCTGGCGCCCGGCTTTGCCTCCGAGGCACTCGGGGCCCTCAGGGCGCGCTCGTCGAGCATCCGCCTGCTGGCCTTTGGCGCATCTGCCACCCCCACACCCGCCTCCCCCGCGGCCCCCGGGCCGACGCTGCCGGCGGGCGCCGACGCGCCCAGGCTGGTGCTGCGGCCGATCACCGGCGGCGCGCTGGTCCAGGACGCCGACTCGGCCCCGCCGCGCCCCGAGCATTGGCAGCACCAGGCCGGCCCGCTTCCGACCCCCGAGCTGCTCCGCGTCGGGTCCTTCGGCGAGATCGCGGTCTCAGCCATGACCTCCAACGCCGTGTGCATCGTCGCGGCCGACGGCGACGCGCTGCGTCTGGTTGGGGCCGGGCTGGGGCAGGTCGATCGCCTGACCGCCTGCCGGATCGCCATCGACAAGGCCCGCGCGGGCGGGCCGGCGGCCGGGCTTGGGCCGTGGGTCGCCGTCTCCGATGCGTTTTTTCCGTTCCCGGACGGCCCGGCCGTGCTCATCGACGGCGGCGCACGGGCGATCGTCCAACCGGGCGGCTCCAAGCGCGACGGCGAGACCTTCGAGCTCTGCGCCGCGCGCAGCGTGACCTGCCTGACCACCGGCGTGCGGCGCTTCCGCCACTGAGCCGTGTGGCCCGGGACCGGCCCAGCCAAGGGCCCCGCCCCTGATACCCTCGGGGCAGCATGCCGGACCCCTCAGAACACGCCCCCGCCGCGGCCCCGGGCCAGCAGCCCCCGCCCCGGGCTCAGGTGCTCATCGTCGAGGACGAGCCCGACCACGCCGACGCCATGGCCGAGGCCCTGCGCAAGCCGGGCCACGTGTGCACCATCGCCGGGAGCGTCGCCGGGGCGCTCGACGAGCTGCGTCACGGGACCTTCGACGTGATCATCACCGACCTGCGCATGCCCTCGTCCGGCGGGGCCGAGGGCGTGGCCGCCGACGGCGCCGACGCGGGCATGGTGGTGCTGCGGGCGGCCCGGCGGCTCCAGCCGCACGCCGAGTGCGTGATGGTCACCGCCCACGGCGACGTGCCCACCGCCCGCTCGGCCTTCAAGGACGGCGTCTACGACTTCATCGAGAAGCCCCTGGACTTGGCCGTCTTCCGCACGCTGATCAACCGCGCCGCCGAGCACGTGCTCCTCCGCCACGAGGCGGCCTCGGCCGGCGCACCGGACCTGGCCCAGCACGACGGCTTCGAGGGCATCGTGGCCGCCTCCGAGCCCATGCGCCGCATCCTGCGCACGGTCCGCACCGTGGCCCAGAGCACGCTGCCGGTCCTGGTCACGGGCCAGTCGGGCACGGGCAAGGAGCTCATCGCCCAGGCCGTCCACCGCCTCTCGCCCAGGGCCAAGGGCCGCTTTGTTGCCCTCAACTGCGCCGCCGAGACCGAGTCGCTCCTGGAGGACCAGCTCTTTGGGCACATCCGCGGGGCCTTCACCGGCGCCGAGAAGGACCGCGAGGGCGTCTTCGAGTACGCCTCCGGCGGCACGCTCTTCCTCGACGAGATCGGGGACATGCCCCTCAAGATGCAGGCCAAGCTCCTGCGCGTGCTCGAGACGGGCCGCGTCGTCCGCGTCGGGTCCAACGACGAACGCCAGACCGACGCGCGCCTCGTCAGCGCCACCAACAAGGACCTGCCGGCCATGATCGCCCGCGGCGAGTTCCGCGAGGACCTGTTCTTCCGCATCAAGGGCGCCCAGGTCCACCTGCCGCCGCTCTCGGACCGCCGCCAGGACGTGCCGCGCATCGTCCTCCACGCCCTGGCCCGCGTGGGCACGCGCCTCCTGCCCGGCCGGCCCACCCCGGCGATCTCCGACGCCGCCCTGATGCGACTGACCAGCTACCACTGGCCGGGCAACGTCCGCCAGCTCCTCAACGTCGTCCAGAACATGGTCGTCACCGCCGCCGGCGACTCGCCCGACCCCGCCTCCGTCATCCGCCTTGACGTGCGCCACATCCCCGACGACGTGCACACCACCGACGACCCGGCCCGCGCCGAGCTCCCCGACGACCACCCCCACGCCGCCGGGGGCTCCCTGGCCGGCACCCCCCTTGAGCTGATCGAGAAACGGGCCATCCGCGAGACCCTCCTGCTCACCGCCGGCAACCGCGAGCAGGCCGCACGCCTCCTGGGCATCGGCGAACGCACCCTCTACCGCAAGCTCAAGGAATACGGCCTGCGCTAGACGCCCCCGCCCCGGCAAGCGGACCACACGACCGTCTTCTCGTCGAAGCCCCAGCGGGGGTCTATGCTTCGCCCCTGCCCCGCGCCAGACCGCGGCGGCACACGGAGGCCCGCCATGACCCGCACCGCTTGGACCCGCTCGCTGCTTGCGATCACACTCCCGGCCACGCTCGCCCTGGCCGCGGCCTCCGCCCCCGCTGTCCCGCCGGAGCCCGCAGCGGCCCAAGCCCCCGCACAAGACCAGAAGGAGACCTACGTGTACGTCAAGCTCGCCACCTCCCTGGGTGAGATCGTCCTGGAGCTCAACCAGACCAAGGCCCCGATCTCCGTCGAGAACTTCCTGGCCTACGTCGACGCGGGCCACTACAACGGCCTGATCTTCCACCGCGTCATCCCCAACTTCATGGTCCAGGGCGGCGGCTTCACCCCAGACCTGAACCAGAAGCCCACCAACGCGCCCATCAAGAACGAGTGGCGCAACGGCCTCAAGAACGCCAAGTACACCGTCGCCATGGCCCGGACCAACGTCGCCGACTCGGCCACCAGCCAGTTCTTCATCAACGTGGCCAACAACACCTTCCTCGACGAGCCGCGCGACGGCGCCGCCTACGCCGTCTTCGGCAAGGTCATCCAGGGCACCGAGATCGTCGACACGATCGTCACCCAGCAGACCAAGACCGTCGGGCCGCACCAGAACGTCCCGGCGACCCCCATCACGATCACCACCGCCACCAGGCTCAGCGCCGACGAGATCAAGGACAAGACCAAGGGCTAAACCCACGCCCAGCAGGGCTGCCTCGGGCCCAGCAGGGCTATCCCAGGCCCAGCCCAGAGCATCCGCCCGCGACTCACCGACGAAGCCCCTGATATGCAACCGACGCGCATGACTTATCGCCCCTTCCGATGTCCGTCCACGCCCCGCTGACCCCCGTCAGCAGGGCATCGCGGGTGTCCCTTGTGCCGCTGGGCGGGCGGGCGTACGAACCCGCCGCCAGGGCGCATCTCATCAGGGCGGAAGAGTCGGAGCGTCATCGAGCCGGGCCGCCGTTGCGGCCCATCGGGGCAGACACATGCGGATCACCGTTGAACTCAGGACCGTGCGTCAGTCGCAAGAGTTGATCGACCAGACACTCGTCGCCATCGGGGCAGCAGCCGACCGCCTGGGCGTGCACGCCCAGAGCGTCACAGCCCGGATCGAGGACGTGCCCGACGCCCACGGCCGCCTCTGGGCCCAGTGCCGGCTCCGCGCCCAGCAGGACGGCCTGAGCGTGCGCGTCGAGGCGGTGCGGCTGGACATCCGCAGGGCCGTGGCCGATGCCGGCGAGCTGCTGGCCCACCGCCTGGCCCAGGCCGGGCAGGCTGCGCACTGCTAAAACGAGCCGCGAGCCCCGCCGAGCACAGCCAGCCGGGCTGTGCTCGGGCCCGCGGCGTCCACGCTCGGCGGCGTCCACGCTCGGGAGCCGGGCTCACTCGAGCTTCAGATCGGCCAGCACGTCGGCGGTGATGTCGGCCTGCTTGGGGAACGTGAGCACGGGCCGAGCCAGGGCGCGCTGCACGAAGGCCGTGATGGCGGTGGGGGGCTGCTCGCCATCGATGCTGCGCGAGGCGAAGACGTACATGAAGCCGCGCTGGGCGGCGATGGCGTCGATCGACGCGTTCACCTCGCGGTGCGCCTCGTAGTTGATCCCGGCCAGGAACTGCTCGGCCTCGGCCTGGAGCCGCCCGAAGAGCGGCTGATATTCCTGCTGGGCCTGCTGACCGTCGGCCAGGATCGCCTGGGCCTCGGGGGGCAGCTCGGCGGGGTTGGTGAAGGCCTGGAGCTTCTCGCGCGCGGTGTTCATGCGGTCCTCCAGCGGCTTGAGCTGCGCCTGGATCTCCTGCTGCTTGGCCGTGATCCGCTGCTGGTAGCGCGGCCCGGCCAGGAGCTTCTCGGCCACCTTGTTGATGTCGCAGATCGCAAAGGGCACCTGAGCCGTGGCGACCGCCGCGGGCGCTGCTGGGACAGATGCAGCAGCGGGGGCGGCGGGGGCGGCCTGCGGCGCGATCTCGACGGGCGCAACCACCACCGGCGGCTGGGCCGGCACAGCTGCCACCACGGGCGGCGAGGGGCGGTTGTCAAGGGCCCGCGCAGCCACGTTCCCGCCGGCGATCATCGCCGACCCGATCACGATCGCCCACGCGCTCTGGCTCACACGGCTCATGGTCTTGCTCCAGGTTCTAGCGCCCGCGCCCCCGCGCCCGGCGGGCGGCGTGGGCCAGCGATGATTGCACCCGGCGGGCCGTTGCGGCGGGCCGGGGAGTGATTTTTCTGGCAAGTCCTGACCGCTCACGCAGCGGGACAGGCCGCTTGTGCATTCGTTCTTGAGCCCGGCCCGATCCACCGCGCGTCAGAAATCCGCAGCGCAGGGCCGGGTCGCAACACCGGAGGAACCCGCCAGGCCCGCCGCCCGTGGCGTGTGGGCCCCGCAAAGGGGGGGCTTGGGGGCTGCCGGCCGAGGGTTAGTTGGAGTTGACCAGGCTCTTGAGCCAGAACGGCCGCGGCTGGGCCGGGTCCAGCGGGTCGACGTGCACCTTGCGACCGCTGAAGATCACGCGGCCCTCGGTGACGGCGTAGAGGGTGTCGTCCTTGCCACGCTTGACCATGAAGCCGGGCTGGATGGGCGTGCCCACCTGGCGGACGATGACGGACCCGATGCCGGCGATCTCGCCCGCGTAGAGCTTCACGCCGCGATACTTGGGGTTGCTGTCCCGACCGTTCTTGGTCGAGCCCTGACCTTTCTTGTGCGCCATAGCAGAGAGTCCTTGGGGCTGCGTGTCAACGACCGACCGTCCCGGCAGCCGGGCCGGGATGATAGCCGGCGCTCCGGGGCCGGGCCAAGGGCCGGGGCGTTAGCGCATGATCCAGACCTGCTCGACGACCTCGATCGGCTGGTCGCCGCGGTTGGATAGGTCGCCGACGGCCGCGAACACCAGCTGGCGCGTCCGCCGGAGCGTGGCCCGGCCGCCGTCGATGTCCAGGCCGGTCGAGGTCGGCAGCGCCAGGGTGACAAACTCGCCGCTAAAGCCGGCGGCGTAGACCGTCAGGCCCTCGGGCTGGAGGGTGGGGGCCTCGAAGACGACGACGCCCTCCTTGGCGTTCTCCTGCCCCTGGCGGAGCTGCCCGATGACCTGGATCTGGTCCTCCAGGAAGGGGTTGTCAAGGCGCTCGATGATCTGCTGGGTGACCTGCGACGGGATGCCACGCCCGGAGCGCACGACCTGGCCCGCGCCGGTCGACAGCTCGAACGAGGGGGCAAAGAGCACGTCCTGGCCGGTGTTGTTGACGGCCTTGTAGGTGAAGTAGTAGAACGCCCGGTTCCGGCCGGTGCCGTCGTCGAGCTGCGCCACGCGCAGCGGGCCGAAGGTCACGTCTAGGAGCCACCGCTGGGGCACAGCCGCCGGCTCGGGGGCGAGGGCCGCGGCGTCGCGTCGGCCCATGCCCGCTGCGGGGGCCAGGCACGCCGCCAGCGTCAGAGCGAGCGTCGCCATCGGCCAGCGGGCCGAGTTGTTGCGGTCATTGAGTCGGGGCACGCGTCACTCCGTGGGTTGCTGCGCTGCGGGCCTGCGCGGTGGGGCGGGGGGGCGAAGTGTGGGGTGTCGGGGGTGGGTGGGGGTGGGTGGGGGATGGGGCGGGCAGGTCGCGAACGGGTCTGGGTATCGGCACAACGAGCGAAAACAATACCAAGAGCGAAAACAATACCAAGTCGGTCGCGGAGCGTTCCCCGGACCGGCCGGCTTTGATGCCCGCGCGCGTGGAGCCAGCCGAACAGGGCCGAAGATCATCCGCGGGCCCTAGTCTACCCGCTGACTCCCTCGGCACGCCAGCTCGGCCCGGGCGCGCTGGCCACGCCCAGAAGATCGCCCGAACCCATGACGACCATCTCCCCATCGCGCCCCAGCGGCCCCATGAATGACGGTTCGTCCCCCAGACGGATCGGTTCTGGGCAGCGTCTCGGAGCGGTCCGTCGGCTGCTCGGGCCGGACGCAGCCGCGGGCTCGGCTGAGGTGTTTTTGGATCAGCTCACGCGCGACGGCACCGAGCTTGAGCACTTCTGGGGGCTTCCTGGCCCCGCCGGCGGGTGGTCGCAGGTGCTGCTCATCGTCCCCTCAGCGGGGGGCGCCGCGATGTGCTATCTGTCCCCCGCGACGGGCGAAGGCCCCGCCTCCGACGGCGACCCGTCGGCCCGCGCCGGGCTGATCCGGGCGGCGATCGCCGATTTCCGAGCGCGCGTGCCCGCGGGGCGCGTGGCCCAGGCGCTCTTCGAGCCCGCGGCGCTGGACGTCGAGGCGGCGTACGCCGGGGCTGGGTTCACACGCCTGGCCGAGCTGGCGTACATGAAGCGGGAGCTGCCCAAGCGCCGCGGCGCGCAGGCGGACACGCCGGCGTGGCCCGAGGGCGTGCGGGTCGAGCCGCTCTCGGAGATGCCCGCGGCCCAGGGCCGTCGGCTGCTGCTGGCCGCGCTCCAGCGGAGCTACACCGACACCCTGGACTGCCCGGCCCTGTGCGCGATGCGCTCGCCGGAGGAGGCCCTGGCCTCGCACACAGCGGTGGGTCAGCACGACCCCTCGCTGTGGCACCTTGTGAGCCTGCACAGCGAGCCGGAGGGGTGCCTGCTGCTCTCGTCGATCCCGCAGCACCGGACCATGGAGCTTGTGTACCTGGGGCTGTCGCCGGCGCTGCGCGGCCGGGGTCTGGGCCGGGCGCTGGTCTGGATGGCCCTGACGCTGCTGGGGGGCCGGCCCGAGCGGACCATCGCCTGCGCCGTGGACACGTCCAACACCCCGGCGATGCGTCTGTACCGGGGCGCGGGCTTCTACGAGTTCGCCTCGCGCACGGCGATGGTGCTGCCACTGCGCGGGGGCCACTGAGCACGCCGGGGCCCCGTGCGCAAGCCTCGGGCCAAACTCGCAGCGCCGCGCGCCGATCGGCCGATGCATGTCCCCATGAGCACAAGCGAGATCCCGCTCTCCAAGCCCGACATCACCGACCTTGAGGTGCAGGCCGTTGCAACGGTCCTGCGCAGCGGGCGGCTGTCGATCGGCCCGGCCCAGGAGCAGTTCGAGGCCCTGTGCGCCGCGCGGGCCGGCCGGCTCCACGGCGTGGCGTGCTCCTCGGGCACCTCCGGCCTGCACATGGCCCTGCTGGCCCTGGGCGTGGGGCCTGGCGACGAGGTCATCACCACGCCCTTCTCGTTCGTCGCTTCGGCCAACGTGATCCTGATGGCTGGGGCGCGCCCGGTCTTTGTGGACATCTGCCCGCGCACGCTGAACATGGACCCGGCGCTGGTCGAGCGGGCCATCACCCCGCGCACCAAGGCCGTCCTGGCCGTCGAGGCCCTGGGCAACCCCGCCCACATGGACGCCTACGAGCAGATCGCCTCCCGCCACGAGATCCCCCTCATCGAGGACTGCTGCGAGGCCCTGGGCACCACCCTCAAGGGCCGCCCGTGCGGCTCGTTTGGCCGTGCCGGGGTCTTTGCGTTCTACCCCAACAAGCAGATCACCACCGGCGAGGGCGGCGTGATCGTCACCGACGACAAACGCCTGGCCGACACCTGCCGGTCCCTCAGGTCCCAGGGGCGGCCCACGCCGGGGACGCCCCCGCCGGGCTCCGGCGCCGCAGCCGCCCTGGGCACCTGGCTCAGCCACGAGCGGCTCGGGTACAACTACCGCCTCTCCGAGCTGCACGCGGCCCTGGGCGTGGCCCAGATGCGCCGCCTCGACGAGATCATCGCCAAGCGCAGGGCCGTGGCCGACCGCTACGTGCAGCTGCTGGCCGGCCACGCCGACGTGGTCCTGCCCACGATCGATCCCGAGGTGGGCATGTCGTGGTTCGTCTTTGTCGTGCGGCTGGCCACGGCCTACACCCAGCAGGAGCGCGACCGGGTCATCGACGGCCTGCGCAGGCATGACGTCGGCTGCGCGACCTATTTCCCGTGCATCCACACGCTCCCGTTTTATCGCGCCCTGGGCTACGCGCCCGGTGATTTCCCCATCGCCGAGTCGGTCTCCTCGCGCACCATCGCCCTGCCGTTCTTCAACACGATCACGCAGCGCGAGCAGGAATTCACGGCCCAGACGCTCGAACTGATGCTCCAGCGTGAGAACCTCGGGCAGCGCTGAGACGCTCGCGTGTCGGCTGTGGTTGGCTCATCTTTGGGTGCATCGGCCCCGCGTGCCGGGCGTATGGTCTTCAATGAAGCCCACGGCGCCAAGAGCATGAGGCAAAGCGCGCTCATCGCGGTCATCGTGCTGAGCACGGCGAGCTGTGGCGTTGGCCGCGCCCGCGCAGGGGCGCAGGCCGAGCCGCCACCCCCGCCAGCCGTGCCAGCCGTGCCCGGCGGCGCCCTGGGGCGCTACGCCCCGCCCGGCCCGGTGCCGACGTGGACGGGCGTGCGCGTGGGGGACGTGATCGGGGTGATCGCGGGGGAGCTGACCGCCTCCGAGCCGGCCCGCCGCGTGGCCGCGGTGCGGGCCCTGCGTCGGCTGGCCGACCCCGGCCTGGAGCCGTTGCTCACGCAGCTGGCCATCTCGGGCGACCCGCTGGTGATGACCGAGGCGATCCTGGCAGCGGCCGACGCCTCCGGGCGGCCGATCGACCTGCTCCTGGCCCGGCGGATCGAGCCCGAGCCGGTCCGCGGCGTGCTGATCGCCAGGGCGCTGGCCGAGGGGCTCCTCGAGCCCGAGCAGACGCTCGACCTGGTCTCGCGCGAGGGCCTGAGCCCCGAGACCGCCGCCCGCCTGGCGGTGTGGCACGAGCGCCTGGCCGGCGGCAACAGCGAGCGGACGCCGATCGACGACACGCTGGTGCGCGCCTGGATGGACGCGCCCAGCCCGGTGACGGGCCTGCTCGCCGCCGGCCTGCGCGCCGAGCGACAGGACGAGCTGGGCGAGGTGGCGCGCCGCGTCCTTGCGCGCCGCGTCAAGGAGCTGGCCGCCCTGCCCGAGCCCGAGCGGGCCCGCGCCCTGACGGCCCTGGGCTCGTCGCGCCTGCCCGCCCTGCTGGGCGTGGTCTTCGACCGATCGCTCAGCCCGGACGGGATCGCGCCCGACGCGGTGCTGCGCGCCGGGCTCTTGCTCGGGCTGGGCACGCCCGAGGCCCGGGCCGCCTGGCGCGGGGCCTGGCACTCGGCCCAGGACCCGGCCCGGCGCACCGCCCTGAGCCTGCTGGTGCTGGGCACACTCGGCCAGCCCGGCTCGGGCCTGCCCCAGGTCGTGGCCGAGTCGTGGGCCGACGAGCCGGACCCGGTCAACCGCGGGCTGATCGAGCTGGCCCAGCGCTGGGCCGCCGGCCCCAAGGCCGATCCCAGCACCGGCCCCGGGACCGGGCGCGACGACGGCGCCCTGGGCAACCGGCTGGGCCAGACCGCGGCGCAGCTGATCGCGCTGCGGCACCCCCCCGGCGTGGAGTGGCTCCTGGCCCGGGCCGACGAGCTGGGGCCGGTCTCGCGGGCGGGCGTGGCCGCGGCGGTGCGCGCGGCGATCCCGGTTGATCCCGGCGCCGAGCTGTGGTCGATCGTCGCTGCCTCAGCGGGGGAGCTTGCCGGGGCGGATCCGGAGGGGTTCATCGCGCGGGTGAGGGCCTTGCACCAGAGCGGGCAGACCGATCGGGCCCGCCAGGCCCTGCTGGGGGCGGTGCGGTCGGTGCGGCGGGAGCGGCCGACGATCGGCACCGGCGCCGAGCTCCTGGAGGCGGCGCGCACCTGGCCCGACGCGGCGACCCGGTCGTGGGTGACGCTCTGGGCGGCGCGCGGGGCCGAGCCGCAGGCGATGACCGAGGCCGACATGGGCGCGCTGGCCCGCGCCGCCCTTGGCGAGGGCGGGCTGGAGATGCCCGAGCGCATCCAGGCCGCCTGGGTGCTCCTCAGGGCCAGCGGGCAGGACAGCGCCGCGC
Organism: Isosphaera sp.; assembly: GCA_013822085.1. Lineage (GTDB taxonomy): Bacteria > Planctomycetota > Phycisphaerae > Phycisphaerales > UBA1924 > WM-009. The sequence continues at coordinate 49,767 of PNJV01000001.1, read as the reverse complement.
TCTCGCGGCTGCTCGCGCTCCGGGGCGACCGCTAAGCGGGGCTGCGCGCACCGCGTGCGACGGCCGGCGCGCGTCCCTCTGCCCGACGCGCCCGATTCATCCACAAACTTCTGCACGTGTCGGCCACCGCCGGGTCGGCGACGGTGGATGAAATATTTCTTGGCGTGCTTGGTGTGGAATTGCCGGGATTTACGCAGCGCCGGGGCGTTGTGGATAGCGCCCGGGGCTTGCGTGGGGCTCTTTGGCGTCTATGTTCCTCCTCACGCTGCACGACGCGGCGCAGCTGAGGCGGGCCACTTGCGGGCCAGCCTCAGCGACGCGAAGGATTCGATCCCCTCAGCCCGTGATGAGCCGGCGTGCTCGGCCCCGGCCCGGTGGCGTTGCCACGGGCGGGCGGTCGGCGCCGGCGTGTGCGACGAGGAGTCAGCGGCCATGGGTCAAGCTGCGCGAGCGGTGCCGGTGCACGCCACGGCGAGGGGCCAGGGGGCCCCGGCGGGGGTTCGCCCGGTCGGGCCCACCGGCGGCACGGTGGGGGTGGCCCAGGCGGGCGGGGGCGTCTCGGCGCAGCTGCGCGTGGCCCTGCGCGACCGGCTCGGCACGGCGCGGTTCGACCGCTACTTCGGCGACGGGGCCGGCCTGGAGCTGGTCGGCGACGAGGTCCGCGTGGCGGTGCCCAGCCGGATGATCGCCTCGCTGATCGAGAAGCACTTCGGCCCGGTGCTCAGCCAGGCCGCGGGCGAGACGCTGCGCGTCGCGGGCAGGCCGGCCGGCCAGAGCCCGCGCGTGGTGATCCGCATCCAGGAGCCCGCGGCGCTGCTGCGGACCGTGGGCATAAGCCAGGCCCCGGCCCAGCCCCACGAGGGCACGCCGGCGGGCCCGATCGCCTTCGTCCAGGCCCGCGGGGCCGAGCCGGAGCAGCCGGCGGCGCCGCGCAAGGCTGCGCCGATCGGGGCCGGGCCCGCCCAGCAGCGCACCCAGGGGGGTGCAGCGGCCAACGCGACGCCGGCACGCGCGGTGTCGCCGCTGGTCTCGCGCCCAAAGCACCGCTGGTCGGAGTTCGTCATCGGCGAGAGCAACAAGGTCGCCGCGGCCACGCTCCGGCGGATGCTCGATCAGCCGCAGGACCCGGCCACGCCGCGGCTGGCGGTGGTGCACGGCACCTGCGGCACGGGCAAGACGCACCTGCTGGCCGGCATGGTCGTCGAGGCCCTGGCGGTGCGGCCCGAGGCCTCGGCGCGGTACCTGACGGCCGAGGCGATGGCCAACGAGTTCATCGGCGGGGTGCGCAAGGGGCGCGCCGACGTGTGGCGTCGCCAGGTGCGGAGCCTGGACCTGCTGTGCGTGGACGACCTGGGGTGCCTGGTGGGCAAGCCGGCGACGCAGAACGAGCTGCAGCAGACCATCGACGCCATCGCCTCGCGCGGCGGCCGGGTGGTGATCGCCACGCCGGAGCACCCGCGGCGGCTGCGCGGGCTGACCGAGGCGCTGGTGTCGCGGCTGACCGGCGGGATGGTCGCGGCCCTGGGCGCGCCCGACGCGGAGCTCTCGGGGCGCGTGCTCGAAGCCCTGGCGGCGCGCAAGGGGCTGGCCTTTGAGCCGGGTGCCGCGGCGGAGGTGATCGCGCACGTGGGCCTGGACGGCTCGCGTCCGCTGGCCCTGCCGCGCGCGTCGGTGCGGGACCTGGAGGGCATCGTGGCCCGCGTGGAGGCCGCGGCGCGGGTGATCGGGCCCGGCGCGGCCTCGGACGGCGGCGCGGGCCCGCTGCGCGTCGGGCACCTGGTGGTGCAGGCGGCCCTGCGCGCCGGCGAGGGGGGTCCGGGCAGGGGCGAGCACGCCCCGGGCGGGCCGCGCCCGGTGCGCATCGAGCAGATCCTCCACGTCGTCAGCCACGCCCTGAGCGTCACGCTCGAGGAGCTCCGCGGCGTGGGCCGGGCCCCGCGGGTGGTCGTCGGCAGGGCCCTGGTGGCGCACCTGGCCCGCCGGCTCACGTCGCACAGCTACCCCGAGATCGCCCGGGCCCTGGGCCGAGAGAACCACTCGACGGTCATCACGGCCCACCAGCGCCTGGCGGCCCAGCTGCAATCCAACGCCTCGGTCGGCCTGGCCTCGGGCCAGACGGTGCCGATGCTGGCGCTGCGCGACCAGCTGCTCTCGGACCTTGGCGGCCGGGTCTGCGACGCCGAGACCCTCGCTCCGGGCCCCGCTGAGGCGCCGGCGGCCACGTGAACGCGCAGCCCTGAGCGCCTGCCCGGCCCGAGACGCCGGGGCGCGGGGCGCGGGGGGTGGGGGGTGGCTGTCTTGTCCGGGGCCCGCAGCGGGCCAATGATTCGGGCCATACTCGGAGCTGCCCATGGCCTTTGTGTGTCATTTCACCGGCAAGAAGTCCTCGTTCGGCAAGTCGCGCGTGTACCGCGGCCAGAAGATCTCCAAGGGCGGCTTCGGGCTCAAGCCCACCGGCATCACGCGGCGGAAGTTCAAGCCGAACCTCCAGAAGGTCCGCGCGGTGATCGACGGCGTCCCCACCCGGATCGTGGCCTCGACCAAGGCCATCAAGAGCGGGCTGGTCGTCAAGCCGCTGCGCCGGCGTGACGGCTACACCCGCCAGCAGAAGCTGGCCGGTGGCGCGGCCTCCTGAGGCGTTCTGCTGGGCCCAGGCTGGGGCAAAGCAACCACGCCGATGCGCTGCTAGCACCCACGCGAGCAACCGACACCGCCGATTGGCACAGCTTTGACCCATCCGGGCAGCCAAAGCCGTCTCTACCCGTGGTGAAATGCGACCGCTGCCAGAGTGATGCGACGGTGCACGAGGTGACGATCCGCAACGGCGTGCGTGTGGAGCGGCACCTGTGCGAGCGGTGCGCCGGCGCCGAGGGTGCGCCGCCGCAGGCGCACTCGGCGGTGTCGGCGGTGATCTCGCAGATCATCGCCGGTCAGGCGCAGGGCCCCGCGGCGTCGCCGGCGCAGCAGCCCAAGGCGTGCCCGACGTGCGGCATGAGCTACTCGGCCTTCCGCAGTGAGGGCGTGCTCGGGTGCCCGGACTGCTACCACGCCTTCGAGCCGAGCCTGGGCCCGCTGATCGAGCGCGCCCACGAGGGCGCGACCCACCACGTGGGCAAGGTGCCGGGCCGGTTGCGTTCGTCCGCTGCGCGCGTCCCGGCCAAGGGCGGGGCCGACGTCGGGGCCGATCGGGGGGTCGCTGAGGCGGCGCAGCGGCGTGCCGAGGCGCTGCGCCGGGCGCTGTCGGAGGCGGTGGCCGCCGAGCAGTACGAGCGCGCTGCGCGGCTGCGTGACGAGCTGCGGGGTTTGGAGGGTGAGGCCCGCGGGGGCGCGGGAGCGGGGGGGACGGGGGGGACGGGGGGGCACGGCTGATGGAGGCCCTGGGTCCGTTATGCCCCGAGTCGGTCAAGCGCGGCGCGGACTGGCTCGGGGGCGGCGCCGAATCGGACGTGGTGATCTCGTCGCGGGTGCGTCTGGCGCGGAACCTGGCGGCGATGCCGTTCCCGGCGCGGTGCGACGCGCCCCAGCGTGCCCGGGCCGTCGAGCTGTGCCGGGAGCAGATCCAGCGCGCCGCTGCCGAGCCCGGCGGGCGTGGGTGGGGGGTGGCGTGGCTGGCGGTGCACGAGCTGTCGGCGATCGATCGCAGGCTGCTCGTCGAGCGGCACCTGATGAGCAAGGAGCTGGCCGAGGCCGAGCCGGCCGACGCGCCGCGCGGCCTGGCGGTGTCGGTGCCCGACGAGCGGCTGTCGATCATGGTCAACGAGGAGGACCTGCTGCGCTTGCAGGTGATCCGCTCGGGGCTGGCCCTGACCGAGGCCAGCGCGCAGCTGGACGCGGTGGACACGGCCCTGGACGCGCGGCTCAACTACGCCTTCCACCCAAGGTTCGGGTACCTCACCGCGTGCCCGACCAACGTGGGCTCCGGCGTGCGCATGTCGGTGATGCTGCACCTGCCCGGGATCCGGCTCATGGGCGAGGTGGACAAGATCAAGCGCGCAGCCCGCGATATGGCCCTGACGGTCCGGGGGTTCTACGGCGAGCGCTCCGAGGCGGCCGGGGACCTGTTCCAGCTCTCCAACCAGACGACGCTGGGGCGCAGCGAGGAGGGGATCCTGCGCGACCTGCTCCACCAGGTGATCCCGGACGTGGTGCGCGCCGAGCGCGACGCGCGGCGCCGGCTGCTGGAGAGTCGCCGGCGGGTGCTCGAGGACCAGGTCTTCCGGGCCCTCGGGGTGCTGCGCACGGCCCGGCTGCTCCCGCCGGACGAGTGCCTTGCGAACCTGTCGCTGGCCAGGCTGGGCGTGACGCTGGGCCTGCTGCGCGGCATCGACCTGACGGGCATCAACAGGCTCTTTGTGCTCACCCAGCCGGCCCACCTCCAGCGCTTGCTGGGCCAGGAGCTGGACCAGCAGCAACGCCGCGAGGCCCGGGCCGACTACGTGCGGTCGGTCTTGTCGGCGGTCGGGTGACGGCGCCGCGGGCGCCAGCGCATGTATACTGGGCCCGCACGCCCAGGGAAGCCCAGCATGCACCGCCGCAACGAGCTCTCCGCGACGCTCCCGTTTGGCTTTAGCTTCGACGTGGACCGGTTCGTGGCGGCGTACGCGCGGTTGGGCGTGAGCGCGTACCAGTTCTACCGCAACGAGGAGCGCCCGCCGAGCGTCGGCGATGCGCTGGCGGTCGTCGCCCGGCACGGGGCGCGGTTCGACTCGATCCACGGCGTCTTTGGGTACCACCTGGACCCGTCCGGGCCCGACCCGGCCCACCGGGAGCACTGCCTGCGCGTCTACGAGCGCGAGGGGGAGCTGGCGCGCCAGCTGGGCGGGCCGATGGTCGTGGTGCACCCGAGCGCGTGGACGCCGGAGCGGGCGGAGCTGTCGCGCGCGCAGGTAGAAGCGGCCAGCGCCCAGCGGTGGCCCAGGCTCGACGACTGGATGCGCCGCCTGGCCGAGATCGGCGAGCGGCTCGGGGTGGTGTACCTGATGGAGAACCAGCCGTTCAACTGCCCGCTGGGGCACGACGCCGGGGAGCTGGCCCGGCGCGTGCTGGCGGTGGGCTCGGCGGCCCTGCGGGTGTGCCTGGACACTGGGCACGCGCACATCACCGGGGACCTGACGCGCGCGGTGACGGAGGCGGCGCCGGCGATCGCGTACGTGCACGCGCACGACAACGACGGGGCGGTCGATGACCACCGGATGCCCGGCGACGGGACGATCGACTGGGGCTCGTTCGCGGCGGCGCTGCGGCGGTGCGGGGTGAGCGCGCCGCGGATGCTGGAGGTGTTCTACGACGAGGCGCGCGTGGAGCGCATGGCCGCGGCGGGGCTCGGGGTGCGGCTCGGGGCGGCGCTGGCGCTGGGCTGATCGCGGCGGGGCTGCGGCGGGGTGGCCCGTGGGTATCATCGGCCCTGCCCCGCGCGGCGCCGACGCGCCCGGGCTGGGCTGACCGAGAAGGGAGACCAGGCGTGTTCCGGATCCTCAAGACGCATGCGCGGCAGGTGCTCGACTCGCGTGGCAACCCGACGGTGGAGGCGGAGGTGACGCTCGAGTCGGGCGTGCAGGGGCGGGCGATCGTGCCCTCGGGGGCGTCCACGGGCGAACACGAGGCGGTCGAGCTGCGCGACGGGGACAAGGGCGTGTACGCGGGCAAGGGGGTGCTGGGCGCGGTGCAGAACGTCAACGCGCGGGTCGCGCCGCTGCTCGAGGGGCGGGACGCCAGGCAGCAGGAGGAGATCGACCGGGCGATGATCGAGCTGGACGGGACGCCCAACAAGGGGGCGCTGGGGGCCAACGCGGTGCTGGCGGTGTCGCTGGCGGTGGCCAAGGCCGCCGCGGCGCAGGCCGGGCTGCCGCTGTTCCGGTACCTGGGGGGCTCGGCGGCCAACACGCTGCCGGTGCCGATGTTCAACGTGCTCAACGGCGGCAAGCACGCCGACAACAACGTGGACTTCCAGGAGTTCATGATCCAGCCGTGGGGGTTCGACCACTTCGGCGAGGCCCTGCGCGCGGGCGTGGAGATCTACCACTCGCTGCGCAAGGTGCTCCACGAGAAGCACCTGTCGACGGCGGTCGGCGACGAGGGCGGCTTTGCGCCCAACCTCCGGTCGGCCGAGGAGCCGCTTCAGCTGCTCGAGGAGGCCACCAAGCGGGCCGGGTACGCCTGGGGTGAGCAGGTCTTCGTGGCGCTCGACCCGGCCACCAGCGAGCTGTGGAACGAGGCGGCGGCGCGCGGCAAGCGCGGCTACTGCTTCTTCAAGAGCGACCCGGGGCGCGTGGCCAGCTCCGACGAGATGATCGATCTCTGGGCCGCCCTGGCCAGCAAGTACCCCGTCAGGTCGATCGAGGACGGCCTGGCCGAGAACGACTGGGAGGGGTGGGCCAAGATCACGTCGCGGCTGGGGGCGTCGGTGCAGCTGGTCGGGGACGACCTGTTCGTGACCAACCCGGAGTTCCTGGCGCGCGGCCTGAGGCAGGGCTGCGCCAACGCGATCCTGGTCAAGGTCAACCAGATCGGCACGCTGACCGAGACCTTCGCGGCGGTCAACCTGGCGCAGCGGAACCGCTACGCGGCGGTGCTCTCGCACCGCTCGGGCGAGTCGGAGGACGCCACGATCGCCGACATCGCCGTGGCCACCAACTGCGGGCAGATCAAGACCGGGGCGCCGGCGCGCAGCGACCGCAACGCCAAGTACAACCAGCTCATCCGCATCGCCGAGCACCTGGGCTCGGCGGGCGTGTTCGGACGCTCGACCTGGTGGCGGGGCGGCGCGGGGGGTGGGCAGGCCAAGGCGCACGGGGCGTCGCGCTAAGGGCCGCCCTGGGCCCGGCGCTCCACAGGCAGGTGCTTGCAGCCAACGCGTGAACCACATGCACACACACCCGACCATCGCGGCCCGGCGCGTGATCCACCGGGGCAAGAAGTTCGACTTCGAGCAGGTGGACGTGGCCATGCCGTCGGGCGGGGTGGTGCAGCGGGAGATGGTGCGCCACCCGGGGGCGGTGGTGGTGGTGCCGCGGATGGACGACGGCCGGCTGGTGCTGATCCGCGTGTACCGCTTTGCGCTGGAGCGCTGGTCGATCGAGTGCTGCGCCGGCACGCTGGAGATCGGCGAGGACCCGGCGGTGTGCGCGTCGCGCGAGCTGATCGAAGAGACGGGGTATCAGGCGGCGCGGGTCTCGCCGCTGGGGTCCTACGACACCACGCCGGGGCTGACCAGCGAGCGGATGCACGCGTACTTCGCCGACGGGCTGGCGTACGTGGGGCAGCGGCTCGAGCCCGACGAGGCGATCGAGGTCCTGCTCACGCCGCCGCGCGAGGCGCTGGCGATGATCGACGACGGCCGGCTGTGCGACGGGAAGTCGATGGTGGCGCTGCTGGTGGCTCAGCGTCGGGGCCTGCTGGGGGTGTAGCCCACAGCGGGCCTGCTCAGGGCGGGCCTGCTCAGGGCGGGGCTGAGGGGTGGTGGGGCCGCGGGTGGGTGCGGTGGGACAGGTGCGGGGGGTGGGGTGTGGGGGGTGTGGGGGGTGTGGGGATCGGGCGCGTCGAGAGCGGCCTGGGTGCAACCGCGGCCCCAGCGGGCCGATAATGACCGACGGGGCCCCGGCCCGAGGAGGCGACGCCCATGGCACGCTCGTGGCGCAGCGGAGGAACCGGTGAGGGGGGCTGGCTCAGCGGCGGCCACGGCGGGGCGTGGGGCCCGCGCCGGCCGTGGTACCGCAACATCTTCGTGGGCGACAACCCGCTGATGTGGGCGGTGCCGCTGGGGCGCGTGCGCGGGATCTCGGTGCGGGTGTCGGTGCTGATGATCGTCTGGGGCGTCTTGCAGGTGCTCACCAGCGGGCAGCGCGGCGACATGGCGATCGCCGTGCTGGGGCTGTTCCTGATCGTGCTGGCGCACGAGTTTGGGCACTGCTTCGCCTGCCGGGCGGTCGGGGGCGAGGCCGACGAGATCCTGATGTGGCCGCTGGGTGGGCTGGCGATGTGCCGGCCGCGCCACCGGTGGCGCGACAACCTGATCACGACGCTGGGCGGGCCGATGGTCAACGTGGCGCTGATCCCCGTGCTCGGGGTGCCGCTGGTGCTGCTGACCGGCACGCTCGAGTCGGTGGTGTTCAACCCGCTGGACCCGTTCCGGGCGTACGGGTCGGTCTTTGCCACGTCGGGCGCCGGGCGCCCCGGGTGGTGGTACCACGCGTACCGGTGGGGCTGGTGGTTCTACTACATGAACGGGGCGCTGCTGCTGTTCAACGTGCTGCTGGTGATGTACCCGATGGACGGCGGCCGGATCGTCCAGGCTCTGCTGTGGCGGCGGGTGGGCTACGACCGGGCGACGTACGCGGTGGCGCGGGTCGGCGTGGGGATGGCGGCGCTGCTGGGCGTGTACGCGCTGCTGCGCGGCGAGAACGTCCTCTTCGGCATCGCGCTCATGGGCGGGCTGACGTGCTGGCAGGAGCTCCAGCGGCAGCGCTGGATCGCCTCGCAGAGAGCCGAGGAGCCGTGGCGGCAGGGCCAGGAGGAAGAGGAGGAGCCGGACCTGTCGGCGGCGCACCAGGGCCCCGCCGGGGAGCGCCGCGGGCTGGCGGCGCCGCCCTCTCGCCGGGCCGCTGAGCGGGCCCAGGCCGAGGCCGTGGAGCACCAGAAAGAGCTCGACCGGATCCTCGAAAAGATCTCGGCACGCGGGATGGCCTCGCTGACGCGCTCGGAGAAGCGGTTCCTCGAGCAGGACACGATCCGCAGGCGGGCCCAGTGATCGGCCCCGACGGGGTTCGTGATCGGCGCAGGCGGGCTTGGTGATCGGCCCTGAGTCAGCGGGGCCAAACGAGCCGGGCGACGGGCAGGGCGCGGGGGTTGGTGGGCTGTTGGCGGGCAGACAAGGGGGCCGGAGGCGCATGGGCATCGCTGATCGAGACTACGCCCGCGGCCCGCGCACTCGCGCGGAGCGGACCGCCGTGCTGTGGGGCGGGTGGACGTTCAACACGTGGCTGATCGTGATCAACGTGGGCCTGTACGTGCTGGCTGGTCTGGTCTTCTCGTCGCCCGGCTCGCTGAGCGTGCTGGTGGTCAAGGACCCGCCGCAGCCGGCGTGGGTGACGCCCGGGCAGTGGGCCGGCCGGGTGTACGGCGACGACCGGCTGACGACCGCGCAGGCGCCGGCGGGGGCCCGGGTGTCGGGGATGGCGGTGCCGCAGGCGGTGGCGGTGCCGGTGGCGCTCGGGGACGGCCGCGTGGTGGCCGCGCCGGTGAGCGACCCCCGGACGGGCGAGACGTACGCGGTGGGGATCGTGCAGAACCCGCTGGAGGCGTGGGGCGCGTTCTCGACCAGCCGGGGCTTCCTGGCGCTGGAGGTGTGGCGTCTGGTGACGTTCCAGTTCCTGCACGCGTCGCCGTCGCACCTGTTCATGAACATGGTCGGGCTGTGGTTTGTGGGGGGGCTCGTCGAGACGTCGCTGGGCTCGCGGCGGTACGCGGCGTTCTACCTGGCGTGCGGGATCTTCGGCGCGGTGGCGTACCTGCTGCTCAACTTCGTCGGGTACTACGCGCTGGCCGGTGCGCGCGTGCCCGGGGTGCTGATCAACGACCCGCGGACGCCGCTGGTGGGGGCCTCGGCGGGGATCTTCGGGGTGCTCATGGCCGCGGCGTACCTGGCGCCGCGCGAGAAGGTGCTCGTGTTCTTCGTGCTCCCGATGAGGATGCGCACGGCCGTGTACGCCCTTGCGGGGATCACAGCGGCGAACCTGCTGTTCGGGGGCTCCAACCAGGGCGGGGAGGCGGCCCACGCGGGGGGCGCCATCGCGGGGTACTTCTTTGTGCGGCGGACGCACCTGCTCAGCGACTTCTTCGACGTGTTCACCGATTCTCGTGCGCCAGGGGGTGCGGGGGGGAGCGCGGCTGCCAGCGGCGCGCCGGCGACGGCCGCTGGGCGCGGGCTGCGCGTGGCCCAGCGGCTGCTGCGCGGGGCCAACCGGCCGCCGGTCGAGGGGGAGATCGATCGGCTGCTGGTCAAGATCCGGCGCAGCGGCAAGGAATCGCTGAGCGTGTCCGAGCGGGCCACGCTGGTCCGGGCCACGCGCTACTGGGCTGCGCGGGGGGCCGGCGGCGGCGGTGGCGATGGGGGCAGCGGCGAGGGCAAGGCGGGCCAGCGCCCGGGGCCCGGGGCCGCTCAGCCGTGAGCGCACGCCCGGTGAGGATGGAGATCACGGCGCGGTCGCGTCGCGGCGCGGCGCGTGCGGGGCGGGTGATCACGCCGCACGGGGCGTTCCCCACGCCGGCGTTCATGCCGGTGGGGACGCGCGGGAGCGTCAAGGGGATCACGCCGGAGCTGCTGGCGCGGTGCGGGGCCGGGGTGTGCCTGGCCAACACCTATCACCTGCTGCTGCGCCCGGGCGCCCAGACGATCGCGGAGCTGGGGGGCGTGCACACGGTCATGGGGTGGCCCAGGCCGGTGCTGACCGACTCGGGCGGGTACCAGGCGTACTCGATGGCGGACATCAACCGGGTGACCGACGACGGGGTGTGGTTCCGGTCGATCGTCGACGGCTCGGAGGTGACGCTGGGCCCGGAGAGCGCCACGCGGGCGCAGAACCTGATCGGGGCCGACATCATCATGGCCTTCGACGACTGCCCGCCGCCGCTGACGGGCCCGGTTGGCGGCGACGCGGGGGCCGGGGACGGCGCCGCGGCCGACCCGAGGCTTGCGCGCGCGGTGCGGCGCGACGCGGGGGCGCGCGGCCGGATGGACCCCGCCGAGCGCCTGGCGGTGGCCAACCGGCGCACGGTGGCGTGGCTTGAGCGGTGCATCGCGGCCCACGACCGGGCCGATCAGCAGGGGCTCTTCGGCATCGTGCAAGGGGGCACGGACCCGGAGGCGCGCACCTGGTGCGCCGCGCGCGTGTGCGGGTACGACCTGCCCGGGTACGCGATCGGGGGCGTGGCCGTGGGCGAGTCGCCCGAGGACATCGCGCGGGTGGTCCGCCACACTGCCGGGCTGCTGCCGGCGGACCGGCCGCGGTACCTCATGGGCGTGGGGTACGAGCGCGACATCCTGGCGGCGGTGCTGGCCGGGGTGGACATGTTCGACTGCGTGCTGCCGACGCGCAACGGGCGCAACGCCACGGCGTTCACGCCGGCGGGCCGGCTGCGGCTGCGCAACGCCGAGCACGCGCGGGACACTCGCCCGATCCAGGAGGGGTGCCGGTGCCCCGCCTGTCGGGGGTGGGCCGGCGCCGACGGCGAGCGGTTCGGGCCGTTCTCTCGCGGGGCGCTTCGGCACCTGTTTATGTCCGGGGAGATGCTCGGGCCGATCATGGTCACGGCGCACAACCTGGCGCACTTCCAGGCGTTGATGGCCGACGTGCGCCAGACGGTCGCCAGCGACGACTGGGAGGGCCTGGCGGCGCGCTGGCCCGTGGCGGCGCCGGGGCTCGACGGCGCCGGGCTTGGCCCGCGCTGCGACGGCGGGGCGGGCGGGCAAGCCCGCCGGGCATAGTGTTCGGGCCGGGCATGCCGCGTGCGTCACGCGGGGCCCCGGCGCAGGAAAGCACTCCATTGAGCACGATCAAGACTGGCACGGCGTGGTCTGCGGCAGCGGGCCTGATGGTGGCGTTGGCGCTGTGGCTCGGCGCGGGCGGGGTCGGGTCGCGGGCGTGGGCGACGCCCCCCGCGGCGGGTCCGGCGCCCGCGGCTGTGCAGCAGGTCGTCGGCGTGCCGGCCGGCAACGGGGCGACAGCGGGCCCGGCGCCGGCCAACGCGACCACGGCTGGCCTGACGCCCGGGGCTGGGCCGCTGCCGGGGGCGGGCGCGGGGGCCGGCGGTGGCGGGATGGGCCCCGAGTTCATGCTGATCCTGATGCTGGGGCTCGGGCTCATGATCATGATGAGCTTCATGGCCTCGCGCAAGGACCGCAAGCGCCGCGCCGAGATGCTCTCGGGGCTGGCGCTGGGCGACCGCGTGGTGACCAGCGGCGGGATGATCGGGACGATCGTGGAGCTGCGCGAGGGCGAGGTCTCGCTGCGCTCGGACGAGGGGAACGTGCGCCTGCGGTTCACGCGGGAGTCGGTGTCGCGGGTGGTGCAGCGCTCGGGGGCCGGCGGGGCGCAGGGCGCCGCCTGAGCCACTTGGGCCGGGGCGGGGCTTGGCGAGGGCGGGGCTGGGCGAGGGCCGGGGCTGCGGCGAGGGCGACCCGTACACACCAGAGCGAGTGACGAGGACCGATGAATCTCTACCGAAGAATCGTGATCATCCTGGCGATCGTGGCCCTGTCGATCGTGCTGATCGTGCCGCCGGAGCGCAAGCTCAACCGCGCCAAGGACCTGGCGGGCGGCTCGACGCTCGTGTACCAGGTGGAGCTACGGCCGGGCGACCCGCCGGACCTGATGGAGCGCGTGCGGCAGCTGATCAAGCAGCGCGTGGACCCTCAGGGCGTGCTGGACGTGTCGGTGAGCGTGGTGGGGAGCAACCGGCTGGAGGTCAGCATGCCGCTGGCCTCGGGGCAGAGCCGCGCGCTGCGCCAGGAGTACGAGGCGTCGCTGGAGGAGCTGACCCAGAGCGCGCTGACGGCCGAGCGTCTGGAGCGGGCGCTGCGGCTGGGCGGCGCCGAGCGGGCCGGCGAGCTTGAGCGCCTGGCGCGCGGCTCGGCCGAGCGCCAGGCGGAGCTGCAGAGCGGCGCGGTTGCGTTCGACGCGGCCAGGGCGGCGGCCGAGGAGTTCGCTGCGGCGCGGCCGAGGTTCGAGGAGGCGATCGCGGCGGCGGGCCGAGGGGTGGACGAGGCGCGCGCAGCCGGCCTGCCGCAGGACGTCGTTGCGCTCCTGGAGGAAAACAAGCGCGCCGCCGAGCGCGGGCTGGAGGACGCGGCGGGCAAGGTGGCGCGGGCCAACATCGCCCTGTCGGAGGTGCGCGGGAGGATCGAGCGGTCCGGGCTGACGGCGGCGGAGGTGCGGGCGGCCCTCGAGCTGAGCGACCGGGACCGGTTCGTCACCAACGAGCGCGGCGAGCGCGTGCGGGTGCCCTCGCCAAGGGAGCGCGCCGTGGGGCGGCTCAAGGCGTCGCACCCCGAGCTGGCCGAGCGGATCGACGCGGTGCAGGCCAAGTACGTGAGCTGGCAGATCGAGCGGCGGTCGTTCGACGACCCGGCGGACCTCAAGCGGATCATGCGCGGGGCGGGCGAGCTGACGTTCCGCATCGCGCCCCAGCCGGGGGAGCTGGCCTCGGAGGCCGCGGCGCGCGAGCAGCTGCGCCAGTCGGGGCCGCGCGGGGCGCGCTCGGCCGAGGCGCGCTGGTACCGGATCAACGACGAGGAGCAGTGGTTCGACGGGCTCGGGTCGGTCGAGGAGATCGAGCGGGCGCGCACGGACGCCCCCGGGTGGTTCGCCGGCCGGTTCCGCCTGGTGGCCGACGAGTACGACGGCGAGCTGTACGTGCTGCTGTACGACACGCCCGGGCTGCGGCTCCTGCCCGGGGAGGGTGTCGGGGGCGGGGTGTCGGGGGCGTCGCTCTCGCGCGACGAGCAGGGCCGCGACGCGATCGGGTTCCGCATGGACCCGCTGGGCGCCGAGCGCATGCGGCAGCTGACCAGTGCCAACCTCCAGCGCCCGATGGCGATCCTGCTCGACGACCAGGTCTACACGGCCCCGAACATCCTCGGGGCCATCAGCGAGAGCGGGCAGATCGCCGGCAACTTTTCGCGCGCCGAGATCAACTACATCGTGCAGGTCCTCAACGCGGGGTCGCTTGCGGCCAAGCTCTCGCCCGAGCCGATCAGCGAGACGAGCGTGGGGCCGCAGCTGGGGGCCGACAACCTGCGCCGCGGCCTGGAGTCCGGCGTGGTCTCGTTCGTGCTCGTGGCGGGGTTCATGGTGGCGTACTACTTCGGCGGCGGGCTGATCGCCGTGGCGGCGCTGGTGGTCAACGCGCTGATGCTCCTGGGCGTGATGGCGCTGATGGGCTCGGCGTTCTCGCTGCCCGGGATCGCGGGGATCGTGCTGACGTTCGGCATGGCCGTCGACGCCAACGTGCTGATCTACGAGCGCCTGCGCGAGGAGGTGCTGCGCGGCTCGGACCTGCGCACGGGCGTGCGGCTGGCCTACGCGCGGGCGTTCAGCGCGATCGTCGACGGGAACGTGACCAACCTGATCGCCTGCGCGGTGCTGTACACCACCGGCACCGAGGAGATCAAGGGGTTCGCCATCACGATGTCCGTCGGCGTGATGACGACGCTGTTCTGCCAGCTGTACGTGACGCGCGCGATCTACGACCTGCTGATCGAGCGCGTCGGGCTGCGCAAGATGTCGATGCTGCCCACGGCCGTGCCCGCGCTCCAGCGCCTGCTGACGCCGTCGATCGCCTGGCTCAGCGCGCGGCGCGTGTTCGCGGCCGTGTCGACGCTGGCGGTGGTCGGGTCGGTGGTGATGATCTGGGCCCGGTGGGGCGACCTGTTCGACACCGTCTTTGTCGGCGGGACCCGCGTGCAGGTGACGTTCCGTAACGACCCGGCGACGGGCCGGCCCATGACCATGACGCGCTCGGAGGTGTCCGAGCTTGTGCGCTCGGTGGCCCAGGGCCCGCTGCTCCCGCTGCGCGAGGCCGAGGTGCTCCCCCAGGACCCGCAGGCCGATCAGGTCACGGCGTCGCGGTTCTCGATCACCACCACCATCAGCGACCTGCCGGCGGTCTCGGCGGCGCTGACGCGCGTGTTCGAGGGCCGGCTCGATCAGGAGCCGGTGCTCAGCTTCGAGGGCTCAGGCCAGGCCCAGGCGCGGGCGGACCTGGTCCGGCCGGTCGTGACCGGCGTGCTCGGCGACAACATCGACCGGCCCGAGGTGCGCCAGAGCGTCGCCGAGTACGTCGGCGGGGCCGCGGTGGTGATCGGCGATATCGGGCCCAGGCCCCCGACGCTGCGCAGCCTCCAGGAGCGGCTCCGGCGGATCCGCAACGAGCCGGGCTTCGGCGACGCTGGGGCCAGGCGCTGGGAGGTCGTGGTCGTCGACGGGGACCCCGAGGCCGTGCGCACCGCGGCCCTGCTGGTCAGGGACGAGGCCGTGTCGTACTTCGACGACCAGCAGCGCTGGGCGGCGGAGCTGCGCGAGACGGAGTGGCGCCTGGTGCGCGAGGCCCTGACGCGCGAGCGATCGCTCTCGGAGGTCGAGTCGATCAGCCCGGCCGTCGCGGCGGGGTTCGTGGCCCAGGCGATCGTGGCCATGGTGCTCTCGGCGGGCCTGATCGTTCTCTACGTGTGGGTGCGATTCAGCTCGCTGCGGTTCTCGCTGGCCACCATCGTCCCGACGCTGCACGACTGCGTGATCGCGGCGGGCGCGCTGGCCGCGGCGGGGTACTTCTACGAGGCGTCCCCGGCCCTAGCCTCGAGCCTGGGCCTGCTGCCCTTCAAGGTGGACCTCAACGTCATCGCCGCCCTGCTGACGATCCTGGGGTACTCGCTCAACGACAAGATCGTGATCATGGACCGGATCCGCGAGAACAAGGGCAAGCTGCCCTATGTCAGCGCCGAGGTCGTCAACCGCTCCGTCAACCAGACCTTCAGCCGGACGCTCATGACCGGCGGCACGACGATCCTGGCCAGCCTGGTGCTCTACCTCGACGGCGGCGAGGCGGTGCGGGCCTTTGCCTTCTCGTTCGTCGTCGGCATCGTCGTCGGGACGTACTCGTCGGTGGCCATCGGGGCGCCGCTGGCCTGGAGCCGGCGTGGCGAACGCGGCCCGACCGGCGCTCGCGGCCCGGCTGCGGGGCAGGGCGCCTCGGCTGGCAACGGGGCTGTGCCGAGCCTGCCCGGCGCCGCGGTGGCCTCCTGAGCCCGGCGCCACCCGCACAGATCCCCCCCGCACGGACTGTCAGCTGCGGACCGTGCGCCCGGCGCGTCGGTCCGGGCCGATAGAGTCTGTGGGCGCGGCCGGGCGTGCCCGCTGGGAGCGGCGACGTGGCATCGAACCCATCAAGGATGATCGGAGTCTTTGCCCTGCTCATCGGGGTGTGGGTCGTGGTGTTCTGGATCTACGAGCCGCCCAAGAAGCCCGAGGGCGAGGTCTTCTTTGCCGACCGACCGGTGGCGGTCGCCGTCGACGTCCCCGGTATGCCCGGCGACGCGCCCGCGGCCACGCCCCAGCCGATCGGCGGCGCCCGGTCCGGGGCCGGCGGGACCCAGGGCGGGTCGGGGCGGGGCGTCGTCGTGGCGCCGCAGTTCGACGAGTACACGGTGCGCAGCGGGGACGTCTCGTTCGAGCGGATCGCGCTGCGCGTGTACGGCGACGCGTCGCTCGGGGCTGTGATCTCCTCGGCCAACCCGTTCGTCTCGCCGCACAAGCTGATCCCGGGGCGGACCAAGCTGCGCATCCCGCGCGACCCCAAGAACGTGCAGGGCGTGGTCGTCGAGGCGCCCGCGGCGCCGGTCAACGCTCAGGAGCAACCGCCGCGGCCGGCCCCCGGGGCGGGCCAGCCCGCTGACCAGGGGCGCGTGTACGTCGTCGCGCCCAACGACACGCTCTCGGAGATCTCCAAAAAGGTCTACGGCCGAGCCGGGCTGTGGCGGCGGATCTACGAGGCCAACCGCGGGGTGATCCCGGACCCGGACCGGCTCAAGGTGGGCACCAGGCTGACGATCCCGCCGGTCGGGGGCTGAGCGGCGGCGGGGGCGGAAAGAAATCGCGCTCGGGCTGGCTTTGGGGCCGGCTGGTGAGGACGATTGGCCAGCATGGCAAGCAGCGTCAAGCGCGTCTTGGTAACCGGGGGCGCGGGGTTCCTCGGCTCGCACCTGTGCGAGCGGCTGGTCGGCGCCGGGCACGACGTGATCTGCGTGGACAACTTCTTCACGAGCCAGAAGGGCAACGTGGCGGGGTTGCTCTCGCGGCCGAACTTCGAGCTGATCCGCCACGACGTGACCCACCCGCTGTGGCTCGAGGTCGACCAGATCTACAACCTGGCCTGCCCTGCGGCGCCGGGGCATTACCAGTACAACCCCATCAAGACCATGAAGACCTCGGTGATGGGGGCGATCAACGTGCTGGGGATGGCCAAACGCTGCCGGGCCAAGATCCTCCAGGCGTCGACCAGCGAGGTGTACGGCGACCCCGAGGTGCACCCGCAGCCCGAGAGCTACGTCGGCCACGTCAACCCCATCGGGCCCCGGGCGTGCTACGACGAGGGCAAGCGCGCCGCCGAGACGCTGTTCTTCGACTACCACCGCTCCAACGGCGTCAACGTGCGCGTGGTGCGGATCTTCAACACGTACGGGCCGCGGATGCACCCCTACGACGGCCGGGTGGTGTCGAACTTCATCCGCCAGGCCCTGCGGGGGGAGGACGTGACGATCTACGGCGACGGGGCGCAGTCGCGCTCGTTCTGCTACGTGGACGACCTGATCGAGGGGCTGGTGCGGATGATGGAGGGCCCCGACCAGTTCGTGGGGCCGGTGAACGTCGGCAACCCGGACGAGTTCACGATCCGCCAGCTGGCCGAGCTGACGATCGAGCTGACCGGCTCGCGCTCGCGCATCGTGACGCGGCCGGCGGTGGCCGACGACCCCAGGCAGCGCCAGCCGGACATCTCCCTTGCGCGCCAGCGGCTGGGGTGGGAGCCGCGGGTGAGGCTGCGCGACGGGCTGGCTCGGACGGTCGAGTACTTCCGCTCCGTGGACCTGTCAGCCTTCCGTGCGCCGACGCCGAACTACTGATGAGCACACACGAGCGAGCGAATCTGGCGCCCCGGGGCGCGGCGGCACGCGGCGCGGTGGTCGTGGAGGTGGCCGGCCAGGCCGGGGCGACGCTGCGCGCCGACCCCAGCGCGGGGGCGATCCGCTCGGTCGGCGTGATCGTGCCGACGTACCGCGAAGCGCTCAACATCCCGCTGATGATCGAGCGGGTCGGGGCGGTGCGCCGGGCCCTGCGCGGCGGGGGAGTGACGCTGAGCCTGGTCTTCATGGACGACAACAGCCGGGACGGCTCGGTCGAGGCGGTGGCCCGGGCAGCAGCATCGGAGGGAGCGGGGGGGAGCGTGGGAGGCGGGGCGGATGGGAGTGGGTGGGCGCGGATCGTGGTGCGCACCACCCAGCGCGGGCTGAGCCCGGCGGTGATCGACGGCCTGCGCTCCTGCGACGCCGACGCGATGATCGTCATGGACGCGGACCTGAGCCACCCGCCCGAAAAGATCCCGGAGATGATCGCGGCGCTGGAGGCCGGGGCCGAGTTCGTCATCGGCAGCCGGTACACGCCGGGGGGCACCACGGCGGGGGACTGGGGGCTCTTCCGCCGGCTCAACAGCTCGGTGGCCACGCTCATCGCCCGCCCGCTGACGCGGGCCAAGGACCCGATGGCGGGGTACTTCGGGCTGCGGCGGGAGACGTTCGAGCGCGCCGACGCCCTGAGCCCGATCGGGTACAAGATCGGGCTGGAGCTGCTGGTCAAGTGCCGGGTGCGCCGGCTGGCCGAGGTGCCGATCCACTTTGCCGACCGCGTGCACGGCCAGAGCAAGCTGAGCCTCAAGGAGCAGGTGCGCTACCTGCGCCACGTGCGTCGGCTGCTCACGTACAAGCACCCGAACCTGGCGGCCCTGGCGCAGTTCGGGCTTGTCGGCGCCTCGGGGATGGCGGTGAACATGGGCACGGTGCTGGCCGCCGAGCGGCTC
This sequence comes from Isosphaera sp., assembly GCA_013822085.1. Lineage (GTDB taxonomy): Bacteria > Planctomycetota > Phycisphaerae > Phycisphaerales > UBA1924 > WM-009. Next base: position 31,146 of record PNJV01000001.1, on the reverse strand, counting down.
GGGGCGGGCACGCAGTGGGCCTTGCGGTGGGGGATCGGGGTGTCGATCCTCTCGAACTTTGCGCTCAACCGCCGGTTCACGTTCGGGCACGCGCGCGGCGGGTCGGTCGTCACGCAGCTGGTCGGCTTCGTGCTCACGTGCCTGGTGGGCGCGGTGATCCAGTACGTCGTGACGGCGCGGGCGTTGAGCTGGCTGGCCGAGGGGTCGCCGACGCCGCTGGCGGTGCCGTTCGGCGTGGCGGCGGGCATGGCGTTCAACTTCCTGATCAGCCGGTACGTGGTCTTTGCCCGCGGTGGCTCGCGGGTCTGACGACGGGGTATCGAGGATGCAAGGGGTGGGGGGGTGGGGGTTCTCCGCAAGCGGCCCGCCAGGCTCGGATCGGCGCGGTTTGGGCCGACACAGCGCCGCGCGCAGGCCGGTATACTGCCCCACCGCCCGCGTGCAAGCGCGAGCGCGTGGAGAACACAATGGCTCAGGCGCAGCGGCGGTCGGCGTGGTGGCTCTTGCGGGCGTGGGCGCTCTCGGTGCTCTTCCCGGTGGCGGGGGCGATGGCCGACCTGGAGCCGGGCCGCGGCGAGATGCTCGCGGGCGTCAGCGCGCCCGTGGCCCGCTTTGTGGCCCCGTACTACACCCAGCGCGACGCCGAGGCGACCTTCGCGCTCCAGCGGGTCTTCCTGGCTCAGCCGGGCGTGGTCCCGGCCGGCCGCGTGACGCCGCGGTTCCAGCGTCTGCCCGACGGGCGGCACGAGGTGCGGATCGGCATCGAGCCGGGCACGTCGCTCTACGGCACCGGCGAGCAGGCCGGCCCGCTGCTGCGCAACGGCCGGACAGCGCGCACCTGGAACACCGACTCGTACGGGTACAACGACGACCCGAGCAAGTTCCCGTCGCTCTACAAGAGCCACCCGTGGGTGCTGGCGGTGCGGCCCGACGGGACGTGCTTCGGGGTCCTGTGCGACACGACGTGGCGCACGGAGATCGACCTGGAAGACGGGATCCGCTTCGCCTCCGAGGGCCCGCCGGCGCCCGTGTACGTGATCGAGCGGGACACGCCGGAGCAGACGCTCATGGCGCTGGGCGAGCTGAGCGGGACGATGCCGCTGCCGCCGCTGTGGGCCATCGGGTACCACCAGTGCCGGTACTCGTACTTCCCCGAGGACCGCGTGCGTCAGATCGCCGACGGGTTCCGCCAGCGGAAGATCCCCGCCGACGTGATCTGGTTCGACATCGACTACATGGACGGCTACCGGGTGTTCACGTTCGACAAGGGGCACTTCCCGGACCCCAAGGGCCTCAACGACGAGCTGACGGCCAAGGGGTTCCACGCGATCTGGATGATCAACCCGGGGATCAAGGCCGAGAAGGGCTTTGCGCTTCACGACGAGCTGATGAGCCGCGGGTACGAGGTCAAGACGGCCTCCGGCGGCGCGTACAAGGGCGCGGTGTGGCCCGGGCTGTGCGTGTTCCCCGACTACACCTCCGACGAGGTGCGCCGGTGGTGGGCGGGGCTCTTCGGGCCGTACATGGCCAACGGGATCAACGGCGTGTGGAACGACATGAACGAGCCGGCGATCTTCGACGTGGCCACCAAGACCATGACCGAGGACAACGCCCACCGCGGCGGGGCGTACGCGGCGTACCCCGGCCAGGAGCCGCAGGTGGTCACGCCGGGGCCGCACGCGCGCTTCCACAACGTGTACGGGCTCCTGATGACCCAGGGCACCTACGAAGGGATCAAGGCGGCCAACCCGCAGCGGCGGCCGTTCGTGCTCACGCGGGCGGGGTTCATGGGCTCGCAGAGGTACGCGGCCAGCTGGACCGGGGACAACTCGGCGACGTGGACGGACATGGAGCAGTCGGTGCCGATGGTGCTCAACCTGGGCCTGTCGGGGTGGGCGTTCTCGGGGCCGGACATCGGGGGCTTCATCGGCAACGGCCCGCGCGACGACGCGGCCCGCGGCGAGTTCTTTGCGCGCTGGCTCGGGTTCGGGGCGCTCCTGCCCTTCTCGCGCGGGCACACGGCCAAGGGCAACATCGACAAGGAGCCGTGGTCGTTCGGGCCGGAGATCGAGCTCTCGGCGCGCGTGGCCCTGGAGCGGCGCTACATCCTGCTGCCCTACCTGTACTCGCTCTTTGACGAGGCGGCGCGCACCGGGCTGCCCGTGGCACGCCCGACGTTCTTCGCCGACCCCAAGGACCCGGCCCTGCGCTCGGAGGACGACACGTTCCTGCTCGGCTCGGGGCTGCTGGTGGCGCCGCAGCTCATGCCCGACCGCTCGCGCGTGGCCCTCATGCCCGGCGGGGTCTGGCGCAAGTTCGACGTCCACCCCAGCGCCGACGAGCGCAGCCCGGGCCTGTACATCCGCGGCGGGGCCATCATCCCCACCGGGCCGATCATCGAGTGGACGGGCCAGAGGCCGCTGGACCCGCTGACGCTCTACGTGTGCCTGGACGAGCGCGGCGCCGCCACCGGCACGCTCTACGAGGACGCCGGCGACGGCTTCGGCTACCAGCAGGGCGACTTCCTCCGCACCACCTACACGGCCACACGCCGCGGCGACACCGTGACGGTGGCGATCGGCTCGGCGGAGGGCAACCGCCAGCGGATCGATCGGCCCCTGATCGTGCGCGTGGTGACCGAGTCGGGCGTGGTCGAGGGCGTCGGCCGGGACGGCCAGCCGGTCACGGTGCGGCTGCGGTGAGGGGCTGCGCCCGGGCGCCCGCCAGCGCCTGTTCGCACGCGCCCAGGGCCTGCTCGACGCTGATCATGGCCATCAGACGCGAGCCCTGGTCGTGGCGCTTGTGCAGGCCGGGCCCGGCGTCGGCCACGGCCGCGGCTGCGGCGGGCGATTGCACGACGACGCACGGCCCGCCGGTGGCGCCCGGGTACGGGCCGACCAGGCGGGTGTCGGTGGGGCCGTAGAGGCCCACCGCGGGGACGCCAAGGCCCACAGCGATGTGCAGGGCGGCGGAGTCGCACGCGACGACCAACGCCGCGCGCTCGATCAGGCGCATGAGCCCGCCCACGCCGGTCGAGCCGACCATGTCCAGGGCGCGGGGCTCGTCGGCCAGGGCGCGCAGGAGCGGGCCGGACTGCTCTCGCTCGGCCGGGGCCCCCACGATCACGACGGCCTCGGCCAGCCGCGCAGCGAGCACGCCGCGGGCCAGCTGGGCGAAGCGCTCGGGGGGCCAGCGCTTGCCGGGCCAGGCGGAGGTGGGGGCCAGGACCGCAAACGGGGCCGGCGGGCGGGCGTCGGGCGCTTGGGGGGGCACGTGGGGGGTCGCGTGGGGTGGCGGGAAGAGCCGCATGTCGCGCCGCGCGTGCCCCGCTGCGCCCGCGGCGTGGGCCAGGGCCATCATGCGCTCGACGGTGTGGAGCGTGCGCGGGGGGCGCGGCCGGCGGTTGGCGCCCAGCCAGGCCAGCTCGCGGGCGTTGCCGTCGCCCACGCGCACGGGGGCGCCGGTGGCGAGCATGAACGCCCCGCTGCGCAGCAGGCCCTGGGCGTCTATGACCAGGTCGTAGCGGCGGGCCCGCAGGGCGCCGAGCCACCGGGCCAGCTCGGGCCACGCCGCGGGCCGGGCGAAGCGCGCCCGCGGGAAGGGCACGACGCTCGTCAGCCCCGGGTGGTGCGCGACCGCCTCGGCGAAGCTGTCGCGCACCAGCCAGTCGATCTTGGCGCGCGGGTAGGCCAGGCGCAGGGCCGCCAGCACCGGGACGGTCCGGCACACGTCGCCCAGGGCCGACGGGCGGATGAGCAGGACGCGCTCGACGCCGGGGATCGGGCCGGCGGGGGCGTGCTCGGCGGTGGACGCGTCGTGGGGGTGAGCCATGGCCGCTCAGGCGGGGTAGGCGGCCGAGGTCTTCTCGGTCTCCCAGACCGTCACGCGCGCCAGCCTGGCCCCCGGGCCGAGCCGCTGAGGGATCCGCGGCTCGAGCCACCGGAAGCAGACGGCGGCGATGTTCTCGACGGACGGGTTCAGGCCGGCGGGGCCGAACTCCGGCACGTCGTGGTTGAGGAACGTGTGGTCGACGCGGGCGATGACGGCCTCGTGGACCACGGCCTCGATGGCGGCCACGGGCACGCGGCCGGCGGTGGCGGCCAGCTCAAGGGCGATCTCGGGCTCGAACACATAGTTGTGTCCGTGGCCGGCGGGGTGGTTGCACTTGCCAAAGACCCGGCGGTTCTCCTCGTCGCTCAGGGACGGGGCGTGGAGCCTGTGGGCGGCGGAGAACTCGAAGCGGTGGCGGACCAGGGCGACGCCCGGCAGGTGCGCGGTCATGCTGAGGCGATGGTACGGGCTCAGGGCCAGGGTCAGGGACTCGAGCGTGCCGCCCAGCGCGTCCGAGAGCGGGCCAAAGACCCGCCCGAGGACCGCTGCCGGGTGCTCCGGCGTGGCGCGGGCGCCCAAGCAGGCGCGCGCGATCCGCGGCAGGGCCACGGCACGGGCGGCCCGGTCCATGTCCTTGATGTCCAGGAAGTAGCCGGTGCGTGGGTCCGGCGGGCCCTTGCAGGCGAGGGTCAGCTCGTAGCAGGCGGCAAAGCCGTCGGCGGGCGGGACGCCGGCGTAGCCGTTGACGCCGCGCGGGGGCGTCTCGGGGTCGCTTGCGAGGTTGACAGCAAACCGCACGGTGCGCGCCAGGGTGACGGCGCCGCTGGATCGGCCGGCCACTGCGGGCGACGGCGCTGCGGTGTGTTCATGTGCGGGCACACGCTATTGTTGGGCTGCCATCACGCCGGCGCGTGGCGGGCGCTCCGGCCGTGGCTTGAGCGGGCCCGGGCGCGTGGCCGGCGGCGGAGTTTGGCCTAAGGAGCGGCGCATGGGCGGTCGTGGATCCAGCGTGGCCAGGCGTGTGTGGGCGGCGGCTGCGGGAGCGGCGTGCGTGCTCGCGGCATCGGCGGGGATCGCCCCCGCTGGGCCGGGGCCCGCGCGACAGAGCGTCGAAAACGCCGCGGGGGCTCAGCCGGCCCCGGGCGCTGAGCAGACGGGAGCGAACGTGCTCGGGCACACGATGACGTCGATCGACGGGCGCGCGGTGGGCCTGGACCAGTACCGCGGGCGGGTGGTGCTGATGGTCAACGTGGCCAGCAAGTGCGGCTACACGCCGCAGTACAAGGGCCTCGAGGCGCTCTACCAGCGGTACAAGGACCGCGGGCTGGTGGTGCTGGGCTTCCCGTCCAACGACTTTGGCAACCAGGAGCCGGGGAGCAACGCGGAGATCGCCGAGTTCTGCTCGAACCACTTCAGCGTGAGCTTCCCGATGTTCGAGAAGATCGCCGTCAAGGGCAAGGGGGCGCACCCGCTCTACCAGGCCCTGGCGGCCGAGCCGGCGCCGATCGGGGGCGAGCCGCGGTGGAACTTCACCAAGTTCCTTGTGGACCGGCGCGGCGCGGTGGTGGCGCGGTTCGAGTCCAAGACCGAGCCACAGTCCGAGGCGATGATCGAGCGGGTCGAGGCGCTGCTGGCCGAGGCCGGGGCGGTCGGCGGGAGCCAGCAGGACGCCGCAGGGACGCAAGGCGCGGGGGGGGCGGGGGATGAACGGGGCACGGGCAATAAGTAACGCCCGCGGCGCAGCGTGCGCACGGGGCAGGCTGGGTGCGGTTCTGGGAGCGTCAGCATGGCGGCCAAGCGAGCGTGGGCGGTGATCGTGGCGCTGCTGGCGGTGGCGCTGGGGGTTGGCGTGTCAGCGGGCTGGTTCGGCGGCGCAGCTCGCTCCGATGGCGGTGCGCGTGCCGAGGTCGGCGTCGCGTCGGGAGGGACGGGGGCGGCGGGTGGGGCGAGGGGAACAGGGGCGGCGGGGGCCGAGAGCGCCGCCGACGTGCGCCTCAGCGGCGTGGGCGCGTCGTTCCCGGCCCCGCTCTACAACCGCTGGGTCGTGGAGTTCGAGAGGGTTCGGCCCGACATCCGCGTCAACTACGCCGGCACCGGCTCGGGCGCCGGCGTGCGCGCCATCGCCGACGGCACCGTGGCCTTCGCCGCCAGCGACGCCCCGCTGTCGCGCAAGCAGCTCGAGGACCTGGGCGGGGCGAGCGCGGTCCTGCAGGTGCCCATGACGGCGGGGGGCGTGGTGCCGGCGTACAACGTGCCCGGGCTCAGCGCGCCCCTGAACTTCACCGGGCCGGTCATCGCCGACATGTTCATGGGGCGGATCACCAAGTGGAACGACCCGCGCATCGCCGCGCTCAACCCCGGCGTGGCCCTGCCCAACCTGACGGTGACGCCGGCGTACCGGTCGGACGGCTCGGGGACCACGTTCGTGTTCACGTCGTACCTGGCGGGCGTCTCGGAGGCGTTCCGCTCGACGGTCGGGGCGGGCCTGGCGGTGCGGTTCCCCGTCGGCCAGGGCGGCAGGGGCAACCCCGGCGTGGCCCAGATCGTCCAGCAGGTCGCCGGGGCGCTGGGGTACATCGAGCTGAACTACGCCGTGGAGAACAAGATCGCCTACGGCGCGGTGCAGAGCCGCGACGGGGCGATGGTGCTGCCCACGCCCGGGTCGATCGCCAGCGCCGCCGAGTCCGCTGCCGACGCGATGCGCGACAGCCTGACCGTGAACCTCTGGGACCGCCCCGGCGCCGGCGTGTACCCGATCTCGGCCTTCTCGTACATCGTGGTCTACCGGGACCTGCGCAGCGTTGGCAGCCTGGAGGGGGCCCGCTCGCTGGTGACGTTCCTGCGGTGGGCGGTCCGGGAGGGCCAGGGCCTGGCCGAGCAGCTGCACTACGCGCCGCTCTCGCAGGCGGTGCAGGACCGCGTGACCGAGGCGCTCGGGCAGCTCACGTACAAGGGCGCATCGCTTGCCGCCCAGTAAGGCGCGGCGCAGCGGCGGCGACCGGGCGCTGGGGCTGCTGGCCCGGGGCTCAGCGGTGACGATCCTGGGCCTGCTGGTGGCGCTGCTGGCCACGCTGGTCACCGCGGGCGCGCCGGCGGCGGCCCGCTTCGGGGCCTCGTTCCTGACCGAGACGGAGTGGCGGCCCAACACGCTCGAACGCCCGCGCCTCGACGCCCGCGGCGAGGTCGTCATCACCGGCGGCGAGGTCGAGATCGAGGAGGTCCCGCCGAGGTTCGGGGCCCTGCCGGCGATCTGGGGCACGGCGGTGTCGTCGGGGATCGCGCTGCTGATCGCCGTGCCGCTCTCGCTCGGGGCTGCGCTGTTTGTGGTGCGGATCGCGCCGCGGCTGAGGGTGGCCGGGCCGCTCTCGTTCATGATCGAGTTCCTGGCGGCGATCCCGTCGATCGCGTATGGCTTCTGGGGCCTGGCGGTGCTCACGCCGTGGCTCCAGACGGTCGCGTACCCGGCGATGGAGCGGCTGGCCGGCGGCACGTGGGTGGCCGGGTGGGTCTTCCGCACCCGCCTGGCCGACGGCACGGAGATCCCCGTGGGCCTGACGGGCAAGGACATGCTCTGCGGCGGGCTGGTGCTGGCCATCATGGTCATCCCGATCGTGACGGCGGTGGCCCGGGACGTGCTTCGCAGCGTGCCGCGCGGGCAGCTCGAGGGCACGCTGGCGCTGGGCGCGACGTGGTGGCAGAGCTCGTGGGGGATGATGCGCTACGCCCGGGCGGGCCTGTTCGGGGCGGTGATGCTCGGGCTGGCGCGCGCCGCCGGTGAGACCATGGCGGTGACGATGGTGATCGGCAACAACATGCAGGTGGCCGCCTCGCCGCTGGCCCCGGCGCAGACGATGGCCTCGCTGCTTGCCAACGAGTTCAAGGAGGCGTCGGACCAGCTGCACCAGTCGGCGCTGCTGCTGGTGGCGCTGATCCTGCTGGTGATGTCGCTGGCCCTCAACGTCACGGCCCGGTCGCTGGTGGTGGGGGGCTCGTCGCGGACGGCGGCGGCGCACTGAGGGCGCCGCGGTGCCCGCGCGGCGCGGGCGCGGGCGCGGGCCAGCGGCAGGGCGGCGGGCGAGGGTGGAGGTGGGTGGCGTGAGCGGAAGGTGGAGGGCCAGGGGTTGGGCGTGGGGGACGTGGTGCAGGCGGGAGGCGCGATGGCGACGCAACGGCTGAGCATCAGGCGTGTGATCAGCGCGGGGGCGATCGCCGGCAGCGCCGCCGCCTCGGTGGCGATCGTGGCGGTGCTGGCCGGGGTGCTCTGGTACATCCTCTGGCGCGGCGTTGGGGCGATCTCGTGGGAGTTCTTCACGACCGACCCGACCGGCGACCCGACCGGCGACCCGGCCGCGCCCGGGGGCATGCGGCACGCGGTGCTCGGGACGCTGGCGCTGCTGCTGATGGCCTCGGCGGTGGGCGTGCCGATGGGGATCCTCACCGGCGTGTACCTGTCGGAGTACGCCGGCGAGCGGTGGCTGGCCGGCCCGACGCGGTTCGTGTGCGACGTGCTGGCGGGCGTGCCGTCGATCGTGGTGGGGATCCTGGGCTACGAGCTGCTGGTGGTGCCGGTGGGCGGGTTCAACGCGTACGCGGGGGCGGCGGCGCTGGCGTTCATCATGGCGCCGATCATCGCGCGCACCACCGAGGAGATGCTCCGGCTGGTGCCCGACTCGTACCGGGCCGGGTCGCTTGCGCTGGGCGCCAGCAAGTCGCAGACGATCGTGCGGGTGGTGCTGCCGGCCGCGGCCGGGCCGACTCTCACCGGCGTGATGCTGGCCCTGGCGCGCGTGGCCGGCGAGACGGCCCCGCTGCTCTTTACCGCGGGGGGCGCGCGGCTGATCTCGGCGGACCTGGGCCAGCCCTTCCCGTCCCTGACCCAGCAGGTCTTCGACTACGCCACCAGCCCGTTCCCGTCGCAGCGCGAGGTGGCCTGGGCGGGGGTGCTGGTGCTCATCGCGCTCCTCCTGACGATCAACCTCGCCGTACGCTTGCTCCTATGGCGCACCAGGGCGAGGGCCAAGCCACGATGAGCACACCGGGCCACACCCAGGGCCCCGCGTCCGGCGACGCGGCAGCCGCCGCCCCGCGCGCCGGCTACGCCATCATCGAGGCGATCCGCCGGGGCGAGCCGGTCACCGGCCAGACCCACGAGCAGGTCCGCGACCAACCGGCCGTGATCCGGGCGGCGGACTTCTCGCTGTGGTACGGCAAGTCGCGGGCCCTGCACGCGGTGAGCATGCCCGTGCCGCGGCACCGCGTCACGGCGCTGATCGGGCCCTCGGGGTGCGGCAAGTCCACGCTGATCCGGTGCGTCAACCGCATGAACGACCTGGTCGAGGGCGTGCGCGTCTCGGGGCGCATGGAGCTGGAGGGATCCGACGTGTACGCGCCGGGGACCGACGTGATCGGCCTGCGTCGGCGGGTGGGGATGGTCTTCCAGAAGCCCAACCCGTTCCCGATGTCCATCTTCGACAACGTGGTGTACCCGCTGCGCATCCACGGGCAGCGGTCGCGGTCGGAGCTTGCCGAGCGGGCCGAGCGGGCCCTGCGCGGGGCGGCCCTGTGGGACGAGGTCAAGGACCGGCTGCGGCAGTCCGCCCTTGGGCTGTCTGGGGGTCAGCAGCAGCGGCTGTGCATCGCGCGCGCGATCGCCGCCGACCCCGAGGTGCTCCTGATGGACGAGCCCTGCTCGGCCCTGGACCCGGTCTCGACGCTGCGCGTCGAGGAGCTGATCCAGCGCGTCTCGGAGCGGTACACGGTGCTGATCGTGACCCACAACATGCAGCAGGCGTCGCGCGTCTCGCACTTTACCGCCTTCATGTACCTGGGCAGGCTGGTCGAGTACGGCCCCACGGCCGAGATCTTCCAGAACCCGCGCCTGCCCGAGACCGAGCAGTACGTCTCGGGCCGGTTCGGCTAAGCGCCCCGCCCGGCGCAGCGGCGGGCGCCCCGGCCGACGCGGCGGGGGGCCTCGGCGCTAAACTACGCCGGTGCTGTGGCGCGGCGTGCGCGGCGCGGTGCCACCACTCACGGTCCCCGCATGGCCCCCACACCAACACCGACCCCGTCGCCGCAGGCCGTCAACGGCTGGAACGCCGCCTACCTGGACGAGCAATACCGCCTCTACAAGGCCTCCCCCGGGGCGATGGCGCCGGACCTGCGGTCGTTCTTTGCGGGCTTCGACCTTGCCATGGCCAGGCTCGACGCGGCCCCGCGCGCCGCCGGCGCCGTGGCGGCGCCCGGCCGGAGCGACGCGCTGCGCGCCCACGCGGGCGTGCTCGGGCTGATCGACGCCTACCGCAGCCAGGGGCACCTGGCTGCGCAGCTGGACCCGTTCGGCAGGCCGCGCCAGCGCCCCCGGCCCCCCGCGCTGGACCCCGCCGCGCACGGCCTGAGCCGCGCCGACCTGGGCCAGGACGTGGGCCACGCCGCGGCCGCTGCGGGCGTGCCCGCCCCGGAGGGCCTGACGCTTGGCGCGCTGATCGAGCGGCTGGAGGCGGCCTACTGCGGGCGCACCGGGTGGCAGTTCATGCACCTGAGCGACCCGGCCCAGCGCGCCTGGTTCATCGAGCGCGTCGAGCGGCCCGGCGGGTCCGTGTCGCTGGGGCAGGAGGACCGGCTTGAGATATTCGACGCGATCGTGCGCGCCGAGCAGTTCGAGAAGTTCCTCCAGAAGCGGTACCAATCGGAGAAGCGGTTCTCGATCGAGGGCGGCGAGGCGCTGATCCCGCTGCTCGAGCGGGTGCTGCTCTCGGCGTCGCGCGGCGGCGTGGAGGAGGTCGTGCTGGGGATGCCCCACCGCGGGCGGCTGACGGTCCTCAACACGATCATGGGCAAGACCTACGAGCAGGTCTTCACCGAGTTCGAGGACGTGGCGATCCCCGGCTCGCCCGACGGCGGCGGCGACGTCAAGTACCACCGCGGCTACTCGGGCCAGCGCACGCTGCGCGACGGGCGCCAGATCCACCTGGCCATGGCCTCCAACCCGAGCCACCTCGAGTCGGTCGGGCCGGTGGTCCTGGGCCGGGCGCGGGCCAAGCAGCGCCTCCGCGGCGACACCCAGACCCGCCGCCGGGTGATGCCGCTGCTCCTGCACGGCGACGCGGCGGTCATCGGCCAGGGCGTGGTCGCCGAGACGCTCAACATGTCGCGCCTGGAGGGGTACACCGTCGGGGGCACGGTGCACGTGGTCGTGAACAACATGATCGGGTTCACCACCGTCCCGCGCGACGGCCGGTCCACCGAGTACTGCACCGACCTGGCCCTGGGCTTCGAGGTCCCGGTGGTCCACGTCAACGGCGAGGACCCCGAGGCCGTAGTGGCCGCGGGCGAGGCCGCCACCGGCTACCGCCAGGCCTTCGGCCTCGACGCCTTCGTGGACATGGTCTGCTACCGCAAGTACGGGCACAACGAGCAGGACGACCCCTCCTTCACCCAGCCGGTCCTCACCGAGCTGATCAAGGCCCAGCGCGGCGTGGCGGCGTCGTACGCCGAGCGGCTGACGGCCACCGGGGCCATCACCCAGGCGGAGCTGACGGGCAGGCTTGACCGCCTGAGCCAGTCCCTCGAGCGCGCCCAGCAGGCCGTGCGCGCCCAGCCGCACGACCCGGTCATCGAGCCGGCCGGCAAGCGCTGGGCGGGCATGACGTCGCAGCACTCGCTGCGCCCGGTCCCGACCGGCGTGGACCGCGGCGTGCTCGAGGAGATCGCGCGGGCCCTTGGCCACACGCCCGAGGGCGTGCGGCCCGTGCCCAAGGTGGCGAGCCAGCTGGCCGCGCGCAGCAAGGTCCTGGACAAGGGCACCGTCACGCACGCCGAGGCCGAGCTGCTGGCCTTCGGGTCGCTGCTGCTCGAGGGCGTGGCCGTGCGGCTCAGCGGCCAGGACGCCCGCCGAGGCACGTTCTCGCAGCGCCACGCCGTGGTGCGCGACGCCGCCACCGACGCGCCCTACGTGCCCCTCAACCACCTCCGCGCCGTGGCCGCGCGCCCCGACGAGGCCGGCAAGCCCGGGCCCGACGGCCGGCCGACCCAGGCGCGATTCTGCGTCTACGACTCGCCCCTGAGCGAGTTCGCCGTCATGGGCTTCGACTACGGCTACTCCCTGGCCGACCCCAACATGCTCGTGCTCTGGGAGGCCCAGTTCGGCGACTTTGCCAACGGCGCCCAGACCGTCATCGATCAGTACATCGCCTCGGCGGAGATCAAGTGGGAGCGCTGGTCGGGGCTGGTGCTCCTGCTCCCGCACGGCTACGAGCACATCGGGCCGGAGCACTCCTCGGCGCGCCTGGAGCGGTTCTTGTCCCTGTGCGCCAACGACAACATCCAGGTCGCCTACCCATCGACGGGCGCCCAGCACTTCCACCTGCTGCGCAGGCAGGTCAAGCGGCCGTTCCGCAAGCCGCTGATCGTCATGACGCCCAAGGCCATGCTCAGGATCGAGAGCAGCCGCGTGGAGGAGCTGACCACCGGGCACTTCCAGGACGTGCTCGACGACCCCCGCTTCGCCGAGGCCTCGCGCGAGGGCGTGCGGCGCGTGATCCTGTGCACGGGCAAGCTCTACCACGAGCTGGCCGAGCGCCGCCAGGCCGTGGGCCGGGCCGACACCGCCCTGGTCCGCATCGAGCAGCTCTACCCCTTCAACCTCGAGCTCTTCCAGAGCGTGGTCCGCCGGTACCCCGCATCGGCCAGGCTGATCTGGGCCCAGGAAGAGCCGCGCAACGCCGGGGCGTACCTCTACATGGACGACACGCTCAGGCAGCTGGCCAAGATCCCCGCGCTGGAGTACATCGGCCGGCCGGCCAGCGCCACCCCGGCGGTCGGCTCCAAGAGCGCCTCCAAGCGCGAGGCCGAGGCGATCTACACCGCCGCGATCGGCCCATTGCACACCGGCAAGGAGCCGCAGCCTTCGACCAACGGCGTGCACGCCCCGCGCGCCGCGGTGCCCTCCTGACCCCGACGCGCACCCGCTGCGCCCGCTCGGGCGCAGCGACCCTCCCGGCCGGGCCTAGAGTCGGCCTCTGACGAGGGCCAAGGCATGCCGACCAACATCGTCGTTCCCGAGATGGGCGAGAGCGTCCGCACCGGCGTGGTGAGCCGCTGGCACAAACCCGACGGCGCCCCGGTGCAGCGCGACGAGGTCGTCATGGACCTCGAAACCGACAAGATCACCGCCGAGATCGCCGCGCCCGCCGCGGGCACGCTCCGCCACGGCGCCGCCCAGGGGCAAACGGTCGAGGTCGGGGCCGTCGTCGGGCTGATCGAAGAATCTAGCGGCGCTCCCGCGGGCGCGCAGCCGGCCCCGGCCAACGGCCAGCCCCAAGCGCCCGAGCATCACGACGACGCGCGCGCCACGCCGCTCGCCCGCAAGCTCGCCTCCGAGCACCGCGTGGACCTGGCGGCCATCTCCGGCACCGGCCCCGGCGGCCGCGTGCGCGAGCAGGACGTGCAGGCCCACGTGGCAGCCCGGCAGGCCGCGGCAGCAGCCCCCGCCGCCGCCGCATCGGTCGCAACCGCGCCCGCTCCAGCTGCGCCAATGGCGGCTCCCGCTGTTGCCAGCACCGCCCCCGCCACCTCCCACGCGCCCAGCCAGGCCCCGGCCGCGCCGCCACGCCCGCACACGCCCCAGCCGAGCCAGGGCACACGCCGCGAGCGGCTCTCGCCCCTGCGCGCCAGGATCGCCGAGCGGCTGGTCATGGCCCAGCACAACGCCGCGATGCTCACCACCTTCAACGAGGTGGACATGTCCGCCGTCATGGCCCTGCGCGGGCGCTTCAAGGAAGACTTCGAGAAGCGCCACGGCGTCGGGCTCGGGTTCATGTCGTTCTTCGTCACCGCCGCAGCCCAGGCCCTGGCGCGGTTCCCGACGGTCAACGCCGCGCTGGTCCAGGGCCCCGACGGGGCCCCGGAGGTCGAGCACCACGGCAGCGCGCACGTCGCCGTGGCCGTCTCGACGCCCAAGGGCCTGACCGTCCCGGTCCTGCGCCACGCCGACACCCTGAGCTTCGCCCAGATCGAGTCGGGCATCAAGGACCTGGCCCTGCGGGCCCGCGACGGCAAGCTCACGCTTGACGACCTCCAGGGCGGCACCTTCACCATCACCAACGGCGGGATCTTCGGCTCGCTCATGTCCACGCCGATCCTCAACCCGCCGCAGACAGCGATCCTGGGCATGCACACGATCAAGAACCGCCCGGTCGAGAACCCCGACGCGCCCGGCCAGATCGCGCTGCGCCCGATGATGTACCTGGCGCTCTCCTACGACCACCGGCTGCTCGACGGGGCCGAGGCCGTGCAGTTCCTCGTCGCCGTCAAGAACGCCGTGGAGCACCCCGAGCGGATGCTGCTCGGTGTGTGACCGGCCCACGCGGGCTCGCCCCACATGACCGATCTCCGCTGCGACGCGCTGATCCTCGGCGGGGGCATCGCGGGGCTGTGGGCCCTGGCCAGGCTCCGCAACCAGGGCCTGGGCGCGGCCCTGCTCTCGCGCGGGCCGCTGGGCGCGGGGCAGACGCTCTGGAGCCAGGGCATCATCCACGGCGGGGTCAAGTACACGCTCGGCCGTGCCGCCGGGCGCGCCGCGCGGGCCATCGCGCCCATGCCGGGGCTGTGGCGCGACGCCCTGGCCGGCCGCGGGCCGGTGCCGCTCCCCGGTGCACGCACCCTGAGTGATCACCAGATCATGTGGACCACGCCGGGCCTCGGTTCCCGGGTCTTTGCAGCGGCAGCGGGCGCGGCCCTGCGCGCCGGCGTGGACAGGCTCTCCGGCCAGCGCAGGCCCGCGTGGCTGGCCGGCTCGCCGGCGGGCGTCCACGCCTACGCCGTGCCCGAGCCGATCGTCGACGTGCCCAGCGTCATCGCCGAGCTGGCCCGCGCCCACGCCCCGGCCCTAGGGCTGATCGACCGCGTCGCCTCGATCGATCCCGAGTCCGGCGCCGTCGTCGTCGTCGATCACCTCGGCCGATCGGCCAGCGTCCGCGCCGGCCTGATCGTCCTGGCAGCGGGCGCGGGCAACCCGGCCCTGCTCGACGCGTGCGCCCCGCCGGTCCCCGACCCCCCGCGGATGCAGCGCCGCCCCCTGCACATGGTCATGGCCTTCGACGCACCCGCCGACGTGCACGGGCACTGCATCGGCATGGGCACCACCCCGCGACTGACCGTCACAACGGCCACGCGCGCCACCGGCCAGCGCGTCTGGTGCCTCGGCGGCACGCTGGCAGAGCACGGCGTGGGCCGGCCGGCCCAAGAACACGCCGACACAGCCCGCCGCGAGCTGCACGCCTGCCTGCCCTGGCTCGATCTGTCCGGCCTGCGCCTGCGGACCGGCACGATCGACCGCGCCGAGGGGTTCACACCCGACGGCTCGCGCCCCGACGAGCCGACCATCACCGCCCACAAGCGCCTCCTGACGGTCTGGCCCACCAAGCTGGCCTTTGCCCCGCTCGTGGCCGAGCGCGTCCTGGCCAGCGCACTGGCCCTGCGCTCCCCCAGCGGGCCCGACCTCGCCGCGTGCGACCCGCAGCGGGCCGGTCTGCTCGCCGCCGCTGGGCACCCCGCCCTGGGACCAGGAGCCCACGCCGTGACGCCACGCCCGCTCGGCAGCAGCGGCGTCCAGCTCCCGCCCATCGGCCTGGGGACCGTCAAGCTCGGCCGCACCGCTGCGCTGCGCCTGGCGGCTCCCGCCGTCATCCCCACCGACGAAGACGCGCTCGCCCTGCTGCGCACGGCCGCGGCGCTGGGCGTGCGGCTGATCGACACCGCCCCGGCGTACGGCACCAGCGAGTCGCGGCTGGGCCAGCTCCTGCCCATGGCCGGGCCGCGCGACCGCTGGTTCCTGTGCACCAAGGCCGGCGAGACCTTCGACCCAACGTCGGCGGGCTCCACGTGGGACTTCTCGCCAGCGCACGTTCAGCGCAGCGTCGAAGGCAGCCTCGAACGCCTCCGCGTCGATCGCCTGGACCTGGCCCTGCTGCACTTCGCGTCATCGTCCCCCGACGCCGCCGTGCTCAGGGACGGCCAAGCGATCGCGGCGCTCCGCTCGCTCCAAGCGCGCGGCCTGGTCGGGCTGGTGGGGGCCTCGGTCGGATCGCCGGGCGGCGCCGAGCTGGCCGTGGAGCGCTGCGACGTCGTCATGCTCACGCTCAACAGCCACGACCTGTCGATGGCCGCGATCGCGGCACGCGCCGCGGCGCGCGGCGTCGGCGTGCTGGCCAAGCGGCCGCTCGCCTCGGGGCACGCCGACCCTCTTTCTTCCTTGCGGGCGGCGCTGCGCACCCCCGGCGTCACCGCCGCCGTCATCGGCACCACCAGCCCCGAGCACCTGGCCCGGGCCGTCGCCGCGGCCGACGCCTGACGCCCCGCGGGTCAGCCGGCGCCCAGCTCGTGCGCGATCACGTCGTCGATGGTCTCCCGCCGACGCACCAGGCGCGACGACTCGCCCGAGACCATCACCTCAGCGGGCAGGCCGCGGCTGTTGTACCGGTTGGCCATGCTCATGCCGTAGGCCCCCGCGGTGAAGACCGCCAGCACGTCGCCGGGCTCGACGGGCGGCAGCGCGCGGTCGCGCGCCAGGAAGTCCCCGCTCTCGCACAGCGGGCCGACCACGTCCACGCTGACGAGCCCGGGCATCTCCGGCGCACGCTCCCGCCGGGCGGGCGTGTGCTCCGGCCCCACGCGCGCCGGCCAGACGAAGTGGAACGCGTCGTACAACGCCGGCCGCAGCAGCGCGTTCATCCCCGCGTCGCAGATCACGAACGTCTTCTCGGGCGAGCGTTTGACGTACAGCACCCGGACCAGGAGCACGCCGCTGTTGCCCGCGATCATCCGCCCGGGCTCGAGCATCACACGCACGCCGCGCCGGCGCAGCGGCAGCAGCAGCGGCACCACCCGCTGGGCGTAGGTCGGGACCGCCGGGGCCTGGCCGGTGGTGTAGTCGGCCGCGAAGCCCCCGCCGATGTCCACGTGGTCGATCGCCGTGCCCTCGGACCCGAGCCGCTCGACCAGGCCAACGACGCGCCTGATCGCCTCCTCGTACGGGTCCGCTGTGGCGATCGATGAGCCGATGTGCACGTGCACGCCGCGCACCCACACGCTGGGGCTGCCCCTGTGGGCCGCGGCGATCTGGGCGCACTGGTCGAACGTGACCCCGAACTTGGACGCGTGCGTGGCCGTCTTGATGTACGCGTGCCCGCCCGCCTCCACCAGCGGGTTGACCCGCACCGCCACCCCCGCGCGAACCCCCAGCCCGGCCGCCACCCGCGAGATCCGGTCCACCTCCGCGGCGCTCTCGGCGTTGATCATCGCGATCGGCCTGGGGGGACCCGCATACGCCGGGTCGGTGCTGCCCAGCAGGGCCGCGCGCAGCTCGGCGTCGTCCTTGCCCACGCCGGCAAAGACGATCCGCTCCGGCGGGCACCCGGCGGCCAGCGCCCGGTGCATCTCCCCAAGCGACACCACGTCCATCCCCGCCCCGCGCTCGACCAGCGCCCGGAGCACGTGCACGTTCGGGCACGACTTGACGCTGAAGCACACGAACGGGTCCACGGGCGCAAAGCCGCGCGTCAGCTCCTCAAGGTGGTGCACCAGCGTCCCGTGGCTGTACACATACGTGGGCGTTCCGTACCGGCCGACCAGCTCGTCGGCGGCCACCCCCTCGCACCACAGCCTGCCCTCTCGGTAGCAAAATAGGTCCATCGCAGCCCAGCGTAGTGCGCCCGCGCGCGACGCGCCCGCCCGCGCCGTCTACGCTCAGCCGTGCTGGTCCACCTCAACGGCGAACTGGTCGAGCATTCCCGCGCCGCGGTCTCCCCGTTCGACCGCGGCTTCCTCTTCGGCGACGCCCTCTACGAGGGCCTGCGCGCCTTTGGCCACCCCTCGGACCCGCCCGACGCCCCGCCGCGGATCATCGGCCTTGGGCTCCACGCCGAGCGGCTGGCCCGCGGCCTGGCCGCCTGCGGCCTGGACTGGGACCCCGCCCTCCTCGGACCCCTCACCGGCGCGCTGCTGGCCGCCAACGCCCTGCGCGACGCGTTCGTTTACTGGCAGGTCTCGCGCGGCACGCCGGACCTCTCCCGGGGCCCCGCCCGGGCACGCGTGCCCGCGGCGGCGCTGCGCCCGACCGTCTTTGGATACGCCACGCCGCTGCCCCCCATCGATTTCTCTCCGGCCGCTGCGCCCCCGGTCAAGGCCGCCGCCACCGCGCCCGACACCCGCTGGTCCCTGGGCTCGATCAAGTCCACCTCCCTCCTGGCCAACGTCCTGGCCGCGATCGACGCCCACCACCGCCACCGCGCCGACGAGGCGATCCTGCTCCGCCCCACCCCCGGCGGCGCGCTCGTCTCCGAAGGAACGCACACGAACGTGATCCTGGCCCACGCCGACCCCGCCGGCCCAAACGACGCCGCCGACCCGCTCGACGCCCGCGCGCTGTCCACACCTGACCTGACCGCCGCGCCCGCCCTGGAGGGCGTCACGCTGCGCCTGCTCCACCAGGCCGAGCCCAGGCTCCGCGCTCGGCCCGTCCACGCCCACGAGCTGCACTCGGCCCGCGAGATCATCCTCATCGGAACCACCACGATGGTCACCTCCGTAGGTGTCATTGACGGCCGCGCCGTCCCCGAGGCCCCCGGCCCCGTGGCCAGGGCCCTCCGCCGCAGGCTGCTGAGCCTGATCGCGCCGCCGCACCCCGCCCAGGCCGTCCCGCCGCGGCTCGCCCATGCCTGACTACGCCGGCCAACGCGTGACCGTCATGGGGCTCGGCCGCTTCGGCGGCGGCGTGGGCGTGGTCCGCTTCCTGGCCGCGCGCGGCGCCCGGGTGACGGTCACCGACAAGGACCCGCCCGACAAGCTCGCCGGCTCCATCGCCCAAATCGAGCCGCTCGTCCGCGCCGGCGTCGTCTCGCTCGCCCTGGGCGGCCACCTCGAGCGCGACTTCACCTCCGCCGACCTGGTCGTGGCCAACCCCGCCGTCCCCACGCCGTGGTCCGACCCGTACCTGGCCGCCGCTGCCGCACGCCGCGTCCCCGTCACCACCGAGATCCTCCTGCTCCTGGGCGAGCTGCCCGACGACGCCCGGGCGCGCACCGTGGCCATCACCGGCACCGCCGGCAAGTCCACAACGACCGCGATGATCGCCCACGCCCTGGCCGGCGCCTCGCTGAGGGTCGCTGTGGGCGGCAACATCGGCGGCTCGCTCCTGGCCCACCCCGAGGCCACCGCGGCGCCCGCGCTGATCGTCCTGGAACTCTCCTCGGCCATGCTCCACTGGATCGGCCAAGCCGGCGGGTGGTCGCCGCGCGTCGCCGTCGTGACCAACTTCTCCGACAACCACGCCGACTGGCACGGCTCCATCGATCACTACCGCGCAAGCAAGCAGCGCATCCTCGCCGGCCAACGCGCCGGCGACACCGCGATCCTCGGCCCGGGCGCACAGGACTGGCCCACACCCCCCGGCGTGACACGCACGCTCTCGCGCGACCACCCGTACCCCGGGCCGCTGGTGGTCCCCGGCGCGCACAACCGGGCCAACGCGCACCAGGCCCTGCTGGCGGCGTCCGCGCTGGCACCCGACGCGCCCCCCGCGGCGCTGGCCCACGCCCTGGCCGGCTTCCCGGGCCTCGATCACCGCCTGGCCCTGGTCGCCCGCCGCGGCTCGCAGCGATTCTTCAACGACAGCAAGTGCACCACGCCCGACGCCTGCCTGCGCGCGCTCTCGGCCCTGGCCCGCCCCGACAACGGCTCCACCGCGCACGTCCACCTGATCGTCGGCGGCTACGACAAGCGCTCCGACCTCTCAGGCGTGGCCCAGCTGGCCGCGGTCACCGCGGGCCTGTACTGCGTCGGCCACACCGGCCCCGCCATCCACGCCGCCGCCGCCGCGCTCGCCCCGGGGCGCTCGTTCCTGGCCGGCGACCTGGCCTGCGCCGTGCGCCTGGCCACCGAGCGCATGGCGGGCGATCACGACCTGCTCCTCTCCCCGGCCTGCGCCTCGTGGGACCAGTACGAGCACTTCGAACGCCGCGGCGAGCACTTCCAGCGCCTCGTCCTGTCGCTCCCGGGCGCCCAGGGCCCGGCCGCCCGGCCCAGCACCGGACCCGCCTCATGACACCCGCGCCACAGATGCTCTTGCTCGGCACGCTCACGCTCTGGGCGGCCATCACCACGCCCGCCGACCCGCTCCACGCATCCGCCACGCCCCCCGCGCCGCCACCGGCCGCGCCGTCGCCGGCCGCGCCCGACGCGCTGCCCGGCCCCGCCAAGCGCCCCGCCGGGCCCGTCGAGGCGTTCCCACACGTCCGTGTGGACCTGGCCGCCCGCCGCGTCGAGTTCGACGCCACCGTCGAGGCCCGCCCGCTCGACCCCGAGACCCCGCTGGTCTTCCTGGAGGTCATCGCCTGCACGCCCAACACCCGCGAGCACGAGGCCCTGGTCCTCTCCCGGGCTCGGGCCGAGCACGTGCACGCTGCGCTCCTGCTCCTGGGCCTGACGCCGGGCGCACCCGGCTCGGTGGCCCAGCGCCCCAGCGGCATCGCCCGAACGCCCCCCTCGGGCCCGGCCCTGGCCGTCACCTTCGAGTGGGCGGCCCCCGACGGCTCGCGCAGCTCCGCGCCCCCGTCGGCCTGGATCAGGGACAAAGCGACCGGCCATCGACCCGCCATGAACCCGGGCGATTTCGTCTTCGCCGGCTCCAAGACCGCCACGTCCACCGACCCAACCTCCGGCGCCGCGGTCACCTACTACGCCGCGCAGGCCGCCGGCACGCTCATCGGCCTGACCACCTTCGGCGACGAGGCCGTCGCCTGGAGGACCGTCCTGAGCCCGGAGACCGCCCTGGACACACCCGTGTGGATCGCCGACCCAGCCACCACGCCCCCGCCCGGCACCCCGGTCGTCGTTGCGATCCGGCCTCTTGACCCGCCCAACGCCCCGGCCGCGCCCGCGTCCGGCCCGCCGCCCTCATGACGCCTCGGGGGCCTTGGCCGTGTACGGCGACGCCTTGACGTTCCCGAGCACCACCGCCTGGACCCACTGGCGCGCCGCGCCCTCCATCAGCGGCCCAAGAGCGGCCAGCGGCTCAGCGAACGCCGGCGCCCGGTCGGTCAGCCCCAGCACGTCGTGCATGACCAGCACCTGCCCGCGCGGCGAGGGCCCCGCGCCGATCCCGATCACCGGCACGCCACCGGCCGCCTCAGCGGCCCCGACCACACGCTCGGCCACGCCGTCGGGGACCGCCTCGACAAGCAGCATCACCGCCCCGGCGTCGAGCATCGCCCGGGCCGCGCCCACCACCGCTTCGGCCTCGGCCTCCGTCCGCCCGGCCGCCGAATAGCCCCCGCTCAGCGCCGCCCGCTGCGGCCGGCTCCCCACGTGGGCGCACACCGGCACCCCGGCGCGCGTCAGCCGACGCACCAGCCCGGCGTGCGCCGCGTCGACCTCCAGCTTCACCACGTCGGCGCGCCCTTCGAGCATGAACCGCGCCGCGTTGGACACCGCCGCGTCCTCGCTCAGGTGATACGACATGAACGGCATGTCCCCCATGATCAGGGGCACGACCGAGCCGGCCCCGGCCCGCTCGGCCCCGCGACGCACGCCGGCCGTCAGCGCAAGGAGCACCTCCAGCGGCATGTCGATCGTCCTGGCGTGCCCGAGCACCATCTCCGCCGCGGTGTCCCCGACCAGCAGCACGTGCACGCCGGCCCGCGCAAGCCACCTGGCGCACGTGGCGTCGTAGCACGTCAGGCACGCGAAGCGGTCCCCGCGCCGGGTCATCCTGTGCAGCCCCGCGACCGTCACCCGGCCCCCGCCCTCCGCGCCGGGGGCGCGCCCGCTGGTTCCGCCGATGCTCATGGCCAAGCCTAGCGACGCGCCCGCCGCCGCTACTGTGCCCCATGCCCCGCACGCTCACGCCCGAGATCATGGACCGCCCGGACGTGGACCGGGCCCAGCTCGGGGGCGCCCTGCGGTTCATCCAGGCCGTCAACCGCTGGGCCGGCGGCGTCCGGGCCCTGCTGGGCCGGCTCGACGCCTGGTCGGGCGCCTGGCCCGCCTCGGCCAAGGGCGCACCGGCCCGGCGCCCGATCACCCTGCTCGACGTGGCCACCGGCGCCGCCGACCTGCCCATCGCCGCCCGGCGCTGGGCGCTGGCCCGCGGCTACGACCTGCGCGTCCTCGGCGTGGACATCCACCCCACCACGCTCGAACTGGCCCAGCAGCGCCTGGCCCCCGAGCCCGAGAGCGTCCGCGCGGGCGTGCGACTCCTCTCCTGCGACGCGCTGGCCATCAGCCAGACCTTCGGCCCGGCCAGCTTCGACTACGCACACGCCGGCCTCTTCCTGCACCACCTCGCCGACATCGACGCCATGAACACCCTCCGGCAGATGGACCGCGTCGCGCGCCACGGCGTGGTCTGGAACGACCTCCTCCGGTCCCCGCTGGCCATGGCCGGCGCCTGGGCCACGACCCTGGGCGCGCCGCACATCGTCCGGCACGACGCCAGGGCCTCCGTCCGCGCCGGTTTCACTCGCGCCGAGGCCGTGCACATGGCCCAGCGGGCCGGCCTCCACCAGCCGCGCTTCGGCTGGACGCCGCTGGGGTACCGCTTCTGGCTCTACTCGACCAAGCCCGGGCCCGTGAACCCCGTTACCCCAACGCCCCCGACGACCGCACTGGGCGACCCCTTTGCGCTCGTCCCGCTGCCAGCCTCAGACCAGGACCGCCCGGCCGCGAACGCCGCCAGCGCCCCCGACGTCCCGGGCAACGCCCACAAATGACCCCAGCTTGTGCTGCTGCTCAAGGTACCGCGCCACGTAGTCCACGATGCTCGACGCCTCCGGGATCTGCGCGTTGTTCGTGGCCCCCATCGGCTCGAAGCGCATCCCGCGGAAACGCGACACAGCGTCCTCGACGCTCAGCCCGTACTGCAACGCCAGCGAGAACGCCCGGCAGAACGCCTGGCACAGCCCGGAGATCGTCGAGCCCTCCTTGGACACCTTGATGAAGATCTCGCCCGGACGCCCGTCCGGGTGCAGCCCGATGGTCAGGTACCCCTCGATCCCGCCCACCACAAACTTGTGCGTCAGCGAGGCCCGCGTCGTCGGAAGGATGTTGCGCAGCGCGACCATAGTTGATCCCCATCGACCGCGGAACGCCCCGGCCACACTGCGGCGGCGCGCCCACGCGAGCACACACCCTATCGGACCCCGCTGAGGTTTCCGTCGAGAGATTCTCATCACGCCCCCGCGCCGGGACCCTTTGTCGATTGCCGCGCGTCACCCCCGCACCCGGCCGGCGCCGCACTCAGCCCGGACAGCGCCGCGCAACGCAGCGCCCCCGGCATCCCCCAACACCTCCCGATCTCAGGAGCCCGAGCCCGCGCCAGTGCGCACGGCCACGCGCAACCTCGGGGCGACTCCGCCAGCCCCGCGTGCCCGCCGACCGATATGATCCCGACGGCCGCGAACCGGCCCGTGCCCGGCGACCGTCGGGCCCGCTGCCAGCTGTGCCGTCAATGCCCGACCTGCTCGTCAACCTCTCAGCCCCGTGGGCGACGCGCCCGGCTCGCTCCGGCGTGGCCTTTCTTGTGCTCGTGACCCTGGTGCTCTCGCTGGCGCCGCGCCACGCCGCGGTGGCCCTTGCCAGCGCACCCCCCAGCGACCCCCACGGCGCCGCGCCGGCTCACCGCGCCCAGTGCGAGCACGCTGCGCCGCGGCACCGCCCCCTGGCCCGCCACGCCCGCGCGTCGCACCCTGAGCCCCGGCCCCAACCCGGCTCCCCGGGCGCCCTGCCTTGCAGGACCGGCCCCCTCCGCAAGCCCGCGCCGCAAGCCGCTGCGCAGCTCTCTCCTCACACGCTCGACCTGCCCCCGCCGGCGCGCGCCTGACCCCGCGGCGTCCAGACCCCCACGCGCGCTCCGGCGCCGACCCCTCCCCGCCGCCAGCGCTGCGGCGATCGGTCACGCTCAGCGTGCCCCGCGGGCGCACGCGGCCCCCACCCCCCCCAGCCCCCAGCCCCCACCCCCCCAGCCCCCGTCCCGTGATCCATTCTCTCATTCACCCCGCCCTGTTCCCCGCCCTGACCGCACGCCGCCGACCCGCCGCGTGCACACCCGGCGTTCTCCGCCGAGCCAGAGCACCCCTATGTCCAAGCACGACATCCCGCTGGTCGGCCCGATCCTCAACTACTTCCTGGGCAGCCGCAACGACCGGTTCGTCAAGAAGTACACGCAGCGCGTCGAGGCGATCAACGCCCTCGAGCCGCAGGCCCGCGCGCTCACCGACGCCCAGATCCGCGAGCACATCCACTCGCTGCGCGAGCGCATCGACGCCGGCACCCCCGCCGACGACCTGCTGGTCGAGTCCTTCGCCATCGCCCGCGAGGCCATGGACCGGGCCGTGGGCATCCGCAACATCTTCAACCCAGCGACGCAGTTCGACCCGGCCCGGCTCTCGGCCCAGGGTCAGCAGCACTACGCCGCCGTCAAGGCCCAGATCGAGGCCACGCCGGAGGCTGCGCCCGAGGGCCCCTTCCGCGGCTGCTCGGCCCCGGTGCCCGGCTGGCGTCAGGTGGACATCCCCGCCGAGCTCTACGAGGAAGTCCGCGGCCTGTACCCCGAGTCGCGCCCGCCCTTCCGCGCCCGGCCCTTCGACGTGCAGCTCATCGGCGCCATGGTGCTTTACCAGGGCCGCATCGCCGAGATGAAGACCGGCGAGGGCAAGACGATCGTCGCCCCGCTGGCCTGCTACCTGGCCTGCGCCCAGCGCGTGCGGGTCCACGTCGTGACGGTCAACGACTACCTCGTCCAGCGCGACCGCGACTGGACGTTCCCCTTCTTCCACGCCCTGGGCCTGACGGTGGGGGCCATCCACCCCCAGCACATGCAGCCCGAGGACACCAAGCGGCAGATGTACCGGTGCGACGTGGTCTACGGCACCACCTCGGAGTTCGGCTTCGACTACCTGCGCGACAACATGAAGCGCACCGCCGACTCCCAGGTCCAGAAGCGGCGCGAGTTCGCCATCGTCGACGAGGTGGACTCGATCCTCATCGACGAGGCCCGCACGCCGCTGATCATCTCGGGCCAGGCCCACGACCACCGCCCGCGCTACGAGCTGGCCGACCAGCTGGCCCGCCACCTGGTCCAGAAGCAGCAGCCCTGGCAGGACGCCGAGGACAAGCACGAGGCCTGCCGCCGGCTGATCAAGGGCCTCGAGGGCGACATCCGCAACGCCGCCGACCGGGCCAAGGTCCCCGAGCTCCAGCAGCGCCTGGCCGCCGCCCGCGCCGACCTGCCCCGCCTCCTGGCCGAGCGCAACCGCTTCACGCAGTACTTCGAGACCCACCCGGAGCGCAAGCAGGTCCACCTGACCCACGCCGGCATCGCCGAGGCCCAGCGGGTGGCCGGGGTCGGCTCGTTCTACGTCGGCGACAACACCGACCTGCCGCACCTGCTCGAGCAGGCGCTGCGCGCCCACGCCGTGTACCAGCGCGACCGCGACTACGTCGTGGCCGACTCGCCCAACCCCAACACCGGCCAGCGCGAGCCCTCGATCGTCATCGTCGACGCCAACACCGGCAGGCCCATGGTCGGCCGCCAGTGGAGCGACGGGCTCCACCAAGCCTGCGAGACCAAGGAAGCCGTCCCCATCCGCGACGAGACCCAGACCGTCGCCACCGTGACCATCCAGAACTTCTTCAAGATGTACCAGCGGCTGGCCGGCATGACCGGGACGGCCGACACCGAGGCCCAAGAGTTCTACGACATCTACAAGCTCGACGTCGTGGCCATCCCCACCAACCGGCCCGTCTCCCGCTCCGACCGCAACGACCTGGTCTTCATCTCGCAGAAGGACAAGTGGGAGGCCATCCTCGACGAGATCAAGGCCTTCCACGACGCCGGACGCCCCGTGCTGGTCGGCACCACCAGCGTCGACAAGAGCGAGACCCTCTCGCGCCTGCTCTCGGCACGCCACCAGATCCGCCACGAGGTCCTCAACGCCAAGCAGCACGAGCGCGAGGCCCACATCATCGAGTCGGCCGGGCAGCTGGGCGCCGTGATGATCGCCACCAACATGGCCGGCCGCGGCACCGACATCAAGCTCGGCCCGCTCTCCAGGGCCGCCCTGCTCGACCACTGGCTCCGCCGGGGCCTGTGCCCGCGCGAGATCGCCCCGGACTGGACCGACGAGCAGCTCCGCCAGGCCGCCTACCGCAAGATCGCCCCCGCCGAGCTGGAGGCCCCACGCCGGGAGACCGACGAGCTGCCCTTTGCCGACCTGGAGCTCCGCCTGCTGCGCGCCTGGGCCATGCGCTGGACCGACCAGGACCCAGCCAAGATCGACCGCGCCGACCCCGACCGCCTCCGCCAGATGCTCGACCAGGCCGGGCGCTCGCTCCTCCACCGGCTGCGCTGGTTCAGCTCCATCGAGGACATGGGCGGCCTGCACGTGCTGGGCACCGAGCGGCACGAGTCCCGCCGGATCGACAACCAGCTGCGCGGCCGCTCCGGCCGCCAGGGCGACAAGGGCTCCTCGCGCTTCTACGTCTCGATGGAAGACGACCTGATGAAGCTCTTCGCCGGCGAGGCCATGCTGCGCCTCCTGGCCCGCCTGGGCATGCGCGAGGGCGTGGCCATCGAGAACCCGATGCTCTCGCGCTCGGTCGAGAACGCCCAGCGCAAGGTCGAAGAGACCAACTTCCAGCGCCGCAAGACCATCCTCGAGTACGACGAGGTCATGGAGCACCAGCGCCGCTCCTTCTACGGCCTGCGCCAGCGCGTCCTGGAGGGCCGCGACCTCAAGGGCCTGGCCTTCGAGTTCATCTCCGACGCGGTCTCCGACGCCGTCGAGGACTACCTGACCCCGGACTACCCGGCGCGCTGCGCCGCCGACTACGCCAAGCAGACCCTCGACGTGGCCATCTCCCCCAAGCGCCTGGCCGGCCTGGCCCAGGACGAGATGATCCAGCGCGTCCGCCGCGACGCCGTCGACGAGGTCGCCGACGCCGTGCGCATGGCCATCACCGAGTTCCTCCCCGAGCCCGAGGGCGAGCACGGCCCGGGCACCGTCGACGCCCAGGGCCTGGCCCGCTGGGCCCGCGACCGCTTCGGCGTCGAGCTCAACCCCGAGGACCTGGCCGGCCTCTCGCAGGACAGCCGGCCGCGCATCGAGGGGCTGATCACCGACGCGGCGCGCCAGCGCCTCGAGGCCCTGGACCTCACGCCCGTGGCCGCGTACCTGGCCCCGGGCTACGGCGCTGCGCGCTTCTGCGAGTGGGCCAAACGCAAGTTCGGCGTCACCCTCGACCCGGAGGCCGTCGCCGCCGCCGTCGCCAACGGCGGGCCCCAGGCCGCTGCGCCGATGGTCCTGAGCGAGACCCAGAAGCTCTACCGCGCCCGCGAGATCGAGGTCCCCGCCTCGATGGTCATGAGCTCGGTGATGCTCCTGTCGCGCCAGGACCCGCGCGCAGCCATGAGCCACCTGGTCCGCTGGGCCAACACGCGCTTCGGGGCCGGCTGGACCGTCGAGCAGCTCTTTGCCATGGGGCCGGCCAAGTCCAGCCAGGCGCTGCGCGACCTCGTCCGCGGCTTTGTCGAGTCCGACGCGCTCGAGCGCCAGATCGCCCACGCCACGGCCCTGGCCACCGACGACGAGCTGGCCGCGCACTGGGTCAGCCGCTTCCACGAGCCCCTGCCCGAGGAGCTCCGCCACCTCCGCCAGCCCCAGCGCGCCGCCGCCATCGCCACGGCCGTCGAGAACGAGCTGCGCACCGAGCTGATCTACTTCGAGCGCTCCGTCATGCTCAACGCCCTCGACGACGCCTGGAAGAGCCACCTCTACGCCATGGACCAGCTCCGCGACACCATCGGCTTCCGCGCCTTTAGCCAGCAGGACCCGCGCATCGAGTACAAGCGCGAGGGCTCCCGCATCTTCCAGGAGACCAACGCCGCCATCCGCCGACGCATCACCGACGACATCTTCCGCGTCCAGGCCGTGCCCTCCCCCAAAATCTTCGACTACGCCAACCGCGGCCTGCTCAACCAGGACGTGATGAACGCCGTCGCGCGCGGCGCTCAGCTGCCCAGCCTCCAGCCGCGCCCCCAGCCCTACCAGCCCGTCCGCAACGCCGCCGCGCCCATCGCCCCGACCATCGCTGGGCCCGGCATGGACCTGGCCCACCGCCAGCCCCCCGCAGCACCCCCCAGGCCGAGCTCCCCCTCTAGCCCGGATGCGCCCTCCTCCTGAGCTTCACACGCCAATCAGAAACCGTCCAGGCCCCAGCCTCGTATCGACCCTTGTCACCACCGCCCCTAGTTACCACCGCCGCGGGCGTCGCAGCGCCCAGGCACCACCGGCCGACCTCGGAGCCCCTGATGCGACCCACGCCCGCGCCCCTCCGCCTCGGCCAGCGTCACTCACGCAGCGCCCGCGCACGGGGCGCCTTCACCCTGACCGAGGTCCTGGTGGTCGTCCTGGTCATCCTGATCCTGATCGCGATCGCCCTGCCGGTGGGCACCGCGGTGGTCTCCGCGGGGCGGACGCAGTCAACACAGAGCCTGATCCAGGCCCTGGACAACCTCGTCGTCGAGTACACCGCCACGCTCAGCCGCCCGATCCCCAGCGTCTACACCGACCTCCAGGGCAACGAGTTCCCCATCGTCGACGCCCGCGCCGACGAGCCCTCGCTCAGCCCCGCCGACCGCAACCTGGCCCCAGCCGAGCCCAGCCTGGCCCTGTTCCTGGCCCAGGTCCGCGCCACGGACCCGGCCCTGCTGCGCACCCTGACGAACATCGCTGGGTCGTCGGTGACGCGGGCCACGATCGAGCCCGCCCCGACCCTGCCGCTGGACGACCGCACCAACGAGCGCACGGCCACGGGCTTTAGCATCGGGCCCGTCAGCGACGACCCCAACCGCCCCAACGGCACGCCCGACGTGCTCGTCGCCCCGGTCGTCCTGGACGGCTGGAACCGCCCGATCCGCTTCGTGCACCCGGCCTTCGACGGCGGCTACGGCCCGTTCTTCCGGTTCAACCCGCGCACCACCGGGGCCGCGGCGACGCCCTCGGCCGTTACCAGGCAGGCCAGGGACCTGCGCGTGCTCGGCCGTGCCGACACCCAGGGCGTCCAGCCGCTCCGGGCCACGGCTCTGTTCAGCCGCGCCGCCTGGCCCTTTAGCCCGATCGACGCCAACCGTCAGGCGGGCTGGATCGGCGACTCCGACGAGGGCATCACGATCAACCGCCGGCCGTACTTCTACTCCGTTGGTGCTGACGGCAACCCCGGCACGCGCGAGGACAACGTCTACACCACCACCCCGACGTTCCCCGCTGAGAGCACCCCGCCCGCGATCGAGTAGCTTCCTCCCCCCGCGGCTGCCAGCACCTGCTGACCGCGGGCCGCGCCCGGCAGCAGGCCCCGCACAGCGCCGGCTGACACGCCCCCGCCCGCTGAGGGGCGCTTGGGACGCTCCCGGTCGTGTTCTCGGGCCCCTGCGGCGGGTTTCCGTGCACCGCGCACGGGCGAGCTGTACACTGGTTGTGCCACCCCCAGCGCGGCCGCTGACGCCTCAGCGACCGGGCGGGCCGGTGTGGGAGCGAGCGCATGCATCAGCGGATCGTGACCGGCGTTGTGACTGCCTTGGCGTTCTCGTTGGCGCTGCTCGGCGCCGGGCGCGCGCTCCAGGCCCAGCCGCCGAGCGAGGCCCCGCCGACAGCACCGCAGCCCGCTCCCCCATCCCCCCCGCCCCCCGCACCCCCCGCACCCCCCGCACCCCCTGCGCCCCCTGCGCCTGTGTCGCCCGCGCAGCCGGGCGCCGAGAGCAAGGCCGCTGGTGCAGCCCAGCTCGAGGGCGCGGTGGCGCCGCTGGTAAGGATCGAGCGGGAGCCGAGCGTGACACACAGCTCGGTGCAGATCGGTGGCGAGCGCGTGGACTACCAGTCGGTCGCCGGCACGCTCCCGCTCTTTGACGCCAAGGGGGAGGCCAAGGCCAATGTGTTCTACATCGCCTACACGCGCCAGGGCGTGCGCGACCCGGCGACGCGGCCGGTCGTGTTCGCCTTCAACGGCGGGCCCGGGTCCAGCTCGGTGTGGCTGCACATGGGGGCGCTGGGGCCGCGCCGGGTGCTCTACGGGCCCGAGGGCGAGATGCTGCCCCCGCCGGGCAAGCTGGTCAGCAACGAGCACAGCTGGCTGGACGTGGCCGACCTGGTCTTCATCGACCCGGTCAGCACCGGGTACAGCCGGGCGGTCAAGCCCGAGGATGCCAAGGCGTACCACGGGCTCCAGGAGGACATCGAGGCGGTGGCCGAGTTCATCCGGATCTACCTGGGCAGGCACAACCGATGGCTCTCGCCCAAGTTCCTGTGCGGCGAGAGCTACGGCGGCGTGCGCGGGGCGGGGCTGGCGCGGTCGCTCCAGGGGATGGGCGTGGAGCTCAACGGGATCCTGTTCGTCTCGCCGGCGATCGACTTTGCCACGCTGCGGTTCGACGACAACAACGACCTGCCCTACACGCTGTACCTGCCGACGTACACCGCCACGGCGTGGCACCACAAGAAGCTGGGGGAGGACCTCCAGCGGGACCTGGACACAGCCCTGCGCGAGTCGGAGCGGTTTGCGCTCACCGAGTACGCCGCGGCCCTGGCGCAGGGCTCGGGCCTCAGCCAGGAGGCCCAGGAGCAGACGGCCCGGAAGCTCGCCCGGCTGACGGGGCTCTCGGCTGGGTACATCCTCCAGAGCAACCTGCGGGTGCCGATCTCGGGCTTTGCCAAGGAGCTGCTGCGCGACGAGGGGCGGACGGTGGGGCGGTTCGACAGCCGGTACAAGGGCATCGACCGGGTCCGGACCGGCGACAGGTACGACTACGACCCGAGCTACTCGATCATCCAGGGGCCGTTCACGGCGACGTTCAACCACTACGTGCGGGCCGAGCTGGGGCACCAGAGCGACCTGGAGTACGAGATCCTCACCGGGGCGGTGCAGCCGTGGAACTACGGGGCCGCCGAGAACCGCTACGCGAGCAACCGAGAGGCCCTGCGCGCGGCCATGACCAGCAACCCGCACCTGAAGGTGCTGGTGATGGGGGGGTACTTCGACATGGCCACGCCGTACTTCGCCTCGGCGTACACCGCCGACCATCTGGGGCTGGACCCGTCGCTTGCGGGCAACGTCTCGCGGGCGTGGTACAAGGCCGGGCACATGATGTACATCCGGCTCTCGGAGCTTGAGAAATTCAAGCGTGACGCTGCGGCGTTCATCCGCGCCGCGTCCCCGCGCTGAGCCGGGCTGGGGGACTCCGGCCGCGCGCGAGCAATGGATGGCCGGTGG